>NZ_VJON01000024.1 GCF_007556685.1 Tepidimonas charontis | reverse complement strand
GCACATCTGGCTGCCGTTGCACGGCGATGTCGGCGCCGCCCCCCAGTGGGGAAGCGAGCTCGCGCGACGCCGACATCGCCGTGCAACGGCAGCCAGATGTGCAGCGCCAGCGCGAGGCCGCCCAGCGCTTGGCCACCGAGCGCGCGCAGCGGGAACGCGCCACACGCGAGCAAGCCGAACGCGAACGCCAGGCGCGTGAGCAGGCGGCACGGGCGGCGCAGGAAAAAGCGGCGCGCGAGCGCTTGGCGCAACAGCAGGCCGCCCGTGAGCGCGCCGAGCGTGAGCGCCAGCAACAAGCGCTATTGGAGGCCGAGCGCCAGCGCAACCTGGAGCGCATCCTGGGTCAGGCCGGCGCCAGCGGGGCGCCGACGGCGCGTGGCAGCGCCGAGCGCGACGCCGCCCCATCGGCCAGCTACGCGGGGCGGCTGGTGGCGCACATCCGACCGCACATCGTCTTCACCGACACGGTACCCGGCAACCCGCGCGCCGAGGTGGAGGTCCGCACCCTGCCCGACGGTACCATCGTCAGCAGTCGCTTGCTCACTTCCAGCGGCCACCGTGCCTGGGACGAAGCGGTGCTGCGCGCCATCGAGCGCACGGCACGTTTGCCGCGCGACGAAAACGGCCGCGTGCCACCGACCTTGATCCTGGGCTTTCGGCCGCAGGAGTGAGGGCCTCGCCGCCGACTGCGCCACTGGCGCGCCGCATCGCAGCGGCCCCGCTCACTCATAGACGACTTCGACGCGCCGCTCGTGCGCCTGCGCCATCCAACGCGCCAAGGCCGCGTCACTGGGGTAGAACTGGGCGCGCTCGTCCAATTGCAGCTCGCAACGCGCATAGGGACGCCACAGCCACACCCGCACCGGCAGTGCACGCACCCACTCGCCCACCTCCGACGCCTCGCGCCGCGGCGGGTATTCCCGTACCAGCGTCGCGATGTCGGGCGCGTGTTCGGCAACGACGATGCGCAAAAATTTGCCGAAGCGACAGCGCGCCGCCGGCAGATCCCACAGCTGCTGCACCTTCAGCCGCAAACCGCCCGAAAAACGATCCGGTTGGGCCAGCACCTGGGCCACCACCAATTCGTCGTCTTTGAGCACGGCGCGCTGGTTCGCCAGCACCGCTTCGTCGGCCACGGCCTCCAGCACCGCGCTTTTGTCGTCCAGCGTAAACAAGGCCACTTTGCCGCGCTGGCCGTTGATGACACGCAGATCGCTGACGATGCCGGCCACCAGAAACGGCTCGCGACTGTCGACCACGTCGCTCAGGCGCACCTTGACGAAACGCCGCACCTCGGCCTCGACCTCGTCGAACAGGTGGCCCGAGAAGTAAAAGCCGAGCGCGGCTTTTTCGTGGCCCAGACGTTCCTTCACCGTCCACGGCAGGGCGTCGGCCAGCGGCGGCGGCTCGTTGCCCGAACCTGCACCGGCCCCGAACTCGTCGAACAGACCGCCTTGGCAGGCATTGGCCTCCAACGTCGCGGCCCACTCGAAAGCACGGTCCAGCGAAGCCAGCAAGGCCGCACGGTTGCGCTCAATGCCGTCGAACGCACCGGCCTTGATGAGCGCCTCCACGGTGCGTTTGTTCACGCGCGTGCGGTCGATGCGGGCGCAAAAGTCGAACAGGCTGGCAAAGGGGCCGGTGCGCTGGCCGTGCGGACCACCGCCGCGCCCGTGGCGCGCCGCGACGATGGCGTCGATGGCTTGCTGGCCGGTGCCCTTGATCGCGCCGAGCCCGTAGCGGATATCGCGCTCGCCCACCGGCTCGAAGCGGTAGACGCCGCGGTTGATGTCCGGCCCCTCGAAGCGCAAACCCAGCGCCTGTGCGTCCTCGACCAACACCTTGAGTTTGTCGGTGTTGTCGATTTCCACCGTCATGTTGGCGCAGAAAAACTCCGCCGGATAGTGCACCTTCAACCAAGCAGTGTAGTAGGCCAGAACGGAGTAGGCCGCGGCGTGCGATTTGTTGAAGCCATAGCCGGCGAACTTCTCCATCAGGTCGAACACTTCGTCGGCCTTGGCTTGGTCGATGCCGTTTTTGGCTGCGCCGGCGCGAAAGATTTCGCGGTGCTTGGCCATTTCCTCGGGCTTTTTCTTGCCCATGGCGCGGCGCAGCAGGTCGGCGCCGCCCAGGCTGTAGCCGCCCAGCACCTGCGCCACCTGCATCACCTGTTCCTGATAGACCATGATGCCGTAGGTCTCGGCCAGCACCGGCTCCAGCAGCGGGTGCGGGTACTCCACCGGTTCGCGCCCATGTTTGCGCGCCACGAAGCTCGGAATCAGGTCCATCGGCCCAGGGCGATACAGCGCGTTGAGGGCGATGAGGTCTTCCAGCCGGCTGGGCTTGGCGTCGCGCAACATGGCCTGCATGCCGCGCGATTCGAACTGGAACACCGCCTCGGTGCGCCCCTCCTGGAACAAACGATAGGTGGCCGGGTCGTCCAGCGTAATGCGCTCGAAGGCGAAGTCGCGCTGCTCGGGGTGGCGCTCGATGATGAAGGTCTTGGCCAGCTCCAAAATGGTCAGCGTCGCCAGGCCAAGAAAGTCGAACTTCACCAAGCCGACGGCCTCCACATCGTCCTTGTCGTACTGGCTGACGGTGGCGTCGCTGCCGGGCTGCTGGTACAGCGGACAGAAGTCGGTGAGCTTGCCAGGGGCGATCAGCACCCCGCCGGCGTGCATGCCGACGTTGCGCGTGATGCCTTCGAGCTTTTGCGCCAGCTCGATGAGTTGGCGCACCTCCTCCTCGCGCGCGATGCGCTCGGCCAGCTGCGGCTCCATCTCGATGGCGTAGTGGTTTTTGTCGCCCTCGGGCTTGGGGTTGGGCGGGTATTGCAGCGTCACGCTCAGGCCCGGCTTGTTGGGCACCAGCTTGGAGATACCATCACAGAAGCCGTAGGCAAAGTCGAGCACGCGGCCGACATCGCGGATGGCGGCGCGCGCGGCCATGGTGCCGAAGGTAGCGATTTGGCTGACCGCCTCTTTGCCGTACTTGCCCTTGACGTAGTCGATGACGCGGTCGCGGTTTTCTTGGCAGAAGTCGATGTCGAAGTCGGGCATCGACACCCGCTCGGGGTTGAGGAAGCGCTCGAACAGCAGGTTGTAGCGCAGTGGGTCCAAGTCGGTGATCTTGAGCGCGTAGGCCACCAGCGAGCCCGCCCCCGACCCGCGCCCGGGCCCGACCGGGCAGCCGTTGTTCTTGGCCCACTGGATGAAGTCCGACACGATCAGAAAATAGCCCGGAAAGCCCATCTGGACGATGGTGTCGAGCTCGAACGCCAACCGCTGCAAATAGCGCGGACGTTGGGCCGCGCGCTCGGCCTCGTCGGGGTAGAGCTGAACCAGGCGCTCCTCCAGCCCCTGGCGCGCCACGTGGCGGAAATACGCTTCGGTGTCGAGCTGGCGTCCGTCCACCGGCGGGATCGGAAAGTCCGGCAGACGCGGCTTGCCCAAGGTGAGCGTGAGGTTGCAGCGGCGCGCGATCTCCACCGCATTGGCCAGCGCGCTGGGCAGATCGGCGAACAGCGCGGCCATCTCGGCGGCCGACTTGAAATACTGCTCGCGCGTGAAGCGGCGCACGCGCCTGGGGTTGGCCAGGATATCGCCCTCGGCGATGCACACGCGCGCTTCGTGCGCCTCGAAGTCGTCCGGCCGCAGAAATTGGATGGGGTGGGTCGCCACCACCGGCAACCCCAGCCGCGCCGCCAGCGCCGCGGCCGCTTGCACGTGCGGCTCGTCGGCGGGGCGGCCGGCGCGCTGCACCTCCAGGTAAAAGCGATGCGGAAACGCCCGCGCCAGCCGCAGCGCCAAGTCGGCAGCACGCGCCTGGTCACCGGCCAGCAACGCCTGCCCCACTGGGCCGGCGGCTGCACCCGACAACAGAATCAGCCCGTCGCTGAGCTCCTGCAGCCACGCCCATTGCACGAAGGCTTGGTCGCGCACCACGCCGCGCGTCCAGGCGCGCGCCAGCAGCTCGCACAAATTGAGATAGCCGCGGTGGTGCTGCACCAACACCAGCACGCGCGGCGGCGTCTGTGGCGTCGTGGCCGGGACGCCGACGGCGCCTGCAGCGTCGTCCAACCCCGCCAATTGCAGCTCGGCACCGAGCAGCGGCTTGACCCCCGCCGCGCGCGCCGCCTTGTAAAACTTGATACCACCAAATAGGTTGTTGAAATCGGTGATGGCCAGCGCGGGCTGGCCGTCGGCAGCCGCGCGCGCCACGGCGTCGTCGATGCGGGTGGTGCCATCGACGATGGAAAATTCGGTATGCAGGCGCAGGTGGACGAACATGCGCCCGATTGTAGGCAGCGCATCGCGCCGGACCTGGGCGCGGCGGCTGCCGCCGGCCTCGCCGGCGCCCGGCGCGCGCGGGCCGTCAGCCGCGCAGACGCGCCGTCACCTGCGCTACGCGCTGGCCGAATTGGCGCGCCGTCTCCAAGTCGCCCGGCAGCATCTCCTGAGCGCTGGCGTCCGCCGGCGTGGTGGCCATCGCGCCGGCCGACGAGCCGACATAGTTGACGTCGTTGCGCTGCGCGGCCTTGGTGTTGCTCGGCATCAGGCCGGTGCCCACCCAGATGCCGCCGTGCTGCATCGCCAGGGTGAACAGATAGTGCAGAGTCGAGAGTTTGTCGCCGTTCATCGTGGCGCTGTTGGTAAAGCCCGCAAAGACCTTGTCTTTCCACTTTTGCACGAACCACGCCTTGCTGGAGGCGTCGGCGAATTTTTTGAACTGCCAGCTCACACTGCCCATGTAGGTGGGGCTGCCCAGGATGATGGCATCGGCCGCATCCAGCGCCTCCCAGCCGCCATCGGGCAGGTTGCCGTCGGCGTCGATGGCGATCAGCTGTGCGTTGGCACCCTCGGCCACCGCCTGCGCCATGCGCTGGGTGTGGCCGTAGCCCGAGTGATAAACGACGACGATGTGGGGCATGATGGACTCCTTGCTGAAGGTGGGGTTGACGAAATCGTTCGGATCGAACGACGGAAAAATACGGTCGCGAGGGCAGCCGGCGGGGTCACAGGCGCTCGGCAAGCGGCGCGGCGGGCGCCAGGTCGAACAGCAGCACCTCGGCCTCGTGCCCGTCGGTCAGGTGTAGGGCCGATTCCTCTTGCACCAGGGCGGCGTCGCCGGCGTCGAAGCGGGCACCGTTGATGGCCACTGACCCACGCACCACGTGCACGTAGGCCAGTCGGCCAGGGGCCAGCGTGTGGGTGGCGGCCTCGCCGCTGCCGTCGAAGCAGCCGGCGTACAGCACGGCGTCGGCGCGCCACCCCACTGGACGCGGGCCGTGAGCGGCCACCGCGGCCACCTGGTCGACGGGGACGGCAATCGGCAACAAACGCGCGCGTTTGGCGGCCGGATCGAATGCGGTTTGCTCATAACTGGGTGCGCCGCCGGGTGCCGTGGGGTGCACCCAGATTTGCAGCAGGTGCGTCGGCCCCTGCGTGCCGCTGAATTCACTGTGGCGCACGCCGCTGCCGGCGCTCATGCGCTGCACCTCGCCGGCATGGATGGCGGCGACGTGGCCCAGGCTGTCGCGGTGCCACAGCTCGCCGTCCAGCACGTAGGTCACGATCTCCATGTCGCGGTGCCCATGCATGCCGAAACCGGTGCCGGGGGCGATCACGTCTTCGTTGATGACGCGCAAATTGCCCCAGCCCATGTAGCGCGGGTCGACGTAATCCGCGAATGAAAACGAATGGCGCGTCTGCAGCCAGCCGTGGTCGGCCCAGCCGCGTTCGGCGCTGGCACGTCGAAAAATCATGGGGCGTCTCCTGGCGTGCTCGTCACTGGCGACCACTGTAGCGGCGTCGCCGCTGCCGAGGGTGGCGAGAGATTGACGTCGGTATTCAATTTTTTTGAAAATAGGCTGGCTACTTGCAACAAAATAAAGACCCATGCCACGCCTGCGCCCCTCCTCCGACCGTCGCGCTGCGGCCCGCGTACGCGCGGTGACCTCCCGCGCCAGTGCGAACCCAGCGGCCGCGGAGCCGCAGCCGGCGGCCGGCGCGGGCGAGGCGACGCGCGCCGCGCTGGGTCCGCAGCAGCTGGCCTGGCTGGCCGCGGTGGCGCAGCACGGCAGTTTTGCGGCTGCGGCGCGCGCCCTGGGCGTGGTGCCCAGCGCGCTCACCTACCGCGTGCGCCAAATCGAAGAAGCGCTGGATGTGCTGCTGTTCGATCGCCGCGCGCGCCGCGCCCAGCTCACCCCGGCAGGCGCGGCCTTGCTGGCCGGTAGCGCACATCTGCTGCGCGAATGGGACGCCCTGGCGCAGCGCGTGCGCCGCATCGCCACCGGCTGGGAGGCCGAGCTGACGATCGCCGCCGACGCCGTCATCGACGCCCGTACCCTGCTGGAGCTGTGCGAAGCCTTCTACGGACTGGGAGCGCCAACGCGCCTGCGCCTGCGCAGCGAAACCCTGTCGGGCACCTTGCACGCGCTGTTGCGCGGGCAGGCCGATCTGGCCCTGGGCGTCACGCTCGATGCGGTACCGCCGGCCCAGGTACGGCTGCACACGCTGGGCGAGGTGACGTTCGAGTTCGTCGTCGCCCCCCACCATCCGCTGGCCAAGCAGCAGCCGCCGCTGACACCAGACGACATTCGCGGGCACCGCATCGTCGCGGTAGCCGACAGCGCCCCCGACGGCGGTCTGACGCTGGGACTGCAGCCGGGGCAGGACGTCCTGACCGTGCCGACCATGGAGATGAAGCTGCAGGCACAGCTGCGCGGTCTGGGCTGCGGCTGGCTGCCGCGGCCGCTGGTTCAACCGTATCTGGACGCGGGCCGGCTGGTGGCCTGCCCCACCACGCTGCCGGCGCGCACCGCCCGCACCGGCTACGCGTGGCGCGCCGACACCGCCAGCCCCCAAGGTGCCGGACGCGCCCTGCGCTGGTGGCTGCAGCAACTGGCGCAGCCGCGCACACGCCAAGCCCTGTTGATGCATTGCCCGCGGCCGCTGCCCACCGCCACTCTGCTAGATTCCGGTTCGTGAGGCGCCGTCCGACTCGCCTGGTTTTGTTGCCGTCATCCATGCCCCGTCCACCCCGCCCCCCTGCCGAGGTCGCGCGCCCGCGCCGCCACACCCGCCCCGCGCCCCGTCCCATCACCACTGCCCCGGGGCGGGTGGCCATCGTTGGCGCTGGCATCGCGGGCATCACCGCCGCGCGCACCTTGGCCCAAGCCGGCTGGCAGGTGAGTGTGTTCGACAAGTCGCGCGGTCCCGGCGGCCGCATGGCCACCCGCCGCACGCCATTTGGCGGCTTCGACCACGGCGCGCAATTTTTCACCGTGCGCGACGAACGCTTTGCGCACGCGCTGCGCGCCACCGCGGCGCCCGTACAGCCCTGGGTGGCGCGCCGGGTGCGCGTGCTCGATGCCGAGGGCCAACACCTGGTCAGCCCGCCGCCCGGCGGCGAAACCCGCTGGGTGGCAGTGCCGGGCATGAGCGCCTTGGTCAAATACTGGGCGCAAGATCTGGAACAAGGCAAAGGGCAGCGCTGCTGGTGGTCAGCCGAGGTGCTGGCGCTACAACCCGATGCACTGACGCCGCGCCGCTGGCAGCTGCATGTGCGCGCCAGCGACGACACCCCACCCGTGCACGGCGGCTTCGATGCCGTGCTGCTGGCGTTGCCGCATCCGCAGGCCGCCGCCCTGCTGCACGCCAGCGCCGTGGCCGCCGCGTGGCAGGAGCGGCTGCAGGACGAAGTGCGGGTGGCGCCGTGCTGGACGCTGATGCTGGCTTGGCCCCAGGCCCCGCAGACGCCCGATTGGGGTCCGCCCTGGGATGCCGCGCGCAGCGATCATCACCGCATCGCCTGGGTGGCGCGCGAAACCAGTAAACCGGAACGCGGCGCGGTGGCGCGCTGGGTCGTGCAGGCAGCCCCGTCCTGGTCGGCCGACCATCTGGAAGACGACCCGCAGCGCGTCACCGCCAAGCTGCTGCGTGCTTTCGCCGATCTCACCGGCATCGCCGCCACACCCGAACACGCGGTGGCCCACCGCTGGCGCTACGCGCAAACCCAGCGCCCATTGGGTGAGCCCTGCCTGTGGGATGCGCCAAGCGGGCTGGGCCTGTGCGGCGATTGGTGTCTGGGCCACCGGGTCGAACACGCCTTTTTGTCGGGCCTGGAGCTGGCGTTGAGCGTACTCGAAACCGGACGCGCTCTCTGAACGGCTCCCTGGCGGCGATGGTGTATCGCGGTCGCTTCGCCCCCTCGCCCACGGGCTTGCTGCACGCCGGCTCGCTGGTCGCGGCGCTGGCCAGCTGGCTGGATGCGCGCGCGCACGATGGCACTTGGCTGGTGCGCATCGAAGACGTGGACCGCCCACGCTGCATCACCGGTGCGGACGCCCAGATCCTGGCCCAGTTGGCCGCCTGTGGGCTCAGACCCGATGCGCCAGTGTGGCACCAGTCGGCACGCAACGGCGCTTACGCCGAGGCGCTGCAACGCCTCATCGACGCCGGCTGGGCCTACCCCTGCGCCTGCACCCGCCAGGATATCGAAGCGGCGTGGCGAGCGCGCGGGATGCCACGCACGCGCCACCAGGCCCTGCCCTACCCGGGCACCTGCCGCCCCGAACAGGGGGGCCTGCGGGGGCGGCCCGCGCGCGCCTGGCGGCTACACGTCGGCCGTATCGTCGCCGCGTTGGATCTGCCCGTGCCGCTGCACTGGCACGACCGCCGCTTGGGCGCGCAGGCGCAAGACGTGGCCTGCGCAGTGGGCGACTTCGTGCTCAAGCGCGCCGATGGCCTGTGGGCCTACCAGCTGGCAGTGGTGGTGGACGATGGCGCGCAAGGCGTCACCGACGTGGTGCGCGGCGAAGACCTGGCCGACAACACCGCGCGCCAGATCGTGCTGCAACACGCGCTGAGCCTGCCGACGCCGCGCTACCTGCACACCCCGTTGGTGCTCGGGCCCAATGGCGAAAAACTGTCCAAGCAAAACGGGGCGCAGCCGCTGGATGTGCGCGACCCGCTGGCGGCTCTGGCCGCCGCCGCCACCGTGCTGGACTTGCCGCCGCCGCGACCCACGCTGCAAGCGACCCTGCACAGCTGGATCGAGGCCTGGGGTCAGCGCTGGCGCCTGCCCGACAGCGCACCCCGCCGCGCCGCCGACGGCGGCCCGGCGCGCTCTCTACAATCGGACCCGTGACGGTTTCCAACACCTCCCCTCCCACAGTGTCCCAACCGGGCGCCGCGCCCGCCGACGTGCCCTACCCGAAGACCGTGCGCAGCTTCGTGCGCCGCGCCGGGCGCACCACCACTGGCCAAGCCAAAGCACTGGCGGCGCTGGGGCCGCGCTTCGTGCTGCCCTTTGCGCCCGCGCCGCTGGACGCCGAAGCGGCTTTCGGCCGGCGCGCACCGCTGGTGCTGGAGATCGGCTTTGGCATGGGTGAAGCCACGGCGCACATCGCGCGCCTGCGACCAGACGAGAATTTTTTGTGCTGCGAAGTGCACGAGCCCGGCGTGGGCGCGCTGCTCAAGCGCATCGGCGAGCTGGGGCTGACCAACATCCGCATCGTCCAGCACGACGCGGTGGAAGTGCTGCAGCACATGCTGCCAGCGTGGTCGGCCACGCATCCCGAGCGCGGGCTCGATGGCGTGCATATCTTCTTTCCGGACCCCTGGCACAAAAAACGCCACCACAAGCGGCGTCTGATCCAGGCGCCGTTCGTGGCGCTGCTGGCCAGCTGTCTCAAGCCGGGAGCGTATGTGCACCTGGCCACCGACTGGCAGCCCTATGCCGAGCAGATGTTGCAGGTGCTCACGGCCGAACCGCTGCTGGTCAACGCCAGCACCGATCCCGCGCTGGGTGGCTATGCACCGCGTCCCGCGTACCGGCCCCCCACCAAATTCGAGCAGCGCGGCCTACGCCTGGGCCATGGTGTGTGGGACCTGATTTTTCGGCGCTGTGATGACTCCCTGCCCACCTGAGACCGAAGCCACCGATGCCGCTTGGTGGGCGCAGCTCGACGCGCTCGCCCAGCACGCCGAGGGCCTGTCCGACCCCAACCCGCGCGTAGCCGCTCGGCTGCGCACGCGCGATGGCCGCTGCTTCGACGGCCACACCCAAGCCGCGGGCGACGCGCACGCCGAAATCATGGCCCTGCGCGCCGCCCAGGCTGCCGGCGCCGACACGCGCGGCGCCACCGTCTGGGTGACGCTGGAGCCCTGCAGCCACCACGGGCGCACGCCACCGTGCTGTGATGCCCTCATCGCCGCTGGCGTCGAGCGCGTCGTCATCGCCGCCATCGACCCCAATCCGCGCGTGGCCGGCGCCGGCGTGCAGCGCCTGCGCGCCGCCGGCATCGACGTGCAGGTACTGCCCACCGATCATCCGGCCGCGCTGGCCACACGCGAGCGCAACATCGGTTTTTGGCAACGCATGCGCCACGGACGGCCCTGGGTGCGCATGAAGATCGCCGCGTCGCTGGACGGCATCACGGCCCTGCCCAACGGCGTCAGCCAGTGGATCACGGAGGAGGCGGCCCGCGCCGACGGGCACGCCTGGCGGCGCCGCGCCGGCGCGCTTCTGACCGGCATCGGCACCGTGCGCCGTGATGATCCGCGCCTGGACGTGCGCCTGGTGCCCAGCGCGCGCCAGCCGCTGCGCGTGGTGCTGGACTCCGCGCTCGACATCGACCCGACGGCGCGCATTCTGCAGCCGCCTGGGGCGGCGCTGCTCTACACCGCGCTGGGCGCCCACCCCAGCGCCGCGCAGCGCACCAAGCGCGATGCCCTGCAGGCGATGGGGGTGACCATCGTGGACCGCCCCGGCCCCCCGAAAACCCCGGGTGGCCCCCCCAAGGTCGATCTGGCTGCGGTGCTGGCCGACCTGGCTGCGCGCGACGTCAACGAACTGCACATCGAAGCCGGCGCCGAACTCAACGCCTCCTGGTGGCGCGCCGGCGGGGTGGACGAGCTGCTGCTGTATCTGGCGCCGCGCCTGCTCGGCGCCGGCGCGGGCCTGACGACCTTGGGGCCGCTGACGCGGCTGGAGGACGGCTGGCCACTCGCATTCGTGTCGGTGCACAGCGTCGGCCCGGACATACGGGTGCTGGCGCGCGTGCCGGGCCGCACCCCCGCGCTGGTCGAACCCAGCGCTGTGCTCTGAGTCGCCCTCGCCCCATGGCCCGCCCGCCCAAAAACCCGGCCTTGGCGCTGCGCGACGGCGTCGCGCCCAGCTGCGTGGCCCTGCCGCGGCTGCGCCACTGCCCGTGGCCCACCCTGCTGGACTTTTTGGCCGAGCGGCTGCGCGGCGCCTCGCGCGCCCAGTGGCTGGCGCGCCTGCGCGCCGGCCAGGTACTGGACGAAGACGGCCGCCCCCTCGACGAACACGCCCCCTATCTGCATGGCCAGCGCGTGTATTACTGGCGCAACTTGCCGGACGAGCCCCCGATTCCCTTCCAGGAACAGGTGTTGTTTCGCGACGCGCACCTGGTGGTGGTGGACAAGCCACACTTCCTGCCCGTGACGCCCGGCGGGCGCTATGTGCGCGAGACCCTGCTGGTGCGGCTGCGGCGCGCGCTAAACCTGCCGGAACTCAGCCCGCTGCACCGCATCGACCGCGACACCGCAGGGCTCGTGGTGCTGAGCGTGCGCGCCGCCGAGCGCGACGCCTACCAGCGCCTGTTTCGCCAGCGGCGCGTGGAAAAAATCTACGAAGCCATCGCCCCCTGGCGCGACGATCTGCCCTGGCCGCAGCGCCGCCTCAGCCACCTGCGCGAAGACGAGCACGCCTTCTTTCGCATGCGCGAGGCCGCCCCCGAGGAGGGGCTGCCACCCAACAGCGAAACCTGGATCGAACCCCTGCAGCGTCTGGGCCCGCAGGGGCGCTGGGCGCGCTACCGGCTGCGCCCCGTCACCGGCAAGCGTCACCAGCTGCGCGTCCACCTGTGCGCCCTGGGCCTGCCCATCGTCGGTGACCCGTGGTATCCAGTGGTGCGCATCGGGCCGGACGATCCCCCGGACTACGCGACACCGTTGCAACTGCTGGCCCAGGCCATCGCCTTCGACGACCCCATCACCGGCCAGCGACGGCAATTTCACAGCCGCCTGCGGCTCAGCGGGCCCGACACAGTCGGCTCGGTCACACCCGCGCCGTGACGCCGCGCCCGGTTTTTCTTTCACCGCTGCCTGACCATGTTCACCACTTTCCTGCTGTCCACCGCGCTGGTGGCACTGGCCGAAATCGGCGACAAAACCCAATTGCTGGCGCTGGTGCTGGCAGCGCGTTACCAGCGCTCCTGGCCCATCGTCTGGGGTATTCTGACGGCCACCGTCCTCAACCACGCGCTGGCCGGTGGCATCGGCGTGCTGCTGGCACGCTGGCTCACCGCCGACGTGCTGCGCTGGGCACTCGGCGTGAGTTTTCTGGCGATGGCGGTGTGGATGTTGATACCCGACCGGCTGGACGAGGACGCCGACGCCGACCGCCGCAGCCGCTGGGGCGTGTTCGGCACCACCACGCTGCTGTTTTTCATCGCCGAAATGGGCGACAAGACGCAAGTGGCCACGGTGGCGCTGGCCGCGCAATTTCAGGCCTGGACGGCGGTGGTGCTGGGCACGACGCTGGGCATGATGTTGGCCAACGCCCCCGCCGTCTGGCTGGGCGACCGCCTGGCGCACCGGCTGCCGGTGCGTGCGATCCACCTGGGCGCCGCGGCGCTGCTGGCCGCCTTGGGCCTGTGGGCCTTGCTGGGGGCCTGAGCGCGCCGCACTCAGGCGCGCGCGGCCACCCAGTCCACCACGCTGGCCAGGGCCTGCGGCAGCCGGCTGGCATCGGTGCCGCCGGCCATGGCCAGGTCGGGCTTGCCGCCGCCCTTGCCACCCACCTGTTGCGCCACCGCGTTGACCAGCTCGCCGGCTTTGAGCCCGCGCGCCACGGCGTCGGGGGTGACACCAGCGGCCAGTTGCACCTTGCCCGCGTCCACGCTGGCCAGCACCACCACGGCGTGGCCCAGCTTGGCTTTGAGCTGATCCACCGTCTCGCGCAACGTCTTGGCATCGGCGCCATCCACGCGCGCCGCCAACACCTTCAGCCCTTTGACGTCCACCGCCTGCGCCGCCAGCTCACCGCCTTGCAGCGCGGCCAGCTTGGCTTTGAGGGCGGCCACTTCCTTTTCCAGCGCGCGCATTTGTTCCTGCCACTGGCCGATGCGCGCCACCACATCGGTGGCCGGCGCGCGCAGCGCGTCGGCTGCGGCCTGCATCTGCGCTTCCAGCCCTTGCACGTAGGCCAGCGCGTTGTCGCCGGTGACGGCCTCGACCCGGCGGATGCCGGCTGCCACCCCGCCCTCGGCAACGATCTTGAACAGACCGATGTCGCCGGTGCGCCGCACGTGCGTGCCACCACACAGCTCGCGGCTGCTGCCAATGTCGAGCACGCGCACCGTCTCGCCATACTTCTCGCCAAACAGCATCATGGCCCCGTCTGCTTTGGCCGACTCCAGATCCATCAGGCGCGCCTGGGTGTCGGTGTTGGCCAGGATCTCGGCGTTGACGCGCGCCTCGATGGCGCGCAACTGCTCCACCGTCAGCGGCGCATTGTGCGAGAAATCGAAGCGCGTGCGCTGCGCATCCACCAGTGAGCCTTTTTGCTGCACGTGCTCGCCCAGCACCTCGCGCAGCGCCTTGTGCAACAAGTGGGTGGCCGAGTGGTTGCGCATGGTGGCGGCGCGCCGCGCCAGGTCCACCTGCGCCTGCACATGGTCGCCCACCGCCAGCGTCCCCTGCACCAGCGTGCCGTGGTGGCCGAAGACATCGGCCTTGATCTTTTGCGTATCGGTGACCTCGAAGCGCGCCGAGCCGCTGACGAGCACGCCAGCGTCGCCCACCTGGCCGCCGCTTTCCGCATAAAACGGGGTGGTATCCAGCACCACCACGCCGCTTTGGCCGTGCTTGAGCTCGGCCACCGGCGTGCCGTCCACGTACAGTGCCACCACCTTGGCCGCCGCCTGCAGCTCGTCGTACCCAACGAAGGCATTGGCCGGGCCGGCGTAGTCCAGCACCCGCTCCATCTTGAATTTGCCGGCAGCGCGCGCCTGGGCTTTCTGGCGCTCCATCGCCGCCTCGAAGCCGGCCACGTCCACCCCCACGCCGCGCTCGCGGCAAACGTCGTGCGTCAAGTCCAGCGGAAACCCGTAGGTATCGTGCAGCTTGAAGGCCACCTCGCCCGGCAGCACGGTCTGGCCACCGGCCAGCGCGACGTCCAAAATCTCCATACCGTGCGCCAGCGTCTCGTAGAAGCGCTCTTCCTCGGCGCGCAGCACCTCCATCACGCGCGGCGCCTGAGCGGCCAAGTTGGGGTAGGCCTCGCCCATCAACGCCACCAGGTCGGGCACCAGCTTGTGGAAGAACGGCGCCGTGCGGCCCAGTTTGTAGCCGTGGCGGATGGCGCGGCGGATGATGCGCCGCTGCACGTAGCCGCGCCCCTCGTTGCTTGGGATGACGCCGTCGGCCACCAGGAAGGCGGTGGCGCGGATGTGGTCGGCGATCACGCGCAGGCTGGGGCTGTCCCGATCGCTGGCGCCGGTCTCGCGCGCAGCGGCCGCAATCAGGGTGCGAAACAGATCGATTTCATAGTTGCTGTGCACGCCCTGCAAAATGGCGGCCAGCCGCTCCAGCCCCATGCCGGTGTCCACGCAGGGCGCCGGCAGCGGCCGCACCGAGCCGTCGGGCTGCATGTCGAACTGCATGAACACGTTGTTCCAGATTTCGATGTAGCGGTCGCCGTCGGCGTCGGGGCTGCCCGGCGGCCCACCCGGCACCTCGGGGCCATGGTCGTAGAAGATTTCCGAGCACGGGCCGCAGGGACCGGTGTCGGCCATCATCCAGAAGTTGTCGCTCTGGTATTTGCCACCCTTGTTGTCGCCGATGCGCACCACGCGCTCGGGTGGCAGGCCGATTTCTTTCGTCCAGACGTCGTAGGCCTCGTCATCGTCGATATAGACGGTGGCCCACAGGCGCTCGGCCGGTAGCTTATAGACCTCGGTCAACAGCTCCCAGGCCCACTTCAGGCTCTCGCGCTTGAAGTAGTCGCCAAACGACCAGTTGCCCAGCATCTCGAAAAACGTGTGGTGGCGCGCGGTGTAGCCCACGTTTTCCAAGTCATTGTGCTTGCCGCCGGCGCGCAGGCACGCCTGCACCGACGCCGCGCGCACATAGGGACGCCGGTCGGTGCCCAGAAACACATCCTTGAACTGCACCATGCCCGAGTTGGTGAACATCAACGTCGGGTCATTGCCCGGCACCAGTGGGCTGGACGGCACCACCGTGTGGCCGCGCTGGGCAAAAAAGTCCAAAAACGTGCGCCGGATGTCGGCCACGGAAAAAAACGGTCGGTCGGCGGCTTGGCTCATGTCGGTCGAAAGGATTGGGGTAACCCTTCATTTTACGAGGGCCATCGGGGCGCCGCTCGCCACGCCGCGGCGGCTGGCGCGGCCCGTCCGCCAGCCGTGCCGGCCCGACTGCGCTATGCTGCGGCCGCGATGCGACTGAACCTGATTTATGCCCGCGCCGCCAACGGCGTCATCGGCTGCACCCGCGCTGGGCAGCCTGCGCTGCCCTGGCATCTGCCGCCAGACTTGGCCCACTTTCGCCGGCTCACACAGGGCTGCCCGGTCATCATGGGGCACACCACTTGGGCGTCGCTGTCCCCGCGGTTTCGACCGCTGCCGGGCCGCGTCAACCTGGTGCTGACGCGCGACCCGGACCGCGCCGCTGCGCTGCAGGCGGCCGGGGCCGTGCCGGCGGCCAGCCTGGAGGCGGCGCTGGCACACTGCCGCGCGCTGCGCGGCGCCGACGGTCAGCCGCCGGCGGAAGTTTGGGTCATCGGCGGCGCCCAGGTGTATGCCCAAGCCGAACCCTGGGCGCAGCGCGCCGTCGTCACCGAAATCGACCGTGCCTACGAGGGCGACGCCTACGCCCCCACCCTGGGGCCGGCGTGGCGCGAGGTGGCGCGCGAGTCCCACCGCAGCGCCGACGGCCTGCCCTTTGCCTTCGTCACCTACGAGCGGGTCAGTTGATCCACGCGACCCCTTCGGCGTCGATGGCGCGCCGCAGCGGCTCCGCCACGGCCTCGTAATCGATCAGATCGACCAGCAGCGGAATGTGCGACTCCTCCAGCGCCTCACGCACGTGCGCTAGGACCGTCGGATCGATCGCCATCGGGGCTTTCAGCGCCAGGTCGATGTCGGAGGTCGGGCGCGCATCCCCCCGGGCACGCGAACCAAACAACTACACTTGGGCGCCGTACTGCCGCACCAGCGGTTGCAAAATGCGGATCAGGGCCGCGCGATCCCGTGGATCGATCTGGCCGATGGCATCGTCGCGCCTCATAATTTCATTCTACAAGCGAGCGATCGCCGCCGGCGGTGCGGTACCTCCTGCAACCTCGACGAGCCATGTGCGCACCATCACCCGGTCCAACGTAGCGCAGCCGACGGGGCGGGCGCCATCCGTCGGCGTCAGCGCGCCGGCGGACGCAGATAGCGCTCGTCGGACCAGGTGGCCAGCCACTGCGGGGCGAAGGCCACGAACACCGCCGCAAACAAGCCGGTCAGGAAAGCGTCGCCCCAGGCCATCAGCCAGCGCGCCACCAGTGCGTCGTGCAGGGTCACGCCGCCCATCAGGTGGTGGATGCCTTCGTACAGCGCGCCGGACGCAAACAAGGCCACCGCCGTGCCCAAAAAGCCCCGGCCCAGCGTGTAGATGAAGGGATTGGGCGGCAACCAGCGGCGCAGCACCCAGCCGATGGCCAGGGCCAGGGTAGCGGGCACCAGCCCCACCCAGGTAAATTGCGACAGCACCGCGAGCCACGGCTGCGCGCCCAGTGCCCACACCAGCACCGCCACCAGCGCCAGCGTCGGCACCGCCAGCGGCCAGCCCAGCATCAGCACCAGCAGGCTGGCGCCGGAAAACTGCACCGCCATGCCCTGCGGCAGCTTTTGCGGCAGCAGCCAAAACCACGGCAACAGCGCCACCGCCGCCAGCGTCGGTGTCAGCAGCGGGCCGCGCAGCAAGCGCCACGGCTGCACCAGCAGGGCAGCCAGCAGGGCCACGACGGCCAGCGCAAGTTCCAACAACCACACGGTATGCGCATGGTACCGGGCCGCGCCTGCCCGCGCCTTGCGTTACATCAAGCGCCACGGGTGCCCCACCGAAGGACAGGCTCCCAGCATCCCCGCGGCCCTCGCTCGTCTGCGGCCGACCATTTCATGACCCACGCCAGCCAACGGTGCCGGCAAGACGCACACGGCCGGCAGCGGCACAACACCGCGCCGAAAGCCAAACCGCACCAGCCCTCGGTCCGGGACAATGCCCGGATCACCTCCCTCAACGCCCGGGCAGCCCCGGCAGGCCACCCAGGCCCTTCAAGCCCCCCAGGCGCTTCATCATCTTCATCAAGCCGCCGCCTTTCATTTTTTTCATCACGGCCTGCATCTGTTCGAACTCTTTGAGCAACCGGTTGACCTCTTGCACGGGCACCCCCGCCCCGGCTGCGATGCGGCGCTTGCGGCTGGCCTTGATGATCTCGGGCCGGCGGCGCTCCTCAGGGGTCATCGCGCAGATGATGCCTTCTTTGCGCCGAATGTCTTTTTCCGCCCGGCTCAGGTCGGCTTCACCGGCTTTGGCCGCCAGTTGCGTCGGCAGCTTGTCCAGCAGGCTGGACAAGCCCCCCATCTTCTTCATCTGGCGAATCTGCTCCAGAAAATCCTCCAGATCGAAGCCGCCGCTCTTGACCTTGGCGGCGAGTTTTTGTGCCTGTTGCAGGTCCACGCCGGCGGTGACCTGCTCCACCAAGGCGACGATATCGCCCATGCCCAGCACGCGCCCGGCGTGGCGCTCGGCGTCGAACAACTCCAGGCCGTCGATCTTTTCGCTCACCCCGGCGAACTTGATCGGCGCGCCGGTGACCGCGCGCACCGACAGTGCCGCGCCGCCGCGCGCATCGCCGTCGAGCTTGGTCAGCACGATGCCGGTCAAGGGCAGCGCGGCAGCGAACGCCTTGGCCGTGTTGACCGCGTCTTGGCCCTGCATGGCATCGACCACGAACAGCGTCTCCACCGGCTTGAGCGCCGCGTGCAGCGCCTGGATCTCGCGCATCATCGCCTCGTCGATGGCCAGCCGTCCGGCGGTGTCGACGATCAGCACGTCGAAGTAATGGGTACGCGCATACGCCAGCGCCGCCAGCGCAATCGCCAGCGGCTGCTGCTCGGGCGAGCTGGGAAACCACTCGGCGCCGGCCTGGCGCGTGACCGTCTTGAGCTGTTCGATGGCCGCTGGCCGGTACACGTCGCCACTGACGGTGAGCACCTTTTTCTTGCGGCGCTCGATGAGCCATTTGGCCAGTTTGGCGGTGGTGGTGGTCTTGCCGGCGCCCTGCAGGCCGGCCATCAAAATCACCGCCGGCGGCTGCGTGGCCAGATTCAGGTCGGCCACCCCAGCGCCCATGGTGGCGGCCAGCTCCTTGTGGATGATGCCCACCAGCGCCTGCCCCGGCGTCAGCGACCCCACCACCTCCTGCCCCAGCGCCTTTTCCTTGACGCGGGCGATGAAGTCGCGCACCACCGGCAGCGCCACGTCGGCCTCCAGCAGCGCCATGCGCACCTCGCGCAGCATGTCCTGCACGTTGCTTTCGGTGATGCGGGCCTGGCCGCGAATCTCCTTGACCAGGCGCGACAGTTTTTCGGTGAGCGCGGATGCCATGGCGGGCCTTCGTTACACTAAGCGAATGATTGTACCGGTGAGCCCCTGGTGGACGGCCGTGCTGACGTGGGGCGCGGCGGCGGGTTATGCCGCACTGGCGGCCGGGGCGGCGCGCGCTGGCCGCAGCGTCACCCGCGCCCTCACCGTCGGCACGCTGCTGCTGCACGCGCTGGCGCTGCTGGCGGCGTTTACCGAGCAGCCCGTGCGCTTCGGCTTCGCGCTCATGCTGTCCGTCACCGCCTGGCTGGTGCTGGCGGTGTACGCGGTGGAAACCCGCCTGTACCCGCAGCTGGCCACGCGCTGGACCCTGGCCGGCCTGGGGGCCCCGGCCGTGCTGTTGACGCTGCTGTTTCCGGGTAGCGCCTACCCCGGGCTGCCCTCGCCATGGCTGCCGCTGCACTGGGCGCTGGGCTTTGCCTCCTACGGCCTGCTGGGCGTGGCGGTGGCCCACGGCTGGATGATGCAGCGCACCGAAGCCAGCCTGCGCCGTGGCGCCGCCACCCCGGCCGGGCTGCCCCTGCTGGCGCTGGAGCGCCTGACCTTTCGCTTCGTCGCCGCCGCCTTCGTGCTGTTGACGCTGACGCTGCTGGCCGGATGGGTGTTGACCGCACTGCTGCACCCCACCGCCGGCTGGATCACCCACAAAACCGTCTTTACCGCGCTGTCGTGGGCGGTGCTGGGGGCCTTGCTGTGGGGCCGCTGGCGCTGGGGGTGGCGCGGGCGGCTGGCGGTGCGTATGCTGTACGCAGCGGGCGTTTTGCTGCTGCTGGCCTATGTGGGTTCGCACTTCGTGCTCGAAGTGATTTTGCGCCGCGGCGTCTGAACAGAGGTGCGCATGATCAAGTGGCTGCTGGTGTTGGCGGTGGTCGTCCTGGGCTACGTCTGGTGGCGTCATCAGCGTCAGGCCGAAGGCGCCGAACGCGCCGCCCGCCAACGCCCCGCGGCGCCACCCGCACCTGCACCGCCCGCCCCCATGCTGCGCTGCCGTCACTGTGGCGTGCACCTGCCCGCCAACGAGGCCGTGCGCGGCACCTTGGGGCCCTATTGCAACGATGAACACCGCCGCCTCGCCGAAGGCTGAGTACCCCGCCGACGCCACGGACTTTGCACCGTCGTGGGTGGTGGCGCCGGGCAGCGCGGCGGCCGAAGCCTGGGCCGGCAACGGCCACGATGACGACGCCATGCCCCTGCGCCGCTGGCGGCTGCTGATGGCGGCACGCCTGCTGTTGGCGCTGGCGTTGTTGGCGCTGCAGTGGCACGCCTGGCGGGCCGGCAACGGGGCGGGGTGGCTGGTGGCGATGTGTGGCGCGCTGGCGCTGCTGGCGGCGGCGACGCTGGTGTTTCGGCCACCCCGCCCGACCCAGACGCCATCGGTGCGCCGTCCTTTGTCCTGGCCGTGGGTGCTCACCGCCTGGAGCGATCTGGCCGTCATCGCCGTGCTGCACTGGGCAGCGCCCGGCGGCGTCAGCTTCGTGCCGCTGTTCGTCTGGCCCGTGCTGCTGGCCGCCGTCGTCGGGCCGCGCCTGCTGGCGCTGGGGGTGGCGGCGGCCGGCACCCTGGTGTTGTTGGCGCCGCTATGGCGACAGACGCCCGCCAACTGGGGCAGCGGCGACGCCTTGCAGGCCGCCATCGCCGGCACGGGGCTGTTCGCCACCGCCTGGTTGGCCGGGCAATTGACGGCGCGCTTGGGCAGCGCCCAGGCCGCCGCGCGCCGCAGCCGGCAGCTGGCCGAGCTGCACAGCCACGTCAACCGCATCATCGCCGCCGGGCTCAGCGAAGGCGTGGTGGTGCTGGATGCCCAGGGCCACCCCTGGTATGCCAACCCAGCGGCGCAGCGCATCCTGCACGGTGAGCCGGCGCGATCCGACCCCAGCGAAGCACGCCCCGCTGCCTCATCCGCCGGCGCCCACGCCACGGCAGGCGGCGTCGATGCGGTCGGCGTCGCCACGGCGGCCGTGGCCGCTGACCAGGCCACCCGCAACGACGGCGCGGCCACCCCCGGCCTCGCCGGGCTGCCCGTGCGCCAAACGCCCGCCTGGCCCGTGCTCGCGCACTGGGTACACGACGTCTTGTCCGCTGTGCCCACTGCCGCAGCGGCACCGGCACCGGTGCTGGAGCGCACGCTCGACCTGCCGCTGGGCGAGCGCCGGCTGCGCCGCATCCACGCCCGGCTGCACCCCATCGTCACCGACGCGGGCGACCGCCTGGCCGTGCTACTGCTCGAAGACACCCACGCCATCGAGCAGCGGCTGCGCACCGAGCGCCTGGCCACCATGGGGCGCGTCACCGCCGCCGTGGCGCACGAAATCCGCAACCCGCTGGCCGCCATCGCCCAGGCCAGCGCCCTGCTGGCCGAGGACGACCCCTCCCCCGCCCAGCGCCAACTGTTGGCCATCATCGAACAAAACGTGCAGCGGCTCGACCGCACCGTCAACGACGTGCTGGAGGCGGTGCGCCTGCCCGCCGCGCCCGAGGCGCCGCTGGCCATCCCACTGGACGCCACCATCACCGCCATCGTGCAGGACTGGCTGCGCCAACACCCGCAGGGCGAGCGCCTGCACTGGCTGCCTGGGGCGTGGGAGGCGCGCATCGCCTTCGACCCCGAGCACCTGCGGCGCGTGCTGGTCAACCTGCTCGACAACGCCGACCGGCACGCCAGCGCCGCGCTGGGCGCCATCCGCGTGGAAACCCGGCTGCTGGGCGGCCACGCGCTGCTGACCGTCTGGAGCGAAGGGCCGGACATTGCGCCCACGGTGCGCGAGCACCTATTCGAACCCTTTGCCAGCGCGCACCCGCGCTCCAGCGGCCTGGGGCTGTACCTGTCGCGCGAGCTGTGCCGGCGCTACCATGCCGACCTGGGCTACGAACGCAGCCTGCGCGCCCAGCGCGCCGGCAACGCCTTCGTGGTGCGGATGCCCTTGCGGTAGTGCGGCAACGGAGGTCTCGCAGAAACGTATACGGTCCGCCGCGCCTTTGCTACCATTTCGACCACGTCAGCTTTCCGCTCCATCCATGCACTGCGCCCGCGTTTTGACCGTGCTGCGCCAACATCACGCCGAGCTGTCAGACCGCTTTGGCGTAGAAGCGATCGCCGTTTTCGGTAGCACGGCGCGCGGAGAGGCCCGTGACGACTCGGATGTGGATCTGCTCGTCCAGCTTCGCCCCTCTCACCACACGTTGCGCAATTTCTTCCGGCTGCGTGACTTCCTGGAACAGGCCCTGGGGGCACGCGTCGATCTGGCCACGCTCGACGCCTTGAAACCCGCCGTCCGCGCCCATGTCGAACGCGAAGCGCTGTATGCATGAGCGCCCCCCTATTCTTTATCTGCAAGACATCCTCGAGGCAGGAGAAGCCATCCAGTGCTATGTGGCCGATATCGACTTCGATACCTTTCGCTCCGAGCGGCTACGCCAGTCAGCCGTAATCCGGGAATTCGAAATTATCGGAGAAGCGGCTGGCAAACTCCCGCAATCGCTGACGTCCCAATTCCCTGACATTGCGTGGCGGGAAATCAAGGATTTCCGCAACCTCCTCATTCATGCCTATTTTGGTGTCGACTTGCTGATCGTGTGGAATACCATCCACGACGAGTTGCCAGCGTTGCTCAATGCCGTTCGGGCACTCTTGGGAAAAAACGATAGCAGGGAGGGTTCACAAAATTGACCTCCAGCCCCGCCCTTCTGATCGTCGAAGACGAGCCCGACCTGCGCCAGCTCTACCAAATGGCGCTGGTGAAAGTGGGGCTGGACGTGGACGCCGTGGGCGACCTGGCGCAGGCGCGCCAGCGGCTGGCCCAGCGGCGCTATGCGGCGGTGCTGACCGACATGCGCCTGCCCGACGGCACTGGACTGGAGCTGCTGCGCGAGCTGGCCGCCGCGCGGCGCGGCGAACGCGCGCTCGTCATCACCGCCTACGGCTCGGCCGACAACGCGGTGGAAGCCCTGAAGGCCGGCGCGTTCGACTACCTGACCAAACCCGTCACCCCGGCGCGGCTGCGGCAGGCCATCGGCACCGCGCTGGCGGCAGCGCGCGGCGCCGACGCAGCGGCCAGCGCCGTGCCCCCCCACCGCGGACAAGCCGGCGCCGACGACCGCCCCGGCCCCAGTGGGCCAGACGCGGAGCCCGCATTGGCGCCGGGCGATGCTGCCGGATCGGCCGCGGCCAGCACCCCGGCGGCCCTGCAGCGCCTGGTGGGGGCATCGGCCGCCATGCAGGCGGTGCGCGCCACCATCGCCCGCGTGGCCCGCACCATGGCCCCGGTGCTCATCACCGGCGAGTCCGGCACCGGCAAAGAACTCATTGCGCGCGCGCTGCACGCCTGCAGCCACCGCGCCAGCGGCCCCTTCGTCGCCGTCAACTGCGGCGCCATCCCCGCCGAACTGCTCGAGAGCGAACTCTTTGGCCACCGCCGCGGCGCCTTCACCGGCGCCAGCAGCGACAAACCGGGGCTCTTTCAAGCGGCGGCCGGCGGCACGCTGTTTTTGGACGAAGTGGCCGACCTGCCGCTGCCGATGCAGGTCAAGCTGCTGCGCGCCCTGCAGGAACGCGCGGTGCGCCCCGTGGGCGCCACCGCCGAAGAAGCGGTGGACGTGCGCATCGTCAGCGCCACCCACAAAGACCTGGCCCGGCTGGTGCAAAGCGGCCACTTCCGGCACGACCTGTACTACCGGCTCAACGTCATCCCCATCCACGCGCCGGCCCTGCGCGCGCACATCGAAGACCTGCCCGCGATCGCCGCCGCCATCCTGCAACAGTTGGCGCGGCGCGATGGCTGGGCGAGCGCGCCCACCCTTACCGCCGCCGCCGTGCAACGGCTGCAACGCCACCCCTTCCCCGGCAACGTGCGCGAGCTGGAAAACCTGCTGGAGCGCGCGCTCGCCCTGCACCCCGGCCCGGCGCTGGACGCCGACGCGTTCGACCTGCCAGCCAGCCTGGCCGCGCCCGCCGGCGGCGGGCCAGCCCACCACGGCCCATTCCCCGCTGCCAGCGGCGCCGCCACCGCCAGCCAGGGGGAGCAGGCCGCGACCCCGGGCCACACCCCCCAAACCGACGCAGGCGGCAGCGCCGAGCCAGCAGCGCCCGGCACGCCCGGCGTCAGCGATGCGGCCACGGCGCCGCTGCCGCGCGCGCAGCTCGAAGCCCTGCTGCAGCGCAACCGCTGGAACCAGTCCCGCACCGCGCGCGAACTGGGCTGGACACTGGCCAAGCTGCGTTACTGGATGCAGCGCTTGGGGTTGGCGTGAGCGGGTTGGGGGAACCGGCCGGCCGCGCCCTGCCCCCCGACCGGCACGCCCCGCATACCGACAACACCGCAGCCCATGCATCCTCAGGGATGCGCGCCCCCGCGCGCACCGGCTGTCTGCGGCCGCATCAATATTTGACGTGAAGTTTTGCTGCCAGTGGCGCTGGCAGGACGACGTCAACGGGCTACGCGGCGCTCGACACCCGTGGCCGCGTGCGCCGCGCACGCCGCCCCTGCCGATGGCACGCTTCTTGCATGATCAGGGTTGACCACGATATCCTCGAGGTCATACCCACGCAACCCTTAACCGGATGGAGGTTCTTCATGAAACGACGCTTACAACAGGGCTTCACGCTCATCGAGCTGATGATCGTCGTCGCGATCATCGGTATTCTGGCGGCGGTCGCATTGCCCGCTTACCAGGACTATTCGGTGCGCGCCAAGGTCTCTGAGCTGATTTTGGCCGCGAGCTCTGTGCGTACGTGCCTGACCGAGACGTACCAGGCAAATGGTAGCTTTCCTGCGCTGGCATCAGTCGCATCAGCCTGCTCGATCACACCTTATGGGAAAGTATTGGGTGGAGGCGTATCCTCGGTAGCTGCCAGCGCAGTAGCAGTCACCGTTGCCGGCGCATCAAGTGCTCTGGGTGCTCCAAGCAACGTGAGTATCACGATGACTGGCTCGGCGCCCGCTGCAGGTCAAACGTTGACTTGGCGTTGCAGCGGAACGCCGGCGAAGTACATGCCCGGCAGCTGTCGCGGTTGATGTGTCGTGGTGCGGAGTGGGCACCGTGGCGTCCACTCCGCAGGCGTTTGGATCACTGGCGCGCGCCGCAGCGTCTACAGGTCGCCGCGGCGCTCGGTATATCTGCCGCTTTGTCCGGCGCGCCCCTGGGTTTTGATGGACGGTAGCACCCTCCCCCATCCACCCGTTTACCCTTCCACTTCGAGGCAACGCATGGCTTGGTGGTCCTTTGACACCGAATGGTCGCTGGCACAGCGCATCGTCGATTACATCCACCACACGCTGCCCGCCGCGCTGTTGACGGCGCCAGCCGGGGTGGTATCGGCGAACAAAATCACGCGGACCATCGAGCACGCCTGCGCGCTGGCGTTGCAGGCGCAGCAGGGCAAACGTATCGGATACCTGGGCAAGGTCGCTTTGCTGTATCGCTTGCGCGCGCGCTTGGCCGACTTCGGCTACCCCGAGTCCTTCATTCGCATCGCCACCGAAGCCTTACTCGTGGAACTGAGCCGCCGGCGCACGGGCGCTCCTGCCAAAACGCAATGATGGCGCAGACATCATTTTGGGAGCGCCTGCGCCGCCTTCTGCAACGCCCCTCTGGGCTGCAGCGCGCTCGGGCAGCGCTGCAGGCGCGCGACTTTCGCACCGCTATCGCGTACCTGGAGAAATACCTGCGCCGCCACCCCGATGATGCGGCCGCTCGCTGTGACCTGGGCCTGTGCTGGGCCCAGATCGGCGACAAAGCGCGGGCGGCGCAGCAATTCGAATTGGCGTTGGCACTGAACGATACGTTTGCCCCCGCGCTCATCAACCAAGCCAGTATTCTGGCCGAAGCACATCGCAGCGATGATGCTTGGCAGCTGATTCGGCGGATGCCGCTGTTGGACCCGCATTTTCCTGGTTTGGACCAGGTACTGGCCACGCTGCTGCACAGCCGCGGTGACGTTGAAAAAGCGCGCCAAGCGGGACTGCGTGCGTGGCTGAAGGCATTCGACAACCCGTTGCAGGCCGAGGCTTGGCTATTTGACAGCGCATATGCCGAGATACCCGAATCGACCCTGACCGCCGAACACCATTTTTGGGCACAAACCTTGCCACCCTTGGCCGCTGATCCAGCCGTGCCCGCGCGCCCTGCGAAAGCGCAACGCCGCGCCGATCGGCGCCTTCGCGTCGGTTACTGGTCGCCCGATTTTCGAAACCATTCCGTCTTTTATTTTGTTTATCCACTGCTGAAGCACCACGACCGCCAGCGCTTTGAAATTTACGCGTACCATGATTTCACCACCAGCGACGAACTGACGAACGTCATTCGCGCTTGTGTCGATCATTTTCACGCGGTCGGCGAAATGGGCGATCAGCAGTTGCTCAGTCTCATCGCTTCGCACGACCTCGATATCCTGGTCGAGCTCGCTGGACACACATCCACCAATCGTCTGCATTTGTTAAAGACCCGCCTGGCGCGCATTCAATTGACCGGCCTGGGCTATCCACCGACCACTGGCCTGACCAGCATCGACGGTAAATTCAGCGATCGCCACATCACGCCCGGCCCGTATTTCGATCAATTCTACACCGAGGCGCCTTTTTGTTTACCGGAATCATTCTGGTGCTTCGATCCATATTGGCCCGTCACGCAACGCCGCACGCAGCCGCCGTGCGACGCCGGCCAGACGTTCACCTTTGCGTCGGTGGGCAACATATCCAAAGTCACCACCACCATCCTATCGGTATGGGCCGACATTTTACGTCAGTGCCCCGACGCACGGCTGCTGGTGCGCTCGCCTAATTTCATCGATCCGGCGGCACAGCGGGCTTTTCTCGGTCGGGCGCAGCGCGCTGGGCTCGATGTCAACCGCTTGCAACTGGTTGACCCAGTACCAAGTAATGAGTTTCTCGCTTCATTCAACGAAATCGATGTGCTGCTCGACACCTACCCATTCAACGGCGGCACCACCAGCGCGTTTGCGCTGTACATGGGCGTTGCGATGGTCAGCCGGTATGGTGATGGACTGCGCTCCCGCATGGGCTTGTCCATGTTGTGCAACGTCGGGCTGTCGGAGTGCGCGGTCGCCGACTGGGATACTTATGTCGAGCGTGCCGTGGCGCTGTACCGCGAGCGCACCATCGTGCGTCGCTTCCGCGCGGAAGCCGCGCAACGCTTTGCCGCCACGGCGCTCGGCGATGGCGAGCGTTACTGCCGCCAGGTTGAAACCGCTTATCGCGAATGGTGGCAGGCGGCCGCCAGCGGTGCACCACCGCGCCCGGCGTTTCCCCCGCCGCACCTGCCCGTCAAGGAAATCACGCGGCGTGCCTATCAAGCCTGGGGACACGGGCAAAGCGACGTGGCGCGCCGCATCATCGACTACGCACTGCGCCTCGATCCACACTATTTACCAGCGCGCCTGCTGCCGATTTTGCAACGCGAACTCGACGGCGATTATGCCGGCATCCTGCGCGAAACCCAGGCGCTGCTTGAAACGACAAACGCGGCGCATGATACAGCCGCCGCTCTGATTGCGCTGCTGCGTGCCGCTTTGGCGCTGGATGCGCGTGACACCTTGGCCATTTGGCGCCCGCGCGTCGCGCCCGATGACACGTCCGATTCGATCGATCGTACCTATCTCACCTGGCTTGTGCGCTGGATCGATGCGATGATGGGCGCCGACGGGCGGCCGAACGTCGCCAGCCCCGTAGCGACCGCTCGCTGGGCCATCGTGATCGAAGCGCGCGATCACGAGCGCTTTGATGAGTGCCGCCGGCAATGGCAAACGGCGCTGGGCGAGCAGGCGTCCCACGTTCATTTTTTTCCCTGCTGCACGGCCACGCTGCCCTGGGATTTCGACCGCGTATTGCATGACCTGAACGAAACGCCGGTGGACTTCGTGCTGTTCGCCAGCGCTGGCGTGCGCATCGTGGCCGCAAACGCCTTGCTTGCCTGCGAAGAAGCGCTGCGCCACGGCGACGTGGTCTCCTTCGGCGGCGCCCGACAATGGAATCGTTTACACTGGCGCCGTGCGGCGTTTGATGACAAGGTCTCCTGCTACGCGGTGGCCGCCCAGATGGGTCGCGCGACGGTCGAACTGCGCAAAAGCGGGGCGTCGCTGCAGGCCATCGACAACGGATGGGCCATCCTAGATGGGCGTTGGCTGGCGATGGGCAAGGCCACCCTACTCGCACTGCCGCGCGAGGCCGTGGCGCTCGACTGGCATTTGGTGGGTATTCCCAGTCTGCCGTGGGAGGAATGGGTCTATCGGCTGGGACGCGAGCAACGGCTGCGCTTGACAACCGCGCAGCATCTGGAACTTATCATCGATGAAACCGACGACACACCATGGTTGCATACCGCCGACGCCTCTGCACATCTAATCGAACGCTATGGATTCGATTCAGCGGCCGACTTGGAAAGTGACGACACCATTATGTCGATACCTGTAAAGGACACCAATCAACTGCTCCTGGTTCGAACACTTTTTGACAGAGGTTTTCCGCATGATACCATTGCCTCCGCTGCCTCAACCCCCTGCCGATGAGCTTAAGATTTTTCAGACAACCGTTTCCTGGGGCATTACCGATCCTGAACGTTTCCATGCCCTATTGGATGAAGCGCGTCAGTTGGTGGCCCCCGGTTATTACCTCGGCGATAATCTATTTACCTGGTGCCGCAATGTATCTCCACTAGAGGATCCTCACTTCGTCACCGCCTGGCAAAATAATGCAATCAATGATTCAGACGAAGCCATATTATGGCGTCGCTATATATTGGCTTGCGCCGCCGCGCATGCCATTCACCTCGAAGGCGATTTCGTCGAGTGTGGCGTTTATGCCGGCACTGGCGTCAAAACCGTCATTGACTACCTGGGCGGCCCGCAATTCCCCAAAACATTTTGGGGTTATGATACATTCGATTATAACCCTGTAGAAGGTCACGCCTTCCCCGGACAGGCACCAGGATTTTTTCACGCCATCTGCGAGCGCTTCCAGGCCTATCCACAGGTGCGCTTGATACAAGGCCTGTTGCCTGATTCTTTTCAGCAAGGCGCGCCACAGCGTATCGCCTACTTGCATATCGACCTCAATCACGCGGAAGCCGAGATCGCGGTCTTGAATGTTCTTTTCGACCGCGTCGTGCCCGGCGGTATGATCATCCTTGATGATTACGAATGGTCGGGCGTGTATCGGGCACAAAAACTGGCCGAAGATCAGTGGTTTCAAAGCCGAAACTATCGCGTGATGCCACTGCCCACGGGACAAGGCTTGGTATTCAAACGATAGCGAGGTATGCGTGGCGGTGATCGCCCTGTCACGGCGCCTGCGGTTGTCGCAGCCCGCACCGACCTTCTGCGACAAACGCCGGCTGCTGGGCGCGTCACGGCCAGCAACTGCAGCGCCGGCGTGGCGCTTACTGTGCCAGAATCGGCACCATGCGGCTAGATCCCCATCACGCCCAGCGCATCGTCGATGAGGCGCGGGCCGTCTTCGGCCCGCAGGTTCAGGTGCGCCTGTTCGGCTCGCGGGTGGACGACGGCGCACGGGGCGGCGATATCGATTTGCTCGTCACCGTCGCCCAGCCCATCGCGCACCCCGCCCTGCTGGCCAGCCGTTTGGGCGCGCGGCTGCAGGCGGCGCTGGGCGAGCAGCACATCGACATCGTGCTGGAAGCACCGAACCTGCCGCCACGGCCCGTCCACCGCGTCGCCCACGAGCAGGGAGTATTGCTGTGACCGATAGAGACCGTGAACGTTTGCTGCAACTGTGCGAAGTCGTGGAGCGCGAGGTGCAGCAATTGCGAGCGACCGACGCCTACCTGTTCCAGCGCCCCTTCACTGCGGAGCGGGTCGCCTCCTTGCGTGAGGACGAGCGAGGGGCCGAGAGCGTGGACGCGTTCGTTGCCCGCTTCGGCAGACTGCAGGACACGTTGGGGGACAAGTTGATACCCGCTTTGCTACGCTGGGTTGGGAATGCTCCGGGCCCCATGATCGATAACCTTCGGCTACTGGAAAAGTGGGGCTGGTTGCAGGACGCCGAGGGCTGGCTGGAAACGCGGCAGCTGCGCAACCGTTTGATCCACGAGTATGAGCTGGATGAAGATGTGCTTGTTGACGCCTTGAATACGGCCCATCAACGGGTGACCTTGCTGATATCGACTGCCCAGCGCCTAGTCGAGGAGACACGACGCCGACTCACCCCCCTGTGAAGCCGCTTTCGATGATGCCCGCGCTGCAAGACCGCCTGGTGGTGGCCATTTCTTCGCGCGCCCTGTTCGATTTCGAGGCGGAAAACCGTGTCTTCGAGCAGGGCGACGACCGCGCGTACATGCAGTTGCAGCTGCAGCGGCTGGATGAGCCCGCCGGCCCCGGGGTGGCGTTTTCGTTGGTGCACAAGCTGCTGCGCTTCAACGACGCGCAGGCGCAGCGGGTGGAGGTGGTGATTCTGTCGCGCAACGACCCGGTGTCGGGGCTGCGCGTATTTCGCTCGGCGGCGCACTACGGGCTGCCCATCTTGCGCGGGGTATTCACGCGCGGGGCGCCGCCTTGGCGCTATCTGCGGCCGTTGCGTGCCAACCTATTCCTGTCGGCCAATCTGGACGATGTACGCGCCGCGCTGCAAGCCGGCTTTCCCGCGGCGCAGGTGTACCCACACGCCCAGCGCGCCTCGGACGCCCACCCGCACGAGGTGCGCATCGCCTTCGACGGGGATGCGGTGCTGTTTTCCGACGAGGCCGAGCGCGTCTTTCAGGCCGAGGGGCTGGATGCCTTTCAGGCACACGAGGCCAGCAAGGTGACGCAGCCGCTGCCGGGCGGCCCGTTCAAGCCGCTGCTGCAGGCGCTGCACCGCTTGCAGCAGGAGGGGACGGAGGCCATGCGCATCCGCACCGCCCTGGTGACGGCGCGCAGCGCACCGGCCCACGAGCGCGCCATCCGCACGCTGATGGACTGGCGCATCGAGGTGGACGAAGCGCTGTTTCTGGGCGGACTGCCCAAGGGCGAGTTTTTGCGCGAATTCGAGCCGGACTTCTTTTTCGACGACCAGACGCGTCACGTCGCCAGCGCCGCCGAACACGTGCCCGCTGGCCACGTGGCAGCCGGGGTGGTGGGTGGCTGACGACGGGGCCCGCGACAGCGGCGCTGGGGCGCAGCCCGCGCGAGCGGCACCCAGCGGCGCGACCCGGGCACTGCATGGGACACCGGCCGCCGCCGGAGCACCGGCCGCAGCGGGCGGGGATGCGTGGCGCGGCGCCGCGCAAGCGGGCGATAATTGCCCCATGATGTCGTCGATACTTGCCGTGGCCAGCGGCGCGGCCGTCGGTGCCTTGTTGCGTTGGTGGTTGGGGTTGGCGCTCAATGCCGTGCTGCCCCATTTGCCGCTGGGCACGCTGGCCGCCAACTGGATGGGCGGCTACGCAATCGGCGTCGTCGTGGCCGCGCTGCTGCACCACCCCGAGGTGGCGCCGGTGTGGCGACTGTTTTTGGTGACCGGCCTGCTGGGCGGGCTGACGACGTTTTCCAGTTTTTCGGTGGAGGTGGTCAGCCTCCTGCAACAAGGCCGTCTGGGCTGGGCCCTGCTGGCGATGGGCCTGCACGTGGGCGGGTCGCTGGCGCTGACGGCCTTGGGGTTTGCCACCTGGGCCTGGCTGCGCGCCTGAGTGCGACGACCCGCGGCTCCTGCAGCGCTGGGCGGGCCCATGGCAGCCACAGCACCCGGCAGGTCCAACGCCTGCGCAGAACCGCCCGGGGCGCGGCGCGATGCGCCCCTACAATCGGGGCCCAACGCTCGGTTTGCCACCTGCCTTCGTCGATGTCATCTGCCCACTCCGCCCCCGAGTCCGACGCGCTGGCGCAGCGCTTCGTGCAGTTTGCCCTGGACGCTGGGGTGCTGCGCTTTGGCACGTTCAAAACCAAGGCGGGGCGTCTGAGCCCCTATTTTTTCAACGCCGGCGGCTTCGACGACGGTGCCAAGTTGGGCCAGCTGGCGCAGTGCTACGCCGAGCGCATTTTGCACAGCGGCATCGCCTTCGATATGCTGTTTGGCCCGGCGTACAAGGGTATTCCGCTGGTGGCGGCGGTGGCGGTGGAACTGGCGCGGCGCGGCCACAATGCGCCCTTTGCCTTCAACCGCAAAGAGGCCAAGGACCACGGCGAAGGGGGCCTACTCGTGGGCACGCCGCTGCGCGGGCGGGTGCTCATCATCGACGACGTGATGAGCGCGGGCACCGCGGCGCGCGAGTCGATCGCGCTCATCCGTGGCGCCGGCGCCACGCCGCACGCGATGGCGATTGCCTTGGACCGACAGGAAATGGCCACCGAAGTCGGCCCCGACGGCACGGTGCGCGACGTGCCGTACAGCGCGGTGCAGTATGTGCAGCGCGAGCTGGGCCTGGCGGTATGCGCCATTGCCAAATTGGACGATTTGCTGCACTATCTGGAGCAACAAGCCGATTCGGAGCTGGCGCCATACAAAGCCCAAGTGTGGGCCTATCGCGCCCGCTACGGGGTGGCGTAAGGGGGGCTCGCACACCGCAGGCGGCCGACGCACCTCGTGGCCTGCGCCGTTCGGCATCGTGTCGCACCATACATCGCCCATGTGCCTGCCTCGGACACCCCTGGCCATCGTGACCTGCCGCCGCGCCCGATTGTTGGCGGGCGTTGCCGTCGTTGCGGTCACGGCGTTGCACGCTGCCGCTGCGGGCGCGCAAACGACCCCCTCGACCCGCGGCATTTATACCTGCATCGATGCGCAAGGGCGACTGCTGTCGTCCGACCGGCCGATACCCGAGTGCAGTGACCGCGAGCAGCGCGAACTGGGACCAACGGGCACCGTGCGCCGCGTGATCACCCCGCCGCCCTCGGCGGAGGAACGCGAACGCGCCGCAGCTCGCCAGCGGGAGCAAGCCGTGGCAGCGACGCGTGAGGCGAACGAGCGGCGACGCGAATCGCTGTTACTGCAACGCTACCCGGATGCCACAGCCCACCAGCGTGCGCACGAGGCGGCCCTGCAGCAAGTCCAATCGACCCTGGAAGCCGCCCAGGCCTACGCGCAAGCGCTGGAGCACGAGCGCGAGCGCATCGACGAGGAGCTGGCGTTTTATCGACGCGACCCGGCCCGCGCGCCGGCCGCGCTGAAGCAGCGCCTGGCGCAAAACGCCCAGCAGCGCCTGCAGCAGGCGCAGTTCATTGCCGACCTGCAGCGAGAGCGCCGCCGCATCGACGAGCGCTTCGAGGCCGAGCGGCACACCTTGGAGCGGCTGTGGAGCGCTGCGGCGACGAACGCCGGCAACGACACCGCCCAGCAGCGGCGCTAGGCGCGCCCGGCTGTGCCTCCGGCGCCGCGCTCAGCCACCGAGCGCGCGGCGCAACAGCTCGTTGACCTGCTGCGGATTGGCCTTGCCCTGGGTGGCCTTCATCACTTGGCCAACCAGCGCATTGAGGGCTTTCTCCTTGCCGGCACGGTATTCGGCCACGTTTTTCTCGTTGGCGGCAATCACCTGCGCCACGATGGCTTGCAGTGCGCCGGTGTCGTTCATTTGCTTGAGGCCCTTGGCCTCGATGAGGGCATCGACGCGCGCCGCCTGGGCCGCGGGGTCGGCGGCAGGCCCCTCGGCCCACAAGGCATCGAACACCTGCTTGGCCGCGGCGTGGCTGACGGTGCCGTCGGCCACGCGGCCCAGCAGCACCGCCAGCGCCTGCGGGATCACCGGGCAGGCCTCGATGCCCAGGTCGGCGGCGTTGAGGCGCCGCGCCAGCTCCACCATGATCCAATTGCTGGCCGCCTTCGGCGCGGCGCCTGCGGCCACGGTGGCCTCGAAGTAGGCCGCCATGGCTGGGGACTGCGTGAGAAGGGCGGCATCATACTCGGGCAAGCCATACTGTTGCACGAAACGCTGGGCCATGGCGCGCGGCAGCTCGGGCAAGGTCGTGCGCACACGCTCGACCCAGTCGTGGGCAATGACCAGCGGCGGCAGGTCGGGATCGGGGAAGTAGCGGTAGTCGGCGGCGTCCTCTTTGCTGCGCATGGCGCGCGTCTGGCCGCTGTCAGGGTCGAACAGCACCGTGGCCTGCTCGATGGCGCGCCCCTCCTCCAACTGCTCGATCTGCCAGCGCACCTCGTAGTCGATGGCCTGCTGCATGAACTTGAATGAATTCAAGTTTTTGATTTCACGCCGGGTACCCAGGGGCTGGCCGGGCCGGCGCACGCTGACGTTGGCGTCGCAGCGAAACGAGCCTTCCTGCATGTTGCCGTCGCAGATGCCGATCCAGGTGACGAGCTTGTGCAGTTCCTTGGCGTAGGCCACCGCCTCGGCGCTGGAGCGGATGTCGGGCTCGGTGACGATCTCCAGCAGCGGGGTGCCGGCACGGTTGAGGTCGATGCCGCTCATGCCGTGGAAGTCTTCGTGCAGGCTCTTGCCGGCGTCTTCTTCCAGATGCGCGCGCACCAGGCGCACGGTACGCCACAGGCGCTGTGTATCCGCCCCCTTGCCCCACTCCAAAAAGAAGCCGAGCTCGCCGCCATGCACCACCGGGATTTCGTACTGGCTGATCTGGTAGCCCTTGGGCAGGTCGGGGTAGAAGTAGTTTTTGCGCGCGAACACGCTGCGCGGCGCGATGTAGGCCCCCACCGCCAGCCCGAAGCGAATGGCGCACTCTACGGCGGCGCGGTTCATCACCGGCAAGGTGCCGGGCAGGGCCAAATCGACCGCGCAGGCCTGGGTGTTGGGGGCGGCGCCGAAGGCGGTGGCGGCGCGGCTGAAAATCTTGCTGCGCGTGGACAGTTGCACGTGGGTCTCGAAGCCGATGACGACCTCGTAGCCCTGGACGAGAAACGATGCGTGGCTCATGGGGTCAGGCCTGGGGCGAGGAAGGGACGCTGGCCGGGGCGCGCGTGTGCCAGTCGGTGGCGCGCTGGAATTGGTGCGCGGCGTGCAGCAGGCGCCGCTCGGCCAGGTGCGGGCCGATGAGCTGCAAGCCAACGGGCAGCCCATCGGCGCCAAAGCCGGCGGGCACGCTCATGCCGGGCAAGCCGGCCAGCGACGCCGGCAGGGTGTAGATATCGGCCAAATAGGCCGATACGGGATCGTCGGCCTTCTCGCCGATGCGCCACGCCACCGTGGGCGCCACCGGGCCGGCGATGAGGTCGCAGCGCTCGAAGGCGTGTAAAAAGTCTTGCGCGATCAGGCGCCGGATCTGCTGCGCCTTGAGGTAGTAGGCGTCGTAGTAGCCGTGCGACAGCACATAGGTGCCGATCAGGATGCGGCGCTGCACTTCGGGCCCGAAGCCTTCGCCGCGCGTGCGGCAGTACATTTCAAACAGATCGGCGTACTGCGCGGCGCGGTGGCCGTAGCGCACGCCGTCGAAGCGACTGAGGTTGGAGCTGGCCTCCGCCGGAGCGATGATGTAGTAGGCCGGGATGGCCAGTTCGGTGCGCGGCAAGCGCACCTCCACCAAGGTCGCGCCCAGCCGCTCGAATTCGGCCAGCGCAGCGCGCACCGCAGCCAGCACGTCGGCGCTGCAGCGGTCGTCGAAATACTCGACCGGCACGCCGATGCGCAGACCCTGCAACGGGCGCGCGGCGCTGGCGCCGGGCAGCGCTTCGTCCAGCCCGCGCGCGTAGTCCTCGGCCGGATGATCGAGGCTGGTGGAGTCGCGCTCCGGATCGGGCCCAGCCATGGCCGACAGCAGCAGCGCGCAGTCGCGTGCCGAGCGCGCGATCGGCCCGGCCTGATCGAGGCTGGACGCATAGGCGATGAGCCCGTAGCGCGAGCAGCGCCCATAGGTGGGTTTGATGCCGGTGACGCCGCAAAACGCCGCCGGTTGGCGGATCGAGCCGCCGGTGTCGGTGCCAGTGGCCGCCGGCACCAGGCGCGCGGCGACCGCCGCTGCCGATCCGCCCGAGGAGCCGCCGGGCACGCGGCTCGGGTCCCACGGGTTGCGCGCCGGCCCGTAGGCCGACAGATCGTTGCCCGAGCCCATGGCGAACTCGTCGCAGTTGAGTTTGCCCAGCGTCACCGCACCCGCGCCGGGGTGGCCATCGCCGCCGGCGCCCAGCCGCGCCACCACGGTGGCGTCGAATGGGCTGCGGTAGCCGGCCAGCATGCGGCTGCCCGCGGTCGTCGGCCAGTCGCGCGTGACTAGCACGTCCTTGTGGGCGATGGGCACGCCCAGCAGCGGCGCACGCTCACCGCGCGCCAGCCGCTCGTCGGCGGCACGCGCCTGACGCAGCGCCGCCTCCTCATCGACGGCCAAAAAGGCCCCCAGCGCCGCATGCCGCTGCACGCGCGCCAGCAGCGCCTGCGTCACTTCCACGCTGCTCACGCGCCGCTGTGCCAGCGCCTCGGCCAGCTCGGCCACCCCCCATTCATGCAGTGCCGCGCTCATTCGATCACCTTCGGCACCAGGTACAGACCATCTTCGACGGCGGGCGCACAGGCTTGGTACTCGGCACGCCGGTTCGGCTCGGTGACGACATCGTCGCGCAGGCGCAGCGCCACCTCGCCAAACAACTCGGCCGGGTGCGCCAGCGGCGCCACGCCAGCGGTGTCAACCGCTTGCATGCGCTCGACGATAGCGAAAAAAGCGTTGAGCTGGCCCAGCCAGTGCTCGGCCTGGGCGCGGTCGGGCGCCAGCCGCGCCAGCCGGGCCAGGCGTTCGACGTCGGTCAGGGTCAAAGACATGGTGGTGTGAAAACGGTAGAGGACGGTTCGTTGCGGTATTATCCCGGGTTTCTCGATCAAGCCTGCCCGTATGCCCTGGCGCCCACCCTTGCAGGCAGGCCGCACAGGACACTACACACCATGTTCGAATCCCTGCGTCGGCACTTTTCGACCGACCTTGCCATCGACCTGGGCACGGCCAATACGCTCATTTACGTGCGCGGCAAGGGCATCGTGCTGGACGAGCCCTCGGTGGTGGCCATTCGTCACGAGGGCGGCCCCACCGGCAAAAAAACCATCCAGGCCGTCGGCCATGCGGCCAAGGCCATGCTGGGCAAGGTGCCGGGCAACATCGAAGCCATCCGCCCGATGAAGGACGGCGTGATCGCCGACTTCACCGTCACCGAGCAGATGCTCAAGCAGTTCATCAAGATGGTGCACCCGCGCTCGATGCTGCGCCCGAGCCCGCGCATCATCATCTGCGTGCCCTGCGGCTCCACCCAGGTGGAGCGGCGCGCCATCCGCGAGTCGGCGCTGGGCGCCGGTGCCTCGGAGGTCTACCTGATCGAGGAACCGATGGCCGCGGCGATCGGTGCCGGGCTGCCGGTGGCCGAGGCCGCCGGCTCGATGGTGGTGGACATCGGCGGCGGCACCACCGAAGTCGGCGTCATCAGCTTGGGCGGCATGGTCTACAAGGGCAGCGTGCGCGTCGGCGGCGACAAGTTCGATGAGGCCATCATCAACTACATCCGCCGCAACTACGGCATGCTGATCGGCGAGCCCACCGCCGAGCTGATCAAAAAGACCATCGGCAGCGCCTTCCCTGGATCGGAAGTCAAGGAGATGGAGGTCAAGGGGCGCAACCTCGCCGAAGGCGTGCCACGCAGCTTCACCATCAGCTCCAACGAGGTGCTGGAGGCGCTGACCGACCCGATCAACAATATCGTCAGCGCCGTCAAGACGGCGCTGGAACAAACGCCGCCGGAGCTGGGCGCCGATATCGCTGATCGCGGCATGATGCTGACCGGCGGCGGCGCGCTGCTGCGCGACCTCGACCGCTTGCTCAACGAAGAAACCGGACTGCCGGTGTTCGTGGCCGAAGACCCGCTGACCTGTGTGGTGCGCGGCTGCGGCACCGCGTTGGAGCAGATGGATCGACTCGGGCAGAGTATCTTCACCCACGAATAAGGCGCCGCTCGGCCCCGCGCCACGCCGGCCGCAACCGCGCGCACTGCCATGCCGCTGGGCACCGTCGATCGCACCCCCCCGCCCTTCTTCAAGCAGGGCACACCGGCGCGCACCAAATTGTGGTTGCTCAGCGCCTTGGCGGTGTTGCTGATGGTGGTGGACGCCCGCCTGCAGTGGGCCGCGCCTGTGCGCAGCGCACTGGCGCTGGCGCTGACGCCGGTGCAGTGGGTGGTGCTGCAGCCGGTGCGCGCGCTGCAGTGGGCCGGACACTATTTCACCACACTGGAGGCCGCCCAGCGCGACGCGCAAGAAGCGCGCGCTTTGCTGATGCAGCAAGCCGAACGGGCGGGCCTGGTGGAATACCTGGCGCAGGAAAATCGGGCGCTGCGGCGCTTGCTGCAACTGCGCGAGCGCAGCGCACCCACGGCACTGGCAGCCGAGGTTTTGCATGTGCTGCCCGACCCTTATGTACCCGGCGTGGTGATCGACCGTGGCCGTCTACACGGGGTCTCGTTGGGGGCGCCGGTGCTGGATGGCTTCGGCGTGCTGGGGCAGGTCACCCGTGTGTACCCCGCCACCAGCGAAGTCACGCTGCTGATCCACCGTCAACTGGCGGTGCCAGTGCTCAATACCCGCACCGGCGAGCGCCATTTGGCCTATGGCACGGGCCAACGCGAGGTGCCCGCGCTGGCGCTGCGCTTCGTGCCCCTGCACACCCCCACCGAGGTGGGCGACGTGCTGGTCACCAGCGGGCTCGACGGTGTGTACCCACCGGGGCTACCGGTGGGCACCATCAGCCATGTTGGCACTGCTGGCGGCGAGGGATTCGCCGACGTTCAGGCACAGCCGGCGGCACGCGTGGGTGACGCCCAGCACGTGCTGGTACTGCGCCTGCCGTCCACCGACGGGCAACCCCCGGCACCAGAGAGCCGGCCATGATGCTACCTCGCGGACAGACCTTACTGCTGCCGGCCAACCCCGCCTTCGTGTGGGGCTCGCTGGTGGCGGCACTGGCCGTGCAGATGGCCCAGGGGCAACTCACGGCGGCCCCTTGGCTGCCCGACTGGATGGCGCTGACCTTGGTGTTTTGGACCATCCACCAACCGCTGCGTATCGGCGTGGGGGTGGCCTTCGTGGCAGGCTTGCTGGTGGACGTGCACCAAGGGGTGCTGTTGGGGCAGCACGCATTGGCCTACACGATCATGGGCTATTTGGCCGTGGCCTTGCACCGGCGCGTGCCGTGGTTTGGCCTGCGTGGCCAGACCTTGCACGTGCTGCCGCTGTTTCTGGTGGCCACCGCGGTACAGGCCCTGGTGCGGTGGCTCGCCGGCCATGGCGAGCCACCGTTGGCGCTGGCGTTGGCGCCGGTGTTGACGGCCCTGCTGTGGGCACCCGCCACCTGGGTGTTGCTGGCGCCGCAACGCCGCGCGCCCGACCCGGACGAGACGCGCCCACTGTGAGCGTTGCCCGATGGCCGCTGTTCACGACACCGATCTGCGCATCGTGCGCTTTCGCTGGCGCGCCTGGCTGGCGCTGGCGGCGGTGGTCGCAGCCCTGGCGTTGTTGGCGCTGCGGGCCTGGCATCTGCAGGTGCGCGAGCACGAACGCTACACGCAACAAGCCGAGGGCAACCGCACCGCCGTGGTACCCATCGTGCCGCCGCGCGGGCGCATCGTCGACCGCCACGGCATCGTGCTGGCGGAAAATCTGCCGGTGTTTGCGCTGGAGGTCGTGCCGGCGCGCACGCCCGATCTGGACGCAACGCTGCAGCGACTTGGCGAACTGGTGACGCTGACCCCGCGCGACCTGCAGCGCTTCCGGCGCTTGTTGGCCGAGTCCAAGCGCCACGAGTCGATACCGCTGAAAACCCGGCTGAGCGAAGACGAGATGGCACGCGTGGCCGCACACCTGTGGGCTTTGCCTGGGGTGGACATCCAGGCGCGCCAACAGCGGCGTTACCCTTTGGGGCCGACCGCGGCGCACGTCATTGGCTACATCGGCCGCATCAGCCAGCGCGATCGGGAGGCGATGGAAGACTGGCCCGAGGAACGCGTGGCCAACTACCGCGGCAGCACGCACATCGGCAAACTGGGCGTGGAGGCGGCCCAGGAGGAGCGCTTGCATGGACGCACCGGCTTCGAGCGCCTGGAAACGTCGGCCACGGGGCGGGCGGTGCGCCGCCTGGACATGACGCCGCCGCAGCCGGGCGAGACCGTGCGCCTGTCGCTGGACATTCGGCTGCAGCATCTGGTGGAGCGCCTGTACGGCCAGCGGCGTGGCGCACTGGTGGCGCTGGACGTGCACAGCGGCGAGGTGCTGGCGCTGGTGAGCATGCCGAGTTTTGATCCCAACCTGTTCGTCGATGGCATCGACGCCGACACCTGGCGCAGCCTCAACGACGCGCCCGAGCGGCCGCTGTTCAACCGCGCGCTGCGCGGCACCTATCCGCCCGGGTCCACCTACAAGCCGTTCATGGCGCTGGCGGCGCTGGAGCTGGGTCTGCGCACGCCGCAGACCGTCGTCAACGACCCCGGCTACTGGGTCCTGGGCAATCACCGCTTTCGCAGCCATGGTGAGACCGCCCTGGGCCCGGTGGACCTGCGGCGCAGCATCGTACTGTCCAGCAATGTGTACTACTACACCTTGGCGCATGAGATGGGGGTGCAGGCCATCCACGATTTCATGGCCCCTTTGGGCTTTGGCCAGCTCACCGGCATCGACCTGCCGGGCGAAGCGCGTGGTGTGCTGCCGAGCCCGGCTTGGAAACGCGCCACTTACCGCCGCGCCGAGCAGCAACGCTGGCATCCGGGTGAGACGATTTCACTGGGCATCGGTCAAGGCTACAACAGCTTCACGATGCTGCAGCTGGCCACCGCGATGGCCACGCTGGCCGCCGGTGGCCAGCGGCCCACCCCGCACGTGGTGATGGACACGCAAGCGCCCGGGGCCGAGTCCGCGGCGCCCGCCACGCGCGTGCCACCGGCGGGCCAGCGGCTGGCGCTGCGCCCCGAAAACATCCAGGTGGTGCTGGAGGCGATGGCGGCAGTGCCCATCGAAGGCACCTCGGCGCGCGCCTTTGCCGGCGCACCCTACCGCAGCGGCGGCAAAACCGGCACGGCGCAAGCCGTCACCATCGGCCAGCGCGAAAAATACGATGCACGCCGCTTGGCTGAATTTCAACGCGACCACTCCCTATACGTGGCCTTCGCCCCCGCCGAGGCGCCGCGCTACGCGCTGGCCGTCATCGTGGAAAACGCCGGCTTTGGCGCCGCCCACGCCGCCCCCATCGCGCGCCGGGTGTTCGACTATCTGCTGCTGGGCCTGTACCCGAGCGAAGACGACATCGCCGCCACCCAGCGCGGCCAAAGCGCCGCTCCCATCGGCACCCCGCGCCGAATCGCCGACGTACCCTGGCCGCCACCCATTCAAAGCACGGCACCGTAGGCGTCCCAGGCGGTCTTGGCGATCAACGCCGTCACCACCAGCAAAAACACCCCGCGCACGAAGCCGGCCCCGTGCTTGATCGCCAGGCGCGCGCCCAGCAGGCTGCCGGCCACGTTGGCCAGCGCCATCGCGGCCCCATAGTGCCACCACACGTGCCCTTTCCAGGCAAACAGCGCCACCGCCGCCACGTTGGAGGTGGTATTGAGCAGCTTGGCCGAGGCGGTAGTGTGCTGACTTGTGTGCAAAATCGCCTGGGGTAGTAAGCGGGCGGGTGGTCATGGTAAGAGGTTGATTGCGAGATCGACCTTGAACCCTGAAGGAGGGCAAACCATGACCACGAGCAAGCAT
>NZ_VJON01000023.1 GCF_007556685.1 Tepidimonas charontis | reverse complement strand
TGCTTGCTCGTGGTCATGGTTTGCCCTCCTTCAGGGTTCAAGGTCGATCTCGCAATCAACCTCTTACCATGACCACCCGCCCGCTTACTACCCCAGGCGATTTTGCACACAAGTCAGCACACTACCCGTGGTGACGTTCTTGTGCAGCCTCAGATGCATCGTTTCAGCTCCAGCATGACCTCTCGGGCCAACAGTAAACCACGGCGTCGTCCAGTCAACGAATCATCCGAGACACGACACGCGCCTGGATGAGCATTTTGGTGGAGGGCAACCAGACGCGCGCCGTGATCGCCAGCCTGTTGGGTGAGCCGGGCGTGGTCAAACTCCACGATACCAACGGCCGCTGGGACCTGTTGGCCGAATTGGAGGCCACATCGATGCACGAGCTCTCGGATATCCTGGAGCGCATTCGGCTCATCAAGGGCATCCACAGCAGCGAAACCAGTATCCACCTGCGCACCTACCGTTGAGTGGGTGCACCGACGGTGTGCCCGACGGTGTGCTGGTGCGGTTGCCGATGGGGGGATCGGAGTGTGGGTCGCGGCCCGGGCAGCGTCGCTGCGCGGTACGGGCCCGCGCGTGGCATCAGAGCGCCGCGGTGGCGACGATTTCGATCTTCCAGCGCGGGTCGGCCAGTTTGGCTTCAACGGTGGCGCGTGGCGGCGTGTGGCCGGCGGGCACCCAGGCGTCCCAGACGCGGTTCATGGCGTCGAAGTCGGCCAGATCGGCCAGGAAGATCTGCACCATCAGCAGCCGGGTCTTGTCGGTGCCGGCGCGCGCCAGCAGCGCATCGATCATGCCCAGCACCTGGCGGGTTTGGTCCTCGATGTCCTGGGTCGGATCGTCTGGCACCTGACCGGCCAGATAGACCGTGCCGTTGTGGATGGCCATCTCCGACAGGCGTGCGCCGACGTCGAAGCGTTGCACCATGATCGAATCTCCTGTGTCGTGGGTTGGCGGCGACGGGTGCAGTCCGTGCCAACGGGAAATAACGGGGGTTGGATGCAGCGGGTGGCGGGGCGCTCGCCTCATCCCGAGCGTCCATCCGCTGCGTGCGCCAGGGGCGGTACTGCGCAGCGTGCGGCGGCCAAGTCCCAGCCCGCCCAGCCGCAGCTTTTGAAAAATACCGGGCGCTTGCCTTGCTGCTGGCGCCACAGGGGGGTGTCGCGGATCACGTCGCCCAGGGTGGGCCAGGCGGCCACGTCGACCCCGGCTTGCAGCAGGTCGCCGGCCTCGTGGTCGGCGTCGCGCGTGTCCACCACGATGGTGCCGTCGGCGGCGATGGCGCGCACGACCGCAGGTGCCCATTCGATCATCTGCGGTGTGAAGGCGCCGATCGCCGCCACGAAGGCGTCTCGGCGGGGCGACGCGTCCAGCACCACGCCGTGCGCGGTGGTGCAGCTGACGACCAGCGGATGGTCGGCCAGGGCCGCGTTGGGCTCGTCCACCACGCGGGCTCGCGCCCCCAAGGCGGCGGCATGTGCGGCCAGCGCCGCGGCGCTTTGGGTGTTGCGCGAGGCGATGCTGACCTGCTGCACACCAAGCGCGGTGACGAAGGCCTCCAGATGGGCGCGCCCTTGCACGCCAGCGCCCACGATCAACAGTGGGCCGGCCGGGCAGGCAGCGAGTCGGCGTGCCGCGGCCACGGTGACGGCCGCGGTGCGACGCGCCGTCACCGTGGGACCATCGAGGACGCAGCGGCGCAGCCCGCTGCGCGCATCGAAGACGATGACGTCGCCGTGGATCGCGGGGCGGCCATGGGACGGGTTGTCGGGCACGAAGGTGATCAGTTTGACGACGGCCAGTCGCGTGTCGGTCGCCGGCATGACGAACAAACTGCCACCACTGGGCAGGGGGTGGACCAGGCGCGCCGGTACCTGGACGTCGTCGTCGCGCAGCAGCGCCTCCACGGCCTGCACCAGCCGGGGGTAGGGCAGGGCGGCGGCGGTGGTGGAGGCGTCGAGCAGCGACATCGATGGATGGGGCAGCAAGGGCAGCGGAGCGGGACGCACTCAAGCCGAGGCGGTGCTGGCCAGTGGCAGCGTAAACCAGAAGGTGGCGCCGGCGTCGGGGCGAGCGGTCGCGCCGATGCGCCCACCGTGCCGCTCGACGATGCGCCGACACAGGGCCAGCCCGATGCCGGTGCCTTCGAATTCCTGCGGGCGGTGCAGGCGCTGAAAGACGCCGAACAGGTTGGAGGCGTGACGGTCGTCGAAGCCAACCCCGTTGTCGCGCACGCGAAAGATCGCCTCCTGGCCACCGCCAGCAGCGGGCTGGACGCCGCCTTCGACCTGGATGACCGCAGGGTGACGCGGACGGCTGTATTTGAAGGCGTTGCCGAGCAGGTTGTCCCACACCTGCGACAGCAGCAGCGGATCGCCGTCGACCACGGGCAGCGTGGCCGGCAGGTGCAGTTCGTACTCCCCGGGCGCGCGTCGCAGCGCCGGGTCGTGCTGGACGCGGTTGATGCTGCTGAGCAACAAATCCAACATCGGCACGGGCTGGCGCTGCAGCGCCGCGCGCCCCAGCCGCGCAAAAGCCAACAGGCCCTCGATCAGTTGCCCCATGCGCGCGGCCGCCTCGTCGATGGTGGCCAGATCCTCCTGCACCGCGTCGGACACGGGGACGCCGAGATCTTCGCGCAACAAACCCAGGTAGGCGGTGATGTGGCGCAGCGGCGCACGCAGGTCGTGCGAGACGGAGTAGGCGAAGGCTTCGAGGTCGTGCAGTGCGGCCTGCAGCGCTTGCGTGCGTTCCTGCACTTGGCGTTCCAGTCCCTGGTTGAGCTCGCGCAGCAGCGCTTCGAGCCGGTGCACCGCACTCATATCGCGCACCAGGCAGGCGGTGCCCAGCGGCTGGCCATCGGCGTCATGCAAGGCCGTGTAGACGATATGGGCCCACAGTTGTGTGCCGTCGGCGCGCGCCAGCCAGCCGGTCGACTCGGCCTGGCCAAGCAGCGCGGCGCGCTCCAGGGCCTGCGGGGTGTCGGGCGGCAGCGGCTGCGGCGCAGCGCTGTCGGCCGCGGTGGTGTCCACGCCCACGACGGCCGCGGCCGGGTAACCAAGCAGGCGTTCGGCGCTGGGCGGCCAATCGCTGATGCGGCCGGCGGGGTCCAGAAAGACGATGGCGGCGTCACGCAACGCGCTGGACAGCGCCTGCCAGCGTGCCTGCTGCGTGGCCAGCGCCGCGTCTTGCTGCTGCAAGCGCGTGCGCAGTTCGTGCTCGCGCGCGGCGGCGGCCTGCATGGCGTGCGCATGGGTGTCCGGGCGGGCCAGCACCAGTACACCCGTCGCTGCGCCGCGCACGTCCCAAAGCGGGCGCACGTTCAGTGTCCAAGGGGGGGCGGTGTCGTCGGCTGGCCATCGCAGTGTGGTCTGTCCCGCCTCTCCACCCTGGGCCAGCGCCACCCACGGCAGCAGCGCGTCGAGCACGCCGTCGGCCAGCACGTCGTGCCACGACTGTCCCACGATGGTCTGCCACGTCACACCAGGCCGTAGCAGCGGCTGCAGCGCCGGGTTGGCGCAGCGGCAGCGCAATTGCATGTCCAGCGCCAACACGCCGTCGGGCAGGGCGTGCACCAAGGCTTGCCACCAGGTCTCATCGCCGCTCGGGCCTGTGGCAGCCAGCGCCGCGGCGGCCGGGTCGGCGCTATCGAGCGCGTCGAAAAACGCGGCGGGCAGGTGGGTGGGCCATGGGTCGCGCGGCAGCGGCTGCATGGCTGCAACTGTAGCGCATGGCACGCGCCCGCAACGCTTTTTCAGAAGCGCGGCAATTCGGGATGCGGTATCTGCCCGCCGCGCACCAGCATGCGGCCGTACTCGGCGCAGCGGTGCTGGGTGGGGATCACCTTGCCGGGGTTGAGCCGCCCGTCCGGGTCGAACGCGTGCTTGACGGCAATCATCTGCGCGCGCTCTTCGGGGCTGAATTGCACGCACATGCTGTTGAGCTTTTCGACGCCCACGCCGTGCTCGCCGGTGATCGTGCCGCCCATGGCGACGCTGGTCTCCAGGATGTCGGCGCCGAAGCGCTCGGCCCGCGCCAGTTGGTCGGGGTCGTTGGCGTCGAACAAAATCAGTGGGTGCAGATTGCCGTCGCCGGCGTGAAAGACGTTGACGCAGCGCAGCCCGTAGCGTTGCTCCATTGAGGCGATGGCCTGCAGGATGTCGGCCAGCCGTTTGCGCGGGATGGTGGAATCCATGCACATGTAGTCAGGGCTGATGCGCCCGCTGGCTGGAAAGGCGTTTTTGCGTCCGCTCCAGAAGCGCAGCCGCTCGGCCTCGTCGCGGCTGACGGCGATGCGCGTGGCGCCGGCGGCGCGCAGCACGGCGCTCATGCGTTCGATTTCCTCGGCCACCTCCTCGGGGGTGCCGTCGGATTCGCACAGCAAGATGGCGGCGGCGTCCAGGTCGTAGCCGGCGTGCACGAAGTCCTCCACCGCTGCCGTCATCGGCTTGTCCATCATTTCCAGCCCCGCCGGGATGATGCCGGCGGCGATCACCGCCGCCACCGCTTCACCGGCACTGCGCACGTCGGCAAAACTGGCCATGATGCAGCGCGCCAGCTGCGGCCGCGGCAGCAGGCGCACGGTCACTTCCAGCACCACCGCCAACATGCCTTCGGAGCCGACCACCAGCGGCAGTAAATCCAAACCGGGTGCGTCCAACGCGTCGCCGCCGAAGGTGATGGGCTCACCATCGGCCAAAAAGCCGCGCACCTTGAGCACGTTGTGCAGCGTCAAGCCATATTTGAGGCAATGCACGCCGCCGGAGTTTTCGGCCACGTTGCCGCCGATGGTGCAGGCGATCTGGCTGCTCGGGTCGGGGGCATAGTACAAACCGTAAGCCGCCGCCGCCTCGCTGATGGCCAAATTGCGCACGCCGGCTTGTACCACGGCGGTCTGCGCCAGTGGATCGATGCGCACGATGCGGTTGAACTTGGCCAGCGACAGCGTCACGCCCAGTGGGTGCGGCATGGCTCCGCCCGACAGGCCGGTACCGGCGCCGCGCGCCACCACCGGCACCTGCAGCGCGTGGCAGGCACGCAGCACCGCCTGCACCTGGTCTTCGGTTTCCGGCAGGGCCACCGCCAGCGGCCGCTGGCGGTAAGCGGTCAGTCCATCGCATTCGTAGGGTGTGGTCTCTTCCGCCGTCCACAACAGCGCGTGCGGCGGCAGGACGGCGGCCAGCGCGCGCACCACCTCGGCTTGGCGGGCGGCGCGCTCGGCGGCGTCGTGGGCGGTGGCATCGAGCAGGCTCATGGGCACAGTGTAGGGCAGGAGCGCTGTCGATGGGTGAAAAAAAAGCGCAGCGTCATGTGACGTGCGTTCAACGAACGCCTGCACGACGCTGGTCCGGCGAAAAATCGCGCAGCGCCGTTGGACGCCGGCGCAAGGCGCGGGTCTTTTGCGCTGGATCAAAGTCGGCTGCGAGCGCAGGCGGCATCGTGGCGTGCCTGCGGTGCAGCGGGCCCAGGATGCGCGCCCACGCGCGCCACCCAACGGCCGCAGGCTCTTGAAAGGGCCGCAGCCCATCCTCATCTCGGGGACAGAGCACGACATGCTGGCCGTCGGCGCCGATGTGGAGGCGGCGGCTGACGGTTCGGAAATGCCTCCACGGTTCAGCCAAGGAGAATGCACCCATGAGCAACCTGATTCCGCGCCGCATGAGCCTGTTTGACGAGTTTTTCCGCGATCTGGCGCCGGGTTTCTACATCCGGCCGCTGCATGGCGACCCGCTGCCGCAGCAGATCAAGGTCGATATCACCGAGTCCGACAACGCCTACACCATCTCGGCCGAGATGCCGGGTGTCAACAAGGACGCGATCCACGTCACAGTGGACAACAACGTGGTCACCATCAGCGCCGAAGTCAAGCAAGAGGACGTCAAGCGCGAGGGTGAGAAGGTGCTGCACAGCGAGCGCTACTTCGGCGCCGTATCGCGCAGCTTCGCCCTGCCGGGCGATGTGGACGAAGGCGCGGCTAGCGCCAAGTTCGAAAACGGCGTGTTGACGCTGACGCTGCCGAAGAAAGTGGCGGTGGCCGGCAAGCGCATCCGCATCGAATAAGGCGATCGGCCGCGCGCGGACGCGGTCGCGGGGGAGGCTGCTGCGTGCGCCGGGAACGGTGCCACGCGGGCCACCCCGCGCGAGCTCGCAAGGACGACCGTCGTGTGCGCCAGAGATGGTCTGCAACTGCCCTCTGCGTTTGTCGCTCGCGAGACTAAGCCACCGCTTGCCGCAACCAGGCGGCGAAGGTGGCGCACTCCCAGCGCTCCATCGCCCCGGCGCGCCAGCACAGGTAGTGCGCGTGCGGGCTGGGCACGGTGTGCGGATACAGCCGCACCAGCGTGCCGTTTTCCAGCCACGGTGCGCCGAGCTTGAGCCGCACCAGCGCCACGCCCATGCCGGCGGCGGCGCCGTCGCACATCAGCCCGATGTCGTTGAACTGCGAGCCGTCGGTGGGTTCGGGCCAGTCCAGATGGTGCGCGGCAAACCAGGTGCGCCACGGCTCCAGTGGGCTGCGCAGCAGCGGCACGCCGTCCAGGTCTTCCGGACGCTCGAACGGCCCGTGCTCGCGCACGAAGGCGGGCGAAGCCAGGGGCGTGACCTCGTCTTTGAGGATGCAGGTGAACTCCACGTCCTGGTAGCGCCCGGTGCCAAAGCGAATCGTCAGGTCGGCGTCCTCGGCCACCACGTCCAGCAGCGGAATGCTGACCTGCAGCGTCAGGTCGATCTCGGGGTAAGCCTCGGCGAAGTGGCGCAGGCGCGGCATCAGAATCGAGCGCGCGAAGGTGGGCGTGACCGCCAGGCGCAGCTTGCGCCGCCCCGGCGTGGCGCCGCGGCTGGGGAAACGCTGTAAGGCCGCCAGCGCCTCGCGCACCTGGGCCAGGTATTCGCTGCCTTCGGTGGTGAGGGAAAAGTCGGCCCGCCCGAACAGCTTCACGCCCAGCTGTTCCTCCAGCTGGCGGATGCGATGGCTGACCGCGCTGGGGGTGACACACAGTTCATCGGCGGCTTGCGTGACGCTGCGCAGGCGCGCCAGTGCTTCGAAGGTCAGCAAGCACTGAATGGGTGGGATGCGCGCTGCCATCGGTTTTAGCGGAAGACCACCGTGCGCTGGCCATTGAGCAGCACGCGGTGCTCACTGTGCCACTTGACGGCGCGCGCCAGCACCTGACTTTCGGTGTCGCGGCCGATGGCGGCCAGATCCTCCACCGTCATGCTGTGGTCCACGCGCGCCACGTCCTGCTCGATGATCGGGCCTTCGTCCAGGTCGGCCGTGACGTAGTGGGCGGTTGCGCCGATCAGCTTGACCCCGCGCTCGTGCGCCTGATAGTAGGGTTTGGCGCCCTTGAAGCTGGGCAGGAAGCTGTGGTGGATGTTGATGGCGCGCCCGGCCAGCCGCTCACACATGCCGTCGGACAGGATTTGCATATAGCGCGCCAGCACGACGAGTTCGGCCTGCTCTTGCTCGATGATGTCGAGCTGACGCGCCTCGGCCTGCGCCTTGGTGGCGGCGCTGACCGGAATGTGATGGAACGGAATGTCGTAGCTCGCGGCCAGTTGGTAGAAGTCGCGGTGGTTGCTGATGATGGCGCGAATGTCGAGCCGCAGCAGACCGCTTTTGTAGCGAAACAGCAGGTCGTTGAGGCAGTGGCCCTGCTGGCTGACGAAGATCACGGTGCGCATCGGCTCACCCCAGGGGTGCAGGGCGCAGTGCATGGCGTGCTGCCGACCGAAGTCGTGCAGCGCGGCGCGCAGCGCCTCGGTGTCGTGGCCGGGGCAGGTGAACTGCACGCGCATGAAAAAGCGCCCGGAGTCGCGGTCGTTGAACTGCGCCGCCTCTTCGATATTGCCGCCCCACTGCAACAAAAAGCCGGAGACGGCGTGCACGATGCCAGGCTTGTCCTGGCAGGACAGGGTCAGGACGTAGGTGTCTTGCATGACCCGTGATTGTCGCAGCTCGGGCGCTGCGCGCGGCGCACTCAGGCGCCGCGGCCGTGTTCGAGCAGGCGAACCAGGGTGTGTAGGGTTTGATTGGCAGGGGCGCTGAGGCCGTGGGCGCGGGCGCGCGCCACCACGGCGCCGTTGAGGTGATCGATTTCGGTGCGGCGGCCGCGCAGCAGGTCGTGCGCGGTGGAGGAGCGCTGGGTGGCCATCGAGTGGGCGATATGCTGCACCTGCGTGTCCAGCGCCGCTGCGTCGAGTACGATGCCTTCGGCGGCCGCGACCGCCACGCACTCGCGCACCACCTGTTGCAGCAGCGCGGGCACGCCGTCCTGCGCCCACAGCCAGCCGTAGGGGCGCGCGGTGATGGCCGACAGGGCGTTGTAGGCGCAGTTGATCACCAGCTTCGTCCACAGCGCCTGCGGCACAGCGTCCGATACCGCCGCCGGGATGCCCGCGGCGGCCAGTGCCGCCAACACCTGCGGTGCTTGCGGAAAGGGCGCCAACACCAAGTCACCACGGCCGTGGTGACGCACCACGCCCGGGCCTTCCAGGCCCACCGCCACATACACCGCCACCGGCACGGCGGGGCGCCCGAGAATGCGCGACAGCAGTGCGGCGTTGTCCACGCCGTTTTGCAGGCTCAGTACCACCGCCTGCGGCGTCAGATGGGCGGCGATGGCACGGGCGGCGGCTTCGGTGTCGCCCGACTTGACGCACACCAGCACCACGTCGGCGTCGGCGACGGCGGCGGCTTCGGTGCGGGCTGCCACCGCAATGTGCATCGACCCCTCGGCGGTGAGCAGTTGCACGCCGTGTGCCTGGATCGCGGCGACGTGGTCGGGGCGGCCGATCAGCGTCACCGTGAAGCCGGCACGCGCCAGCAGGGCGCCGTAATACGTGCCCACCGCGCCGGCGCCAAACACGGCAAAGCGCAGCGGCGGGTGGCCGCCATCGGGCCGATCGGTGACCGTGGCAGGGGTGGCGTGGGTGGCGCCGCCGGGCGGCGTCGAGGCGCAGACGTTGCTCATGCCGCCAACGATACGGCAGGCGCACAACGGGCACAAGGGCCGCCATGCACGCCGTCGCGTTGGCACCAGCGGTTCGGCCGGCCGCCAGCGCGGGCAGGGTAGGCGCCGTCCGGGGTATGGGCAGGGCGGCGTCGATAATGGCGCCGGATGTGATCATTCGACCCCAAACGATAGGAGGAACCATGTCCCAGCCCGTGGACGTCGTGATACTGGCCGCCGGCAAGGGGACGCGCATGAAAAGCGCGCACCCCAAGGTATTGCACCGGCTGGCGGGGCAGCCCCTGCTGGGCCACGTGTTGGCGGCGGCGCGCGGTGTGCAGGCACGCACCTGTGTGGTCGTCACCGGTCACCAGGCCGAGGCGGTGGAAGCCGCCTTGCCCGCCTTGGCGCATGGGTTGTCCGTGCAAGCCGTGCGCCAGAGCCCGCAGCTGGGCACCGGGCACGCGGTGCAGCAGGCGCTGCCATGCTTAGCCGACGACGGCTTGACCTTGGTGTTGTCGGGCGACGTGCCGTTGACGCGGCCCGAGACGCTGCAGGCCCTACTGGCCGCCCAGGCCGCAGGCGGGCCGCAGGCGCTGGCGTTGCTGACCGTGGATCTGCCCGATCCGCACGGGTATGGCCGCGTGCTGCGTGACGCTGCCGGCGCGGTGTGTGGCATCGTCGAGGAAAAAGACGCCAGCGTGGCGCAACGCCAGATCACCGAGGTGTACAGCGGCATCATGGCGGCGCCCACGGCGCGGCTGCGTGCCTGGTTGGCGCGGTTGGACAACCGCAACGCGCAGGGCGAGTATTACCTGACGGACGTGGTGCGCCACGCCGTCGCCGATGGCACGCCGGTGGTGGCGCACCGCATCACCGACCCCATCGAGGTGGCCGGCGTCAACAGCCCGGCGCAGCTGGCCGAGCTGGAGCGGGCCCATCAGCGTCGTGTGGCGCAGACGTTGCTGGCGCACGGGGTGCGTCTGGCGGACCCGGCGCGTCTGGACGTGCGCGGTGAGCTGGTGTGCGGGCAGGATGTCGAGATCGACGTCAATTGCGTGTTCGAAGGCCGGGTGGTGCTGGGCGACGGGGTGCGTATCGGCGCCCACTGTGTCATTGCCGATGCGGTGATCGAGGCGGGCGCCGTCGTTCACCCCTTCACGCACATCGATGGCGCGGGCCAACCGGTGGTGGTCGGCGCCGCAGCGCGCGTGGGGCCGTTTGCGCGCCTGCGTCCGGGCACGCGACTGGGGCCGCAGGTGCACATCGGCAACTTCGTCGAAGTCAAGAACACGACCCTGGCGGCGGGCGCCAAGGCCAACCACCTGGCCTACCTGGGCGACGCCACGGTGGGCGAGCGCGTCAACTATGGCGCGGGCAGCATCACCGCCAATTACGACGGCGCCAACAAGCACCGCACCGTCATCGAGGCCGATGTGCACGTGGGCAGTAACTGTGTGCTGGTAGCGCCGGTGACGCTGGGCGCGGGCGGAACCATCGGCGCGGGCAGCACGGTGACCAAGGATACGCCGCCCGGCGCCTTGACGGTGGCGCGCGCCAAAGCGGTGTCGATACCCAACTGGCAGCGGCCCGTCAAACGGCGCGATTGACGAGGCGCGGCCGCGTGCCCCGGCGGCGCTGCCGTCTCACCATCCCCACAGGTGGTCGCTGGCGGCCCAGACCGTGCCGCTGCCACTGGGTGCGCGCAGCTGTACCCAGTCGCCTTGGCGTCGCACGGTGGCCAGCACATCGCCATAGCGTGCGTGTCCCACCACCTGCCATTCGAGGCCGGGGCCGCTGCGCAGGTTGAGCACGCGCACCCGCACCACGTGGTGGCGCCGTGTGTCGGTCAGACGGGCCGCGATCCAGCCTTCATCGCCTTCGAAGTCGCGCACCTGCAACCAATCACCCTGGCGCTGCAGCACCAGCAGCGGGTAGCCCTGGCGCAGCTGCCACCGCACTTCGCTGGCGGTGCCCGGGCCCGCACGCAGGTTGGCGGTGGGCACGCGCACGCTGACCAGCTCTTGGGCGTAAACCGTCAGCGTCGCCAGCGCAAGCACGAGGGCAAGCCCTGCTCGCACGACGGAAGGAAACAAGCGGACCATGCAGCGCCTCCTCGGCAATCCGATGGCCATAGATCATACGTCAGCAGGGATCGGATCCAGAGGGGCGTGTGTGGTGGGGCCAACCCAAGGCCCGCTGGGGGCGGCCTCAGCGCTGGCCGGCGGTGGCGCCGGATTCCCCCGCTGCCGCCGCCGTGCTCGGCAGTGGCAGCCGGGTGTCGAACTTGGCACGGTGCACGCAAAAATAGGCCTTGACGGTGCGCACATTGTCGTGGGCAGTGAACAGGCGTTGGGCCAGCGCTTGGTACTCGGCCATGGTGCGCACCGCCACCACCAGCACGAAGTCGGGCCCCGCGCTGACCCGGTAGCACTGTTGCACGGCCGGGTCGGCCACGGCCAGCGCTTCGAACGCCTGCAAGAACTCGGCCCCTTGACGCTCCAGCGTCAGCTCCACGATGGCCTGTAGCCCTTCGCCCACGGCAGCGGCCAGCCGCTGCGGGTGCAGGATCGCCACGCGGTGTTCGATCAGCCCGGCCTGCTCCAGCCGCCGTATGCGGCGCAGCACCGTCGGTGCCGAGACCCGGCAGCGCACCGCCAGTGTCGCCAGGGGCGCGGCGGCGTCACGTTGCAGCTCGGCCAGCAGGCACAGATCGGTGTCATCTAGTTTCACGATGACGGTGATTATGAAATCAATATCGATATCAACGCTGGGGAGTAATTTTATTTCACAAGGTATCGATATTTGAAATCCAAAGTTTGTTTCTTTGTCGTACGCTCGGCATCCACCAGAGATACGTGGGAGAGCGGTGCGATGTGTGGCATTGTCGGGGCGGTGAGCAGTGGCGATGTGGTGCCGACGCTGGTGCAGGGATTGCAGCGGCTAGAGTACCGGGGATATGACTCGTGCGGTTTGGCGGTGCACATGGCGGGCCCGTTGGATGGCGTCGTGCGCAGCGGCGGCTTGGTGCGCGCGCGCAGCACCGCACGCGTGGCCGAGTTGCAGGCGCAGGTGCTGGCCGACGGATTGCGCGCGGCCACGGGCATTGCCCACACGCGCTGGGCCACGCACGGCGCGCCCGCCGTGCACAACGCGCACCCGCACGTGAGCTGTGGGCCGGGGGTACGCGTGGGTGAGCGGCCAGCCCGCGTCGCTTTGGTGCACAACGGCATCATCGAAAACCACGAGGCCTTGCGCGGCGAGCTGCAGGCCCGCGGCTATGTGTTCGAGAGCCAGACCGACACCGAAGTCATCGCGCACCTGATCGACAGCGTGTATGAGGGCGACCTGCTGGAGGCGGTGCGCGCGGCCACCGCCCGCCTGCACGGGGCGTACGCGATCGCGGTGTTGCATCACGACGAGCCGCAGCGCTTGGTGGGCGCGCGTGCCGGCTCGCCCCTGGTCCTGGGCATCGGCGCGGCGCTCGACGGCCCCGCGGCCCACTATCTGGCCAGTGACGCGCTGGCACTGGCCGGCGTGACCGACCGCATCGTTTTTTTGGCGGAAGGCGATGTGGTCGATGTTTCGCTCGGTCGCTACCGCATCGTCGGCGCCGACGGCCGTGCGCTGGAGGCGGCCGCGCGGCCCGTCAAAACCGTGCAGGTGGGCAGCCAGGATATCGCTTTGGGGCCCTACCGTCACTTTATGCAGAAAGAAATCTTCGAGCAGCCGCGGGCGCTGGCCGATACCCTGCAGGGGGTGGAGGGCATCGTGCCCGAGCTGTTCGACGACCACGGCGTGCGCTCGCGCGCCGCGTGGCGCGTCTTTGCCGAGACCGACCGCGTGCTCATCCTGGCCTGCGGCACCAGCTACTACGCCGGTTGCGTGGCACGCTACTGGCTGGAGTCGATCGCACGCGTGCCGACCACGGTGGAGATCGCCAGTGAGTACCGCTACCGCGACAGCGTGCCCGATGCGCGCACGCTGGTGGTGGCCATCAGCCAAAGCGGCGAGACCGCCGATACGCTTGCCGCCCTGCGCCACGCGCAGTCGCTGGGCATGGGCAACACGCTGGCCATTTGCAACGTGGCCACCAGTGCCCTGGTGCGCGAGTGCGAGCTGGCCTACGTGACGCGCGCGGGCGTGGAAATCGGCGTGGCCAGCACCAAGGCTTTCACCACCCAATTGGCGGCGCTGTTTTTGCTGACGTTGGCGCTGGCGCAGGCCAAGGGACGGTTGAGCGCCGAGCGGGAGGCCAGACACTTGCGCGCGATGCGCCACCTGCCGGTGGCGCTGCAGGCGGTGCTGGCGCTGGAGCCAGCCATCATCCGCTGGGCCGAGGACTTCGCCACCAAAGAGCATGCCCTGTTTTTGGGGCGTGGTCCGCACTACCCGATTGCGCTGGAAGGCGCGCTCAAGCTCAAGGAAATCAGCTATATCCATGCGGAAGGCTACCCGGCCGGCGAGCTCAAACACGGTCCGCTGGCCTTGGTCACCAACGCCATGCCGGTGGTCACCGTCGCCCCCCATGATGCGCTGCTGGAAAAGCTCAAGAGCAATATGCAGGAAGTGCGCGCCCGCGGCGGCGTGCTCTACGTCCTGGCCGACGCCGACACCCACATCGGCAGCGACGACGGGGTGCACGTCATCCGCATGCCCGAGCACTATGGGCCACTGAGCCCCATTTTGCATGTGGTGCCACTGCAGCTGCTGGCCTACCACACCGCGTGTGCGCGCGGCACCGATGTCGACAAACCGCGCAACCTGGCCAAGAGCGTGACGGTGGAGTGAGACGACGCGCGTGTGGCCCGCCGCTGGGCAGGCGGCCTGCGCCGTGGCTGGTGTCGATAATCGTGGCTGCGTTGATTCTTCACTATGGAGCCATCGTGGCCGTTCGCGTCCTGACCGTTGCGGTCGCCACCCGTTGCCGGCGGGTGCCCGCCGCCCGCAACCGCGCCCCGGCCGCTCGTTGAGTCAGCGCAGGCGCACGCCGGGCGGCATGCCCGCTGGGGGGGCCTGCAGCTGGCCGATCACCCAGCCGGGGTTGCCCTGCGCGGCAGTGAACGCCGCCTGCACTGCCGCCAGCGCATCGGGCGCGCACGCCACCAGCAGGCCACCGCTGGTTTGCGGATCGGTGACCAGCGTCTGCCACAGCCCGCGCTCAGCGGCGGGCAAGGCCGACAGGTCCACCACGTCGCCATAGCTGGCCCAGTTGCGGCCCGAGGCGCCGGTGGCGATGCCTTGCCGCAGCAGCGTGCGGCTGATTTCCAGCACGGGCAGCGCCGCCGTCTCCAACAGGGCCAGCAGGTTGGCCGCCCGGCACAGCTCCAGCAGGTGGCCGGCCAGGCCGAAGCCGGTCACATCCGTCATCGCGTGCACGCCGCTCAACTGGCCCAGCGCCGCTCCGGCGCGGTTGAGCAAGGTCGTCCAACGCCGCATTTCGGTATAGCCGTCGGCCTCCAGCAGCCCCTTTTTGAGGGCGGCGGACAGCACCCCCACCCCCAGCGGCTTGCCCAGCACCAGCACATCGCCCGGCCGGGCACCGGCGTTGGTTTTGACGTGATCGGGGTGCACGGTGCCGATGGCGGCCAGGCCGTAGATCGGCTCCACGGTGTCGATGGAGTGGCCGCCCGCCAGCACCACCCCGGCCGAACGGCAGGCCGCCGCCCCGCCTTCCAGCACGCGGGCGATGACCGCCTCTGGCAGTTGCTGGATGGGCATGCCCACCAGCGCCAGCGCGAGCAGCGGCTGGCCGCCCATCGCGTACACGTCCGACAGCGCGTTGGTGGCCGCGATCGCGCCAAAATCGAACGCATCGTCCACCACCGGGGTGAAAAAATCGGTGGTCGCCACCAACGCCAGGTCGTCGCGCAGGCGGTAGACTGCGGCGTCGTCGCTGGTGGCCGTGCCCACCAGCAGCTCGGGGGGCGCCAGGTGCGGCGGCACCTGGGCCAACAGCCGCTGCAGCACCGCCGGGGCGATCTTGCAGCCGCAGCCGCCGCCGTGGGCCCAGGCGGTCAGTCGGTTCGGGTCACGTGTCTCGGTGTTCATCGTCGTCCCATTTGCCGTACGGCAGTATTTGCAGCCTTGCCATGGCCGCCAAACCGGATATTGTCACCCTGGATCAGATCGGTGCGTTCGACACGCTGATCGATGCCCGCAGCCCGGCGGAGTTTGCGCTCGACCACCTGCCCGGCGCGATCAACCTGCCGGTGCTCGACGACGAGGAGCGCCGCATCGTCGGCACGCTGTACAAACAGACCGGCGCTTTCGAGGCGCGGCGCATCGGCGGCGCCTGGGTGGCGCGCAACATCGCCCGCCACATCGAGGCCGTCATGCAGGACCGGCCGGCCGGCTGGCGCCCGCTGGTGTACTGCTGGCGTGGCGGGCAGCGCAGCGGCGCGTTTGCCCTATGGCTGCGCCAGATCGGCTGGGCCGCGGCGCAGTTGCAGGGGGGGTACAAGGGCTACCGGCGCTGGGTCGTGGAGCAGCTCGACGCCCTGCCGCCGACGCTGGACTGGCGGGTGATCGCCGGTCCGACCGGCAGTGGCAAGACGCGGCTGCTGCAGGCCCTGGCCGCCCGCGGGGCGCAGGTGCTGGATCTGGAGGCGCTGGCGCGCCACCGCGGCTCCATCCTGGGCGCGTGGCCCGACGGGCAGCCGCAGCCCAGCCAGAAGGCCTTCGACACCGCGCTGGTTGATGCGTTGCGGCGCTTCGACCCCGCACGGCCGGTGTGGGTGGAGGCCGAAAGCCGCAAGATCGGCGCGGTGCAGTTGCCCGAATCCTTGACCCGTGCGCTGCAAGCAGCACCGCGCGTGCTGCTGCAGGTGCCGTTTGCGGCGCGGCTGGCGCTGGTGCTGCAGGATTATGCGTGGCTGGGACGCGACCCGCCCGCCCTGGCGCAGCGTCTGCTGGCTTTGCGTGGCCTGCAGTCCAACGAGACACTGGCGCGCTGGCAGGCATGGGCCTTGGCGGGGCAACTGCCACCTTTGTTTGCCGAACTCATGCAGTTGCACTACGACCCGCTGTACCAGCGCGCGCTGGCGCGCGCCGCTGCTGCGCCCGTGTGCACGGTGACGCTGCCCGACTTGGGGGCACAGGCGCTCGACCGCGCCGCCACCGCGCTGCTGCGTGACTGCGCAGCGGCACCGGCGCACCCCTGATGCCCACGCCGCGCGTGAGCCGCCCAAACGATACTTGTCCCATGGGGTTAGGTGGTTGAAGAGCGATGTCGCGCGCGTCGGTCGGGTCCGTTGAGGTGTCGCAGTGGTGGTCCCTGCATCAGGCCGAATTGCGGCGCTGGCTGGTCGCGCGTTTGCCCACGCCGCAGGATGCCGAAGACGTGCTGCAAGAGGTGTTTCTCAAAGCGCTGCGGCAAGGCGAGCGTCTGACGCACGTGGCCCAGCCGCGCGCTTGGCTGTTCGAGGTGGCGCGTCACGCGCTCATCGACCGCCAGCGTCAGTCCGTTGCGCCCGAGCCGTTGACCGAGGAACTGCTCGCCTCCCTGCCGTTCGATGAGGTCGAGCTGGCGCCGGTGGACCGGCTCGCGCAAACGTGCCTGCCGCGTGTGTTGCAAGAGCTCGACGCACAAGACCGCGAGGCCATCGAAGCATGCGACTTGCAGGGCATGACGCAGGGCAGTTTTGCGCGCGCCAAAGGTCTGACTCTGGCCGCGGCCAAGTCGTGCGTGCAACGCGCGCGCCAGCGCATGCGCGAGCACATGCTGCGCGTGTGCCAAGTGCAGTTGGGTGCCGGTGGCGGTGTGGAAGATTTCGTGCCGCGTGCGCCCGACGGGGCGGCCGCGGCGGCAACGCCCGCGCACCCTCGGCACGGCCGTTTGCGCTAAAACCGCTCAGGCGCTGGCCGACGCCGCTTGCCACGCGGCGGCCGAGCCAGCATGGGCCGGCGCCAGGGCGCTGGCGGCGGCACCCACGATCACCACGGTCGGTCGCCCGCGGTGCAACACGCAGGCCTGCGCCAGCGTGGCCAGCGTGTGCTGCGTATGAATCGCATCGGGCCAGCCGGCGCGCGAGACCACGCTCAACGGCGTGGTGGCGGGCCAACCGGCTGCCGCCAGTTGGCGCGCCAGGGCGGGCAGTTGTGTGCCGGCCATGTAAAACACCTCGCTGTCGGCGTGGCGGCCCGCACACAGGGCGTGTTCGCGCGTCATGGCCGTGGTCAGCGCCACGCTGCGTCCGCGCCCACGCCGGGTCAGCGGCCGCTGTGCGTCGGCGGCGGCGGCCAGCGCCGCGGTGACGCCGGGCACGACAACGGTTTCGTGCCCGGCGGCGCGTACCACCGCCAGCTCTTCTTCCAGCCGCCCGAAGACGCTGGGATCGCCACCTTTGAGGCGCACGACGCACGCACACCGGGCCGCATAACGCAACAGCAGGGCGTGGATCACGGCCTGCTCGGTTGCGGGACCATAGCCACGCTTACCAACGTCGATCCAGTCGGCGTCGGGGGCGTGTTCGCGCAACGCGGGGTCGGCGAGCGCGTCGGCCAGCACCACGTCGGCCCGGGCCAACCAGCGCGCGCCGCGCACGGTGATGAGGTCGGCCGCACCCGGCCCGGCCCCGACGAATGCCACCGTTGCCATCGGTCACTCCACCAAGGCGGCACCCGCCGTGCGGTGGGTGCGCGGATCGACGACGATCAGCGCGCCGCCATCGGGGCCGGCGTGCCGAAACGGCACCAGGGGCAGCGGCGCGGCCGTCTCCAGCACCGCTCGACCGATGTCGTTGGCCCCGAGTGCATGCACGTCGACGGGCTGCAGTGTTTGAATGTCGAGCCGGTGCTCGATGGCGGCGATCCGCCCCTGCACCCAGCGGTGCCCATGGCGCAACCAGTAACGCTGTCCCACCACTGCCGCATCGGTGTCCAGCCACGCGACGGTGGCGGCAAAGCGCCGCTGGCCCGTCAACGCATCGGGTGCGCCCAGCCAATCGCCGCGTGAGACGTCGAGCTGACGGTCGAGCTGCACGCCCACCGATTGGCCTGCCGCGGCTTCTTCGATGGGGCGGCCGGCGTGGTGCCACAGCGCCGCCACACGCGCCGGCTGGCCGCTGGGGAAGACCTGCAGCGCAGCGCCGACGTGCACCCGGCCGCAGGCCAGTCGGCCCCACAGCACGCGCGGCTGCTCGCCGGTGCCGTCGCCGGTGCGCTGCACCCACTGCACGGCCAGCCGCCACGGCGACGACAGGGGCGGCTGCGGCAGGGGCAGGGTTTCGAGCACGTGCAGCAGCGACGGGCCGTCGTACCACGCGCTGCGCAGCGCGGTGGTGACGTTGTCGCCGCGCAGGGCCGACACCGGCAAGATGGCCGCCGGCTGCAGCCCGGCGTCGGCGCAGAAGGCTCGCAGCGCATCGTATACCGCGGCCCAGGCGGCGCCGGGGTCGGCCACGGCGTCGATTTTGTTGACCGCAAACACCAGATGGGGCACGCCCAGGCGGTGCGCCAGCAAGGCGTGGCGGCGCGTTTGTGGCAGCAGGCGCACGGGGCGTTGGTTCAGGTCGAGTTTGGTCACGTCCACCAGGATCACGGCGGCGTGGCTGCCCGCCGCGGCAGTGACCATGTTGCGCGTGTACTGCTCATGCCCGGGTGCATCGGCGATGATGAATTTGCGCCGCGGCGTGGCGAAGTAGCGGTAGGCCACGTCGATGGTGATGCCTTGCTCGCGCTCGGCCTCCAGGCCATCGGTCAGCAGCGACAAGTCCAGTGCGCCCTCGCCACGGCGCAGCCGCTGCAGCGTATCCACTTGGTCGCGCATCAGGGCCTGGCTGTCCAACAGCAGCCGACCGATCAGGGTACTTTTGCCGTCATCGACGCTGCCGGCCGTCAGAAAACGCAGCGCGCCGTGGGCGAGCTCGGAAAAAGGAGTGTGCATATCGCGGTGCTCCGTTGCTGCCATCAAAAATAGCCTTCGCGCTTGCGCCGTTCCATGGCGGCGTCGCTGGTGCGGTCATCCACCCGGGTGGCGCCGCGTTCACTGACGTCGGCACGCAGTGTCTCGGCGACGATGGCCGCGGCGTCGGCGGCCTCACTGAGCACGGGGCAGGTGCAGGTCATGTCGCCTACGGTGCGAAAACGCACGCGCAGCGTCTGCACCGTCTCACCGGGGCGCGCCGGCGTCACCGGCGTGACGGGCACCCACAGGCCGTGACGCTGCACCACGGCGCGCGGGTGCGCGTAGTACAGGCTGGGCAAGGCAATGCCCTCACGGGCGATGTAGGCCCACACGTCCAGCTCGGTCCAGTTGCTGATTGGAAAGGCGCGCATGTGCTCGCCCGGCTGCAGCCGGGTATTGAACAGCGTCCACAGCTCGGGGCGCTGGGCCTTGGGCTGCCACTGGCCGAAGCTGTCGCGGTGCGAGAAGATGCGTTCCTTGGCGCGTGCCTTTTCTTCGTCACGCCGCGCGCCGCCCACGAGCACGTCGAAGCGGTGCGCTTCGATGGTCTCCAGCAACGTCACGCTCTGGTGCGCGTTGCGCGAGGCCAGTGGATCGCTCGGGCGCACGGTGCCGCGGCGTATCGAGTCCTCCACCGCTCCCACGATGAGCGTGTCGCCGTGCCGTCGCACCAGTTCATCGCGAAAGGCGATGACCTCGGGGAAGTTGTGCCCGGTGTCGATGTGCACCAGCGGCAGCGGCAGTGCGCCATCCCAGCCGCCGTCGGGGCGGCGGCGCTGGAAGGCCTTGCGCGCCAGGTGCACCACCACACAGGAATCTTTGCCGCCCGAGAACAACAGCGCCGGGCGCTCGAAGGCACCCACCGCCTCGCGCAGCAAAAAGACCGCTTCTTCTTCCAGCGCATCCAGATGGCGCCAGTCGATTTCGGGCAGCAGATGGTCGGCTGTGACAGGGGCGTTCATGCCGTGCGTTCCTCGGAGTTAGGGGCCAGTGGGCGAGCGCCGTGCCGAACGTGCAGTCCGCACTCCCGCTGCGCGTCGTCTTCCCACCACCAGCGCCCGGCGCGAAAGTCTTCGCCGACGGCGATGGCGCGCGTGCAGGGGGCACAGCCGATGCTGGGCATGAAGGCGTCGTGCAATGGGTTGTAGGGCACGTCGTGGGTGGCGATGTAGTGCCACACGTCGCTCCAGTGCCACTCGGCCAGCGGGTTGAATTTGACGCGTCCGTCGGCGTCGCGGTCGATCAATGGCACTTGCGCGCGCGTGTCCGACTGTTCACGCCGCAGACCGGTGATCCACGCACGGCGCCCGCGCAGCATCTGCGCCAGCGGCTGCAGCTTGCGCAGCGCGCAGCAGGCCTGGCGCAGCGCACGGCTGCGGTACATGGCGTCCTCCCCCTGTGTGTGCACGAAATCGGCTACCTGTTGTGGATCGGGACGGTAGATCTCCAGCGGCACGCCCCAGTGGATTTGCAGCCGCTCCATCAAGGCCACGGTCTCGGGGTGCAAGCGCCCCGTGTCCAAGGTGGCCAGCGCGATCGGCAGCCCCGCGCGCACGATCAGATCGGTGATCACCATGTCCTCGGCCCCCAGGCTGGTGGCCTGCACGATCGAGCCGGCAAAGTCGTGCGCGGCCGTGGCCAGCAGCGCTTGCGCGCTGGCCAGCCGGGCTTCGTATCCGGGGCTGTGGCGGGCGTACAAGGCGAAGGCACGCCCCGGTTGGGGTGTGGGCGGCGGGGCTGGCGCCCAGGTGACGGTCGAGGTGGTCAGAGCGGTCTCAGGCATGGTGGGGCTGCGGGTGATGGCGTAAGTCGGGTTGGTAGTGGGTGTCGAAGGTCGTCAGGGCACGCTGCGCCACGGCCACCGACTCGCCGGGGCGCAGCTGCGCGCTGTCGAAACCGCAGCGCCACAGCAGCGGCGCCATATCGGCGATCACATCGCCAGTGGCGCGCAGTTCGCCACGAAAGCGCCAGCGGCCCCGCAGCAGCCGCGCCTGGCTGTAGGCACGGCCATCGGTCCACTTCGGGAACACCAGCGCGATTAGGCGCAGCCGCGGTAGGTCGGGCACCAGAGCCGCGACGTCGCCGTCATTGGGCCACTGCACGCCCACCGGCAACTCCGCGGGCCAGGTGTGGCGCCAGGCCTGCCACTGCGGCGCATCGAGCAGCAAGGCCGCCGCGGGCCGCTGCAGGCCATCAGCCGCTGGGCGGCGCCAGGGATCGGTGTGAACATCGATGAAATGCAGGCTCATGGTGGGCAAGACGCAGAGATCGATGGTGGTCAGCTCAGGGCAGCGGTGTGGGTGCGCACGGCGTCGGTGACCTCGCGAAACGCGCTGATGCCCACGCGCCGCACGGTGTCGAGCAGCCGCTCGCCGGGCTGGCGCCATTGCAGATAGGCCTCGAGCACGGCCTCGATGGCGTCACCGATTTCATCGGCGGCAAAGGCCGGGCCCACCACCCGCCCGGGCTGGGCCGGCCCGTGGCGCTGCTGGCCGTCGGAGCCGCTCAGGGTCAGCTGGTACCACTCGCTGCCGTCCTTGTCCACCCCCAGCACGCCGATGTGGCCGCTGTGGTGGTGACCGCACGAGTTCATGCAGCCACTGATGTGCAGCGCCACCTCGCCGATCGCTTCCAGTTCCTCCGGGTCTTGAAAGCGCTGCAGGATGTGTTGCGCCAGCGGCAGCGAGCGCGCATTGGCCAGCGCGCACAGGTCTCCGCCCGGGCAGGCGATCAGATCGGTCAACAGCCCATGGTTGGGGGAGGCAAAACCGGCGGCGCGCGCCGCTTGCCACAGCGCCGGCAAGTCGGCCTGGCGTACCCAGGGCAGCAGTACGTTTTGCTCGTGTGTCACGCGCGCCTCGCCGGCGCTGAAGCGCTCGGCCAGTGCGGCCAAGGCGTCGAGCTGCTCGGCAGTGACGTCACCCGGCGCTTGCCCGACGCGCTTGAGCGACAGCGTCACCGCGCACAAGCCCGGCAGCCGGTGCGCATGCACCTGGCGCTGACGCCAGCGCTGGTAGGCTGGCGAGTTGGGTGCCGGGTCGCTCGGGCCGGACGCTGCCACGGACGCACTGGGCTGCGGTGTGGGGGCGGTGTCCAGTGCCGCCGGCGGGGCGGAGAAGCACGCCTGCACACGCTCGAGCTGCGCTGGCGTCAGGCGCAGCGCCGTGCGCAGCGCATCGTCGCGCTGCATGGCCTCGAACTCCTGGCGCACCGCCTGGGCAAAGCGGTCGCCCTCGGCCTTGACCAAAATCTTGATGCGCGCTTTGTACAGGTTGTCGCGCCGCCCAAATAGGTTGTACTGGCGCAGCACGGCCTCCAGATACAACAAAATGTCTTGCCAGGGCACGGACGGGTGCAGCTCGGGCGCAATCAGCGGTGTGCGCCCCATACCGCCGCCCACCAACACCCGAAACCCCACCTCGCCCGCGGCATTGCGGCGCAATTGCAGCCCGATGTCGTGCCAAGCGGTGGCGGCGCGGTCGTCCTCGGCGCCGGTGACGGCGATTTTGAATTTACGCGGCAAAAACGCGAATTCCGGGTGTACCGTACTCCACTGGCGCAGCAGTTCGCAGTACGGGCGCGGGTCCACCTCCTCATCGGGCGCGATGCCGGCCAGCGCGTCGGTGGTGATGTTGCGCACGCAGTTGCCGCTGGTCTGGATGCCGTGCAGGTCGGCTTCGGCCAGCACGTCCATCACGTCGGCGGCGCGCTCCAGCGCAATCCAGTTGAACTGGATGTTTTGTCGCGTCGTGAAGTGCCCATAGCCACCCTGCCCAGCGAAGGGGCCGGTGGTGACGCGGTCGAACTCGCGTGCCACCCGCGCCAGGGTGCGCAGTTGGGCGCTGCTGAGCTCCCCATATGGAATGGCCACGCGCAGCATGGGGGCGTGGCGTTGCAGGTACCAGCCGTTTTGCAGCCGCAACGGCTTGAAGTCATCGGCGCTGAGCTGCCCAGCCAAGTAGCGCTGTAGCTGGTCACGAAACTGCGCCGCGCGCTGGCGGATGAAGCGTCGATCGGTGTCGGAGTAGCGGTACATCGCAGGCCATCGGGTCGTCGATGGCCGCTATTCTGTTTGGAAGTTATGAAAAAACAAACGAAAAGATCGTTTTATATCTATAACTGCGGTGCATATGGCGGCACACGCTCGCCCCAGTCGAGGGCGATGGCGGCCAGTGCCTGCACCAAGCGTGTGTCTTCGCCAATGGGCGGCGCCAGCGACCAGTGCACCTGCGGGTGGCGTTGCTGCAGCGCCTCCAGCAGCCGGGGCAAATCGTGGCGGACATGGCCGCCCACGCCCAAAAACAGCGGCAGCACCACCACCTGCCGGCAGCCCACTTCGCTCAAATAGTCGCCGGCACTGGGCAGATCGGGCGCCATGAATTCCAAAAACGCCAGGGTGACCGCCCATTGGGGGCGCGCCGCCCGCACCGCTTGCGCCACCTGCTCGAACGGGCGCGCCCACTGCGGGTCGCGTGCTCCGTGGGCGAACAAAATCAGCCCCAGCGGTGGTGGTGCTGGCGCGTCCGCTCGTGTGGTGGGTGGTGCGTCCTGGGGGGCTGCTGGTGCCGGGGCCGCTTCGGCAGGGGCCTCTGGCGCCGCGGCCGTTGGGGTTGTTGGGGCCGGGGCGGCTGCGCTGGGGTGGTTTTGCGTGCTCATCGCGCGCATAATGGCATGAGTCGCCCATTTTGTGTTCTCAAGCGCCATGGATTTGTCCGATCGCCCCGAAACGCTCCGCGCTGCCTTTGCCGTGCCCACCAGTGCCGAATTACGCCCCGGCGGTGCGGATTGGATGGCTGCGCACTGGATGCCCTTTACCGGCAACCGTCAGTTCAAGGCCGACCCGCGCTGGGTGGTGGCGGCCGACGGGGCGTATCTGATCGACGCCGACGGCCGCCGGGTCTTCGATGGCTTGTCGGGCCTGTGGTGCACGGGGCTGGGGCACGGGCGGCGCGAAATCGTCCAGGCTGTCCAGCGTCAGGTCGCCACACTGGACTACGCCCCCGCCTTTCAGTTTGGTCATCCGTTGTCGTTCGAACTGGCCAATCGCATCGTCGAGCGCATGCCGGCGGGCCTCAACCGCGTCTTTTTCACTGGCTCGGGGTCCGAAGCGGCGGATACCGCGCTCAAAATCGCGAGGGCCTATTGGCGCGCGCGCGGGCAAGCCAGCAAGACGCGCTTCATCGGCCGCGTCAAGGGTTACCACGGGGTCAACTTCGGCGGCATTTCGGTGGGTGGCATCGTCGGTAACCGCAAGCTGTTCGGGCAAGCGGTGGAGGCCGACCACCTGCCACACACCCAGCCGCCGGCGGGCAGCTTCTACCGTGGCCAGCCCCCGGCCGATGCGCCGTATGCCCAGACCCTGGCCGAGCAACTGCTCGACCTCATCGCCCTGCACGACGCCTCCACCATCGCCGCGGTGATCGTCGAGCCGTTTTCCGGTTCGGCCGGCGTGGTGGTGCCGCCGGTGGGCTATCTGCAGCGGCTGCGCGACATCTGTACCCAGCACGACATCCTGCTCATCTTCGACGAGGTCATCACCGGCTTTGGCCGCTGCGGCGCCTGGACCGCAGCCGAGGCCTTCGGCGTCGTGCCCGACGTGCTCAATTTTGCCAAGCAGGTGACCAACGGCGTGCAGCCGCTGGGTGGCGTGGTGGTGCGGCAAGACATCTACGACACCTTCATGGCCGCGGGCGGGCCCGAGTACGCGCTGGAGTTGCCGCACGGCTATACCTACTCGGCCCACCCGGTGGCCTGTGCGGCGGGCCTGGCGGCATTGCATCTGCTGCAGCACGACGAGGCGTTGGCGCGTGTGCGCGCCCTCGCGCCGGTGTTCGAAGCCAAGGTGCATGCGCTGCGCGGGGCGTCGCCGCACGTGACGGATATTCGCAACTACGGATTGGCCGCAGGGCTGACCCTGGCGCCCGTGCCCGGCGAGCCGCTCAAGCGCCCGTTCGAGGTGGCCATGCGCATGTGGGCCAAGGGCTTTTACGTGCGCTACGGTGGCGATACCGTGCAATTGGCCCCGCCCTTCATCAGCACCGAAGCGCAGATCGATGACCTGTGCGACGCCTTGGGCCAGACGCTGCGCGAGCTGACGTGAAGGATGTGCGCCGGCCGGCATCAGCGCTTGGCCAGCTTGAACACCGCGGTGCTGGCCAGCAAATTGGGGAAGGTGCGCACCACGCGGCCTTCCTCCAGCCCGAAGGCGTCTTCGATGTGCAGGCCCAGACGCCGCGCCAGTACTTCGAAGTCAGCAAAAGTGCCCACGCGGATGTTGGGCGTGTCGTACCACTGGTAGGGCAGGCGCTTGGTCACCGGCATACGGCCGGCGAGCACGCGCAGCCGGTTGGGCCAGTGGGCAAAGTTCGGAAAGGCGACGATGGCGCTGCGGCCCACGCGCGCGGTCTCGCGCAGCATGGTCTCGGCATTGCGCAGGTGCTGCAGCGTGTCGATTTGTAGCACCACGTCGAAGCTGTCGTCGGCAAAGATGGCCAGCCCCTGCTCCAAGTTGAGCTGCAGTACGTCCAGGCCGCGCTGCAAACAGGCCAGCACCTGGGCGTCATCGATCTCGATACCGTAGCCACTGCAGCCGCGCGCCTGGCGCAGATACGCCAGCAGTGCGCCGTCACCACAGCCGAGGTCGAGCACCCGCGCGCCGCGCGGCACCCACTGGGCGATCAGTTCCTGGGTCAAACGGTCGCTCATGGCTTCACTCCTGGGCGCGGCAGGCTGCCGCTACACGGTGCTGGAAGTACGCGCGCACGGCGGCGTGATAGCGTGCGTCGTCGAGCAAAAAGGCGTCGTGCCCGTGCGGGGCGTCGATTTCGCAGTAGCTGACGCAGCGCCGGTTGTCCAGTAATGCTTTGACGATTTCGCGGCTGCGTGCCGGCGAAAAACGCCAGTCGGTGCTAAACGACACCAACAAGAAGTCGGCTCGTGCGCGCGCCAGTGCCGCACTCAGGTCGCCGTCGTAGGCGCGGGCGGGGTCGAAGTAGTCCAGCGCGCGCGTGATCAGCAAATAGGTGTTGGCGTCGAAATATTCGCTGAACTTGTCACCCTGGTAGCGCAGGTAGCTCTCAATTTCGAACTCCACCTCCTGCGTGGTGTAGCGGTACGCCAGCCGCTCGGCGGTCTCGACATCGCCGTCGCGCATCGCCTCCACCAATGGGCGCAGGCGGCGGCCGAATTTTTCGTTCATGACGTCGTCGCTCAAATAGGTGATGTGGCCGATCATGCGGGCGATGCGCAAGCCACGCCGCGGCTTGGTGCCGTGCCGCAGGTAGTCGCCGCCGTGGAAGTCGGGGTCGGTGACGATGGCGCGCCGCGCCACCTCGTTGAAGGCGATGTTTTCGGCGGTCAGGTTCGGGGCGCTGGCGATGATGACGGCGTGCCGCACGCGCTGCGGGTATTGCAGCGTCCACGACAGCGCCTGCATGCCACCCAAACTGCCGCCCATCACCGCGGCCAGCCGCTCGATGCCCAGCGCATCCAGTAGCCGCGCCTGGGCGTTGACCCAATCCTCCACCGTGACCACCGGAAAATCCGCCCCCCAGGGCTGACCGGTAGCGGGGTTGAGGTGGGTGGGGCCGGTGGAGCCGAAGCACGAGCCGATGTTGTTGACGCCGATGACGAAAAAACGGTTCGTGTCCACCGGCTTGCCCGGGCCGACCATGTTGTGCCACCAGCCCTCGCTCTTGGGCAGTGGCTGGCCGTGTGCGTCGGTATAGTGGCCCGCCACGTGATGCGAGGCATTGAGGGCGTGGCAGATTAACACCGCGTTGTCGCGCGCGGGCGACAGCGTGCCGTAGGTTTCGTAGACCAGTTCGTAGGCCGGCAGTTGCGCGCCGCCTTGCAGCGGCAGCGGCTCGGTGAATGACAAGCGTTGAGGTGCGACGATCACGGAGGTGTCCTTCCAGTGCGCCGTGATCGAGGGATGCCTGCGGGCCCGCCGCACGGTGGTGGCCCTTCCTCTTTAGCGGTATTTGTTACGCGCCCGCAAGCGGGACCCAAATCGGCGCTGTCTGCAGTATAACGGCAGTGGGCACCACGCCCGGGGAGATGTGCCAGATGTCCGAGTTGTTGGGGTTCGATGCCTACGCACCGCGCGAAGTCGCGCGCCGGATCGAAACGGTGGGGGTGGCCAAGGCCAACATGGCCACGTTGCCCTTGCTGATGCTGGGGGTTTTGGCGGGGGCCTTCATTGCGCTGGGCGGCTTTGCTTTCCTCATCGTCAAGGCCGACGCCAGCCTGGGCTGGGCCGCCTCCCAATGGTTGGGCGGGTTGGTGTTTTCCGTGGGGTTGTTGATGGTGGTGGTGGCTGGCGCCGAGCTGTTCACCGGCAACAACCTGCTCGCGATGGCCTGGGCAGAGGGGCTGATCGGCACGCGCGCAGTGCTGCGCAACTGGCTCTTGGTGTGCATGGCCAACTTCGCCGGTGCCGCTGGGATGGCGCTGCTGATCCACCTCAGCGGCCAGACCGAGCTGCACGGCGGCGCCCTGGGCGCGCGCGTGGTGCAAATCGCTCAGGCCAAACAGGAGCTGTCGTGGACGCAGGCGTTTTTCCGCGGCGTGCTGTGCAACGTGTTGGTTTGTTTGGCGGTGTGGATGGCGATGGCCGGCCGCAGCGTGGTAGACAAGGCGGTGGCGATCGTGCCGTCCATTGCCACGTTCGTGGCGGCGGGTTTCGAGCACAGCATCGCCAACATGTTTTTCTTCCCCTTGGCGATGTGGGTGCAGGCGGAGTCCGCGGTGGGCGCGCCGGTGACGGTGAGCGGCATGTTGGCCAACCTGGTGCCGGTGATTGCCGGCAACTTGGTCGGCGGAAGTGTATTCGTGGGGTTGACCTACCACCTGATCTACCGGCGCGGCCTGGGCGGCGCGGCGCCGTCCGCCGACGCTGCGCCGCCGCATCCCTGACCCCCGAGTGTTGTTTTGGCGCAAAGTTGTGCAGGCATGGCTGCCTTTCGTCGACGTCGCTACCCACAACGGTGAGAAAGCGCGCATAATGGGCGCAGTCAGATGTCCGCGACATCTGGCGTGAGGTGACCGGTTGGTTTCGCGTGCTGCAGTTGGTTGACTTGTGTGCCGTCGGGGCTCCGTCCCTTGTTTCGTTGTTTCGTGTGTTTTCAGGAGTCCCAGATGGGCAACAAGTTGTACGTCGGCAATCTGCCGTATTCGGTGCGTGATGGCGATCTCGAGCAAGCTTTCAGCGCCTATGGTCAGGTGGCCAGTGCCAAGGTGATGATGGAGCGCGATACCGGCCGCTCCAAAGGCTTTGGTTTCGTCGAAATGGGCAGCGACGCCGAGGCCCAGGCAGCCATTTCCGGCCTCAATGGGCAGTCGATGGGCGGGCGTAATCTGGTCGTCAACGAGGCGCGCCCGATGGAGCCGCGGCCGCCGCGCAGCGGTGGGTTTGGCAGCGGCCGTCGCGATGGCGGCGGCTTCGGTGGCGGCGAAGGCCAATTCCGCAGCCCCTATGGCGCGGGTCGCCGCCGCGACAGCTACTGATCGGCGGTGCGGCGTGCCACGAGCGTGGCGCGCACCTGTCCTTGCAAATCCAGTGTTCCGCGCGCTTCGTCGTAGCGCAACTGGTTGCCGAGCAGTGTGTCGGCCCCGCGTGTGATGCGCACCGGCTGATCCGACCGCAGCAGCCGCTCTTGCGTCAGCCACGTCAGCGTCTCACCCTCGAAGGTCAGGCGCGGCGTGGCTTTTTCGTGTGCGCCGCGCGATGCGCTCGAGCCGGGCGCCGAAGTCTGCCGCACCACACGCACCGCGCCGTCCAGCCGGTAGGTGCGGCGGTCGTCGTCGGTGTGCAGTGTGCGGGCCCATGCCTCGGTTTGCACGCCGCTGGACGCATCGCGCCGCAGCAAATAGGCGTCGAGCACGCGAGTGTCGCGGCTGGCCGGGAAATGGTCCAGTTGGCGTCCCCGCAGCGTCAGCTCCCGCGTACCGTCGGCGCGGTAGCGGTGCCATTCGAAGTGTTGCAGCCGGGTGTCGGGCTGGCCTTGGGTCAGCGGCGGCTGTGGCGTCGGCGCCGCTGGCATGGGGGTGCGCTGGACGATTGCATAACTGCCCAGCGCCAGTGCCCCCATCAGCAACACGGGCAAATACAGCGACGCCTGGTCCCACAAGCGCCGCAGGCGGGCGCCTAGGTCGGGGCGGGCCACCTTCATGCGTCCAGAGCCTCCTGCAGCAAAGGCCGGTAGTGGCCGCTGGCCACCAACAGCAGGTCGCAAAACTCCCGTGCCGCGCCGGCCCCGGGCAGCGCGTGCGTAATGTAGTGCGCGTGCGCGCGCACCTCGATGTGCGCGGTGGGCGGCGCTGCAGCCAGTGCACAGCGACGCAGCACCGGCAAGTCGGGCCAATCGTCGCCGATGGCCGCCGCCTGCGACCAGTCCAGGCCGAGCGTTTGCAGCAGCGCCTGTGCCGCGGCGCGCTTGGCCTCGGTGCCAAAACGCGCATGGCGCACGCCCAAGGCATGCAGGCGCTGCCGCAGTGCGGCCGAGTCGCGCCCGGTGATGACCACCGGCTCGATGCCCGCGCGCAGCAGCAATTTCAGTCCGTGCCCGTCCAGGGTATGAAAGCGTTTGAGCTGCTCACCCTCGGGGCCGTAGTACAGGCCACCATCGGTCAGCACCCCGTCGATATCGAAAAACGCCACCCGCACGTCTTGCGCGCGCAGCAGCACCTCGGGGGCGAAGTTCAGGGCGGGCGTCATCAAATCACCTTCGCGCGCATCAGGTCGTGGTGGTTCAGCGCGCCCACCAAACCGCCGTCGTCGTCCACCACCAGCACGCTGGTGATACGGTGCTGCTCCATCAGGGCGGCCGCCTCCACCGCCAGCATACCCGGGCGCACCGTGCGTGGGTCGGGGTGCATGATGGCTTGGGCGGTCAGGCAGCGTAAATCCTCGCCGACGTGGCGCTCGATGAGGCGGCGCAGATCGCCATCGGTAAAGATGCCGATCGGCCGCCCGGCGGCGTTGACCACGGCGGTCGCCCCCAGCCCCTTGGCGCTCATCTCGCGCATCACCTCGGTCAACGTGGCGTGTGGCGGCACACGCGGCGTGGCCGCCAGCGGCCGCATGACGTCGCGCACCAGCGTCAGCAAGCGCCGCCCGAGCGCCCCGCCGGGGTGCGAGCGCGCGAAGTCGTCCGGCTGAAAGCCGCGCGCGCTCAGCAGCGCCACGGCCAGCGCATCCCCCATGGCCAGCTGCGCGGTGGTGCTGGCGGTGGGGGCCAGATTGAGCGGGCAGGCCTCGCGCGCCACGGCGGTATCGAGCACGATGTCGGCGTGGCGCGCCAGCGTGGAGTCGGTGCGCCCAGTCATCGCCACCAGCGGCACGCCCATGCGCTTGATCAGCGGCACGATGGCGGTCAGCTCGTCGCTTTCGCCGGAATTGCTGATCGCCAGCACGGCGTCACTCGGGGTGATCATGCCTAAGTCCCCGTGGCTGGCTTCGGCCGGATGCATGAACAGCGCCGGCGTGCCGGTGGAGGCCAAGGTAGCGGCGATTTTGCGCCCCACGTGGCCGCTTTTGCCCATGCCGGTGACCACCACCCGCCCGCGGCAGTGCAGCAGCGTGCGCACCGCGCGCGCAAAGCGCCCATCCAGCCGTGCCGCCAGCGCCTGCAGGCCCTCGATTTCGATGGCCAGCGCTTGCCGACCATGGGCCAGCAGCGCGTCGTCGTCGTCAGCCGCCGTGTGCAACGGTGCGGCAAGGCCCGCTGCGTTGGGAGCGGGTATGTTCGTGGCCGCGGCGGGGGCAGGCGTGGGCGCGGCGCTGGCCGGGGTCGCGGCGGCAGCGCTGTGCGCTTCGGTGGGAACGTGTGGCTGCGGCATAGGCTGCATTATCCGTGTCTGACGGGCACCGTAAGATCGCGGCTATGAACGCCCTCGACTTGGCCTTGTTGTATTTGCTGGCTGCCGTGCTCGGGGTGGTGGTGTGCCGGCTGTTGCATCTGCCCGCGATGATCGGCTATCTGGCCGTCGGCGTGCTCATTGGCCCGCATGCGCTGGCGCTGGCCCAGAACTCGGCGGGTTTGCGCTATTTGGCCGAGTTCGGGGTGGTGTTTCTGATGTTCGCCATCGGCTTGGAGTTCAGCCTGCCCAAGCTGCGCGCGATGAAGCGCCACGTATTTGGCCTGGGGGCGGCCCAAGTGGGTCTGACGGTGCTGTTGACCACGCTGGCGTCGCTGCTGCTGGGCTGGCTGCTGCCGCAATGGTGGCAGATGCACTGGCAGATGGCGCTGGCCATGGGCGGCGTCATGGCCATGAGCAGCACCGCCATCGTGGTCAAGTTGATGGCCGACCGGCTGGAGCTGGAGTCCGAGCACGGCCAGCGCATCATCGGCATCCTGTTGTTCCAGGATCTGGCCGTGGTGCCGCTGCTGGTGCTGATCCCGGCACTGGGGGCCCCACCCGAGACGCTGATGGCTTCGCTGGCGCTGGCGCTGCTGAAGGCGGCGGCGCTGTTGGCGCTGCTGCTCACCGGCGGGCAACGGCTGATGCGCTGGTGGCTGACGCTGGTGGCCCGGCGCAAGAGCCAAGAGCTGTTCATGCTGAACCTGCTGCTGGTGACCCTGGGGCTGGCGTGGCTGACCGAGCACGCCGGCCTGTCGCTGGCGTTGGGGGCGTTCGTGGCCGGTATGCTGATCGCCGAGACCGAGTACAAGCACCAGGTGGAGACCGACATCCGCCCGTTCCATGACGTTTTGCTGGGCTTGTTTTTCATCACCATCGGCATGATGCTGGACTGGCGCGTGGTGCTGGAGCGCTGGCCGCTGGTGCTGCTGTTGCTGGCGCTGTCGCTGTTGTTCAAGGTGGCGCTCATCACCGCCGTGGCGCGCGCCTTTGGGGCGCCGCTGGGGGTGTCGTTACGCGTTGGTTTGTACCTGATGCAGGCCGGCGAATTCGGGCTGGTGTTGTTGCAACTGGCCAACCAGAACGGTCTGGTGCCGCCGGCCCTGTTCAACCCGACGCTGGCGTCGATGGTGGTGTCGATGCTGCTGACGCCGCTGATCGTGCAGCACAGCAATGCCATCGTCGGGCGCCTGGTGGGCAGCGACTGGCTGCTGCAGTCGGTGCAGATGACGCAGATCGCGCGCAAGGCCATCGGTACCCAGGGGCACGTCATCATCTGCGGCTACGGGCGCTGCGGGCAGAATCTGGCCAACTTGCTCGACGCCGAGGCCATCCCCTACATGGCGCTGGACCTCGACCCGGACCGCGTGCGGCAGGCCGCTGCTGCCGGGCATTCGGTGGTATTTGGCGATGCCGCGCGCTTGCAGGCCCTCAAGGCTGCCGGCTTGTCACGGGCGGCGGCGGTCGTCATCACCTACCTGGATACGCCCAGCGCGCTGAAGGTGTTGCACCATGTGCGGCAACAGGCGCCGCACGTGCCGGTGGTGGTGCGCACGGTCGATGATGCCGACCTGGCCCGCCTGCAAGCCGCGGGCGCCACCGAAGTGGTACCCGAGGCGCTGGAAGCCAGCCTGATGCTGGCCAGCCACGCGCTGGCCTTGGTGGGCGTGCCGCTGCGCCGCGTGGTGCGCCTGGTGCAGCAGCAGCGCGATGCGCGCTACCAACTGCTGCGCGGCTACTTCCATGGCGCCGATGACGACGACAGCGAGGAGGCACAGCACGAACGCCTGGCCACCGTGGTGCTGCCGCGCGCCGGCCCCACGGTGGGCCGCCGCTTGGGCGAACTGGCACTCGAAGCGCTGGGCGTGCAGGTGATGAGCGTGCGGCGCGCCAACGGCGAGCGCTTGCACCCCACGGACGACGTGACGTTGCAAGGCGGTGACGCGGTGGTGCTGTTCGGTCTGCCGGCGGCGTTGGCGCTGGCCGAAGCGCGCCTGCTGGCCGGATAATGCGCGCCATGGACACCTCTGCCTACCTCAAAGCGCACATTCGCACCGTCCCCGACTGGCCGGCGCCGGGCGTGCAATTTCGCGATATCACGCCGCTGTTGCAAGACCCGAAGGTGTTTCGGGTGCTCATCGACACCTTTGTCCACCGCTACATGGATCGTGACATGCGGCCCGACGTCGTTGCCGGGTTGGACGCGCGCGGCTTCATCATCGGCTCGGTGGTGGCCTACGAGCTGGGGGTGGGCTTCGTGCCGATTCGCAAGAAAGGCAAGCTGCCCTTCACCACGGTGGAGGAGACCTACGAACTCGAATACGGCAGCGCCACCGTCGAGCTGCACACCGACGCCGTGCGGCCCGGCGACCGCGTGCTGCTCATCGACGACCTGATCGCCACCGGCGGCACCATGATGGCCGGCAAAAAGCTGCTGGAAAAACTCGGCGCCACGGTGCGTGAGGGCGCGGCCATCGTCGCCCTGCCGGAGTTGGGCGGCGTGCAACGCTTGCAACAAGCGGGGCTGCCGCTGTTCACCCTGGTCAGCTTCGAGGGCCATTGAATCGGCGCCATGGAATGCAGCGGCCAGATTGACGCTGCGCGTGCGCATCGTCATCGCGGGGCCTGCCTGAACCACCGCTGAGCGCTTTTTTTGCTTGCGTTGTCGCCATTTTGCGGTAACCTTCGGCCACACCGGTGCGCCACTCGCCCATGCCGCAGCGTTGCTGCAGCCGTCGCGCGGGTGGGTTGACCCCATGACCGAAGGAGAACCGATGTCTGTCGTCGCCGCTGCCGCCGCGCCTGTTGCCGGGGCGTCTTCCGCCAGTGCCGAATACCTCACCTTCCGCCTGGGGGCGGAGGAGTACGGCATCGACATCCTGCGCGTGCAGGAGATTCGTTCCTACGAAGCGCCCACCCGCATCGCCAACGCGCCGCGGCACATGCTGGGCGTGGTCAACCTGCGCGGGGTCATCGTCCCGGTGGTGGACCTGCGCATCAAGCTCGGCTGCGCCAGCGTCGAGTACAACGGCCTGACGGTGGTCATCGTCCTCAATGTCAAAGGGCGTGTGGTGGGCGTGGTCGTCGATTCGGTGTCGGACGTGCTGGAGCTGCCGCGCGAGCACATCCGTCCGGCGCCCGAGATGACCTCCAGCACCGTCGATACCGCCTTCATCACCGGCATCGCCAGCGTGGGCGAGCGCATGTTGATCCTGATGGACATCGAAGCGCTGATGAGCAGCCCGGACATGGGGCTGATGGACGCAACCTGAGACCGGAGGACACGATGACCGGATGGATGCGGGCCTGGAGCGTGCGCGTGCGTATGCTCGGCGCCATAGGCGTCGTCATGGCGCTGCTGCTGGCCGTGGCTGGGGTAGGGGTGTGGGCGGTGTACCACATGCAAATCGCGCAACACGAAGCCCTCACCTTGGCCTGGGAGGCCACGGCGGGCAAGACCGGTGAGGCGTTTGCCAATGAGATGATCCGCCTGACCGAGCGCGGCGAAACCATCAAATGGCAGGCGGTCGGCGCGTTGCTGGCTGCCGCTTTCGTGGCCCTGCTGATCGTGGCGCCCACCACCTGGGCCAATCTGCGCAGCATCGTGGTGCCGGTGCAACAGGCGCAGGGTATGGCGGTGGCGATCGCGCGCGGTGACCTCACCACCCGCGCCGACCTCGGCGGACAAGACGAGCTCACCGAGCTGATGCGCTGCTTGGCTGACATGCAGGCGTCGCTCGCCCGCACCGTGGGGGAAGTGCGCGCCGCCGCGCAAACCATCCATCACACCAGCGCCGCCATCGCGGCGGGCAACGCCGACCTGAGCGCACGCACCGAGCAGACCGCCGCGCACCTGCGCCAAACCGCCACCAGCATCGATCAAATCACCGGCAACGTGCGCGCCTCCAGCGAAGCGGCGCAGGCCGCCATCGAGCTGGCGCGCCACAATGCCGAAGCGGCCGAGCGCGGCGGTGCCCAGGTGGCCCAGGTGGTGGCCACCATGGACGGCATCCAGGCCGCCAGCCAAAAGATCGAACACATCATCGGCGTCATCGACGGTATCGCCTTTCAAACCAATATCTTGGCGCTCAATGCCGCAGTCGAGGCCGCGCGCGCCGGTGAAGCCGGGCGCGGTTTTGCGGTGGTGGCCGGCGAAGTGCGGGCGCTGGCGCAGCGCACCTCGCAGGCGGCGCGCGAGATCAAGGCGCTCATCACCGACAGCGTGCAACAGGTCAGCGAAGGCACGCAGCGCGTGCACCAGGCCGGCGCCACCATCCGCGATATCGTGGCCCACGCCGACAAAGTCTCGGCCTTCATTCGCAGCGTCACCGACGCCACGCAGCAGCAGGCGCAGGCCTTGGTGCAGGTCAATGGCGCGGTGGCGGAAGTGGACCAAATGACCGAACAAAACGCCGCCCTGGTGGCGCGCAGCGCGCAGACCGCCGAGCAGTTGCGTGCGCAGGCGCAGCGCTTGGCCGACTCGGTAGCCGTCTTCCGCCTGGCCGACGGCGCCGGCCACCCGCCGCTGATGCCGGCGGCCGTGCGCGGGCACGGCGACCCGTCCAGCTACCACGGCCCGGAGCGGCGGCGTGCCCCGGCGGCGTGAGCACGCTTGGGCGCAGCGGTATGCCGTTGCTGCCAGTGCGGTGCGCGCGGCGCTGGGTGTCAGCTCGCTGTGCGCGCATTTGCAATTCCGTTTCTATCGTTTGACCCGACCAACCGTCTAAGGAGCCTCATCATGAAGCTATTTTCTGGCTCGATCACTGCCCGACTCTATGTCGCCTTTGGTGCGGTGCTGGCGTTGTTGTTCGTCGTGCTGGGCGCGGCGTGGTATGCCGGCCACGTGACGCACGCGGCCACCGCCGACAGCGCACGACTCGATCAACTGGCCTTGACCGTCGATCGCTGGAACCGCGCCACCACCTTGCAGGCGGAGCGTACCCAGGTCATCGTGCAGTTTGGCGACACGCCTGGTGTGCTGGACTATTTTCAGCGCCAAATCCAGGCCACCCGCGCCCAGGTGGATGAGTACGAAAAAGCCGTGCTTGAGGGTATCGAGTCGATGGGACGGGCCGATCTGGTCGAGCAGCTGCGCACCGTGATGGCGCTGCGCCAGCAGCAGATCGCAGCGCGGGACGAAGTGATGGCGCGCGTGCGCGCAGGCGACATGGATGGCGCGCGGGCGCTGCGCGACAGCACGTGGGCCAAGCTGGTCGATGCATACCTCGATGCCCAGGCCAAGCTGACCCAGGCAGTACAGAAAGCGGCCGAGGCCAAGCGCGCCGAACTGAAAGCCTTGCATCAGCGCATGCTGGGGGTGGAAATCGCCCTCGGTTTGCTGGCCTTGATAATCGGCCTCGGCTTGGCGGTCTCCATCGTGCGCAGCATCCGGCGTCCCGTGCAGACCATCGTCGCGCTCAACCAACGGCTCATCGAAGGGCGGCTGGATGTGCAGATCGACCACGCGAGGACCGATGAATTCGGGGAAATCTTGCGCAGCAAGGCGCGATTCGTCGAGACGGTGCGCCGCGCCATCGACGACATCCGCGCTGCTGCTGACCAGGTGGCCGCCGCCTCGGCGCAAATCGCTCAAGGCAACCAGGATTTGTCGAGTCGAACGGAGTCGGCGGCGTCGAGCCTGCAGCAGACGGCTGCCAGCCTGGAGGAGTTGACGGAGGCGGTGCGGCACAGTGCGGAGTCGGCGCGCACGGCCAACCAGCTGGCGATGCAGGCGGCGGATGTGGCGCGCACGGGTGGGCAGACGGTGCAGCAGGCGGTGGCCTCGATGCAGGCGATTCAGGCCAGCAGCCAAAAGATTGCCGACATCACGCAGGTGATCGATGGCATTGCGTTTCAGACCAACATCTTGGCGCTGAATGCGGCGGTGGAGGCGGCGCGTGCTGGGGAGGCTGGGCGTGGGTTTGCGGTGGTGGCCGGGGAGGTGCGCTCGCTGGCGCAGCGCAGTGCGCAGGCGGCCAAGGAGATCAAGGCGCTGATCGAAGAAAGCGTGGGCAAGGTGCAAGCGGGCAGTGCGCAGGTGCAGCAGGCCGGATCCACCATGGAGCAGATCGTGGAGTCGATCCAGCGCGTGGCCGACGTGATTGGGGAGGTGACGGCGGCGGCGACGGAGCAAAGCGAAGGCATCGAGCAGGTCAATGCGGCGGTGGGGCAGCTGGACCAGATGACGCAACAGAATGCGGCGCTGGTGGAGCAAGCGACGGCGGCGGCGCAGAGTCTGCGCGAGCAGGCGGCGCGGCTGCAGCAGGCGGTGGGTTTTTTCAAGACGGGGGCGGCGGACGTGCTGCCGCCGGCGGCGCCTTCGGTGCGCCGTGCGCCGCCGGCGCCGGCGTCGGCCCCGCGCGTGGCTGCGCCGGCACCGGCGGCGCGGCTGGGCAACACGACGGGGGCGCGTGCGGCCACCCCGGCGGGCGCGTCCGTGCCCCGCGGTGGCGCATCGGCGGCCAACGCAGCGCGTGCGGCGGCGTCGGCGAAGCCGGCCGCCACAGCCCCGGCTGCGGCGGGGGCGGTGTCTGCCAGCGCGCCGCCAGCCCGTGCGGCCGCCGCAGGCGGTGGGGCGCCGGCGCGGCCGGCGCCCAAGGCGGCCGCGGCGCCGGCCGACGATGGCGATTGGGAAACCTTTTGAGGCGGGGCCCCCGCGCCCGCTTGGGTACGGGTGGCCGTTGGGCAGCACCTGTCATTCGGGTTTTCCCTGAGTTGGCGCCTCGGCTGCGGTACCCCTGCTCGTGGGAAAATGACGCTATTTTGATATCCGCCCTCAGCGCCTATCGCTGCGGGTATGCCGACTACGGCCCGCTCCCATCGGCCGGGCGGGCCGCCTTGGCCTGTGAAATCCCATCGTGACGACGCCGTTTTTTGCCAGTACCTTGCCCGGGTCGTCGGCAGCCAGTGAGGCGGTCGATGGCGCGGCGCGCAGCGGGCGACTGTCGGTGGCGGAGCTGTTCGATCACTTGCGCCACGCCTTGGTGGTGCTCGACGCCCAGGCTCGCGTCGTCGGCTACAACCACACGGCGCTGCAGCTGCTGGAGCTGCCCGAAGACCTGATGGTGACGCAGCCCGCCATCGACGAAGTGGTGCGCTGGCAGCACGCCCGCGGGGATTTGCGGGGGGATCTGGACCATCTGTTGCGGCGGGTGTGGTACCACCTCGAGCAGGTACAGGCCACGGGCGAGCCGCACGTCTATACCTACACCACCGCCAGCGGACGCACCTTGCAAGGGGCGACGATGGCCCTGCCCGGTGGCGGCTGGGTGCGCACCTACACCGATATCAGCAAGCACGCGCAGACGCTGGCGGCGCTGCGCGACAGCGAGGCGCGCTTTCGCAGCCTGACGGCCTTGTCGGCTGACTGGTACTGGGAGGCCGACGCCGAATTTCGCTACACCCGCATCGAAGGGCGCTCGATCGATCACGACGACATGACGCGCGAATTGGCGCAGCGCTTTCTGGGGCGGCGTCCGTGGGATGTCCCAGCGCTGAATCTGCCGCGCCCCGAGGACTGGGCCCCGCTGCAGCAGGCGGTGGCGCGCGGCGAGGTATTTCGGCGCTGGGAGGTGCAGCGGAAGTTGGCCGACGGGCGCACCGCGTGGTTTGCGCTCAGCGGCATGCCGATGCATGACGCCGAGGGTCGCCTGGTGGGCTACCGCGGCGTGGGGCGCGACATCACCCCGCGCAAAGAGGCCGAGGCCGCCGTGCACCGCTTGGCCTTCTACGACAGCCTCACCGGGCTGTACAACCGACGCGCCTTTCACGATCGGGTGCAACAGGCACAGGCGGCGGCGGCGCGCAGCGGCGCCTGGGCGGCGTTGTGTTTCATCGACCTGGACAACTTCAAAGATATCAACGACGCCTACGGTCACGCTACCGGCGACGAGGTGCTGCGCGAGACGGCCCGGCGCTTGCAAGCCACGGTGCGGGCCGAGGACACCATCGGCCGTCTGGGCGGTGACGAGTTCATCGTTTTGCTGGAGGATTTGTCCGCTGATCGTGAGCAAGCAGCTTGGCGCGCCCAACACGTGGGCGAAAAAATCCGTGCTGCGCTGGAGCAGCCCTTGACCATCGGCGATTTGGAGGTGGTGGCCACGCCGAGCATCGGTATTGCGCTGTTCGCCGGTGAGGGGGAGTCCGTCGAGGACATCTTGCAGCGTGCCGACATGGCGATGTATGAATCCAAGGCCGCTGGGCGCAATGCCGTGCGCTTCTTCGACCCGGCGCTGCAGGAGCGTGCACTGCTGCGGGTGGCGCTGCAGCGCGAGATGCGCCACGGTCTGCGGGCAGGCGAATTCGTGCTGCACGGTCAGCCGATCGTCGATGAACACGGCCGCGTGCGTGGACAAGAGGCCCTGCTGCGGTGGTTGCACCCGGTGCGCGGTCTGGTGTCGCCAATGCAGTTCATCCCGTTGGCGGAGGAGTCGGGCTTCATCCTGCCGCTGGGGCAGTGGGTGCTGCAGCGCGCTTGCGAGCTGCTGGCTGCCTGGGCCAACGATCCGCACCGCTGCTCGTGGACCCTGGCGGTCAACCTCAGCGCTCGCCAGTTGCGCCAAGCCGACCTGGTGCAGACGGTGCGAACCGCGCTCAAAGCCAGTGGCGCCGATCCCCGCCGCCTGAAGCTGGAGTTGACGGAGAGCCAGCTGCTGCACGACGTGGAAGACACGATCTCCAAGATGGAGGCGCTGGCCGAGATGGGGGTGCAGTTCGCGTTGGACGACTTCGGCACCGGCTACTCGTCGCTGGCGTATCTGAAGCGGCTGCCGCTGGCGCAGCTCAAAATCGACCGTACTTTCGTGCGCGATGTGCTCGACGACCCCAACGACGCGGCGATTGCCCGCACCATTTTGCAGCTGGCCGCCAGCCTGGACCTGAGCGTCGTGGCCGAAGGGGTGGAGACGGCTGCCCAGTTCGATACCCTACGCGCCATGGGCTGCCGGCTGTTTCAGGGATACCACTTCGGTCGCCCGGCGCCGCTGTGAGGCGGCGCGGTGGCGCCGCCACCGCAGGCAAGCCGACGGCGCCGCCGATGCCCCACAAGCGGGCGGAATGGCGCACAATTGGGCCGATGAACGCCCCCTTGCCCACCGCTGCCCAGCCCCCCGTGCTCGACCCCGCAGCCGTGCGAGCGCGGGTACACGAGCGCTGGCAGCGCGACATTCTGCCCGCGCTGCATCGGTATATCGAAATTCCGGCCAAGTCGCCCTTATTCGACCCCGACTGGGTGACCCATGGCCACCTGGATACCGTCCTGCGTCAAGCGGCGGATTGGGCAGCGTGCCAGCCCATCGACGGATTGACGCTGGAGATCGTGCGCCTGCAACGGCCCGATGGCACACCGCGTACTCCGGTGCTGCTGTTCGAGGTGCCCGCCCGCGCCGGTGCTGACGGCGCCCCAGCGCCCGCCAGCGGCCAGACGGTGCTGATGTACGGCCACCTGGACAAGCAGCCGGAGTTCTCTGGCTGGCGCGCCGACCTCGGTCCATGGAGTCCACGCCTGATCGATGACAGGCTGTACGGACGTGGTGGCGCCGACGATGGCTACGCCGTGTATGCCGCGCTGGCGGCGGTAGAAGCCCTGCAGGCCAGCGGGCGCCCCCATCCGCGCATCGTCGGCCTCATCGAAACCGGCGAGGAAAGTGGCTCACCCGATTTGTTGCCCACCATCGACGCGCTGCGCGCGCGCTTGGGCGACGTCGGCTTGGTGATCTGCCTGGACAGCGGTGCGGGCAACTACGACCAGTTGTGGCTGACCACCAGCCTGCGCGGCATGATCAGCGGCGTGCTGAAAGTGGAAATCTTGACCGAGGGCGTGCACTCCGGCGACGCCTCGGGCGTGGTGCCGTCGTCGTTTCGCATCCTGCGCCACGTGCTGGAGCGGCTGGAGGACAGCGCCACCGGCCGCGTGCTGCCCGACGTGTTTCACTGCGAGATTCCGGCCGAGCGCATCGCGCAGGCGCGCGCCACGGCGGCCATTCTTGGCGAGGCGGTCTGGCAGCGTTTTCCGTGGGCGCACCACGACTGCGCCGGCAGCTCGGTGTTTGCGCTGCCCACCACCACCGACCCCGTGCAGGCGCTGCTCAACCGTACCTGGCGGCCGACGCTGTCGGTCACTGGCGCCGAGGGGTTGCCAGCCTTGCGTGATGCCGGCAATGTGCTGCGGCCCTACACCGCCTTCAAGCTCAGCCTGCGCCTGCCGCCCCTGGTGGATGCCGCCGAGGCGGTGCAGCAGCTCAAGGCACTGCTGGAGGACAACGCCCCCTACCAGGCGCGTGTGACCTTCGAGCCCGAAGGGGCGGCCAATGGATGGAATGCGCCCGCCGCTGCACCGTGGTTCGAGCAGGCGCTGCACGCGGCCAGCCGGGCGCATTTCGGCGCGCCGTGTGGCGCCATCGGCCAGGGCGGCACGATTCCGCTCATGAATATGCTCAGCGCCGGTTTCCCGCAGGCGCAAATGATGGTGTGCGGCGTGCTGGGGCCCAAGAGCAATGCCCACGGACCGAACGAGTTTTTGCACGTGCCGTACGCCCAGCGGCTCACCGCTGCCGTGGCCGAAGTCCTCGCCCGTATGCCGTGACCTTGCGGCGCGCCGTCGGCGCCGCTTCAGACGCCAGAGGCGGCCGTGCGGACACGCTGCCGCAGCGCCAACGCCAGCAGCGCCAGCCCCGTCAGACCCACCGGGATGGTGGACAAGGCGTTGAGCCACCACCAACCCTGGGTCGTCACCAACGCCCCGGAGGCGAAGGCCGTCACCGCCATCGTGGCGAAGACGCCGAAGTTGATCGCCGCCTGGGCGCGATCCTTCTCTTCGGGGCGGTAGGCCTGCATGGCCAGCGTCGTGCGGTAGTGTGCTGACTTGTGTGCAAAATCGCCTGGGGTAGTAAGCGGGCGGGTGGTCATGGTAAGAGGTTGATTGCGAGATCGACCTTGAACCCTGAAGGAGGGCAAACCATGACCACGAGCAAGCAT
>NZ_VJON01000022.1 GCF_007556685.1 Tepidimonas charontis | reverse complement strand
CCATGGCCGCACCTTCCACAACCTCGAAGAAGTGCGGCAGGCCGTGACCGAGTTCAGGGATCGTTACAATCGTCATTGGCGTCTCGAAAAACTGGGCTTCATGTCACCCCTCGAAGCCCGGCAGTCTCATGCCACCCGGAAGGCCGCATGAGCTGCAAATCTGTGTCCAATCAATTGGGGGCGGTACAATTCATCTCCACCCGCATTCCGCCCGCCCATGAGTCTGCCCGCCGTCCCCATCGACAACTACCTGCCCTACATGCCCGACGTCACGCGCTGCGAGACGTCGCTGCGCGAGCTGAACCTGATGTGGCGCCTGATCGAGTCGACCGCGCGCATGGTCTGCCCGCAGGAGGCGCAGGCCATCCTGCCGACGATTGCCGCCACGCGCGCCGGCTTCGACCGGCTGGAGCGCGAGCTGGTGCGCAGCCTGGTGGCCGAGAAGATCGACCACGCCATGGCGGCGCTGGGCACGCGCGCCGGCTACGTGATCGACATCGTCGTGCGCAATCTGTACGAGCGCACCGCCGACGTCGGCTTCCTGGCCACCGACCGCGTGCTGTGCGAGTTCGTCGCCGGGCTGACGCGCGACGTCGACGCCGTGCGCGCGCGGCTGCTGTCGTACCGGCGCAAGTACACGATGTACGACGAGATCCTGCTGCTGGACCCGCAAGGCAACGCGCTGGTGCAGACCGACCCCGCGCACGCGGTGGAGGGCACGCAGGACCCGTTGCTCGAGCAGGCACTGGCCTCGGACGGCTACGTGCAGATCTTTCGCCCGACCGACCTGCGCCCCGGGCTGGGCGCCAGCCTCATCTACGCCCAACGCATGCTGCACCCGACGACGCGCCAGCCGGCCGGCGTGCTGTGCCTGGTGTTCGGCTTCGAGGCCGAGATGGCCGGCATCTTCCGCTCGCACGGCGACCCGGCCGGCCGCTCCGCTCCATCCTGCTGCTGCTGGACGCTCAGGCGCGCGTCATCGCCAGCTCCGACGAGCACTGGATCGGGCGCGGCGCGCGCGTGCCGGTCAATCCCGACGGCGCGCCGCGCCTGCTGCTGCACGCCGGGCGCGAGTACCTGGTTTGCACGCGCCGTGCCGATGGCTACCAGGGCTACCTGGGCCCGGAGGGCTGGCAGGGGCAGGTGATGGTGCCGGTGGACCTGGCCTTCACGCGCGACGAGGGCAGCGCGCTGGAGGCGCTGGCCCCCGGCACCGCCGCCGGCCTGCTGTCGCACGCGCGCAGCTTCAGCCCGCCGCTGTACGAGGTGATCCGCACCACCGAGTCGATCCGCCGCGTGGTGTGGAACGGCCAGGTCGTCACCGCCGGGCGCGACATCGACCGCCAGCGCCTCAAGACCATCCTCGACCAGATCAGCGAGACCGGCGCGCGCAGCAACACGCTGTTCGCGCAGTCGGTGCGCGACCTCTACGACACCGTGCTGGCCTCCGGCCTGCAGCGCGTCGGCTTCGTCGCCCACCTGGCGGTGGACCTGCTGGACCGCAACCTGTACGAGCGCGCCGACGACTGCCGCTGGTGGGCGATGACGCCGGAGCTGCGCACCATCCTGGCGCAGCCGGAGCCCCAGGACGGTGCGCGCGAGACGATCACGCCGCTGCTGCGCTACATCCACTCGCTCTACACCGTCTACACGCGGCTGTTCGTCTACGACCGCGGCGGGCGCATCGTCGCCCAGTCGCACGACGGCGGCGACGACGGGCTGGTCGGCCGCCGCGTCGACGAGGCCACGCTGCAGGCGGTGCTGGCGCTGCAAGACGAGCAGCGCTACCACGTCTCGCCGTTCCAGGTGGAGCCGTGGACCGACGGACGCCCGACCTACACCTACCACGCCGCGATCCGCCACCCGGAGGACGGCCACGTCGTCGGCGGCATCGGCATCGTCTTCCACGCCGAGCGCGAGCTGCTGGCGATGCTGCGCCGCGCCGTCGGCCAGCGGCCGGACGCGCGCGCCTACCTGACCGACCGGCAGGGCCGCGTCATCGCCAGCACCGACCCGGCCACGCCGGTGGGGACGGTGCTGGCGGCCGCCGGGCCGTGGCTGGAGCTGCCCAACGGCGCCACCGCCAGCCGCGTCATCGAGCACGAGGGGCACTACGTGCTGCTGGGCGCCTCGGCCTCGGCCGGCTACCGCGAGTTCAAGACCAGCGACGGCTACCGCGACGACGTGCTGGCCTTCGTGATCGAGACGCTGGGCCCGGTACGGCGCGCCAGCGCCCGGGTCGGCGGCGCCCACGACGACGGCTGGACGCACGGCGCGGCGCGCGGCGGGCAGGAGTACGCCACCTTCTACCTCGGCAACGACCTGCTGGCGCTGGATGCGGCGTGCGTGCGCGAGGCGGTGCCGGCCGAGCGCATGACCAGCGCCCCGGCCGGCGGCCACCCGGCGCGCGTCGGTCTGCTGCCGCCGACCGACAACACCGCCGTGCGCCACTTCCTGTGGGTGTACGACCTCGGCCGCCTGCTCGGCGTCGCCGCCCCGGCGGACACCGCCGTGCAGGGCCGCCAGATCATCCTGGTGGAGCACAGCGGCCAGACCGCCGGCCTGCTGGTCGACGAGCTGCACGCCGTGCCGGGGTTCGCGCCGAACGAGATCATCGAGGCGCCGTTCGGCGGTGCCGCGCGGCGGCTGATCGACCGCCTGATCCGCGCCCGCGGCGGCGAGGTGCTGATCCCGGTGGTGGACACCGTGCGGCTGTTCGCCGCCCTGCGGCAGGGCGAGGGGCGGCTGGCTTCAGCCGCCTGACGTCAGCCGCCTGAACGCAGCGCCGCGCGCAACTGCGCGCCGACCTCCGGCCGGTCGGCGAACGGGTCGGGAGGGTTGCGGCCCTCGACGATCGCCTGCAGGCGCTGCGCCACCGGTGCCAGGGCATGCGGGTGGCTGTAGATGTAGAACCGGCCCTGCTCAATGGCCTCGAAGGTGCGCGCCGCCACCTCGGCAGCGCTGACTTTGCCGCTGGCCACGGCTTTTTCGCTCATCGCCCGACCGATCAACTGGCTACGCGTGGGCGGCGCCGCCGGCAGCGCGGCGGGCCGATTGCGCTCGCTGTGGCTGATGCCCGTGGGCACGAAATACGGACACAGCATACTGGCGCCGATCTGATCGGTGACCAGGCGCAGATCCTGGTATAGCGTCTCGGTCAGCGCCACCACCGCGTGCTTGCTGACGTTGTAGACCCCCATGTTGGGCGTCGTCAGCAGCCCGGCCATGCTGGCGGTGTTGACGATGTGGCCGCGCCAGGCGGGATCGGCCTGCGCCGCGGCCAGCATCATCGGCGTAAAGACACGCACACCGTGGATCACGCCCCACAGGTTGACGCCCAGCACCCACTGCCAGTCGGCGACGGTGTTTTCCCACACCAGCCCGCCGGCGGCCACGCCGGCGTTGTTGAAGACGAAGTGCGGCGCGCCGAAGCGGGCCTGCACGGCCTGGCCCAGATCGTCCATCTGGGCCGCGTCGGCCACGTCGACGCGCCGCGCCAGCACCGGCACGCCGGTCGCCTCCGCCTCAGCGCGGGCGCGCTCCAGCGCATCGGGCTGTACGTCCACCAGCACCAGGTTCATGCGGCGCTGCATCGCGATGCGCGCCACCTCCAACCCGAAGCCGGAGCCGGCCCCGGTGATGACGGCCGTGCGGCCGACGAAGTCGGTGATCATGGGCGGGCCCTCGCGGTTCAATCCACCAGCTTGACGAGCTGCTTGCCGAAATTGCGGCCCTTGAGCAGCCCCAAAAACGCCTCGGGTGCCGACTCGATGCCGTGCGCCACGGTCTCGCGCGGGCGGAAACGCCCGCTGCCGACCAGCTCGCTCAACTCGGCCAGGGCCTGCGGCCACACCTCCATGTGTTCGCTGACGATGAAGCCCTCGATGCGCATGCGGCTGATGAGGATCAGCGCCGGGTTGAGCATCGGCAGCGGCTGGCCGTCGTAGCCGGCGATCATGCCGCACAGCGCCACGCGCGAGAACGCATTCGCGCGCAGCATCACCGCATCGAGCACCGTACCGCCGACGTTTTCGAAGTGACCATCGATGCCGTTCGGGCACGCCGCTTTGAGCGCGCTCGCGAGCGCACGCAGATCGGGATATTGGCGGTAGTCGATGCAGTCATCAAACCCCAGTTCGTCGCGCACATAGGCGCATTTGTCCGGGCCGCCCGCGATGCCCACCACCCGGCAGCCGCGCTGCTTGGCCAGCACGCCCACCGCGCTGCCCACGGCGCCGGCGGCGGCGCTGACGGTGATGGTCTGGCCGGCGCGGGGCTCGATGATCTTGACCAAGCCGTACCAAGCCGTCACGCCGGGCATGCCGACCGCGCCCAGATAGTGGCTGGGCGGGATGCGCGAGACGTCCACCTTGCGCAGCAGGCCGGCAGCATTGCCATCGACCACGCTGTACTCCTGCCAGCCGCCCATGCCCACCACCCAGTCACCAGGCACATAGCGCGGATGGCGGCTTTCCACCACCTGCCCGACCGTGCCGCCGATCATCACCTGGTTGAGCGGCTGCGGTTCGGCGTAGCTTTTGCCCTCGTTCATGCGACCACGCATGTACGGATCTAAGCTCAGATAGTGGTGACGCACCAGCACCTGGCCCTCGGCCAGGGGTGGGGTTTCGCTTTCCACCAAACGGAAGTTGTCCACGTTCGCCTCGCCCTGCGGGCGGCTGACGAGCCAAATCTGACGATTGCGCGGCATACGGTACTCCTTCTGAAGCCGGTTTGAGTGTGGGTTGGAAACGGTTGATGCCGCCGACGGCAAGGGCACGCGACCGGCCATGGGAGCCGGTGGCGGGGACACGCCATCAGGCCGGCGGAGACGGTGGCAGCGGGTTTGCGTCCTGCGCCGCTTCGATGCGCCGCAGGGCTTGCACCTCACGCCCGCCCACCGGCAAGCGGCGCACGTAGCGAAACGTTCCACTGGCGTGGGCGCACAGGCGCTCGTGCGCATCGCGGATCTCACCTTCGGCAAACGCCAGCGTCGCGGTGCGATGCAGCAAGCGCGCGGTGGCACGCAGCGGCCCACGCGCAGCCTGAAAAAAGCTGGTCTTCATCTCGATGGTGACCACCCCCATGTCGCGCTGCACGCTGCGCGCCGCATGCGCCAGGGCCACGTCCAGCAAGGTCATGCTGGCGCCGCCGTGCACCACACCGAATGAGTTCAGGTGCGCCTCGGCGGGCTCGTAGACCAGCTCGGCCACCCCTTCGTCCCAACGCCGCAGGCGAAAGCCCAGCAGCTCGACGAAGGGGACGTGCACACTGAAGGGCAGATCGGGCGCTGCCTCATCCACCGATGACCGCACTGACGCCTCCGTCCACCGCCAACCATTGCCCGGTGATGTGCTTGCCCGCATCCGAGGCGAACAGCACCACCGTGCCCTTGAGATCTTCGTCGTCACCCAAGCGATTCAGTGGGGCGGCAGCGGCCAGGCGCTGCTCGCCCATCGCCTGCAGCGTGCCGCGCGTCATCTTGCTGGGGAAGAAGCCGGGGCAGATAGCGTTGACGCGGATACCGTAGCGCCCCCACTCGGCCGCCAAGGCGCGCGTGAAGTTGATCACCGCCCCTTTGGAGGTGTTGTAGGCCACGGTCCGCATATCAGGCGGATTGCCACCCAGCCCGGCGATCGAGGCCACGTTGATGATGCTGCCGCGGCGGCGGGCAATCATGCTCTCGCGCCCGATGAGCTGGCTGAGGATGAAGTAGCCGCGCACATTCAGGTTCATCACCTTGTCCCAGGCGTCGAGCGGATGCTCCTCGGCCGGAGCGCCCCAAGCGGCGCCGGCGTTATTGACCAGGATATCGACGTCGCCCAGGCGCTGCAGCGTCTCTCGAACCAAACGGTGGATGTCGTCTTCGCGCGCGCAGTCGGCTGCCACCCAGCGCGCATCGATCCCCTGCGCCTGCAGCGTCGCTGTGGCCTCTTCCAGCTCGTCGGCCTTGCGCGCGGTCAGCATCACTTTGGCCCCGGCCTCGCCCAGCGCCTGGGCCATCTGCAGCCCCAAACCGCGCGAGCCGCCGGTGACCAGCGCGGTGCGGCCGCTCAAATCGAAAAGGGTTTGGATCGATCGGCTCATGGTGTCGGTATCTCCTGCTCAATGAATGGGGAAAGTCGGGCAAACCGCAGCGGCAGGGCCGAGCCGCGCTGCCGCGGTCATTCAGAACGCCTCTTCGGGCATGTCGGCACAGGTGCGGTCGCGCGCCTGCACCACGGCAAGCCAGGCGTCGATCTTGGGCAACTCGTAGCGGAAAAAATAGTGGCAGGCCTGCCGCCGACCAACGCTGGCCGGATCCTCGCGGCCGACGGTTGCGCACGCCACATCCAGCCACAACCACGCGATGACGCCATGCCCGAAGGCTTGCATGTAAGGCACGGCATTGGCCAGTGCCTCGGTCGGATCGCCGCTGGCCCATGCGGCGTGCGCCGCCCCTTCGATGCGTTGCCACGCCTGTTGCAACACCGCACTGGCCTGGGCCCACTCGGGCAGCGCACCAGCCCGACCTGCCGTTGCATCGATGCGCGCGCGCAAGGCCCGTAGCGCCGACCCGCCTTGCATCAGCACCTTGCGTCCGAGCAGATCCTGGGCCTGGATGCCATGTGTGCCCTCATGAATCATGTTCAGACGGTTGTCACGCCAGTACTGCTCGACCGGAAAATCGCGTGTGTAGCCGTAGCCGCCGTGCACCTGGATGGCCAGGCTGTTGGCCTCCAGACACCACTCGCTGGGCCAGCTCTTGGCAATCGGCGTGAGCAGCTCCAGCAGCAGGTGCGCCTGCTGCGCTGCCTCGGCGTCGCCGGTGCGCAGCTCGTCCACCAACCGGGCGCAGTACAACTCCAGCGCCAAGGCGCCCTCGCAATAGGCTTTTTGCGCCAGCAGCATCCGCTTGACATCGGCGTGCTCGATGATGCGCACCGGCGGCTGGGCCGGATCCTTGCCCGCCGGGCCAAGCCGTCGCCCCTGTTGGCGCGTACGCGCATAGTCCAGACTCGCCAAGTAGCCAGCCATACCCAGCATCGTCGCGGCCATGCCGACACCGATGCGCGCCTCGTTCATCATGTGAAACATTTGGCGCAGACCATCCCCGGCAGCGCCGACTCGGTAGCCGATCGCGCCGGCGCCCTGCCCGTCCAGTCCGGACCCAACGCCAGCACCGGCAACGGGAAAACGGCCTTCGCCAAAATTGAGCAGCGTATTGGGCGTGCCGCGCCAACCGCATTTGTGGTTGAGCCCCACCAAGGCGACGTCGTTGCGTTGCCCGGTTGGCCGACCGTCCCGATCGACCAACCACTTGGGCACGATGAACAGGGAAATGCCCTTGACCCCTGCCGGCAGCCGCCCATCCGCCCCCGGGATTTTGGCCAGCACGAGATGGACGATGTTCTCCGTGAGTTCGTGCTCCCCCGCCGAGATCCACATTTTGTGGCCGCGCAGGCGATAGCGCGGACCGAGCGGATCGTCTTCATGGCCTGGCCCGTCGGGCACGGCGCGGGTGGCGATGTCGCTGAGGCTGGAGCCGGCTTGCGGCTCGCTCAGGCACATGGTGCCGGCAAAACGGCCGGCGAACTGCGGCAGCGCGAATGCGCGCTGTTGCGCCGCGGTACCGTGCGCCATCAGCAAATTGGCGTTGCCCACCGTCAGCATACCCGCGCCGATACTCACCGACGCAGCCGCGAAAAACGCATTGCCCGCCGCCTCGACGACGTAGGGCAGTTGCATGCCGCCAATCGCGTAATCCTGGGCGGCGCAAAGCATCCCGCTGTCGGCGTAGGCACGCCACGCCTCATGCGTGGCGGCCGGCAGGATCACCCGCTCGCCGTCGAAGCGTGGCTCCTCGGTGTCCACCAAGCGGTTGAACGGCGCGTATTTGTCGCGCGCGATGCGTTCGCAGGTGTCCAGCACCGCGTCGAAGGTCTCTCGGCTGTGCTCGGCATACCGCGCCCGCGTGGCCAGGGTCTGCACCCGCAGCCACTCGTACAGCAGAAAGTCGATGGCCGCGCGCAAACCCTGGGCCATCTCACAACACCTCGAACACCCCGGCGGCGCCCATACCTCCGCCGATGCACATCGTCACGCACACGCGTTTGGCCCCGCGCCGCTTGCCTTCGATGAGGGCGTGTCCAGTCAGGCGCTGGCCGCTCATGCCGTAGGGGTGGCCGATGGCGATGGCGCCGCCGTTGACGTTGAGGCGATCGTTGGGGATACCCAAGCGGTCACGGCAGTAGATGACCTGCACCGCAAACGCTTCGTTCAGCTCCCACAGATCGATGTCATCCACCGTCAACCCCAGGCGCTGCAGCACCTTGGGCACCGCAAACACCGGGCCGATGCCCATTTCGTCCGGCTCGCAGCCCGCCACCGCAAATCCCAAAAAACGGCCCAGCGGCTGCAACCCCTTGCGCTCGGCCACGCGCTCGTCCATCACCACACAGGCGCCCGCGCCGTCGGAGAATTGACTGGCGTTGCCCGCCGCCACCACCCCGCCGGGCAAGGCCGGCTTGATGTTGGCGATCGCTTCCTTGGTCGTGCCTTCGCGCAGACCCTCGTCGCGCGTTACCGTCACTTCCTTGGTGATCAGGCCTCGCACCTTGTCGTACACGCCAGCGGTCACCGTGATCGGTACGATTTCATCGTCGAATTTGCCCGCCGCGGCAGCCGCACACGCTTTTTGCTGGCTGGCGGCACCATACTCGTCCATCGCGTCACGCGAAATACCGTAGCGCTTGGCCACCTGCTCGGCGGTCTGCAGCATCGTCCAGTAAATCTCGGGTTTGCGCGCCAGCAAAGCGGGGTCGGTCATCATGTGCTTGTTCATCTCGTTTTGCACGCACGAGATGCTCTCCACCCCGCCAGCGACGTAGATCTCGCCTTCGCCGGACATGATGCGCTGGGCGGCCAGCGCAATGGTTTGCAGACCCGAGGAGCAGAAACGGTTGACGGTCAAGCCCGAGACGCTGACCGGGCAGCCCGCCGCCAGCGCAATCTGGCGCGCGATATTCCAGCCCGTGGCGCCTTCGGGGTTGGCACAACCCATGATGACGTCCTCGACCTCGGCCGGGTCCAGGCGCGCGCGCTCGATGGCGGCGCGCACGACGTGCCCGCCCAAGGTGGCGCCATGGGTCATGTTGAACGAACCCTTCCAGCTCTTGGCCAGTGGGGTACGCGCGGTGGAAACGATGACTGCGTTACTCATGGATATTCCTCGTCGTTCGGTTCTTTCGTGCTCTGGAGGCGGCAGCGGCGGCGCTCAAGCTGCCGCAAAGCCCTTGCCCTCGGCCACCAGTCGCTGAATCAGAGGTGCCGGCTGCCAGAAAGCCGCGTCATCGTGCGGATTTTTGGCAAAGCGCTTCATGGCCTGCATCACGTTGAACAAGCCGAACTGCTCGGCGTAGTGCATCGGTCCGCCGCGCCAGGCCGGAAAGCCGTAACCGGTCAAATACACCAGGTCGATGTCGCTGGCGCGCGCGGCGATCTTCTCCTCCAGGATGTGCGCGCCTTCGTTGACCAGGGCAAACACCAGCCGCTGCACGATTTCCTCATCGCTGATCGCACGCGGCGTGATGCCGAGCTCTTGGCGATAGTCGGCGATCATCTGCTCGACAACCGGGCTCGGGATGGCGTCGCGCTTGCCGGGTTGATAGTCATACCAGCCCGCGCCCGTCTTCTGTCCGAAGCGCCCCATTTCGCACAAGCGGTCGGCCACCTTGCTGTAGCGCAGATGAGGTTTTTCGACGTAGCGGCGCTTGCGGATGTACCAGCCCACGTCGTTGCCCGCCAGGTCGCTCATGCGAAATGGCCCCATGGCAAAACCGAATGCTTCGATCGCGCGGTCCACCTGCGCCGGCGTGCAGCCCTCCTCCAGCAAAAAGCCGGCCTGACGGCTGTACTGCTCGATCATGCGGTTGCCGATGAAGCCGTCACACACGCCCGAAACCACGCAGGTCTTCTTGATTTTTTTGCCCAGGGCCATGATGGTGGCCAGCACATCCTTGGCCGTGGCGTCGCCGCGCACCACCTCCAGCAGCTTCATCACGTTGGCGGGGCTGAAGAAATGCGTGCCGATCACGTCCTGCGGCCGTTTGGTGAAGGCGGCGATCCGATTGACATCCAGCGTCGAGGTGTTGGTGGCCAGGATCGCGCCTGGTTTCATCACCGCATCGAGCTGCTCGAACACGCGGCGCTTGACCTCCATGTCCTCGAACACCGCCTCGATGACCAGGTCCGCATCACGGATGTCCTCGTAGGACAAGGTGGTGCGCAAGGCGCCCAGGCGCTGCTCGGCCTGCTCCGGCGTGAGCTTGCCTTTTTTCACCTGCCCCTCATACACGGAGCGGATGTGCGCCACGCCGCGCTGCAGCGCCTCGTCCTTGGCCTCCAGCAGCGTCACTGGCAGGCCGACATTCAGGAAGTTGATGGCAATGCCGCTGCCCATGGTGCCGGCGCCGATAATGGCCACCGAGCGCACCGGGCGCAGCGGCGTATCCTCCGGCACGTCGGCAATCTTGCTGGCCGCGCGCTCGGCCACGAACAAATGGCGCAGCGCAATCGACACCGGGGTCGTCATCAGGTTGAGGAAGGTTTCGCGCTCGAATGCGAGCCCCTCGTCGAAGCGACGCGTGGTGGCGGCTTGTACGGCGTCGATGCACTTCAGCGGCGCTGGGTAGTGCTTGGACTGCGCGCCCACCATGTTGCGGGCAAACTGAAAGTACGCGTCCCCATGCGGGTGCCGGCAGCGCAGATCGCGCACGCGCGGCAGCGGCTCGCCGCGGGCGTGGCGCTCGGCCACTTCGCGCGCCAGCGCCAGCGCCTCATCCAGCAGCGTCTCGGCGCTGCCAGCCAGGCGGTCGAACAGCTTTTGTCCCGGCAGCCCGGCCAGCACTTCCGCCGGCACCGGCTCGCCGCTGACGATCATGTTCAGCGCCGCCTCCACTCCGATGACGCGCGGCAACCGCTGTGTGCCCCCCGCCCCGGGGATGAGTCCCAGCTTGACCTCGGGCAGTGCGACCTTGGTGCCGGGCGCCGCGATGCGATAGTGGGCCCCCAGCGCCAATTCGAGCCCGCCACCCATGCACACCGCGTGCACGGCCGCCACCACCGGCTTGGCGCTGTGCTCCAACGCCAGGATCAGGCTGAGCAGGTTGGGATCCTGGTACGCCTTTGGCGAACCGAATTCCTTGATGTCGGCCCCGCCCGAGAAGGCCTTCCCTGCCCCGATCAAGACGATGGCGCGCACGGCAGGGTCGTCGTTGGCGCGGTCCAGTCCTTGGGCGATGGCCTGCCGCGTGGACAGCCCGAGCCCGTTGACGGGGGGATTGTCCAAGGTGATGACGGCAACGTCGCCGTGGACCTGGTAGTGAGCGGTCATGGTGCCTCCTCGATGACGAAACAAACGCAAATGGACACGAGTCTTGGAGTCGAGCGAACGATCGTTCGATTTTGCTGCATTCTAGGTCGGTCTGGCGCTTCGTGGCACCAGCGGCCTGTCACCTGCGCGTCGCAGCACAACGCCGCCGCTATCCCGCTGCATCCAACGGCCTCGCAACGCCCCAACGTTGGGTCGGCCGACCCGTGTGCGGGTTGCACCACCGACCCTCGTCGTGGGCCTGAAGCGCCGCGCAGGCGATACGCGCGCGCACTGGACCTCACCCCACCTCCAACCACTCGCGGCGCACATAGGGGTTGGCCTTGAGTTCGGCCGGTGTGCCATCGAAGACGATGCTGCCATGCCCCATCACCAAGGCGCGGTCGGAGATTTCGAGCGCGATGGTGAGCTTTTGCTCGATCAACAGCACCGAAATGCCCTTGGCTTTGAGCGCGCGCAGATAGTCGGCCACCTGCTCCACGATCTTGGGCGCCAGCCCCTCGGTGGGTTCGTCGATGATGATCAGATCCGGGTCGCCCATCAGCGTGCGGCACAGCGTCAGCATTTGCTGCTCCCCACCCGAGAGGACGCCAGCCTCGGTGTGCCGCCGCTCGCGCAGGCGGGGAAACATCGCGTACATGTCGTCGAAGCTCCAGCGCGCCCCCTTGCCGCTGCCCTTGACGCCGAGCTGAAGATTCTGATGCACCGTCAACTTGGGGAATATGTCACGGCTCTCCGGCACATAACCGATGCCGCGGTGCGCCACCTCGAACGGCTTGAGGCCGGTGATGCGCTCGCCCTTGAAGCGAATGTCACCCTCGGCGTCCACCAGTCCCATGATCGCCTTGGCGGTGGTCGAACGCCCCGAGCCGTTGCGCCCGAGCAAGGCCACGATTTCGCCGGCGCCGACGTGGAAGTGCACTCCGTGGAGCACATGACTCTTGCCATAAAAGGCGTGGAGGTTGTCGATTTGCAGCATCTTGTGGACGAGTCAAACGTCAGAAAAATGGCGGCCAGCCCGCCCCATCACCCCGGTGCATCAAACAAGGCGGTCGGCGCGCGATCACGGCGGGCCAAATCGCGGCTGCCCGCACCCGGCGGTGATGCACCAGCGTACCCACCGGCGGCGGCCCCGCACAGCAGCGCGAAACACGGCTGCAACGCCGCCACCGCATTCAGTGGGCGACCTCCGCCGCCTGCTGCTGCGCCAGCACCGAACCCAGATACGCCTCCTGCACACGCGGGTTGGCGCGCACGGCCTCGGGCGTGTCGAAGGCGATCACCTCGCCGTACACCACCACGGCGATGCGGTCGGCCAAGCCAAAAACCACCCCCATATCGTGCTCCACCGTCAGCAGCGTCTTGCCCTCGGTGACCTCGCGGATCAATTCGATGAAGCGCCGCGTCTCGCTCTTGCTCATTCCGGCGGTCGGCTCATCGAGCAGGATGACGCTGGCACCACCGGCGATGGTGATGCCAATCTCCAGCGCACGCTGCTCGGCGTAGGTCAGATTCATCGCCAGCGTATCGCGCTTTTTGTGCAGGCCGATACGGTCCAACAACGCTTCGGCGCGTTCATTGGCATCGTCGAGGTCGGCGAGAAACCTGATAAACGTGTAGCGATAACCCAAACTCCACAGCACGCTGCAGCGCAGGTTCTCGAATACGCTGAGCTTGGGGAAAATATTGGTGATCTGGAAACTACGGCTCAAGCCCATGCGGTTGATCTGGTAGGGCTTCTTGCCATCGATGCGCTGTCCGTTGAGCCAGATTTCCCCGCTGCTGGGCGCAAAGCGCCCGCTGATGAGGTTGAACAGCGTGGACTTGCCAGCGCCGTTGGGACCGATCACCGCCACCCGCTCGCCGCCGCGAACGGCCAAATTGGCGCCACGGATAATTTCCGTTTTGCCAAAACGTTTCCAAACGTTGCGCAGCTCCAGTACGGGCGCCTCTGTTGACGGGGTGGCATTCATCGCCTTGACTCCAATCCTTGCTGCACGAAACGCCGACGACCAGTATCACGCCATCATTTCGCGCCGCTTGATTTCCTTCTCGATATCGGCCTGGATCTCGTTCCAATGGGCGCGGAAATGCCGCCGCGCCAGCTCGAACAAACCGACGCCCGTCAACATCACGAATACGGCGCCGACCCAACTCTCGGCACGGCTGCTGTCCAGGCGTGCACCCAGATACTCGACGTGCGGACCGATGGCGGCGTTGAGTTGCAGGTGATACACCATCTCGATCAGCGCCCCGGCCCCCAGCAAGGCGACCACCCCGGTGATGCCCAGCGCCAGGTAGCTCACCCACAGCTCGCGCAGCCGGCCAAAGGCCGCCACGCGCAGGTTCATCATGATCAAGCTGGCGATGCCACCGGGCGCGTACATCACCATGAACATGAACACCAGGCCCAGATAGAGCAGCCAGGCCTTGGTCAGCTCGGACAAAAACACCAGCGCCAGCACCATCAGGATGCCGCCGATGATGGGCCCGAAGAAAAAGGTGGCCCCACCCAGAAACGTAAACAGCAAATAGGCACCCGAGCGCAGCGGCCCCACCACTTCGGCGGTGACGATTTCGAACAGAATGGCACCCAGCCCGCCCGCGATACCGGCGAAAAAGCCCGACACCATGAAGGCCAGATAGCGCACGATCTGCGTGTTGTAGCCGATGAACTCGACGCGCTCCGGATTGTCGCGCACCGCATTCAGAATGCGCCCCAGCGGGGTGCGGGTAAACGCGTACATCGCCGCCACACAGACGAAGGTGTACACCGCGATCAGGTAGTACACCTGCACGGTGGGGCCAAAGGTGATACCGAAAAACGGTTCACCGACGACGCGATCGGCGGTGATGCCGGCCTCGCCACCGAAAAAGTCCGAAAACATCAACGACAGCGCAAACACCAGCTCGCCGACACCAAGCGTGATCATCGCGAATGCCGTACCGGCCTTGCGTGTCGTCACATAACCGAACAAAAAGGCGAAAAACAAGCCGGCCAGTCCGCCCACCAGGGGAATCAGCGACACCGGCACCGCCAGCTCACCCTGGGCCACCTTCAGCAGTGTGTGAATGGCAAAGTACGAACCCAAGCCGCTGTAGACGGCATGGCCGAAACTCAACATACCGCCCTGGCCGAGCAATATGTTGTAGGCCAAGCAGGCGATGATGGCGATGCCCATCTGCGACAGCATGCTCACCGCCAGATTGCTGGTGAATACCTGCGGCGCCAGCAGCAGCACCAGCGCAAAGGCAGTCCAGATGATCCAGCGGCCGACGTTGTAGGGGGTGAAGGTGTAGTAGGCGCGCGTCATGGTGGCAAGGCGTCGGGGTCAGTGGTCACGGGTACCCAGCAGCCCCTTGGGCCGGAAAATCAAGATCAGCACCAGAAACAGGTAGGGCAACACGGGCGCAACCTGCGACAAGGTCAGACGCAAAAAGTCCTTGCTCGCCAGCGCCTCGCCCAACGGCACACCGATGCGGGTCAACAAGGAGCCGATCGAGTGGTCGATCGAGACGGCGAAGGTTTGGATCACGCCGATGAGCAGCGACGCCAGAAACGCACCCGGCAACGACCCCAAGCCGCCGATGACCACCACCGCGAAGACGATGGCCCCCAAGGCTGCGGCCATCGCGGGCTCCGTCACGAAGGTGACGCCGCCGATGACACCAGCCAAACCCGCCAACCCGGTGCCGATGCCAAACACCAGCATGAACACGCGCGGCACGTTGTGACCGAGCGCCTCGACCATCTGCGGATGGGTCAACGCCGCCTGAATGATCAGGCCCACACGCGTGCGCGTGATCAACAACCACAGCGTCACCAACATGCCGACGGCCACCAGCATCATGAACGCCCGGGTGGCCGGAAACGGTGTACAGGCGGCCTGTGCGCACACCTCGGCCGGCGCCTGTCCCCACGCAAACGCCATCGTGTCCTGCGCCGTATGAATGAGGGTGAACGCCGGCCCCTGCAGCGCGGCCGGCGGCGTAAAGCTCACCGCCGAGCGCCCCCACACCAGCTGCACCAACTCCAGGACCACGTACGACAGGCCAAACGTGATCAGGAGCTCCGGCACATGGCCAAATGGGTGCACCTTGCGCAGGCTGGTCTTTTCGAACAGCGCACCCGCCAGCCCCACCAGCAGCGGCGCCAGCAGCAGCGCCACCCAAAAGCCGACGATGCCCGACAGCGCATAGGCAACGTAGGCCCCCAGCATGTAAAAACTGGCGTGGGCGAAGTTCAAGACGCCCATCATCGAAAAAATCAGCGTCAAACCGGAGCTGAGCATGAACAACAGCAACCCGTAACTGACGCCGTTGAGCAGTGAGACGATGACGAATTCCATCGAGAAGCCTTCAGGCAAAGAGGTACGCCGCCAGCGGTCGAGCGGCGCTCACCATGTGGCACCGGATTTGGCGCAACACCCCAGGCGAAGCCAAGCGGGCCCGGCATGGTCAAGCGGCGCCTGGGTCGTGCGAGGGCGGGCGGAGTGGCCAAACGCCGGCGCCCGCTGGACCGCACGAAACCGAGCGCCGGGCTCGGCGCATCAGCCTGGGCGCTGCATATTGCAGCTGGTGGGCGTGCTGGCGATGTAGGCTGGGAATTCACGTACCAAGGCAAACGTCATTTCGGTGTTTTCCACCCGATACGGGAATTTGGCATCGGCCTTTTGCCAGCGCGTCAGGTACAACGGCTGCTGCAGCTGATGGTCGGTGCGGCGCATTTCGACCTCGCCGTTGTAGCTGGTGAACTTCAGTCCCTCCAGAACCTTGGCCACCTGTACCGGATCGGTGCTCTTGGCCTTCGCCATCGCTTCCGACAGCGAGCGGAAGATGTGAATCACCGAGCCGGTGTAGAAGTCGGCATTGAAGCGCTTCTTGAACTCGTCCTGCCACTTCTGCATGTCGCCGCCCATGTTGTAGTGGTTGTACGACACTTGGTAGACGCGGCCTTCGGCTTGGGTGCCCAGCGCAGTGGGCGTCCCCGTGACCCCGGCGTAGTAGGTATAGAACTTACCGGTGTAGCCGCCCTCCATCGCCGCCTTGACGAGCAGCGCCAAATCCGAGCCCCAGTTGCCGGTGATGACCGCATCGGCCCCGGATGCCTTGATCTTGGCGATGTATGGGGCGAAATCGCGCACTTGCGCAAGCGGATGCAGATCCTCGCCGACGATCTCGACATCCGGGCGCTTGCGTGCCAGCAGCTCCTTGGCGTACTTGGCCACCTGATGACCGTGCGAGTAATTCTGGTTGAGCAGATAGACCTTCTTGATGTCGGGCTGATCTTTCATGAACGTGGTCAGCGCCTCCATCTTCATCGACGTGTCGGCATCGAAGCGGAAGTGCCAGTAGTTGCACTTGCTGTTGGTGAAGTCCGGATCCACCGCCGAGTGGTTGAGGAAGATGACCTCCTTGCCGGGGTTGCGTGCATTGTGGCGCGCCACCGCCTCGATCAGCGCCCCCGCCACCGACGAGCCATTGCCCTGGGTGATGTAGCGGATGCCCTGGTCGATGGCGGACTGCAGGGCGGTCAAGCTCTCGGCCGGGCTGAGCTTGTTGTCGAACGGCACCACCTCCCACTTCACGCCCGCCGGGTTGTACGGGTTGGGGCCGCTGAACTTTTCGGCAAAAAACTGAAAGCTGCGCACCTGGTTCGAGCCCACCGGGGCCATCAGGCCCGACAACGGGTCGATCCAGGCGATCTTGACGGTCTGGCCGGCCAGCGGGGCGTTCGCGGCGGCAGCAGCCTGCTGGCGCGCCGCCTGGCGGGCACTCTGGGCTTGCGCCACGCCGGTCAATGCCAAGCCAATCATGGCGGCAACCGCGAGGGGCTTGAATACGAACGTCATGGTATGTCTCCTTCTGGGTGGTGAACGTCTCGAGCGTAACGGGTCTGGGGCGCTGCACGATCAGGGGAAACCCCGCACCCCTATCACGTGCGCGACTGTCTTCCCAACAACAGTCGCTTCACCGTGGCCTCACAGCCCCGGCAAACGGTAGCCTGCCAACATCTCGCGCAGCTTGTTTTTTTGCATCTTGCCGGTGGCGCCCAGCGGAATGGCATCGACGAAGACGACGTCATCCGGAATCTGCCATTTGGCCAACTTGCCCTCGTAGAAGGCGAGTAGCTCCTCGCGCGTCACGTCCATGCCCGGCTTTTTGACGACGACCACGATCGGCCGCTCGTCCCACTTGGGGTGCTTGACACCGATACAGGCTGCCATCTGCACCGCCGGGTGGGCCATCGCGATGTTTTCCACATCGATCGAGCTGATCCACTCACCGCCCGATTTGATGACATCCTTGCTGCGGTCGGTGATCTGCATGTAGCCGTCGGGGTCGATGGTGGCGACATCGCCGGTGGGAAACCAGCCATCGACCAGTGGCGAAGGCTTGTCGCTGCGGTAGTAGTCGCGAATCACCCACGGGCCGCGCACCATCAGCTCGCCCTGGCTCTGCCCGTCCCAGGGCAGTTCTTGCCCGTCCGGCCCCACCACCTTCATGTCGATGCCGAAGATGGCCCGCCCCTGCTTGAGGCGAATCTTCATTTGTTCTTCTTCGGGCAGCAGCAAGTGCTTGTTCTTCAACGTGCACAGGGTGCCCAGTGGGCTGAGCTCGGTCATGCCCCAGGCGTGCAACACCTCCACACCATAGCGCTCGCGGAAGGCTTGAATCATCGCCGGGGGGCACGCGGAGCCGCCGATGACGGTGCGCTGCAGCGCCGGCAACTTCAGGCCGTTGGCGTCCATGTGCGCCAGCAACATCTGCCAGACGGTGGGCACGCCGGCGGCCATCGTCACCCGCTCGGTGTCCAACAGCTTGTACACCGATTTGCCGTCGAGCTGCGCCCCGGGAAAGACCAGCTTGCAGCCCACGGCCGCAGCCGAGTATGGGATACCCCAGGCGTTGACGTGAAACATGGGCACCACCGGCAGCACGCAATCACGCGCGCTCAGGCACATCACGTCCGGCAGGGCGGCGGCATAGGCGTGCAGGATCGTGGACTTGTGGCTGTAGAGAGCCGCCTTGGGGTGCCCGGTGGTGCCACTGGTGTAGCACATGCTGCTGGCGGTATCATCGGGAAACACCGGCCAGTCGTAGCGCGTCGGGTGCGAGCCAATCCAGGTCTCGTAACTCACCAGGTTGGCGATCGTGCCCTCGGCCGTCAGGCGCTGCAGGTGCGCGTCGTCGCACAGCGCCACCCACAGCTTGACCGTGGGGCATTTGGCAGCGATGCCCTTGACGATCGGCCAAAACGTCATGTCGAAGGCGAGCACCCGATCTGCGGCATGATTGACGATCCACGCGATCTGCTCGGGCAGCAGGCGCGGGTTGATGGTGTGCAGCACACGCCCGGAGCCGCTGACGCCGAAATACAGTTCGAAGTGTCGGTAACCATTCCAGGCCAGCGTGGCCACGCGCTCGCCCTGTGGCAGGGCCAAGGCGTCCAGGGCATGCGCCACTTGGCGCGCTCGCCCGGCAGCTTGGCGGTAGGTGGTGCGGTGGATGTCGCCCTCCACCCGGCGCGAAACGATTTCGACATCGCCATGGTGGCGCGCGGCGTGTTCGATCAGATCGGCGATCAGCAATGGTCGGTCTTGCATCAGACCCAGCATGACAGGTCCTCCTCGGCGTGATGGGTGGGCGGGCGAGGCAGCGGCATCCGCCGCCGACCGCTGGGATAAGCTTACGGCATCATGACCGCCCTCAACACCCGCTGTCATCCAGACTAACCCGCAGGCATCGTCGTCTTTGTCGCATGCCAGACACCTGATGCGACGGCGCTTGCCCCAGATACCCATCATGACCATCGACACCCGCCACCCAGCCCGTATTTATTTGGCTCAGCAACCTTGGTTCGGCTCGCTCGATGCCGGTATGCGACAAACCCTGATCGAGTCGATGCTGTGGCTGCGCGCCGCCCGGGGCGAGCTGCTGCTGCGCCGCGGCACGCCGGTACAGGCTTGGTGGGGGGTGCTGTCGGGCATGGCCAAGCTGCAAACGGCCGCACCCGATGGGCGCATCTCGGCCTTTCTGAGCGTGCCAGCCGGTGAGTGGTTCGGCGAAGGCACGGTGCTCAACGGCGGCGCCTGGCGCTACGACGTGCTGGCGCTGCGCGACACCACCCTCATCGGCATGCCGGTGCCGCTGTTTCGCCAACTGTACGAAACCAGCCTACCGTTCAACCACTTTCTCATCGAACGGCTCAATTTGCGTCTGGGGCAGGCGATGACGGCTATCGAGGCCGGGCGCCTGCGCTCGCCCGAAGTGCGGGTCGCACAGTACCTGATGATGTTTTGCCAGGCTGGTGTCAGGCGCATCACCGTCTCACAGGAGGACCTGGGACATCTGGCCGGGCTGTCGCGCCAGACGACCAACCGCGTGCTCAAAGCGTTCGAGGCGCGCGGCTGGATCTCGCTGGAGTTCAGCCGCATCGACGTGCTGCAGCCTGAGGCGCTGTCGCATATGCTCGGCACCGACCCGGCCGCCTTGGCGCCAAGCCACTTGACGTCCTGCAGCGACCCGCGTCCCGTGGGCGCCGCCTTCGAAAGTGCCAAGGACGCACCGCCAGCCCAGCATCCGCGGCGATGATGCACCGCGCTGCGCGGCACGCGGTCGCGCTACCGGCTGCGGTGCACACCGTCTGACACATCCCCAGCGGGCACAAGGTTGCCGCGAACGCCCGACAATGCCCGCATGAACGTCCTGGTCCCGCAACCAGCCGCTGATACGGCAGCAAAGCGCCTGGAGCCGCCCGGCAGTGCCCGCGCGCCCGCCTCGGCCCCCTGGACATTGCAGCCGGCGCGCTTCTTGGCGCTCGGGCCGTCCTTTTTTACACCCGTGGCGCCGCAGCCGCTGCCCCAGCCGCGCTGGCTGGGACACAGTCCAGCGGCGGCGGCTGATCTGGGGCTGCCGCCACACTGGGCCGACGAGGCACTGTGCGCGGCCCTGAGCGGCTGCGCGCCGCTGCCGGGCGCACACTCGGTGGCCACGGTCTACAGCGGACATCAGTTCGGCGCATGGGCGGGGCAGCTCGGCGACGGACGCGCGCTGCTGCTGGGCGACAGCCCCAGCCGATCTGGGCTGTGCGAGGTGCAGCTCAAAGGCAGCGGCCGCACCCCCTACTCACGTATGGGGGACGGGCGTGCCGTCTGGCGCAGCTCGATCCGCGAATTTCTGGCCAGTGAAGCGATGCACGCCCTGGGCATCCCCACCACGCGTGCCTTGTGTGTCATCGGCTCCAGCGCCCCGGTGTGGCGCGAAACGATCGAAATGGCCGCCGTCGTCACGCGCCTGGCGCCCAGCTTCATCCGGTTCGGACACTTCGAGCACTTCGCCAGCGTGAGCGCGCTGGCCGAGCTGCGCCAGCTGGCCGATTTCGTCATCGACCACTTCTACCCGCGTTGCCGCACGCCCGACGGACCGGCCGACGTGGCCGACGCGCACGGCGCGCGGTCGTACCCCTCGGCCGCGACGAGCGACGGGCAGCCCGCCAGCCCCGCGCACAACGAACCGGACGCCCCCCTAACGGGCGCGGAGCCGCCCTGGGCCACCGATGGTTGCCCCAACCCGTACGCGCGCCTGCTGGAGGCGGTAACGCGGCGCACCGCGCGGCTGCTGGCGGCCTGGCAGGCGGTGGGCTTTTGCCACGGCGTCATGAATACCGACAATATGAGCATCCTTGGGCTGACGCTGGACTACGGCCCCTACCAGTTCATGGATGCCTTCGATGCACGGCACATTTGCAATGCGTCCGACCACGGCGGCCGCTATGCCTACGCGCGCCAACCGCAGGTGGCGTACTGGAATCTGCACTGTCTGGCCCAGGCCCTGCTGCCGCTACTGGACGACGTGGCGCAAGCACACGCCGCGCTGCGGCCCTACCGCGATCTTTTCTGGCGGTCCCTGCAGACGCGCATGTTGGCCAAGCTCGGAATGCAACCCTTGGCCGAACGCGCCGAGGCCGACGCACGTCTCATCGAACATCTGTTGCAGCTGATGCAGGCCGACCAGGTGGACTACCCCATCTTTTGGCGGCGTCTGACCGACGCGGTTGGCGAGGGCGCGCTCAGCAGCGATGCAGCCAGCGCCCACACCGCCTTGCAGCCGGTGCGCGACCTTTTTCTGCAGCGCGATGCCTTCGATGCCTGGGCCGCCGATTGGCGTCAACGTGCCCGTGCCGATGACGTTGCAGCGGCGTGGGCGCGCATGCGCGCCGCCAACCCACGGGTGGTCTTGCGCAACCACCTGGCGCAGCAAGCCATCGCGGAGGCGCTAGCGGGCGACGCCAGCGCCGTGGACCGACTGCTGGCCGCGCTCCTGCAGCCGTACGACGAACCCGATGATCCTGACTTGACCGCTTTTCCGCCGGCGTGGGCCGCACGACTGCGTATCAGTTGTTCATCGTAAAGCGCCCCACCCGCCCCTTCATCCCTCATCCCAATACGATCCGACGATGCCGATCTCCGCCGCACGCCACCCCACCACGCCATTTCCGATACAGAAGGACGAGGCCGAGTGGCGCGCCTGGCTCGACGCCAAAATCGCGCGCGGCGAAGCAGAGCCGCTGGCCTATGAAGTGACGCGCCGCGCTGCCACCGAGCGGGCGTTCACCGGGCGCTACGCCGACTGGTGGCAGCTCGGGCGCTACCACTGCGTGGCCTGTGGGGCTCATCTGTTCGACAGCGATGCCAAGTTCGACGCTGGCTGCGGTTGGCCCAGTTTCTGGCGGGCCGTGCCCGGCGCCATCGTCGAGCGACTCGATCGCAGCCACGGCATGATCCGCACCGAGACCCTGTGCGCCCAGTGCGGTGCCCATCTGGGCCACGTGTTCGACGACGGTCCACCACCAACGGGACTGCGTTATTGCATGAACTCTGCCGCCCTGCAGTGGCAGCCTCTGCCCGCTGATGACGCCTGCTGATCGCGGCCTGCGCTTGTGCCTCGGCCAGCGCCCGCCTGTCCCGCCGCTGGCGCCCTCTGACGGCTGCTGCGGCGCCCCCACGGCTGCCAACAAGCCGATCGTGACGGCATCCATGGCCCACGCGCTCGGCGGTGTGCGCTGTCAGTGTTGGCGCCTGTTGCCAAGAGACCGAGTTGGTCGCCCCACACGCCCGCGCTGAACGCGGGATAATCCCACCATGCGCCTGTTGATCGATTTTTTTCCCATCGTCCTGTTTTTTCTGGCCTACCAGTGGCAGGGCATTTATGTGGCCACCGCCGTGCTGATGGGCGCGACCCTGGCTCAAACCGCGCTCATCTACGCCATCGACCGGCGGCTGCAAACCCTGCACAAAGTCACCCTGCTGCTGGTGCTGGCGTTTGGTGCGCTCACCCTGATCCTGCACGACGATCGCTTCATCAAGTGGAAGCCCACCGTCCTGTATGGCGCCATGGCATTGGCGTTGGCGGCCGCGCAGGGTTTGTGGAAAAAAAACGTCCTGCAGCTCTTGCTTGGCACGCAGTTGCGCCTGCCGCACTCGGTGTGGACGCGCCTGACGCTGGCATGGGTTGGCTACTGCCTGTTCATGGCGGCCCTCAACGCCTACGTCGCGGCGTTTTTCTCCACCGACGCCTGGGTGGATTTCAAACTGTGGGGATATATCTTCCCGGTGCTGTTCCTGATCGGCCAAGGCGTCTACGTGGCGCGGCACCTGAAGGACGACATGACATGAACGACCACGCCCCCACCACCAGCGAGGCAGGGCCTACCGCAGCTTGGATCGAGACCTTGCTGCGCCAGGCACTGCAGCCCACGCAGCTGCACGTCATCGACGAGAGCGCTGCGCATGCCGGACACGCCGGCGCCAATGCCCTGGGGCAAGGTACGCATTTTCGCATCCGCATCGCCGCAGCCGCCCTGCGCGGCCGCTCTCGGGTCGCCGCTCACCGCCTTGTGTATGATGCGCTGCGCCCGGCGTTTCAGGCCGGATTGCATGCCTTGGCCATCGAGGTGCTGCCGCCAGAATGACCGTTTCATTGGCTGGCTGCACCCAGTCGCCGGGTGTCTACGCCAGCGCTTTTCTCTGTCTCTTTTTTGTGAGTCTCGCATCCATGAAATACGCTCTGTCGCACGCGGCGCTGGCCGCGTGTCTTGCTGCCGCCGCTGTATCCACCGCAGCGCACGCCCAGAATCTGGCCATCGTCAATGGCAAGCCGGTGCCCAGCGCGCGGCTGCAGGCACTGGAGCAACAAATGGCGCGCGCTGGCCGCCCCGTGGACGATGCGGCGCGCCAACAGTTGCGCGAAGAGGCCATCCTGCGCGAGATTTTCGTGCAGGAAGCCGAGCGGCGCGGTCTGCGCGCGCGGCCCGAGGTCAAGGCCCAGCTCGAGCTGGCCACCCAGACCGTACTGATTCGCGAGCTGTTCGCCGACCAGCAACGCCGCCAACCGGTCACCGACGCCGAACTGCGTGCCGAGTACGACCGTCTGGTCAAGCAAATGGGGCAAGAATACCGGGCACGCCACATTCTGTTGGGCAGCGAAGAGGAAGCCAAAGCCGTCCTCGCCGAGCTGGACAAGGGGACGCGCTTCGAGGACCTGGCCAAGCAGCGCTCCAAAGATCCGGGCTCCGCCGCCAAGGGGGGCGATCTGGATTGGGCCACCCCCGACATGTTCGTGCCCGAATTCGGCAACGCCATGAAGGCCCTCAACAAAGGCGAAGTCACGCGCACGCCGGTGCAATCGCCCTTTGGCTGGCACGTCATTCGCCTGGACGACACCCGTGCGGCCCAGGTGCCACCGTTCGACGACGTCAAGCCGCAGCTGCAGCAACAAATGCAGCAACAGCGCCTGGTGCAGTTCCAGGAAGAGCTGCGCGCCAAGGCCAAAGTGCAATGAAAAACCCCGCGGCCGCCAGGGCACGGGCACGGGTCATCCGTGATCAGCGCTGCGGCGGCCGCGTCGCGTTGGCGGCCGGCAGCGGCCACAGCGCCAGCGCCGACTGCACGACCGGAAACAAGCCATACAGCACCGACGCCGCCATGGCCTGCGCGCCGCTGACGCCCAGCGGCAACAGAACCGCCACGGCGGCCGCCTCGCGCGTGCCCCAGCCGCCGAAGCTGATGGGCAGCGTGGCGAAGACGAAAATCGGCACGGCGGCGGCGGCCACCACGGTCCATGGCAGGGGGGCGCCCACCGCGTGTAAACACGCGCCCAAGGTCGCAATCGACAACCCCTGTACGACCAAAGAGCCCAGCAGTTGGCGCAGCACCTGGGGGCCCGGCGCGTGATGCGCCAGCCGGTGCCACCAGCCCCAGTGCGGCAAACGCGCGCCCCAGGCGGTGGCCGGCAAGCGCAACACCGCATACGGCAGCACCAGCAGCAGCAAGGCCACCGTCCACAGGACGCCCCGCAACGCGAGTATCTGGCTCTCGTCGAGCGCTGCGCCCCCAAGCAGCGCCCAGGCCCGATCGAGACCATGACCGAGGGCCAGCCCCGCCACGCCCAAGACCCCCAACACCCACAAACCACTGAGGCGATCGAGTAGCACCGATGCGCTGGCCTGCGCCACCGGCACCCCCCGCTGGTGCAGTGCCCAAGCGCGCAGCACATCGCCGCCCACCACGGCGCCTGGCAGCCATGCATTGGCCGCCACCCCGCGAAAATACACCGGCAGGGCCCACGCCAGAGGCATGCGCCAGCCCATCCAGTCCACCAGGGCGCGCCAGCGCCAAGCCGACGCTGCATTGGCAGCGGTGCTGGTCAGCAAACCGATCAGCACCCAAGACGCATCGGCTCGTGCCAGGGTTTGCCCGAGCGGTTGCGGATCGACCCACCAGGCCACCGCGGCCAGCAGCACCAGCGCAGCGCCCAGCTTGAAGACGCGCCGCACAGGCAACCTCATGGTCGCGGCGCGCTCACGGGGCGCGTGTGGTACTGCGGACGCGCGGTCCCTTCGTGGTAGATGCGAATCAGCAATTCACCGGTCAGACCGGCGACGATCAGCTGCACTCCCATCAGCACCATCATGACACCGGCCAGCAACAGCGGTCGCATGCCAATGTCTTCACCCATCAGTTTTTGCACGCCCAGATACAGCAGGATGAGCAGCCCCGGTGTGAGCAGCCACAGACCCAGGCCACCGAAGGCATGCAGCGGCCGCTGCCGATAGCGCAGAAAAAAGACGATCAAAACCAGGTCCAGAATGACCCGAAACGTGCGATCGATGCCGTACTTCGACTGACCGCGCGTGCGCGCATGATGCCGCACCGGCACCTCGACGATACGCGCACCGACTTCGCGCGCCAGCGATGGGATGAAGCGATGCAGCTCACCGTAGAGGCGAATGCGCTCGATGATTTCGCGCCGGTAGGCCTTGAGCGCACAGCCATAGTCGTTCAGCGGCACGCGCGTGGCCCACGAGATCAGGCGATTGGCCACCACCGAAGGCAGCCGCCGCGACAGGGCCTTGTCCTGGCGTTGGCGCCGCCAGCCCGAAATCACATCGACCTCCGGGTCCGTCTCCAGGCGCTCGATCAGCGCCGGAATGTCGAGGGGGTCATTTTGCAGATCGCCGTCCAGCGTGACGATATAGCGTCCGCGGGCACGCTCGAACCCGGCCTGCAAAGCGGTGGACTGACCGTAGTTTCGCGCCAGGGCCACCGGATGCAGCCACGGGTACTGGCCCGCCAGCTGGGCCAACAAGGCCGCGCTGCCGTCGGTGGAGCCGTCGTCGATACACAGCAGCTCGAAGGTCCAGCCGGTCGGCTCCAGCGCCGCGCCGACGCGCTGCACCAAGTCACGCAGGTTGTCGAACTCGTTGAACACTGGGATGACCACCGACACGTCGGGACGGTCGGATTGGCCGGCGTCAATGGCGGCGCGCACAGGCGTATCCATGGAATGAGGATGAAACTGAACGAAGGCGCGACGATCGCGCCGCACGGCAGGGCCACACGCGGCCACCCCACGCCGGCTGGCGCCGCGCGCCGGCCGACGCCGCCGCTTAAGGGAGCCAAACGCCCCGGCCGCCGTGGCGGATACGCCAGCGCACCGGCTTGGCGGCGAGTGGACACCCAACCGGGTCGATTGTAACGAGCGCCCGCGGCGGCAGCCGGGCCACGGTAGCGAGCAGGCCCCGCACACCGGCGGTCCTGCCGGCGGCTGGCCACCGCAGCGGCCTCAGGTGGCCAGCCACAGCGGCTGGCGACGGCCACCCCAGGCTTGCCGAAATGACGCCGCGTCTCGCTCGAAATGCCCGACCAGCGACTCGCCGCACTGCGGGCAGTGGCCGCCGGCCTGCAGCCGATAACGGCGGATTCGGTAGCCGTCACGCTCGATCAGCGCACTGCCGCAACGCGCGCACCAGGTGGTGGCGCCTTCGCCATCAGGCACATTGCCGGTGTACACATGCAGCAGACCCTGCTCGCGCGCGATGCGGCGCGCACGCTGCAAGGTCGCCACGGGCGTCGGCGCAACGTCACACATGCGGTAGTCGGGATGAAACGCGGTCAAGTGCAAGGGCACGTCGGGCCCCAGCTCGTCCATGATCCAGCGCGCCAGCGCTGTGAGTTCGGCATCGCTGTCGTTGTGCCCCGGTATCAGCAGCGTCGTGATCTCCAACCACACCGCCGTTTCATGGCGTACGTAGGCCAGTGTGTCGAGCACGGGGCGCAAACGTGCGCCCGTGAGCCGAAAATAAAAATCGTCGCTAAAGGCTTTGAGATCGATGTTGGCCGCGTCCATGGCGGCAAAGAAGTTCCGCCGCGGCTGGGCATGGATGTAGCCCGCCGTCACCGCCACGGTGCGAATGCCGCGCTCGCGGCAGGCGATGGCGGCGTCGATCGCGTACTCGGCGAAAATCACCGGATCGTTGTATGTGAAGGCTACGCTGGCGCAACCCGTCTGCTGTGCGGCCTCGGCAATCGTCTGCGGCATGGCCCGATCCATCAAGCGGTCCGTGTCGCGCGCCTTGCTGATATCCCAATTCTGGCAGAACTGACAGGCCAGATTGCAGCCAGCGGTGCCGAACGACAAGACCGCGCTGCCAGGCAGAAAGTGATACAGCGGCTTTTTCTCGATCGGATCGACGCAAAAGCCCGACGAACGCCCGTAAGTGGTCAGCACCAAGGCATCCGCGCGCCGCGCGCGCACGAAACACGCGCCGCGCTGACCCTCGTGCAGCTTGCACTCGCGCGGGCACAGATCGCACTGGATACGGCCATCCGGCAGCCGATGCCACCAGCGCGCCAGCCATGCCGATTCATCCATGGGCATCGATGGGTCCATCGGATCGCTCCTGCGTCGCGCCCTGCGCGGACGCTGGTTCGGGTTCGCACCACTTCGTCACTGTGTAGCGCTGCAGTTGCACCGCGTCGTCCCAAAAATCCGGCGGCAGACCGGCCTTGGCCACCAGTTGGCGTAAAAACGCCCGCGGCTGCGGCAGCTGCGCCCACACCTGGGGCAAAAAGGTGCTGCGCCGATCATGCCATTGAAAAATCACCCCATCGATCCCGGGCCGCAATCGCTGCAAGGCGTCCTCGCGGCGGTGCGCCGGCACGGGCTCGGTGGCCGACAACAACGACACCTCGATACGCGTTCGCGCCAGCTCTTCGCGGCGCAGCGGTACAAAGCGCGTATCGCGCAGCGCCGCCGCCACGGCATTGGCCTGGACGTCGTCGCGCAAAGGGCGCCACGGCTGCAAGGTGCCGATACAGCCACGCAAGGCGCCGTCCTGGGTCAAGGTCACGAAGGTCGCCCCCGGCGCAGACAGCGCAGCCTCGACCGCGGGGGAAAAACGCATCCCGTTGGTGTCAGACCCCGCGGCGGCGGGCAACGCGCCCAAGGCCGTGCCGATGGCGTGCCGTGCCAGCCGCAGCAGCGCCGATCCGAGCTCAGTGGACGGTGACGCCATCGTCAGCCTCCGTAAACCGCAAGGCGGCGTAACCCACGACCCGTGACCGGTCACCTGCGGTATCGCCAGAGTTGCGGTAGTCGAGTAATTCAGGCAGCAGCCCGTGGCGCCGCGCCGCCAGCAGCAGACCGTTGATCGGCGTTGCGCCGCACGCCTGTGCGTGATCGAGCACGGGATCGAGGGCCAAGATATGCTGCAGCGACTCGGCATCGAGGCGCCTTGCCTGCTCGTCGGTGTGGTAGTGCGACAAGTCCGAGCTGACCACGATGAGCGTCTCCGGCCCGCTCCATAGCCGCTCGATCACCTCCGCCACCTCGGCCGCGCTGGCCTGCCCCACCGCCAACGGAACGCAGGTAAAACGCGGCAGCACGGCCTGCAGAAACGGCAGCTGCACCTCCAGCGCGTGTTCCCAGGCGTGCGCGGCCGCCGAGACGACGACCTGCGGCAAGTCAGCCTGGCGCGAAATAGCCTGCTCGTCCACCGGCACGTCCCCCAAGGGCGTTGCGAACACCCGCGCGCTGGGAACGGCCACCCCCCGCACCGGCACGCGGTGCACGGGCCCCAGCAGCACGACGCGGCGAATCCGGTCACGCCAGCCCTGCAGGTCGGCGTAGGCACGGGCGGCCACCGGTCCGGAATACCGATAACCGGCGTGGGGCACGATCAAGGCCTTGAGGGAGCGTTGCTGCGGCGGCGGGGCGCAACGCGCGTCAGCCAGCAGTGTCGCGAGCAACCGGCGCAGCGCCGGCGGATCGGCCGGATAAAACGTCCCGGCCACGGCGGCCGGACGAACGATGTTGGACATCATGCGCACTCCAAAGGCAAGGCTCGACGACATCAGACTTTCCTATCCTTCACGATGCCCCTGGCACGGTCAAAAATCAAGCGCCACGCACGTCAGCCGACGAATGGCGGCCCGCTATGATGGGGCTTTATACCCGCCAATCGCCAGTGCAGTCCCCACGGGTCCGCCCGCAGTCCCGCCGCATGCCCGCATCCTCTGCCACACCCAGCCCACTTCGCCCCCTGCCCCCCGCGGCGCTGGGCGCGCTGGCGACGTTGCTGCTCGCCCAAGCGCTGGTGCTCAGCGTCCTGCGAGGAGGCACCAGCTACGACGGCGCCGAACAACTGCTGTACACCCAGTATCTGGACTGGGGCTACGGACGCTCGCAGCCGCCTTTGTATACGTGGCTGCTGTGGGGCATGCACCAGGTCTTGGGCGTGGGCCCGTGGGCCGAAAATCTGCTCAAGTTCACCCTGCTCGGGGTAGGGCTGTGCGGGATGGCCTGGCTGGCGCAGGCGCTGTACCCCCGGGTGCGATATGCGGGCGGCGCGGCGCTTTTGCTGTGCCTGCTGGTGCCGGACATCGTATGGGAGATGCAGCGCAACTACGCCCATTCGGTGCTGCTGTTCGCGCTGTTGCCATGGGGCGGCTGGCTGTATCTGCGTGCCTGCAATCAGCCAACGCCGGCCCGTTTGCTGGCCCTGGCACTGGTGGCCGCGCTGAGCGTGCTGGCCAAGTACAACGCAGCCCTCTTTTGGGCCGGAGTGGCGCTGGGTGACGTGCTCGCCAATGGCCGCCGGGCGCTGCCGGCGCGTCCAGCGGCGTGGGCAGCAGCGCTGCTGGCGCTGGCGCTGCTGCTGCCGCACATAGCCTGGGTGGTGCAACATCCAGGGCCATCTCTGGTGATTGCCGATCGTATGGGCGTCAATGCCCTTGGCGCGCCCTGGCGCAATGCCGCAGCCGGCGCATTCGAGTGGCTCGTTGCCTGCCTGGGCCTGTTTGCACTGCCAACACTCGTCATCACGGTGGGGCTACTCCACTCGCGCACAACCGCGCGTGGCAACGACGACCGCGAAACGGGGGGGCACCCCCCTCCTTGGTCCGCGGCCCTGCGTCGGCTCGGGATCGGGTGTGCCGCCGCAAACTGCACGCACCGCTGCCTGTGGCTTTATGCCAGCGCTGCGGCGCTGGCCCTGAGCTTACTGGTGGTACTGCTCAGTGGCATGACACGCGTGCAACCCCGCTGGCTTTTACCCACGGCTGTGCCGTTACTGGCTTTGGCGGCCGGCTGGGTGGCTGGCCAAGGACGGGCGTGGCGGCTGCTGCGCTGGGCGGGACTGACCATAGGCGTCATCGTCATCGTCGGCAACTGGTGGGCCGCCGTCAAACCGGGCGCGCGCACGGCCTACGACTACGCCGCCCTGTCGGCGGTGCTGCGCGCCCAGACCGACGCGGACTGCGCCGTGTTCACCGACTACGCCCATTTCGCCAATCTGCGCTTGGTGGACCCGAGCTGGCGGCTGGCCAACCCGGCCATGCCGCGGCAGGTGGGGCTGGCCGCAGCACACCGCCCGGTGGCGTTGTGGCTGGCACACGACGCGGCGGCACGCCAAGCCACCCTGGCGTTTGCGGCCGCCCAGGGTTGGGTGCCGCTCGGCCCGCCCGAGACGGTGGTGCTGCCGCGGCGCTGGCCTGGGCGCGACGCGCTGGTGGCGGTCCAGCGGCTGCAGCGCCGTCTGGTCGCCACCTCGGCGCCGCCCGCGCCGAACGCCGCCGGGGTTGCCGCACCGGGCCGGCCCTGACTCAGTGCACGGTCGGCCCGAAGGTGAACTGCCCCGGCGCACGTACCGGATCCACATCCACCTGAATGACGCTCTTGGGCGGAAAGCGCCCCTCCAAGATGAGCTTGGACAGCGGGTTTTCGATGCGCTGCTGGATCGCACGCTTGAGCGGCCGCGCACCGAACACCGGATCGAAACCGACTTTGGCCAGCTCGTCCAGCGCCGCGTCGCTGAACTCCAGCGTCAAATCCAGGCGTGCCAGCCGCTCCTGCACCGTGCGCAGTTGGATGCGCGCGATGTTGCGGATGTGCTCGGCCGACAGCGGATGGAAGACCACCGTTTCGTCGATGCGGTTGAGAAACTCGGGCCGGAAGTGAGCCTTGAGCTCCTCCCACACGGCGTCTTTGATGTCCTCCATGTCCTGCCCGGCCATGGCCTGGATGCGGTGCGAGCCGATGTTGGAGGTCATGACGATGACCGTGTTCTTGAAATCCACCGTACGACCCTGCCCATCGGTCAGCCGCCCGTCGTCCAGTACTTGCAGCAGCACGTTGAACACATCGGGGTGGGCCTTTTCCACCTCGTCGAGCAACACCACGCTGTAGGGTTTGCGCCGTACCGCCTCGGTCAGATAGCCACCCTCGTCGTAGCCGACGTAGCCCGGCGGCGCGCCGATGAGCCGACTGACCGAGTGCTTCTCCATGAACTCGCTCATGTCGATGCGGATCATGTGCTCCTCGGTGTCGAACAGGAAAGCGGCCAGCGCTTTGCACAGCTCGGTCTTGCCGACCCCAGTCGGCCCCAGGAACAGGAAGCTGCCCAGCGGCCGGTTCGGATCGGACAGGCCGGCACGGGCGCGGCGGATGGCATTGGCCACGGCCACGATGGCTTCATCCTGCCCGACAACGCGCTCGTGCAGCTTCTCCTCCATGTGTAGCAGCTTCTCGCGCTCGCCCTGCATCAGCTTGGATACCGGAATGCCAGTGGCGCGTGACACCACTTCGGCGATTTCCTCGGCTCCGACCCGCGTGCGCAAGAGCTTCAAGCCCTGCCCGCCCGCACTTTCGCGCGCCTGTGCTTCTTGCAGGCGCTTTTCCAGTTCGGGCAGGCGCCCGTACTGCAATTCGGCCACTTTGTTGTAGTCGCCCTTGCGCTTGAGTTCCTCGATCTGGAAGCGCACGCGGTCGATCTCTTCCTTGATCTGCGCCGAGCCCTGCACCTGGGCCTTCTCGGCCTTCCAAATCTCCTCCAAGTCGGCGTACTCGCGCTCGAGCTTGCCGATCTCCTCTTCGATCAGCTCCAGCCGCTTGCGCGAGGCCTCGTCGGTTTCCTTGCGCACCGCCTCGCGCTCGATCTTGAGCTGGATCAGGCGACGCTCCAAGCGGTCCAGGGCCTCGGGCTTGGAGTCGATCTCGATTTTGATGCGCGCCGCCGCCTCGTCGATCAGGTCGATGGCCTTGTCGGGCAAGAAGCGATCGGTGATGTAGCGGTGCGACAGCTCGGCCGCGGCAACGATGGCCGGGTCGGTGATTTCGACGCCGTGGTGCAGCTCGTACTTCTCTTGCAAGCCGCGCAAGATGGCGATCGTCGCCTCCACGCTCGGCTCCTCGACCAGCACTTTTTGGAAACGCCGCTCCAGCGCGGCATCCTTCTCGATGTACTTGCGGTACTCGTCCAGCGTGGTGGCACCGATGCAGTGCAACTCGCCGCGCGCCAGCGCGGGCTTGAGCATATTGCCGGCGTCCATCGCGCCCTCGGCCTTGCCGGCGCCCACCATGGTGTGGATTTCGTCGATGAAGAGGATGATGCGTCCCTCTTCGGCGGCGATCTCCTTGAGCACCGCTTTCAAGCGCTCCTCGAATTCGCCGCGATATTTGGCGCCCGCAAGCAACCCCGCCATGTCCAGCGCCAGCACGCGCTTGTCCTTGAGCGTGTCGGGCACTTCGCCGGCGACGATGCGCTGCGCCAGCCCTTCGACGATGGCGGTCTTGCCCACCCCCGGCTCGCCAATCAACACCGGGTTGTTCTTGCTGCGCCGCTGCAAGATCTGGATGGTGCGGCGAATCTCGTCGTCGCGTCCGATGACCGGATCGAGCTTACCCTGGCGCGCGCGCTCGGTCAAGTCCAGCGTATATTTCTTCAGCGCTTCGCGCTGGCCTTCGGCCTCGGGGTTGTCCACCTTTTGGCCGCCGCGCACGGCGTCGATGGCCGCTTCCAGCGCCTTGCGACTCAAGCCCGCCTTGCGGGCATCGTCGGCCAGCGCGATTTTGCTGTCGGCCAAGGCCAGCAAAAAGAGCTCGCTGGCAACGAACTGGTCGCCGCGTTTGATGGCCTCTTTTTCGGCGGCTTGCAGCAGACTGACCGTGTCGCGCCCAATCTGCACCTGTTCTTGGCCTTGCACCTGGGGCAGACGCTGCAGCGCCTCGTCCGCCGCTTTTTGTAATTGAGCGGTGTTGGCGCCGGCACGCATCAACAGCGCGCGCGGGCCGTCTTGCTTGAGCAGGGCTGCCAGCACGTGCGCTGGCTCGATGTAGGCATGATCGTGCCCGAGGGCCAGCGACTGTGCGTCACTGAGCGCTTCCTGGAATTGGGTGGTGAATTTGTCGATGCGCATGAAACACTCCAAACGGGGAACTGCCTTTCATATGGAGCGCGGCGCACTCATTTTCAAGCAGGCGCGAGAGCCTGGATTGACCGACGCAAAAAAGTCGCGCGCATGGCGCCAGCGCTGCCGCGCCATGCACGGCAAACGTACGCTACTGCACCGGCGGGACAGGCGCACAAAAAAACCACGGCGACACAAGTCCCGCTACGGGGCCGCCCCAAGCGCGCCTAGCCGGCGTTGCGTGCCTCAATGCCCCAACGCGCCAGGGCGGCATCGTCGCTGACGCGGGCGTCCACCCACCGCGCACCCGACGGCGTCTGCTCTTTTTTCCAGAACGGCGCCTGGGTTTTGAGGTAATCCATCAAAAACTCACAGGCTTGAAACGCTTGGCCACGGTGGGCCGACGTCACCGCCACCAATACGATCTGATCCTGTGGCTGCAACGGCCCCACCCGGTGGATGACGCGCACGCCGCGGATGTCGAAGCGCCGGCGCGCCTCCTCGATCATCGCCTCGATGGCGCGCTCGGTCATACCCGGATAGTGCTCCAGCTCGAGTGCCGCCACGGCCGCGCCCTCGCTGTGGTCACGCACGGTGCCAACGAACGCACAGACCGCCCCCACGCCGGTGTCGCCCGCGCGCAACGCTGCCACCTCGGCCCCCAGATCGAAATCGTCGGTTTGAATGGTGATACGGTGAACTGGCACGGACATGGCCGCCTCCTCGGTCTGCACAGGCTGCGCGACACGGCCCGCTGCCTCGGCGCGCATCTTCACCCCCCCGTCACCGGAGGGAAGAACGCCACTTCGGCACCATCGTGCAGCGGCGTGGCTTCGTCGGCCATCACCTGGTCCAGTGCCACCCGCACGGCGCGCCCCCGTCCCAGTGCATCGGCCCAGGGGCCGCCGCGTGCGATCAACTCATCGCGCAACGCACCCACAGTGCCCGCCGATGTGTGGACCGCCAAGTCGGCGGTGCCGACCGCCTCGCGCAGGGCCGCAAAAAAGCGCACATTGACCTTCATGGCCACCATTATGGCGCGCACCGCGGCACCTGCGTACAACGATCGGCGCCCTGGTGCTGCGGCCCGTGCCAACACTGGCGGCTGGCTCAATCGAGCAGGGCCCACAGCGGCAGGTAGCGCACGGTGTCACCGTGCGCGATGGTGCCACCCGCGGGCTTGTCGACCAGGCCGTCGGCCCAGGCCATCGAGGTGAGGACGGAGGAATTTTGGTTGGGAAACAGATCCAGCCCGCCCGCCGCGTTGCGGCGCACGCGCAAAAATTCGCGCCGTTTGTCGGGGCGCGTGACCTCGAAATGAGCCGTCAGCGGCAGCGCCGCTGGCAAGGTCGGCGCCACCGCCGCACCCGCCAGGCGCAGCAGCAGCGCACGCGCGAGCAACACGAAAGTCACGAAGCTCGACACCGGATTGCCGGGCAGTCCAATCAGGTGGCAGCGGCCGCGCGCACCCAGGCGCTCGCGGTCGATCCAGCCATGGGCAAAAGGCTTGCCAGGCTTCATGGCGATCTGCCACAGATCCAGCGCCCCCATGGCCTGGACCACGGGTTTGATGTGGTCTTCCTCCCCCACCGACACCCCGCCGGTGGTCACGATCACGTCGTGGGTACGCGCGGCCTCGGCCAGGGCGGCCTGGGTGGCTTGGCGATCATCAGGAATGCGCCCCAGCACCGTGACGGCGCAACCCAAGCGCTGCAGCAGCGGCTCGAGAAAATAGCGGTTGGAGTTGTAGATGGCGCCCGGGGGCAGCTGCTGCGGGGGGCATTCGCCCGGCTGCACCAATTCGTCACCGGTGGCAGCCAATGCCACGCGCAGCCGGCGAAAAACGGGCAGCGTGGCGCAGCCGATCGAGGCCGCCAGCCCCAGGTGCGCCGCCGACAGGCGCGTGCCCGCCGGCAGCACGACGCTGGCCGCGCGCACATCCTCACCTCGTCGCCGCACGCATTGCCCTGGCCGGGGCACAGCACCAAAGCGCACCCAGCCCAACGCCGCGCCTTGGTCAGCGCCGGTCTCGGGCGCTGGCGCCAACGCGACCTCCTCTTGCATGACGACGGCGTCAGCTCCATCGGGCAACGGCGCCCCGGTGAAGATTCGCGCCACGGTGCCGGGCGCCAAATGGGCGCCGAAGTGGCCAGCCGGGATGCGCTGTGCCACCGGCAGCGCCTGCCCTGCCGCCAGCGCACGCGCCACGTCGTCGCAGCGCACGGCGTACCCGTCCACTTGGCTGTTGTCGAAACCGGGTACGTCCAGTGCGGCCACCAAGTCGCGCGCCAACACCCGGCCGGCGGCACTGGCGGTGGGCACCTCCTCCACCTCGGCCACTGGCTCCGCCTGCGCCAGCAGGCGCTGCAGCGCCTCCTCCAGCGCCATCAAACCGCGCGATGTCGCACCGTTCCTCGTCTGCTCTGCCATCGACTTTCACCCTCCAAATGTGGCCAGAGCGGCGCACCGCCCTGCGCGGCGGCCCGTCGCACGCACGGGCCGCGCCTCATCCAGCACGGCAGACCGTCTCGATATACGCCTTGACGCGCTCGACCTCGGGCGGCATCACCCGCACCCGCTTGGGCAAGGCTTCGATGCCGGCGAATTTCGCTGGCCGCTCGGGCTCGCGGCCCAAGGCCTCCTGGATGGTGGCGGCAAACTTGATTGGCAGCGCCGTCTCCAGCACGATCATCGGCACACCGGGCTGCTGGTGCTCGCGCGCCACTTTGACGCCGTCGGCGGTGTGCGGGTCGATCATCACACCGAACCGCTGCCAGGCATCGGCGATGGTGGCCAGCCGGTTGGCGTGGGTGCTTTTGCCGCTGACGAAGCCAAAGCGCTCGCGCGCATGCGCAAAGGCGGGGTGGGCGCTGAGGTCGAAGCGCCCGTCGCGCGCCAACGCTTCGCCGAACAAGGCGCGCGTCTGCGCGGCATCGCGCCCGAGCAGATCGAAAACGAAGCGCTCGAAATTGCTCGCTTTGCTGATGTCCATCGATGGACTGGAGGTCTCGAAGGTGTCGGCACTGCTGCGCACCCGGTAGACGCCCGTGCGGAAAAATTCGTCGAGCACGTCGTTTTCGTTGGTGGCTACCACCAGCTGCGCAATCGGCAACCCCATCATGCGCGCCACGTGGCCGGCGCAGACATTGCCAAAATTGCCGCTGGGCACGGCAAAGCTGACGCGCTCGTCGTCGCGCTCGGTGGCCTGGATCCAGCCTGCGAAGTAGTACACCACCTGCGCCAGCAAGCGCGCCCAATTGATGGAGTTGACGGTGCCGATGCGCCAGCGGCGCTTGAAGTCGAGATCGGCGCTGACCGCTTTGACGATGTCTTGGCAGTCGTCGAACACGCCCTCGATGGCGATGTTGTGGATGTTGGAGTCTTGCAGGCTGTACATCTGGGCCTGCTGAAACGGGCTCATGCGCCCGTGGGGGCTCAGCATGAAGACGCGAATGCCGCGCTTACCGCGCATGGCGTACTCGGCAGCGCTGCCGGTGTCGCCACTGGTGGCGCCCAGGATGTTGAGTGTTTCGCCGCGGCGCGCCAGCTCATACTCAAACAGCTGACCGAGCAGTTGCATCGCCATGTCCTTGAAGGCCAGGGTCGGCCCATTGGACAGCGCCTCCAGCCACAGGCCGTCTTCCAGGTGGCGCAGCGGCACGATTTCGCCGGTACCGAACACCTCGGCGGTGTAGGTGCGGCGCAGCAGCGCGCGCAGGTCGTCAGCCGGAATGTCGTCGATGTACAGCGACAGGATTTCGAAGGCCAACTCGGCGTAGCCTTGCTCGTGGTAGATGCGGCGCCAGCGCGCGAGCGTCGCTGTGTCCACCTGCGGGTAGTCCTCGGGTACATAGAGACCCCCGTCGGGCGCGAGCCCTTCGAGCAAAATGTCGCAAAAGCGCGGCCGCGCCGCATCCCCCCGGGTCGAGCGGTAGCGCATCAGGCCAACTCCTCTTTGCGGATGCGCACGACCGGTGCGAGTACGGTGGGCAAGGCTTCGATGGCGCGCAGCGCCGCGTTCATCGTGCCTTCGGCGGTGTCGTGGGTCAGGATGATGAGGTCGGTTTGCGTGCTGCCCTGCCCGCCGACCTCGTCGGCTTCGCGCTGCAAGACGGCGTCGATGCTGATGCCGGCGCGCGCCAGGATCCCGGTGACGTCGGCCAGCACCCCGGGCTGGTCGGCCACGCGCAGCCGCAGGTAGTAGCTGGTGACGACCTGCTCCATCGCCACCACCGGCAGCGGGCTCATCGCGTCGGGTTGAAAGGCCAGGTGCGGCACGCGGTGTAGCGGATCGGCCGTGTGCAGGCGCGTCACGTCCACCAGGTCGGCGATCACGGCGCTGGCGGTCGGCTCGCTGCCGGCGCCCTTGCCGTAGTACAGCGTGGTGCCGACCGCATCGCCCTGCACGACGACGGCGTTCATTGCGCCCTCGACGTTGGCGATCAGCCGCCGGGCGGGCACCAGCGTCGGGTGCACGCGCAGCTCCACGCCGCCGTCCACCCGCTTGGTGATGCCCAGCAGCTTGATGCGGTAGCCGAGCTGCTCGGCGTAGCGGATGTCGGCCGCCTGCAGCTTTGTGATGCCCTCGACGTAGGCCTTGTCGAACTGCACCGGAATGCCAAATGCCAGAGCGCTGATCAGCGTGACTTTGTGCGCCGCGTCGATGCCCTCGATGTCGAAGGTCGGGTCGGCCTCGGCGTAGCCCAGGCGCTGCGCCTCCTTCAGCACGACGTCGAAGTCGAGCCCCTTGTCGCGCATCTCCGACAGGATGAAGTTGGTGGTACCGTTGATGATGCCGGCCACCCACTGGATGCGGTTGGCGGTCAGGCCCTCGCGCAGCGCCTTGATGATCGGAATGCCGCCGGCCACCGCTGCCTCGAAGGCGACCATCACCCCCTTGGCCTGGGCGGCGGCGAAGATCTCGCTGCCGTGCACCGCCAGCAGCGCCTTGTTGGCGGTGACGACGTGCTTGCCAGCGGCAATCGCCTCCATGACGAGCTGGCGTGCGATGCCGGTGCCGCCGATGAGCTCGACCACGATATCGATCGCCGGGTTGGCGATCACGGCCAGCGCGTCCCCCACCACCGTGGCCGCGTCGCCGACGATGGCCCGCGCGCGCTCGGTGTCGAGGTCGGCCACCATCGCAATCTGGATGCCGCGCCCGGCGCGACGCCGGATTTCTTCCTGGTTACGGCGCAAGACGTGGAAAACGCCGCTGCCAACGGTGCCGATGCCCAGCAGGCCGACGTGGATCGGTTGGAGTTCGCTCATGTTCGTGGTTCGGATGTCACATCAATCGGTTCGGGGTGATACGCAGGGCCGCCGCGTACACGGTCAGTCGGTGCCGTAGCGCCGCCGCAGGTGGCCCAGAAAGCGCGCGATGCGCCCGATCGCCTCGGCCAGGTCGTCCTCGTGCGGCAGGAACACCAGCCGGAAGTGGTCCGGCGTCGGGTAGTTGAAGCCGGTGCCCTGCACGATCAGCACCTTCTCCTCGGCCAGCAGGTCGTAGGCGAACTGCTGGTCGTCCTCGATCGGATAAATCTTCGGATCCAGGCGCGGGAACATGTACAGCGCCGCCTTCGGCTTGACGCAGCTCACGCCCGGGATCTCGGTGAGCAGCCGGTGTGCCAGATCGCGCTGGCGGCACAACCGCCCGCCGGGCGCCACCAGGTCGTTGATGCTCTGATAACCGCCCAGGGCCGTCTGGATCGCCAGCTGCCCCGGCGTATTGGCGCACAGCCGCATCGAGGCCAGCATGTTCAGCCCCTCGATGTAGTCTTTGGCGCGGCGCTTGTCGCCCGAGACGATCATCCAGCCCGCCCGGTAGCCGCAGGAGCGGTAGTTTTTCGACAGGCCATTGAAGGTGACGAACAGCACGTCATCGGCCAGCGACGCGATCGAGGTGTGCACGTTCCCGTCGTAGAGCACCTTGTCGTAGATTTCATCGGCAAAGATGATGAGCCCGTGCTTGCGCGCCAGCTCGACGATGGCCTGCAACACCTCCACCGGGTACAGCGCGCCCGTGGGGTTGTTGGGGTTGATGACGACGATGCCCTTGGTGGCGGGCGTGATCTTGCGCGCCATGTCCTGCAGATCCGGAATCCAACCATTGGCTTCGTCGCACAAATAGTGCACGGGCGTGCCGCCGGACAGCGATACCGAGGCCGTCCACAGCGGGTAGTCTGGCGCCGGCACCAGGATCTCGTCGCCTGCGTTGAGCAAGGCGTTCATCGACATCGTGATGAGCTCGCTGGCCCCGTTGCCCAGATACACGTCATCGACCGTGACGCCGGCGATGCGCTTTTCTTGCGTGTAGTGGACGATGGCCTTGCGCGGCGCAAACAGCCCCTTGCTGTCGGTGTAGCCGGCCGCCTGCGGCAGGTTGCGGATCATGTCCTGAACGATCTCGTCGGGCGGCTCCAACCCGAACACGGCCAGATTGCCGATGTTGAGCTTGATGATCTTGTGCCCGTCTTCCTCCATCTGGCGCGCCTTCTCCAGTACGGGGCCGCGGATGTCGTAGCAGACGTTGGCGAGTTTGGCCGATTTGTGGATGACAGGGGCAGGCATGGTGCAGGAGGCTTCAGCGGCGGGGCTCGGCCGCGCCGACACGAGGGGAAAAAAACGCTGTGTGCGGCCCGCAGGCCGTGCGAGCCTATAATTTCACCACAGTTTTGCCATTCGACCGTCGTCCTCCGCCACTGCGGCGCCCGCATGAAATTTCAGCCCGACCGCATCGACACCGTGGCCATTCAAGCCCATGGACCCGGTTGGTTGGTCGTGGCCGGCCAGCGCCACGAGCACAGCGTCATCGTCAGCCCCGCCGGCGTGCAACCCTGGGATTGCACCGCGCTGGCCGATCTCACCCCCGCCCATTTCGAGCGCCTGCTCGACGACGCGCCGGAAGTGGTGCTGTTTGGCAGCGGCCAGCGCCTGCGCTTCGTGGCGCCGGCGCTGCTGCGCGCGCTGCTGCAGCGCGGCATCGGCGTCGAGACCATGGACACGATGGCGGCGGCGCGCACCTACAACATTCTGGCTGCCGAAGGACGGCGTGTGGTGGCGGCGTTGCTCATCGAGACCGCTGGCAAGTGATGCGGCAGCTCAATATGCTAAAATAGGTCTGTTCGGCGCGGAGGATCGACTGCCGCCGTCGGGCGCCGAGTCGGCGCGCAACGCGCCGCTGTGCGCTGTCAGGTGCGGGTTTGGCCTTGCGCGACATTTGACCGAACACCTTCGACGAACCAACCACGCAGGGGTCCCGCTTCATGGCCGTAGTCGTCAACAAACCCATCCCCGAATTCGAAGCGCAAGCGACAGGCGGCGTCAAGGTTACCCATCAGTCCCATCTCGGCCAGATTTTGGTACTGTACTTCTACCCCAAAGATCACACCCCCGGCTGCACGACCGAAGCGCAACAGTTTCGTGACCAGTATCAGGAGTTCGTCAAGGCGGGCGCTCAGGTGTTCGGCGTCTCGCGCGACAATCTGAAGTCGCACCAAGATTTCAAGGAAAAGCTTGGTCTGCCCTTCGAGCTGATTGCCGATACCGAAGAAAAAATGTGCCACATGTTCGGCGTGGTCAAAAACAAGATCATGTACGGCAAGAAGGTCAAAGGCATCGAGCGCAGCACCTTCCTCATCAGCCCCGAAGGGATCTTGCTGCAAGAGTGGCGCGGTGTCAAAGTACCCGGCCATGTCGACGAAGTACTCAAAGCCGTGCACATGATCAAAAAAGTGGCCTGATGGGTCAGGGGCTCTGCCCCGGCTCGGCCACCGGACGCGCGCATGACTTCTGCGGCCGCCCACGGGTGGCCGCGGTTTTTTCTGGCATCATCGACCCATGCCACTGCCACCTCCGCCTCGACGTAAGGCCGACCGCGTTCAAACCGCCCACTCCTCCACGGCTGCCGCCACTGAGCCTGGTGCCAGTGCCGCAGCGCTGGCACCCGACACACCGTCCGACATCGCAGCCGCGCCAGCCACCCCAGTACCCAAATCGTCGAAGCGACAGGCGCACCGTCGGCGCACCGGCACGCAAGCCGCCTCCCCCCACGCGCCAGCGGCTACCGGCGCCATTCTGGATGCTGCAGCCACGCGCGACGCCGCCGCACCCGATACGGGGGCAGCCGGTGTCGCCGATGCAGCCGACGCACGCCAGCGCCTGGAGGTTATCGGCGAGCCGCTCGCCGCCGTGGCCCCTGCGCGGCAGCCGCCAACGAGCGCACGCTCCAGCCGGCGCCGCAGTGTCCCCGGTAAGGCGGGCCGGCGCCTGTTCGTGCTGGACACCAACGTGCTGATGCACGATCCGAGCTCGCTGTTTCGTTTCCAGGAGCACGACATCTTTCTGCCGATGATCGTGCTGGAGGAGCTGGACAACAACAAAAAGGGCATGAGCGAGGTGGCGCGCAACGCGCGGCAAGCCAGCCGCACGCTGGATGCGCTGGCTGCGGCCGCCGGTGCCGATATCCGCGATGGTCTCCCGCTGGCCGCGCTGGGCAACACCGATGCCACCGGCACGTTGTTTTTCCAAACCGAGCTGCTGCCGCACGCCCTACCCGACGATTTGCCCCAGGGCAAAGCGGACAATCAAATCCTGTCGGTGGTGCAGGCGCTGACGGCGCGCCACCCAGACCGCGACGTGGTGTTGGTGTCGAAGGACATCAATATGCGCGTGAAGGCGCGCGCGTTGGGGCTGGCTGCCGAGGATTACGAAAACGACAAGACACTCGACGACGCCGAGATGCTCTACAGCGGCACGCTGGCGTTGCCGGCAGACTTCTGGACGCGACAGAGCAAAACGGTGGAGAGTTGGCAGCAGGGGGGCCACACTTTCTACCGCATCGCGGGGCCGGTGGCCGAGCAATTGCTGCTCAATCAGTTCGTCTATTACGAGGCGCCGGGCGAGCCCGCGCTGTACGCGCGGGTGGTGGAACTGCGCGGCCGCCAGGCGGTGTTGCGCACCATCAGGGACTACTCCCACCTCAAGCACGCCGTCTGGGGTGTGACGGCGCGCAACCGCGAGCAAAATTTCGCGCTCAACCTGTTGATGGACCCCGAGATCGATTTCGTCACGCTAGCCGGCACGGCGGGCACTGGCAAGACGCTGATGGCCCTGGCCGCGGGCTTGACGCAGGTGCTCGATGAGCGGCGCTACACCGAAATCATCATGACGCGTGCCACCGTCAGTGTCGGCGAAGACATCGGCTTCCTGCCCGGGACGGAGGAGGAAAAGATGGGCCCCTGGATGGGCGCGCTGGACGACAATCTGGAGTTCTTGACCAAGGGCGGTGGCGGTGCCGGCGAGTGGGGGCGCGCCGCCACGCAGGATCTGGTGCGCAGCCGCATCAAGGTCAAGAGCCTCAATTTCATGCGTGGACGCACCTTCCTGAACAAATTCGTCATCATCGACGAGGCGCAAAACCTCACGCCCAAGCAGATGAAGACGCTGATCACGCGCGCCGGCCCGGGCACCAAACTGGTGTGCATGGGCAACCTGGCGCAAATCGACACACCCTACCTGACCGAAGGCTCCTCGGGCCTGACCTATGTGGTGGACCGCTTCAAGGGCTGGCCGCATGGCGGCCATGTGACGCTGGCGCGCGGGGAGCGCTCGCGCTTGGCCGATTTCGCCAGCGACGCGCTCTGAACGCCGAGGGCGGACGCGCTGGTGCGCGCCCATGATGGGGCCGCATCACGCGGCGTCGGGCGCCGGTGTGCGAATGGCCCCCGGTACGCGCTGGCGCGCCAGCAGCAGGTACATGGTCGGCACCACGAAAATGGTCAGCAGCGTACCGATGCTCATGCCGCCCACGATCACCCAGCCGATCTGCTGACGGCTCTCGGCCCCGGCGCCGCTGGCCAGCGCCAGCGGTATCGCGCCCAGCACCATTGCGGCGGTGGTCATCAAAATCGGCCGCAGGCGCAGCGCCGCCGCCTCGCGCACCGCGCGTTGGATGTCGTGCCCCTGCTGACGCAGCTGGTTGGCGAATTCGACGATCAGGATACCGTGCTTGGTGATCAAGCCGACCAGGGTCACCAGGCCGATTTGGCTGAAAACGTTGAGCGTGCCGCCCGTCAATTTGAGTGCCGCCAGCGCCCCCAACATCGACAGCGGCACTGACAGCAAGATGATGAACGGATCGATGAAACTTTCGAACTGCGCGGCCAACACCAGGTAGATGAAGACCAGCGCCAGCACGAACACCACCGCCAGCGCGCCCGATGCGGCGCGAAATTCCCGGCTCTGACCGTCGAGGTCGGTGGTGTAGCCCTCGGGCAGCACTTCGCGCGCGATCGCGTCCATGGCCTGCAGCGCGTCACCGAGCGCGAAGTCGGGTGCCAGGTTGGCGGTGATGGAGGCGCTGCGCCGCTGGGCGAAGTGGTTGAGCTCACGCGGGCTGACGACCTCCTCCACCTGCACCAGGGCCGAGAGCGGTATCATCGCCTCGCCGCGGCCGCGCACGTACAAGCGCTCGATATCCTGCGGGGTGCTGCGCGCGCTGGGGGCCGTCTGCACGATGACGTCGTATTGCTCGCCTTCGCGCTTGTAGCGCCCAACCACGCGCCCGCCCAGCATGGTCTCGACGGTGCACGCCACGGCCTCGACGCTGACGCCGAGATCGGCGGCACGCGCGCGGTCGACCTGCAGCCGCAGTTCGGGCTTGTTCATGCGCAAATCGGTGTCGACCTGCAAAAAGCCATTCACCTGCGCCATGCGGCGCTGAAACTCGGCCACCACGCGCCCCAGATTGGCGTAGCTGTCGGTGGTGGTGATGACGTAATTCAACGGCCGCTCACGAAAACCCTGCCCCAGCGACGGCGGGGTGATGGGGAAGGCCGTGACGCCGGGCAAACTGGCGATACGCGGCGCCATTTCGCGCGCCAGCTGCAGCGTGCTGCGCTGGCGCTCTTCCCACGGCTTGGCACGGAAGAATACGGTGGCCTGTGAAACGGTGGGGTTGCCGATCAGGCCGAAGACGCGGTCGAACTCCGGGTATTCGGCGCCGATGCGCTCGATCGCTTGCGCGTAGCGCGCGGTGTAGTCCAATGTGGCGCCGTCAGGGGCGTTGACGATGTTGAGGATGACGCCGCGATCCTCCAGCGGCGCCAGCTCCTGCTTGGTGGTGCGCAACAGCCACAGGCCGGCGCCAGCACTGACCAGCATCACCCCCACCACTAGCTGTGAAGCTTCAATAGGTTGTATCTGCGGTTCACCCGGACTGCGTCTGGGAGACTGGGAGTCGCCAAACAATCCAGCACTTTCAGGAACAGCCGGATGAACACCCATAAGAATGCCCGACTTACCTTCGCCCGTCGCTTGCAGATGGTTCAAGAGATGACACAGCACGGGCTCAAGGCCTGTGTAGCGGCCTCACGCCATGGCGTGACGCCGCGCACTGCGCGCAAATGGCTGGGCCGCTACCTGGCTGAAGGAGCCAGCGGCTTGACCGACGCATCTTCCCGGCCGAAGCGCTCGCCGCGGGCGATTGAG
>NZ_VJON01000021.1 GCF_007556685.1 Tepidimonas charontis | reverse complement strand
GGGGGGAATTGATATTTTGCGTGACATTTATCACGCTGAATGGCGCCTCGAGCCCGGTCGCGTCAAGCCGACCGGGCTTCGCGCGCAGCCTCCGTCTCGACCAGGCGCACTTGACCACGCCGCGGGCCGCGCTGCAGCCGGCCGCTGCGCAGCAACGTCGTCACGGCGCGCGAGACCGTTTCGGGCGCACAGGCACACAGCTCGGCCAACACCGCGCGCTCGGGCAAAACGATTTCGCGCGTACCACTGGCCGCGGCCAGCCGCGCCAGCGCTGCTTCGACGCGCGCCACCGTGCGCGGCAAACGGGCGATGGCCGCCCACTCGGCCAAGGTTTCGGCCAACCGCACCCCTTCAGCCAAGGCAACGCGCGGGTCGATCGCCGGCGCTGGCGCCTGACTGAGGCAGGCGCGCACGGGGGTCAGAGCCTGGGCGTCGGCAGCGGCGACACCACAGTCGAGCAAAGCGCGCAGACCGAGGGCCTGGGCCGGCCCGACGACTGCCACCGCCTGGCGTCCCGCGTCGGGTACGCGCCGCCGCAGCAACACCACGCCCACCTTGACCACAGCGACCTGGTGCAGTGGCTCACCTTGGCGCAGCAGGGGCTCGCCCGCTCGCAGCGCCACTTCGGCGACGGCGCCTTGCACCGCCGCCGGTGCCAGCAAACACTGCGCGCCATGAATGCACTCGGCGCAGCGTGTGCGGGAATATTGAAGCATACCATCCAACCCTGCTTTTTGTGGGTAAAAACGCCAATATGGTGGCATGACACACGAGGGCACGCAATGCGCCTCGCTCCGCTGCCCTTGCGCTAATTGACATCCTCCCCCGCCTAAAGTCGGGGGATTCCTACGGCGCTCACCCCGGCATCGAGCCGGAATGAGTCGCTTCGGTGGGTTCCTGCTGCTGGCGGCATGACTGCACCGCTCACTTCACAGGCGCAACGGGCGTGTCCCGCCCTGAGTATGTTGATCGCGCCGACCAGATCGGCGTTTTCCTCGAAACCGCATTCGACGCACAGAAACCGGGCCTGCGTCTGGCGGTTGTCCGCCGACACATGGCCGCAGGCCGGGCACGTCCGCGACGTGTTCTGCGGCGGCACGACGATGAGATGCCCGCCGGCCCATGCCAGCTTGTAGTCCAGTTGGCGGCGGAACTCGAACCAGCCTTGGTCGAGGATGGCTTTGTTCAAGCCGGACTTGGCCCGAACATTCTTGCCCGGATTCTCGGTTGTGCCTGCCGCCGACCTGGACATGTTTCGCAGCCGCAAGTCCTCGATGCACACCATCGCGTGGTTTTGGCTGATCGTGGTCGTGGCCTTGTGCAGGTAGTCGCGGCGGACGTTACCGATCCGGGCGTGAATCTTCTGGACGCGGGCTTTCGCCTTCTTCCAGTTGTTGCTGAACTTCGTTTTGCGGCTCATCGCCTGCTGCGCACGGCGCAAGCAGTCTTCGTGCCGCTTGAAACTGTTGAGCGGCGCGTAGAACGTGCCGTCTGAGAGCGTGGCGAAGCGTGTCACGCCCATGTCGATGCCCACGGCACTGGTGGCCTCGGGCACTGGGGCTTGAATTTCACGCGCTGTCTGGATCGACACGAACCATTTGCCGCACGACTGGCTGACGGTAACGTTCTTCACCTCGCCCAGTACCTTCCGGCTGTTGCGATAGCGCACCCAGCCGAGCTTGGGCAGGAAGATGCGGCTGTTGGCCTGGTCGAGCTTGATCTGCTTCGGGTCGGGATAGCGGAAGCTGTCGTGTTGGCCCTTCTTCTTGAAGCGCGGGACGTTGGCCCGCTTGGCGAAGAAGTTGGCGTAAGCGCGCTCCAGATCCTTGAGCGTTTGTTGCAGCGGATGCACAGGCGCATCGGCCAGCCACGGCGTTTCAGGCCCATTGCGCCACTCGGTGAGCAGCTTGCACAGGCCGGCGTAGCCGAGCTTCTTCTCGCCTTGCTCGTAGCGTTCCTTCTGCAACGCCAGCGCCTTGTTGAAGACGAAGCGGCACGACCCGGCAAAGCGGCGCATCTGGCGCTGCTGTTCGCCGGTCGGCATCAGTTCGTATCTGAAGGCTTGCAGACGTTGCATGGGCGAAATGATACGCTTGGCCTATGGGACGCCTACGGCGTCCGCGCTATCCTTCCCCGGCCTGAAGGCCGAGGCTTGCCGCGCACCAGGTCAAACCCAGGTCAATACAACCCCGCGTGCCCCGGCGGCCGGGTCTTGAAGCGCCGATGCAGCCAGTGGTACTGGCCGGGGGTCTCGGCGATCCAGCGTTGCAGCTCGGCGTTCATGCGCTGTGCGTCGGCCACGTCGTCACCACTGGGGTAGTCCGGCCACACCGGCCCCACCCAGACCCGGTAGCCGTGCCGATCAAGCCGCGCCACCACCGGCCGCACCGGAGCCGGCCCCAGGGCCGCCAGCCGTGGTAGCGCGGTCACGGTGGCCGCGGGTATGCCGAAAAAGGGCACGAAGACCGATGGCGCTGCCCCCAAGTCCATGTCCGGCAGCAGATACACCGCGGCACCCGCGCGCAAGGCGCGCGCCAGACCGCGCACCCCCTCGCGACGCGAGACGAGCTGCGGCGCGCCAAAGCGCGCCCGTCCGGCGCGCACCCAAGCGTCCAACAGCGGGCTGTTTTGCGGGGCGTACATGCCCGCCCACGGCCGCACGATGGCCTGCGTCAAGCGCGTCCACGCGGCATCCAACCCCACGAAGTGCGGCACGAACAGCAGCTGCGGGCCACTTTGGGCCAGCGCCGGCCAGTCACCTTCCAGCCGCACCCGCTGCGCCACCTGCGCCGCCGATCCGTGCCACAGCCAGATGCGATCGACGAAGGCCTGCCCGAAATGGCGAAACGTCTCCCACGCCCAGCGCCGCCGCTGCGCGGGTGTGGCATCGGCAAAGCACAGGGCGAGGTTGCGGCGCACCACGGCGCGCCGCCGCGCCGCGACCACATAGAGCACGGCGCCCAGCGCGGTGCCGGCGGCACGCAGCCACGGCAGCGGCAGCCGGGCCAGCGCGCGCAGCCAGGCAGGCCCCGGCACGGCTGCGGATGAGGGGTTGAGCAAGGTCGTCACGAGCGCCGTGCATCATAGCGACTGCCGCGCCCGCCCGGGCCCATCCGGCCGGGCAGCGCTGACGCGCCAGCAGGCCCGCGCTCACAACGGGCTGTCGATGCGGATCCAGGTCGTCTTCAGCTCGGTGTATTTGTCGAAGGCGTGCAGCGATTTGTCGCGCCCGATGCCGCTTTGCTTGAAGCCGCCAAAGGGCACTGTGATGTCGTCTTCGTCGTATTGGTTGACGTGCACGGTGCCGGCACGCAGGGCGCGCGCCACCGCGTGCGCTTTGTTGAGGTCGCGGGTCCACACCGCCGCCTGCAGGCCGTAGATGCTGTCGTTGGCCTGGCGCACGGCGTCGGCCGCGTCGGTGAAGGTGATGACCGACAGCACCGGCCCGAAAATTTCCTCGCGCGCGATCGTCATATCGTTGGTGACGCCGTCGAACACCGTGGGCTGCACATAGAAACCACCGGGCACCGGCTGCACCGCCTGGCCGCCGGCGAGCAGCCGGGCGCCCTCGGCCTGCCCTTGCGCGATGTAGCGCAGCACGGTGTCGAGCTGGGTGCGGTCCACGATCGCCCCCATGACCGTGTCCTTGTCCAGCGGGTTGGCCGGCTGGTAGCGCGGCAGCAGCGCCAAGGCCTTGTCCAAAAACGCGTCTTTGATCGAGGCTTCGAGCAATAAGCGCGAGGGCGCGTTGCAGCTCTCACCCTGGTTGAAGCAGATGCCCGCCACGGCGGCTTGCACCGCGCGGTCGAGGTCGGGGCAGTCGGCAAAGACGATATTGGGCGACTTGCCGCCCAGTTCGGTCCAGGCGCGTTTGAGGTTGCTCTGCCCGGCCATGACGTGGATTTGCTTGCCCACCCGTGTGCTGCCGGTGAAGGCGATGCCATCGACATCCATGTGCAGGGCCAGCGCGCTGCCGGCTTCGGGCCCGAAGCCGGGCACGACGTTGAACACGCCGGGTGGCACGCCCGCCTCCAGGGCCAGTTCGGCCAAGCGCAGGGCGCTCAGCGGCGATTTTTCACTGGGTTTGAGCACCACCGAATTGCCCGCCGCCAGCGCCGGCGCGATTTTCCACGCCGCCATCAACAACGGATAATTCCAGGGCACGATGACGCCGACCACGCCGAGCGGCTCGCGCGTGATCAGCGCCAATGCCGTCTCGGGCGTGGGGGCGATTTGATCGTAGAGCTTGTCCACGGCCTCGCCATACCAACGGATGCAGTTGGCCGCGGCGTGCACGTCCACGCTCTTGGCGTAGCGCAGCGGCTTGCCCATGTCCAGTGTCTCCAGCAGCGCCAGCTCGTCGGCGTGGGCCAGGATGCGTTCGGCCAGCCGGATGAGGACGCGCTTGCGCGCCGCCGGCGGCTGACCGGCCCAGCGGCGCTCGGCAAAGGCGGCACGGGCGGCGGCCACGGCAGCATCGATGTCGGCCGGGCCGCCTCGCGCCACCGTCGTCAGCCGCCGGCCATCCACCGGCGAGACACAGTCGAAGGTGCGGCCGTCGGCGGCATCGACACGGCGGCCATCGATGACGGCGCGGCCGTCGAGGGTCAAGGACGACAGGTCAACAGGCATGGGCTTCCTCGGGCATGGTGGGTGGGCGCCGCCCACCATCGGGGGCGGCACGACAGGCCAGCGGTGGCGGCGCACGTCGGCACTGCGCCACCGGTGCGCTGCGGCCATGGTAGCGGAGGGCGCGCCGGTCACGGCAGACCATTGGCTGGAGCGGCCACCGGTCCAATCGTGACGACGGCCACGCCGCCCCACACGCCTTGCCAGCGGTGTGGCCGGCAGCGCATGCGGGGTGCATCGGTGGCTTGCCTGCCGCGCCCTTGCCCCGGCCGTCAGCGCGGGGCCAGCGCCGTTTCGGTGCGCGCGGCCGCAGCGATTTCGCGCTCACGCCGGCGCGTGCTGCGCGCCACCCACACCGCATAGCTGACGACGACGACGGTGACCGTGACGATGAGCAGCGTGGCCGCCGCGTAGATGGTGGGGTTGATGCCGCGCCGCGCGTAGCCAAAGATGACTTGCGGCAGCGTGTTGACGCCGGGGCCGGAGAGGAATTCGGAGATCACCACGTCGTCGAACGACAGGGTAAACGACAGCAAAAAGGCCGCCAGCACCGCCTGCGCGATGTTGGGCAGCGTCACCAGAAAGAACACCTGGTGCGGACGCGCCCCGAGGTCCATCGCGGCTTCTTCGATGCGGCGGTCCATCTCCAGCAGGCGCGACTGCACCACCACCACCGCGTAGGCCATGCCCATCAGCGTGTGACCCAGGATGATGGTCAGCATGCCGCGCTGCGGCCAGCCGAAGACGTTTTGTGCACCCACCATCAGCAGCAGCAGCGACAGGCCGATGATCACCTCGGGCATGACCAGCGGCGCGTTGACCATGCCGGAAAATAGGGTGCGCCCCCAAAAGCGCCGATAACGCACCAGCACGAAAGCGGCAAACGTGCCCAGCACCGCCGACAGCACGCCGGTGGCCAGGGCCACCTTGAACGAAACGAAAAACCCGTTGACGATTTTGGTGTCGTTGAACAGCGCCTCGTACCAGCGCAGCGAAAAGCCGGTGAAGACCGCATCTTGCCGCGTGCTGTTGAACGAAAAGACGATCATGAACAGCAGCGGGGCGTACAAAAATGCGTACACCAGCACCAGCCAGAATTTGCCAAAGTGGCGTGCGAGCAGGGCTTTCATGGCCGCGGACCCTCTCTGGTTTCAGTGCGCGCTGCGCTCGCCGCTGTAGCGGTAGTAGATGGCCAGCGGCACGACGATGAGCGCGATCATCACCACCGCGAGCGCCGCCGCGCGCGGCCAGTTGTTGGCGGTGAACATCTCGTCCCACACCACGCGCCCGATCATCAGATTTTCCGGGCCACCGAGCAGGGACGGGATGACGAATTCACCCACCGACGGAATGAACACCAGCATGAAGCCAGCGATGATGCCGGCCTTGGACAGCGGCACCGTCACCAGCCAGAAGGCGCGCCACGGGGTGGCGCCCAGGTCGTAGGCGGCCTCCAGCAGCCGCCAGTCGAGCTTGACCAGCGTTGCGTACAGCGGCAGCACCATGAAGGGCAGGTAGACGTAGGTCATGCCCACCAGCATCGATACATTGGTGTAGAGCAGCGGCAACGGCTGGTCGGTCACACCCAGCGCCATCAGCATGCGGTTGACGATGCCACCATCGGCCAAGATGCCTTTCCAGGCATAGACGCGCAGCAAAAACGACGTCCAAAAGGGCAGCATCACCAGCAGCAGCAAGGCTGGGCGCACCGCCTCGGGGCTGCGGGCGATGAAGTAGGCAAACGGATAGCCGATGAGCAAGCACAGGGTGGCGGTGATGGCCGCATACAGCAGCGAGCGGCCATAGGCGTCCACGTACAGGGTGCGAAACAGCGGCCCATCCCACTCGGCTTTGAAGATGGTCCAGTAGTTTTCGAGCTTCAGGCGCAGCACGCCGGCTTGCGCATCCCACAGCGGCTGAAACGGGTCGATACCGCTGCCCATGTCCACGAAGCTGATGTAGAGCAGGATGAGAAACGGCAGCAGAAAAAATACCGTCAGCCACACGAAGGGCACGGCGATGACGAAGCGGCGCCCGGGCAGCGTAATCGAAGGCGAGGACGAGGAGACCATGGCCGGAGCTCCGTAACGGTGGCAGGCAAGGCGAGGGGCGCCGCGTCAGTCGCGCAGCACGACGCCGGCGGTGTCGCTCCACCAGAACCAGACCTCGTCGTCCCAGGTGATGTCCGACAAATCGTGGCGCGAGGTGTTGGCTTCGGTGATGCGCACCTTGTGGCCCTGAGGCGTGACGACGATGTAGCTGTTGTAGGAGCCGAAATAGGCGATTTCCTTGACGCGGCCCTGAAACAGATTGCACGGCACGTTGTCCGGGCGCGCCTTGGCGATGTCGATCTTTTCCGGGCGCACCGCCACGCTCAGCGGCATGCCGATGGCGCCGGGCGAGCCGTAGCCGACATGGATACGGCCGATGGGCGCATCGACCGCGCAGTGGTCGGGCTCGTCGATGGCCATGGTGCCGTCGAACAGGTTGACGCTGCCGATGAAGTCAGCGACGAAGCGGTTGACCGGATGCTCATACATCTCCTGCGGCGTGCCGACCTGCAGCACGCGCCCTTTGCTCATGACGGCGATGCGGCTGGCCATGGTCATGGCCTCTTCCTGGTCGTGCGTGACCATCACGCAGGTCACCCCCACCTGTTCGATGATGTTGACCAGCTCGAACTGGGTTTGCTCGCGCAGCTTTTTGTCCAGCGCGCCCAGCGGCTCGTCGAGCAACAGCAGCTTGGGTCGCTTGGCCAGACTGCGCGCCAGCGCCACGCGCTGCTGCTGCCCGCCGGAGAGCTGGTGCGGCTTGCGTCGCGCGTAGGCGGTGAGCTGTACCAGCGCCAGCATGTCGTCCACGCGCTTGGCGATTTCCGCTTTGGGCAACCCCTCGCGCTTGAGGCCGAAGGCGATGTTGTCCCACACGTCCAGGTGCGGAAACAGGGCGTAGCTCTGAAACATCATGTTGACCGGGCGCTCATACGGCGCCAGCGCCACCACGTCTTGGCCGCCGAGCAGGATACGGCCCGAAGTGGGGATCTCGAAACCGGCCAACATGCGCAGCAAGGTGGACTTGCCGCAACCGGAGCTGCCCAGCAGCGCAAAGATCTCGCCTTTGCGCACCGACAGCGACACCTCATCGACGGCCACCACCTCGTCGAATTTTTTGACCAGTTTTTCGGTGACCAGGTAGTCCTGCGCTTCGGTGGCAGGACGGGGCGCTTCAGCCATGACGGATCGCACTCTTGCTAGAGGGTGGAGACGAAGACAAACGAAACGGGCTGCTCCCGCTGGCACACAGGAACAGCCCGCCGCGACGGCTCACGACCAGACAACCTCTCGGGTCTGACCGAGTTACTTGCCGCGCTTGAAGCGGTTGTAGGCCGAAGCCATCGCCTCGCGCGCTTCGTTGGTGTAGCTGCTGGGCTGGATCAGCTTGGGCAGATACTCCGACGGTGGGAAGATCGACGGGTTGCCGGCGATCTCGGGCGGCAGCAGCGGCTTGACCTTGGCGTTGCCGGTGTTGTAGCCCATTTCGGTGGCCATGGCCGCGGCGTTTTCCGGACGCAGGAAGAAGTCGATGAAGGCGTGCGCGTTGTTCGGGTGCTTGGCATCCTTCAACAGCGCCATGGTGTCGAAGAAGGCCAGCGCGCCGGTGGAGGGCAGCAGGGCCACGATTTCATCCTTGGAGCCGGTTTCGGCCGCGCGGCTGGCGGCGATGTTGATGTCGCCCGCCCAGCCGATGACCGCACAGGCCTTGCCGCTGGCGATGTCGTCGATCATCGTCGAGCTGAAGATGCGGATGTCGCGGCGCACCTTCATCAGCATGTCCACCGCCGCCGCGTAGTCGGTCGGGTCGTTGGAGTAGGCGTCTTTCCCGATGTAGTGCAAGGCAACCGGGATGATTTCGGTGGGCGAATCCAAGTAGGCGATGCCGCAGGATTTGACCTTGGCGGTGTATTTGGGGTTGAACACCAGGTCCCAGGCATTTTCCGGCATGGGCAAGTCGCCCAGCGCCTTTTCCACCTTTTGCTTGTTGATGCCGACGGTGGTGAAGCTCCAGCCCCAAGGGACCAGGTACTGGTTGCCGGGGTCGACGCGGCTGAGCACCTTCAGCACCTCGGGGTCGAGATTGCTGTAGTTGGGAATCTTGGCCTTGTCCAGGGGCTGGAACAAGCCGCCTTCGATTTGCGGTTTGGCAAACACGCTGCCGGGCACGACGATGTCGTAGCCGGTGTTGCCCGCCACCAGCTTGGCGTGCAGAGCCTCGTTGGTCTCGAAGGTGTCGTAGTTGACCTTGATGCCGGTTTCTTTTTCGAACGCAGCCAGCATGCCCTCCGGGATGTAGTCGGGCCAGTTGTAGATGTTGAGCACCTTCTCGTCGTCGAGCACCGGGCCCTTGGGCGCCGGTGCTTGCGCGACGGCGGGCGCCGGCGCTGGCGCCGGCTGCGCAACCGGCTCTTCCTTCTTGCCGCATCCGGCCAGCACTACTGCTGCCACGGCTGCCACACTCCACCAACGCATCGTCATGTTCAGACTCCTTGTCGAGGACCGCCAACCAGCAAAAAAACCGAAAGCAAAAAGCAGACCAACGCGACGGTGACGCCGGCTCCGCCCGACCACACGCCCTCGCCCGGCCCTGCTCATCGCCATTCTAGGGCAGGGTCCGCGCCTTGCCGCTATTTCGAATGCATCGCCGCCGCCTTTTGTTGCACTTCTGCCCATGTTTTGTCCAATGCGGTGCGGATGCAGGCGATCATGGCGTCGATGTCGGCGCGCGTCATCACCAGCGGCGGTGCGATGATCATGCGATCACCCACGGCGCGCATGACCACCCCACTGTCAAAGCAATGGGCGCGACAGATCATGCCCACCTCCCACGCCTCGGGCCAGGGCTGCAGCGTCGCCTTGTCACGCACCAGCATCAAACCGGCGACGAAACCGCAGCTCTCAGCCACCCCCACCAACGGATGGTCGGTCAGTTCGGCAAAGCGCCGCGCCAGGTAGGGGCCGGTGTCGTCGCGCACGCGCTGCGGCAGTGCCTCGGCCTCCAAGATGTCGAGGTTGGCCAGCGCCACCGCGCACGCAACCGGGTGGCCGCTGTAGGTGTAGCCGTGGTTGAATTCGCCGCCGCGCTCGATGAGCACGCGCGCGATGCGCTCGTTGACCAACACGCCACCCAGCGGCACGTAGCCGCTGGTGACGCCCTTGGCAAAGGTCACCAGGTCGGGCTGGGTGCCGAAACGTTCGTAGGCGAACCAGTGGCCCAGGCGGCCAAAGGCGCAAATCACCTCATCCGAGATGAACAAAATGCCATAGCGCTCGACGATGCGCTGGATTTCGGGCCAGTAGGTCTCGGGGGGGATGATGACGCCGCCAGCGCCCTGCACCGGCTCGCCGATGAAGGCGGCCACCCGCTCCGGGCCGAGTTCGAGGATTTTGTCCTCCAGCCAGCGCGCGGCGCGCCGACCGAAGTCGGCCGGCGTCTCGCCTTCGTGGCGCAGCGCCCAGTAGTGCGGCTGCTCGATGTGCACGATGCCGGGAATGGGCAGATCGCCCTGGGCGTGCATGGCCGCCATGCCGCTGAGCGAGGCCGCCGCCACCGTCGAGCCGTGGTAGGCGTTGCGCCGGCTGATGATGATCTTGCGCTGCGGCTGCCCCATCAGGTCCCAGTAGCGCCGCACCAGGCGCACGTTGGTGTCGTTGGCCTCGGAGCCGCTGCTGGTGAAAAACACATGCGTGAACGCACGCCCTCCCACCGGCGGCGCCAGCTCGCACAGGCGCGCCGCCAGCCGCACCGCCGGCTCGGTGGTGGTCTGAAAAAAGGCGTTGTAGTAGGGCAGCGTCATCATTTGGCGGTAGGCGGCGTCGGCCAGCGCCTGCCGCCCGTAGCCGACGTTGACGCACCACAGCCCGCTCATGGCGTCGATGATGCGCTGGCCACGTGCATCCCAGATATGCACCCCGTGCGCGTGGGTGATGAGGCGTGCACCGCGCCGCGCCAGCGCCTGGTGGTCGGTGAAGGGATGCAGGAAGTGCGCGGCGTCGAGCGCTTGCACCTCGCGCAGCTGGGTATCGGTCAGGGGCAGCGGGGCGTTCATCGGGGCGTTCCTCCGGTTCGGTGCTCGGGCGCGCTGCCGCGGCGGACGGGGCGCGCCTGTGGTGTGTCAGACATGCAGCAACAGGTGTTCGCGCTCCCAGGGCGAGATCACTTTCATGAATTCCTCGAACTCCAGCTCTTTGATCTCGGTGTAGACGGTGATGAAGGCCTCGCCCAGCACGTGGTGCAGGTCGGGCTCGCGGCGCAACCAGTCCAGCGCCTCGCCCAGGCTGCGCGGCAGCGCGTAGGGCGACAGGTAGGCGTCGCCGCGCATCTCGGGCTTGGGCTTGATCTTGTTGACCAGCCCCAGGTAGCCGCAGGCCAGGGTCATGGCCATCGCGATGTAGGGATTGGCGTCGGCGCCGATGACGCGGTTTTCCAGCCGGCGCGCCTGCGGTGGCGCAATCGGCGAGCGGATGCCGACGGTGCGGTTGTCGTGCCCCCACTCGATGTTGATGGGTGCTGCGGTGTGGCGTGCCAGGCGCCGATAGCTGTTGACGTAGGGCGCCACCAGGGCCATGGCTGCCGGGATGTAGCGCTGCAGACCGCCGATGTAGTGGTAGAAGGCCTCGGAGGGGCTGCCGTCTTCGTTGCTGAAGATATTGCGTCCGCTGGCCTTGTCCACCAGACTTTGGTGGATGTGCATGGCGCTGCCTGGCTCGCCGGCGATGGGCTTGGCCATGAAGGTGGCGTACATGTCGTGACGCAGCGCCACTTCGCGCACCGTGCGCTTGAACAGGAACACCTCGTCGGCCAGCTCCAGCGGGTGGGCGTGAAAGAAATTGATTTCCATCTGCCCGGCGCCGACCTCGTGGATCAAGGTGTCCACGTTGAGCTCCATCTTGTCGCAGTAGTCGTAGATCTCCTCGAACAGGGGATCGAACTCGTTGACGGCGTCGATGGAGTAGGCCTGGCGCGAGGTCTCGGCGCGGCCACTGCGCCCCACCGGTGGGTGCAGCAGGGTGTTGGGGTCGGTGTTGCGCGCGGTCAGATAAAACTCCAGCTCCGGGGCGACGACCGGCTGCAAGCCCAGCGCGTCGAACAAGCCGCAGACGTGCCGCAGCACGCTGCGCGGGGCATACGGGATCAGCCGCCCGCTGTGGTCGAAACAGTCGTGGATGACCTGAGCGGTCGGATCCTGCACCCAGGGCACGATGCGCGCTGTGGTCGGGTCGGGGCGCAGTTGCATATCGCGCTCGGTGGGGTCGATGACGTCGTAGTACGGCCCACTGCTGGGCTGCTCACCGGTGACACTCATCGCCACCACCGACGCTGGCAGCCGCATGCCGCGGTCTTCGGTGAATTTTTCGCGTGGCAGGATCTTGCCGCGCGCCACGCCGGTGAGGTCCGGCACCAGGCACTCCACCTCGGTGACGCGCCGCTCGTTGAGCCATTGCTCGAGATCGTTGAAGGTTTTGAGGTCTTTCGCACTGCTCATCGCTTGCTCCGTGGTCCACCGGGGCCGCGGGGCCTGCCCGGGGGGCAGGCCGCCGTCGCGGTGGGGTGCCCTCATTCTCGCGGATGGGACACCCCCTCGGCCACACGCCGGGTGCGCTGCGCGCGGCGCTGGCGCACCGCCTCGCCAAACGCGCGCCAGATGGCGCTGGACAGCGCATCCTCCCAGCAGCGCCACTCCGGGTGCCATTGCACCGCCAGCGCAAAGCTGCGGGCGGCAGGAAATTCCACCGCTTCGATCAGACCGTCGGGTGCGTGCGCCACCGCCCGCAGCCCCGGCGCCAGGCGGCGAATGCCCTGACCGTGCAGCGAATTGACGCGCACCTCGGCCGCCCCGCCGGCCAGCCGCGCCAGCAGGCTGTCGGGCTGCACGGTGACGGTGTGGCGCGGGGCGTATTGCTCGGCCAGAGCCACGCCGGCGGGCTCGCGGTGATCCAGATGGCCGGGCAGGGTGTGCACGCGCTGGTGCAGGCTGCCACCCAGCGCCACGTTGATTTCCTGCAAACCCCGGCAGATGCCCAGCAGCGGCACCCCCAGCTGCAGAGCGGCGCGCACCACGGCCAGCGTGACCTCATCGCGCGCCTCGTCCAGTGGCAGCGCCGGGTCGGTCGGCGGCTCGCCAAAATGGCGCGGGTGCACGTTGGAAGGGGACCCCGTCAGCACCACGCCATCGACCGCCGCCAGCAAGGCGGGCACGCTGTCGGCGTCGGCCAGCGGAAACATCACCGGCTGCGCTTGCGCGCACACTTTGACGGCGCGGGCGTATTTGTCTCCCAGCAGCAGGTAGGGCTGAGCGCGCTCGCCCTCGCCCAGCAGGCGGTGGTCGGCGGGCATCCACACCAAAGGCGCTGACAGATCCAGGTCGGTTGGCCACATTGGGGCCATTCTCGGCCCTGTTTGGGGGCACAATGGGTGCCACTTGCCCCATCCGCGGGGATCCACTTGGCCGTGACGCACGGCCATACCCTGACATCAGGCGCCCATGACCCAGTCCGCCACCCTGCTGGCCGATTACCTACTGACCGAGCTGTCGCGCCCCGACGGCCCGGCCGGCCCCGCATCCGGTTTGCCATTGAACCGCCGCCTGTATGAGGCGCTGCGGCGCGCGATCGCGGACGGCCGCTTGGGCGCAGGCGAACGCCTGCCCTCCAGCCGCGCGCTGGCACATGACTTGGGGCTGTCACGCAACACGGTGGTGGCGGCGCTGGAGCAGCTGGGCGCCGAAGGCTATCTGAGCAGCCGCGTTGGCAGCGGCACCTACGTGCAGGAGCACTTGCAGACGCCGGTGGCGGGCGGGCGGCGTGGTCCGGCGCGCAATCCAAGCGCCCTGCCCGGCCTGTCGGTGCGCGGGCGGCGCCTGGCCACGGATGCCGGCGCGGCGGAGCTGGAAATCCAGCCCTTCACGCCCGGGCCGGCCGACTTCAGCGCCTTCCCGCTGGCCCTGTGGCAGCGGCTGCAAAACCGTCACTGGCGCGCCGCCCGCCCCGAGATGCTGGACTACACCACCTCGGGCGGCTACGGACCGCTGCGCCGGGCGGTGGCCGACTATTTGCGCGTCTCGCGTAGCGTGCGCCTGCTGCCGGAGCAGGTGCTCATCACCACCGGTACCCAGCAGTCGCTGGAGCTGTGCGCGCGACTGCTGGCCGACGCGGGTGAGACGGTCTGGATCGAAGACCCCGCCTACTGGGGCGCGGTGAAGGCCTTCACCGCCTGCGATCTGCGCCTGTACCCCACGGCCGTAGACCGTGACGGCTGGGCCCCGCCAGCGGCCGATGCCCCCGCGCCGCGGCTGATCTACGTCACCCCGTCGCACCAATACCCCAGCGGCGCCGTGTTGACGCTGCTGCGCCGCCATGCGCTGCTGCAAGCCGCCCGCGCTGCCAACGCGTGGGTGCTGGAGGACGATTACGACAGCGAATTTCGCTTCGACGCCGCGCCACTGGCCTCGCTCGCCGGCCTGGACGAGGAGGGCCGTGTGTGCTATTTGGGCACGTTTTCCAAGGTGCTGTACCCCGGCATCAAACTGGGCTACCTGGTGGTGCCGCCGCCGCTGGTGGAGGCCTTTCGCCGCGCGCACTACGACCTGCATCGTCCCGGACAGTTGCCGCTGCAGGCGGCCTTGGCCGAATTCATGGAGCTGGGACACTTTGCCACCGCGCTGCGGCGCGCGCGTCAAACCTACGCCGAGCGGCGCGCGACGCTGTTGCGCGCGCTGCAGCCGCTGTTGGCCAACCCGGGGGTGCACCTGAGCGGCGCGGCGCAGGGCCTGCATCTGTGTCTGCACCTGCCCAGCGCCGTGGACGACCAGGCGTTGGCGGCCACACTGGCGCGCGATGGTCTGTCGGTGCGGCCGCTGTCGGCGTACTGCCTGCAGCGGCGCGACTGGCGTGGTCTGCTCATCGGCTACGGCTATGCCCAGCCAGCACTCATCGAGCCGTGCGCGCGCCGCTTGGCTGCCGTCGTGCAGCAGGCCTTGCCAGCGCCCTGAGCGCTCAGCGCGGTATCGGTAGCGGCGCGGTGGCCGGGTGATGGGCTCAGTGTCCCAGGGCGTCGCGCCAGCGCACCCAGGCCATGCCCAGCGCCAGTAGCGGGGTGCGCAGCCAGGGGCCGCCGGGGAAGGCGCGGTGGCGCAGACGCAGGAACAGATCGAACCGGTCGGACTGAACGGTGATGGCCTCGGCCACCAGGCGACCCGCCAAGCCGGTGAGCGCCACACCGTGGCCGCTGAAGCCCTGTAGGTAATACACGCGCTGCCCCACGCGGCCAAAGTCGGGCGCGCGGTTCATGGTGATGTCGACGAAACCACCCCACAGATGGGTCAAACCCACGCCGGCCAGCTGGGGAAAGACCGCCTGCAGGCGCGCGTGCATGGTCGCGCGCAGGCGCGGCGGGGTCATCGTGGTGTAGCTGACGCGCCCGCCGAACAGCAGCCGGGCATCGGCGCTGAGCCGGAAGTAGTCCAACACGACGTTGTTGTCGCACACCGCGGCGCGCTCGGCAATCAGTGTGTCGGCCAGCGCCGCTGGCAGCGGCTCGGTGGCCACGATGTAGGTGCCCACCGGCATAATGCGCGCATGGATGGTCGGCAGCACCCCCGGTCCGTATTCGGGCAAGGTACAGTTGCCCGCCACCACGGCAAAGTCGGCCTCCACGTGGCCGTCGTCGGTGTGTACGCGCACCCCCTGGGCGGTGTTTTGCAGGCGCCGTGCTGGGCTGTACTCGTGCAGTTGCACGCCCGCTGCCTGCGCGGCACGGGCCAGACCCAGGGCGTACTTCAAGGGGTGCAGGTGCCCGGAGATTGGCTCGTAGGCAGCGGCCACATAGCGCGGGCTGTCGATGCGCTGCCGCACCTGCGCGCCCTCGAACCATTGCACGGGCAGATCGTAGTGGCGCTGCAGATCGTCCATTTCGGCGTACAGGGCACGCGCTTTGCGGGCGCTGTCGGCCACGTACAGGTAGCCATGCACCCGCTCGCAATCGATACCATGGCGCGCGATGCGCTCGTCGATCAAGCGCACCGCTTCCAACGACAGCGCCCACGCGGTGCGCGCGCCGTCGGCGCCAAGCTGGGCGCGCAAGGTCTGCATGCCGCAGGCATAGCCGACGATGGCCTGGCCACCGTTGCGGCCGCTGGCACCCGAGCCGATCCGGTCGGCCTCCAGCAACACGACGCGCCGACCGCGCTCGGCCAACTCCAGCGCCGCACTCAGCCCGGCGTAGCCGCCGCCCACCACCACCACGTCGGCACGCCGGGCACCGCGCAGCGGTGGCTGCGTCGGCGGGCGCCGGACACTGGCTTCGTAGTAACTGTCGGTGTTGAGCTGGGTGTCGGATCGCAGCAACGAGGGTTTCATGGGCACAGCGGCGGTCGATGATTCCGAGCAGTCAACGATACCGCGCCATGGCCTCGGCCACAGGGCCAAAAGACAGCAGCGACGGCAGACCGCCGCTGCCGACCGAGGCGACAAACACTGCTCACGCCTGCAACAAGGCCGCCGTTTGCCGGGTCAACTCGTCCAGAAACGCGCGCGTGCGCGCCGGCAGATGGCGCCGACTGGGCAATGCGGCGTAGAGCGACCAGTGATCGGTGACCCAACCCTGGAGCACCCGCTCCAACTCACCACTGGCCAGCCGTTGCGCCACCAGGTCCAGCGAAACCGACAGGATGCCCGCGCCATCCAGCGCCATGCGCAGCAGGGCCTCTAAGTGGTTGCTACAAGCCACCGGCTCCACCGCCACCTGGCGCGTGGCATTGGGACGGTCCGGCTGCCACAATGTCCAGGGATGAACGGGCTGCCCCGGCGCCCGGTAACGCAGGCACTGGTGGTGCACCAACTCGTCGGGGTGCGCGGGCCGCCCAGCCCGCTGCAGGTACGCGGGCGCAGCCACCAGGGCATTCACGCCGCTGGCGATGCGCCGCGCGATCAAACCGGTATCGACCGTGCCTTCGACGGCGAACAGCGCGACGTCGTGCTGTTCGACCGACGGCACCGCGTAGCTCTCGACGTCCACCTCGATACGCAGTGAGGCATGCTGCGCGATCAAGCGCGGCACGATGGGCGCCACCAGTACGCTGGCCAGCACAGGCGTGGCCAGCACGCGCAACACACCCGAGACAGTCTGGCTGCGCTGGCTGACCAAAGCGTCGGCCTCGTCAAGATCGGCCAAGATGCGCCGTACCCGGTCCAAATAGGCGGCGCCCTCATCGGTCAGCGCCACGCGGCGCGTGGTGCGCTGCAGCAGCCGTACGCCCAGCTGCGCTTCCAGCTCGGCCACCATGCGCGTGACACTGGCCGCCGAGACGTCCAAGGTCCGCGCCGCCGCTGCAAAACCACCCGCATCGGCCACGGTTTGGAAAGCTCGCAAGCATTGAATCCGATCCATCGGACCTCATTGTCCATATTTATTTCGTAAATTGCAATAGTACATTGCTTGCATCACTGTTTATCTTTACTTTGTTGAGCAATACAGTTCGTTCCACGGGCCGCGCTTGCGACCCCCAACGCAATCTCTGTTGTCCATGATGAAAGGAACCACCATGAATCGCTCGTACTTCCGCACTCTCTTGGCTGCTTCGCTCCTGGCCGCCAGTGCCGCCGCTTCGGCCGCCCCCTTCCCCGTGGCCTCGGGCGAATTTTCTGCCATCGACATGACCGAAGCGGCTGCCGCCCAGGCGGCGCGCAGCCCCAAGCCGGCTGCCGAAGGGCGCAGCCGTGCCCAGGTGCAGGCCGAGCTGCAAGACGCCCGTTGCCGTGGGGAGCTGCCGGCCGATGCCGAGAGCACTCGTCTGCAGAAGGACGCCTTCCCCGGCCGCTACCCGCTGCCGAACTGCCGTTGAGCCAGTGCCAGCGCAGCCGCCTGTCATTGGCATGTCACCCCAATCGGCCACGATGCGGCGGCGGTTGCGCGTTGCGGCTGAACCCGGGCCACGCGAGGACCAGCGCGCGTTGGCTCTGCGTCCAGCCTCCTGTCGTCGTCATCGACTGGGGTTGCGGGGATGCCGCCCGCAACCCCGTTGGATGTCTGACAGGAGAAATGTTCGATGAAAGCCTTGCGTTCCGCCTTCTTGGCCACCGTGACCGCTTTGACCTGTCTGGGCCTGACCCCGAGCCAGGCCCAGACGCTGCGCTTCGTAGCGCTCGGCGACATGCCTTACGGGCCTGCGGACAAGAACCACCCATTTTACCACGCGCTGATCGAACGGGTCAACGCACTGCGGCCGGCCTTCACCATTCACATCGGTGACATCAAGTCCGGCTCCACCCAGTGCAGTGACGAGGTCTTTGCCGCCGAGCTGGACAATTTCCGCCGCTACCAAGGCGCAGTGATTTACACCCCAGGCGACAACGAGTGGACCGACTGTCACCGTGCCAACAACGGTGGTTACGAGCCGCTGGAGCGGCTGGGCGTGCTGCGCCAGCGCTTCTTCACCCCGGGGCGTTCGCTGGGCCAGCAACCCATCGCCGTCGAAAACCAAGCGACGCTGATGCCTGCGTTCGCCACCTATGTGGAAAACCAGCGCTGGTGGGCGGGCGACGTGCTGTTCGTGACACTGCACGTGGTGGGCAGCAACAACAATCTGGAAGCGCGCGACCCCAAAGCCGCAGCCGAATTTTTCGAACGCGATCGCGCCAACGTCGCCTGGCTGCGTGCGGCCTTCGAGCTGGCCCAACAACGCCATGCCAAAGCGATGGTGGTGGCCATGCAAGCCGATCCGTTCGACGACCAGAAACCTGGCGACGGCTTTGGCCGCCATTCGGGCTTTGCCAACGTGATCGGTGACACGCTCGTGCCGCTGGCCGCCCAATGGAGCCAACCCGTGTTGCTGATCCACGGCGACAGCCATCGGCTGGTGCTGGACAACCCATTTCGCCACAACAAGAAGCCCGTGCTCAACCTGACGCGATTGCAGGTGCCGGGCGCGGCCGATGTGCGGGCGGTGGAAGTCGGCGTCGACACGACGTCCAGCGAGCCCTGGTCGATTCGCGTCTTCGGTGCCAGGCCGTGATCCGTGGCCATCGTTGCGTCAGCGCAACACATCCAGGAACGCACGGATTGATGTCATCACGAGGTCATCGGCCCGAACTCCAATCGTTCCGTGTGCGGTCCACTGTGGCCGTGCATCTTTTCGGTGCAGCCCCCGCGGGCTGTGTTTTTTGTCCATCGATGGAATGTGAACGATGAAGAAAACACTTCTTGCTTTGGCAGCGGCCCTGGTGGCCAGCGGTGCCTTTGCCCAGTCCAACGTCACGCTGTACGGCCGTGTCGACCTGTCGGTGGGGTCCGTCAAGGACGACGGCACTGGCGCCACGTCTAATGACCTGGTCAACAAAACGCGCGGCAAAACCGTCACCCGCATGTTTCACGGTGGCGACGGGGGCCTGACCACCTCGCGCTGGGGTCTGCGCGGTACCGAGGACCTGGGCGGTGGCCTCAAGGCGGGGTTCCAACTGGAGAACCGCTTCAACGCCGACACCGGTGCCTCGCAGGATCCGTACTTCAGGGGTGAATCCAGTCTGTCCTTGATGGGTGGCTTTGGCGAGGTCAAACTCGGCCGCAGCACGACCGTCTACGACGACGTGCGTACCCTGGGACAAAGCCGTGATGTGTTCAACTCGGCTTTCACCGCGTCCGCCAACGGGGTCTTCAAGTCGGGCGGCGACTATGCCTCGCGCTTCGACAACAAGATCAGCTACTACAGCCCCAACATGGGCGGCTTCTACGCGGCCATCGACTACGCGTTCGATGAAAAAGCCGGCGTTTCAGAAGACAAGCATGCCCTGAAGTTTGGCTACAAGGACAAAGCCTTTGAAGTCGCCCTGGGCCACCAGAACGAGAAAGACAAGAAGGACAAGTACACCGTACTGGCAGCGATGTACGACTTCGGCTCGTTCTCGATGTCGGGCTCGATCAACCGTCGCTCGGGTACGGCTGCCAACGGTGATGACGAAGAGTACGCGCTGGGCGTGACCGTGCCGATGGGTGCGTTCGCCTTCTCGGGTGGGTACGCCTACAGTAAGACCAAGCATTCGACCGGTGGCGCCAAAGATGGCAAAGCCAACGGTTTTGCACTCGGTATGACCTACAGCCTGTCCAAGCGCACGCGCGTCTACGCCGGCTGGCGTGACGTCGAAGTCAAGAACGCCTCTGGCGTCAAGACCAAGGACGAGCGTCTGTACGCCGTCGGTGTGCGCCACGACTTCTGAAGCCCACACCACAGGGCTGGGGACGCTTGTCGTACCCAGCCTCCTTCTCTCCAAGAGTCAACATTTGCGCTTGCCGCCAGCGGCAAGCGCTTTTTTTACGCCAACGCACGCTGGCGCAGCGCCACCGCCGCGCCCAACGCCAACGCTGCCGCCGACCACGCCAACCCGCGCTCCAAGCCCCCAGGGCCGTCGCCGATCCAACCCACCATCGTCGGCCCGACGATTTGCCCGACGGCAAACACGATGGTGAAGGCGCTGATACCACTGGCCCACTGCGACGGCGGCAGGTTGTGGCGTACCCACGCCGTGGTGGAGGCCACCACCGACAAAAACACCCCGCCGAACAGCACCCCGGACGCCAGCACCACCGGCCACACCTGCACGAACGCCGGCAGCGCCGTTGCCAGGGCCAGCAATGCGTTCAGACGTGCCAGCGGCTGCCCATCGCGATGACGGTCCAACAGGCGCGCCCACAAGCGCGACGAAGCCATCACCGCCAAGCCAAGCGCGGTGTAAAAGAACGTGATGTCGTTTGCCGCTGCTCCGCGCTCGCGCAGCAACGCGATGACGAAAGTCATATATCCGATGTAGCCGACGCCAAAGAGCGCATAGGCCAGCAGCGCTGGTGCGAAGGCCCTCCAAGGCGGTGCGGCCAAGGGACCACCGGTGGCGGACGCTGCCGGTGGCACATGCGCAGCGCGCTCGGCCATCCCCAGTGAGGTGGGTTCGCGGGGCGGTGAAACGGCCAAGGCACTGGCGTCGATGGTCTCGACGGTGCGCACGGCACGCCACGCCGCTAGGGTGGCCAACCCGCACAACCCACCCAGCGCCCACCAGGCACTGCTCCAACCCTGTGGTCGTTCGCCGGCGGCACCCAGCGCCGCTGGCACCACCAGCGCCGACAGCACGATACCGCTGCCCACGCCGCCGTAGTACACCCCAAGCAGCAGTCCCGCCTGCGCGCGCCAGCGCGTGCCCAGACGCGCCGCCAGCAGACCTCCGGCCACGAACACCCAGGCACTGACCACCCCGGCCAGCACACGCTGCCCCAACAAAGCCCAGTCGAGGCGCAACCACCCGGCAGCCAGCATCAGCAGGGCCGCCAGCACCATGCCGGTTTGCAGCACCGCAGCCGGGCCGAAGCGCCGCATCAGCGCCGGCACGCTCAGCGCGCCCATCAGATAACCCACCGCATTGGCCGTATTCATGGCACCGGCCAACAGATAACTCCACCCCAGGTCGGCGCGCATGGGCGGCAGGAGCAAGGCGTAGGCAAAGCGCGTGATGCCCAACGACACCGCTGCCGCCAGCGATAAGGCCAACGCCAGGATCAATCCCGACCACAACGCAGGCGAAGCGGATCCGTGGCTCGATGGTGACATGGCACCGCATCGTAGCGCGCCGACTGCGTATGCTGTGCACCATGCGTGACACCACCGCTGCCTCTGCCTTCCCGAGCGCCATCGACCCGGCGCGCTTGCACGCCCTGCACGAAGACGAACGCGCGCGCTTCCGCGTCGCCCACCCGGCGTGTACTGCGCTGGCGGCACGCTGCCAGGCACATTTCCCATTTGGTGTGCCGCTGCATTGGATGCGTGACTGGCCAAGCCCGGCAAGTGTCTTTTTACGCCGTGCGCAGGGGTCACACCTGCACTGTGCCGATGACCACGCGCACGTGGATTTTTGCCTAGGCGACACCGGCGCCATGTTCGGCCATGCCCCACCTGCCGTGGTGCAGGCACTGGCGACCCAGGCCGCGCAGGGGCTGACCGCCATGCTGCCGCACGAACGCAGCGCCGAAGTGGGGGCGCTGCTGGCACAACGTTTCGGGCTGCCGTACTGGCAACTGGCCATGACCGCCAGCGATGCCAATCGGTTCGTGCTGCGCTGGGCGCGCGCGATGACCGGTCGGGCGCAGGTGCTGGTATTCGACGGTTGCTACCACGGCGCGGTGGACGACACCCTGGTGGACCGCGATCCGACCCATGGCACCACGCTGCGCCGTCCCTCGGTGCTGGGCGCGGTGCACGACCACCCAGCCTACACACGGGTCGTCCCTTTCAACGATCTGGACACGCTGGAGGCGGCGTTGCGTGATGGCCAAGTGGCGGCGCTGTTGGCCGAACCTGCCCTGACCAATTTCGGCTTGGTGCCGCCCGCCCCCGATTTTTGGCCCACGGCACAGGCCTTGTGCCAGCGCTACGGCACCCTACTGGTGCTCGATGAGACGCACACCCTGTCCAGCGGCGTGGGCGGCTGGGCACGCACGCACGGCGTACAGCCCGATCTGTGGGTGGCCGGCAAGGCCATCGCGGGTGGCGTGCCTTGTGCGGTGTACGGCATGACGGCCGAGGTGGCCGCGCGCCTACAAGCGGTCAAAGCCCAGGCTCCGGAAGGGCACAGCGGCATTGGTACGACGCTGAGCGCCAACGCCTTGGCGCTGGCCGCGCTGCATGCGGCCCTACTGCACCTGCATACGCCCCAGACCTATGCAGCCATGCAACGCGCGGCCGATACACTGCAAACCGGCCTGGAGGAGCGGCTGCGCACGCGTGGCCTGCCATGGACGCTGACGCGCCTGGGTGCACGCATGGAACTGCAGTTCATGCCCCGCACCCCGCGAAACGCCGACGATGTGCGTGCCCACGCGCAGCCGGCCTTGGAAGCCTATTTGCATCTGTTCATGCTCAACCGCGGCGTGCTGCTGACCCCCTTTCATGGCATGATGTTGTGCGCCCCCACCACGACGCCAGACGATATTGCGCACTTTCTGCATGCCTTCGACGCGTGGCTGGCGGCGCTGCTGGACTGATACGGCCATGGCAGCCCGAGAAGGGCCATGTTGGCCGTCGCTGCCTTCACGCGCCCAGGCCGATTGGCGCCGGCGCCACTTCCATGATGCGCTGAAACAGCCGCTCATAGGCCGGGTCGGGCGGGTAGCGCCCCGTCAAGGGATCGCGGTTGGCTTCGAAGGCGGCATCCAGCGCCTGCCAATCGTCGTCGCTGAGCACCCGCTGGGCCGCCGGCAGCACCTCCTGCTCCTCCAGCCGCATGTGCTCCAAATAAAAGCCGACGTAGCGCTCGCAGGCCTGCACGAAGGCCTCGCGTCGCTCGTCCCCCAGCCATTCCCACGCCAGCAACAGGTGCTGCAGCTCGCGCACCTGGCTTTCGCCTTGCAGGTGGTCGTGCTCCAGGCGCGTGATCACCGGCAATACCTCGGGCGCCAAACGCGCCACGCGTGGAAACAACAAGTCCGACTCTTTCGGGTGGTGCTGGCGCTCTGGAAACTCGTCGATGTAAAACAACATCGCGCGCAAGGTATCGAAAAAGCGCTGCCGGTCGTCACCGGGACCGCGCCGCACCAACCACAGCAGCGACTGCAGCATCGCGGCCAAGGCCGCGTGTTCATCGCGAATGGTGTGCAGGGCACTCGACGCTGTCATGGACCGTCTCCTCGATGGGGACAACACCCCGGTGGCCAGGCGCACGCCCCAACGCCACTGCGTGCCGCACCGGTACCAGGCGCTAGCATGCCGGCTGGCGCGCACACGTTCTTGACGTGCGTCAAGCCCCGTTCATGGTGGCATCGCTGGCACCCGCCGCCCGTGGACGCCACCGCGTCAACGTCAGGGCACTGGTGACGACGCTGACCGAGCTCGCCGCCATGGCTGCGCCCGCCCACACCGGATCGAGCACGCCAAACGCCGCCAGCGGAATGCCCGCCACGTTGTAGGCAAAGGCCCAAAAAAGGTTTTGCCGGATTTTGCGCACGGTACGGCGCGCTACCTCCAGCGCTGCCGGCACCAGCAGCGGATCGCCTCGCAACAGCGTGATGCCGGCGGTCTGCATCGCTACATCGGTGCCGTTGCCCATGGCCAGACCCACATCGGCCTCGGCCAACGCCGGCGCGTCGTTGATTCCGTCGCCCACCATCGCCACACCGCCCTGCTGGCGCAGCGCGCGCACCACGTCGGCCTTGCCCTCCGGACGCACGGGGGCATAGACCTCCCCGGCCTCGGGTCGCAGCCCGACGCGGCGCGCCATCGCCTCGGCAGCAGCGCGGTGATCACCCGAAATCATCACCACCGCATAGCCGCTGGCGCGCAGCGCCGCTACCGCTGCCGCCGCCGTCGGTTTGGGCTGGTCGGCAAAGCGCCAACGCGCCAACACAACCCATTGGCCTTCTTGCTGGCAGGCCAATACCGCCTGGGTGGCTGCATCGGCGTCCACCTCCTGGACAGCGCTGCCTGCGGGCGGATCCGCACGTTCCGGTGCAGTCAGCGACGCCGGCCAACGCGCGCCGAGCTCGGCCATCCAGTCGGGGCTACCCAATGCCAGCGCCACGCCTTCGACCTGTCCCCGCACACCGCGACCTGGCACCGACTGGACCGCCTCAGCCGTGGGGTTGGGTCCAGCCGGCGCTGCGGCCCGCATGGCCCGCGCCAGCGGGTGGTTGCTGCCCTGTTGCAGCGCCAGCGCCGTGCGCAACGCGGCCTGCGCATCCACCCCCGGCGCGACGGCGCCATCCTGAAGGCGCGGCTCCCCCATGGTCAGTGTTCCCGTCTTGTCGAACGCCACTGTTCGCACGCGTTGCACGGCCTCGAGCGCCTGCGGATCGCGCACCAAAATGCCGTGCCGCGCCGCCGCACCGGTGCCAGCCATGATCGCCGTCGGCGTGGCCAGCCCCAACGCACACGGACAGGCGATGACCAACACCGCCACCGCATGCAGCACGGCGGTTTCGCCATCGGCCCCGGCCCACAGCCACCAGCCCAAGGCGGTGAACAACGCCACCACCAACACCGCCGGCACGAAGACCGCCGCCACCCGGTCCACCAAACGCTGCACAGGCGGTTTGGCAGCCTGCGCGTCTTGCACGAGCGCGATGATGCGTTGCAACAGCGACGCTTCCCCTACCGCGGTGACGCGCACCTCGATGACACCGTCGCCGTTGATGGTGCCTGCGGTGACGCGATCGCCCTCCTGCTTGAAAACCGGCAACGGCTCGCCGGTCAGCATCGATTCATCGACCTGGGTGCGGCCACGCTCGACGATGCCATCGGCGGGGATACGTTCGCCGGCGCGCACCAATACCCGGTCATCGACCAGCAGCTCGGCCACCGGGATGTCTTGCGGTTCGCTGCGTCGCACCCCATCGGGCAACAGGTGTGCCACCTCGGGCCGCAAAGCCTGCAGAGCCCGAATGGCAGCGCTGGTGCGCTGGCGCGCGCGCAGCTCCAGCCACTTGCCCAGACGCACCAAGGCGATCACCACCGCTGAAGCCTCGAACGCCAGATGGGGCAGCTCTGCCGGCGCGGCACGCCACCACAGCCACACACTCATGCCCCAGGCAGCGCTGGTGCCAATGACCACCAGCTGCTCCATATTGCCGCTGCCGTGCCGCAGCGCCTGCCACGCGCTGCGATAAAAACGCGCTCCCAGACCGAACTGTACGGGGGTGGCCAACATGAATTGCCACAGGGGCGGCAGCATCCAGTGCTGCCCCCACGCCAAAGCAACCATGGGCGCCACCAGCGGCGCCGACAACAACAGCCCCAGCACCACCCACAGCGCCTCACGCCGCAGCAGCGCCTGCTGGCGCCGCTCTTCGGCCTGGGCATCGTCGCTGACGGGCCGTGGCGTGTAACCCGCGTCGCGCACCGCACGCGCCAGCTGGGCGCGCCACGCAGCCACGTCGGCGGCGACGGGCCGACCCACGATCCGCGCCTGCTCGGTGGCCAGATTGACACTGGCATCCGTCACGCCAGGCACCCGCCGCAGCGCGCGTTCCACACGCGAAACGCAGGCTGCACACGTCATGCCCTCGATGCCCAGATCATATTGCACCGCATCAGCGGCCACGTCTGCTTTGTCCATGACCGCAGTATGCCGCGACACCGCCGGTCACGGGCGCCCTATCATTACAAACACCCAACAACGCTCTACTTTCTCCGTATGAACACCCTGCACACCGAAACCTTCACCGTCGATGGCATGTCCTGCCAGCACTGCGTGCGCACCATCACCCAGGCCATCCAGGCACGCGATGCCCAGGCCCAGGTTCAGATCGATCTGACCACGCATCGGGTCGTGGTGTCGTCCACGCTGCCGCGTGCCGATCTGGCCGCGCTGATTCACGCCGAGGGCTACACCGTGGTGGACTGACGTTACGCCCGCGCCCGCCCCGGACCGGGGCGCCAGGCGATACGGCCGTCGCTCGGCCGCGACGAACGTGCCCCAAGGGCACGTTTTTTTTTGTGGGCACAACCCTTGGGACAACCTTCGAATAAGTTCGCACTTATCCACAGCGCGACCGTCGCTGGCCGTCTTGTTCGCCGTTCACACATCGGCTATCAGCCGACGTTGCACAGCGTCAACAGAATCATAATTCATTGAATGACAAAAGATTTCTTTACTTATCCACAGCTGTCCCGCGGCCTCTAACCGCTACCACCACCGTCAATATTGAAGTCAGTGAACAAACCGATCCAAACCACGCCTGCCACAACGCCCGTATGCGTGGTCTGGCGCTGGGCCAGCGTGTGCACACTGCTAAGATGTGCGTCCGGATTCCTCCATCACCATGCCCACTGCATCCGCTTCCCGCACCAGCATCGAGATTCGCCAAGGCCAGCTACCGCTGGTCGTGGCGCGTTTGCGCGGCGCGGATGCGGATGCCGTGTTGCGTGAGTTGCACCAGCGCTACGGTGACGCGCCGGGCTTTTTTGAAAACGAACCGCTGTTGCTCGATTTGAGTGGGTGGGACAGCAGCGCGCCGCCACCGACGGCGCTGCAGCAGCGCGCGGTGCTGGATGCCTTGCGACACATTGGCTTGCGGCCACTGGCCTACCGTGCCGCTCCTGCGGGCTGGCGCGAAACCCTGGAAGCCAGCGGTTTGCTCGTCAGCGACACCGACGCCAGCGGGCCCGTTCCGGCGGCCGAGCACGCCCCGGTGGTCGATGTCGTACAGACCACCGCAGCGGCTGCCGCATCGGCGTTGGTGATCGATCGGCCGCTGCGCTCGGGCCAGCAGGTCTATGCCCGTGGGCGTGACCTGGTGGTGCTGGCCATGGTCAACCCAGGTGCCGAAGTGATTGCCGATGGCCATATTCACGTCTATGCGCCGCTGCGCGGGCGCGCCATCGCCGGGGCGCGCGGTCAAGCCGATGCACGCATCTTTGCACTGGCGCTGGAAGCGGAACTGGTGGCCATTGCGGGGCTGTACCGCACGGCCGAGACGCCGTGGCCCGATGACGTGCGCGGGCGCCCTGTCCAGATACGCTTGCGGCGTGATGGCAATGATGAGCGTCTATCGTTCGAACCCCTGTGATCGTCATCTTTCGTTGCCCTTGTTTTCCCAATTGGAACGTCGTCCATGACCAAGATCGTCGTCGTCACCTCCGGCAAGGGGGGGGTGGGTAAAACCACCACCAGTGCCTCGTTTGCCACTGGGCTGGCTCTGAAAGGCCACAAGACCGTGGTCATCGATTTCGACGTCGGCCTGCGCAATCTCGACCTCATCATGGGCTGTGAGCGGCGCGTGGTGTATGACTTCGTCAATGTCATTCAAGGCGAGGCCAATCTGAATCAGGCACTCATCCGCGACAAGCAGGTCGATCAGCTCTACATCTTGGCGGCCAGTCAGACCCGCGACAAAGAGGCGCTCAAGCAAGACGGCGTGGAGCGCGTGCTCAATGACCTGGCGGCCATGGGCTTTGAATACATCGTCTGCGATTCGCCGGCTGGCATCGAGACGGGCGCCTTGATGGCGATGCACTACGCTGATGAGGCCCTGGTCGTCACCAACCCCGAGGTCTCGTCGGTGCGCGACTCCGACCGCATCTTGGGGATGCTGAGTTCGCGCACCAAGCGCGCCATCGAGGGGCGTGAGCCGGTCAAAGAACATTTGCTGATCACGCGCTACAACCCGAACCGGGTGCAGGACGGGCAGATGCTGTCGCTGCAGGACATCCAAGACATCCTGCGCATCCCGCTCATTGGCGTGATTCCGGAAAGCGAGGCGGTTCTGCAGGCTTCCAACCAAGGGGTGCCGGCGATTCATCTGCACGGCACCGATGTCTCGGAAGCCTACAAGGACGTAGTCGACCGCTTCTTGGGCCAAGACAAGCCGCTGCGGTTCATCGAGGCGCAAAAGCCCAGCCTGCTCAAGCGCTTGTTCGGGAGGTGAGCGCCGTGTCCTTGCTGTCCTTTTTGCTGGGCGAAAAGAAAAAAACCGCGGCGGTTGCCAAGGAGCGCCTGCAAATCATCCTGGCGCACGAGCGCGCCGGCCGCAATGCCAGCGAGCCGGACTATTTGCCGGCGCTACAGCGCGAATTGGTGGCGGTGATCAGCAAATATGTTTCGATCCACCCTGACGACATCAAGGTGAATCTGGAGCGCCACGACAATCTCGAAGTGCTCGAGGTCAAGATCGAGTTGCCCGAGGCGCACTGAAGCGCCGCAGACCGTGATCGTGCACACGAGGGGCGCATGTGGGTTGACGTCATCGGGTCACTGGCGGCAGTGCTGACCACGATCAGTTTCGTGCCGCAGGCGTGGCATACCTGGCGCACCAAAGACGTGGCCGCCATTTCCCTGGGCATGTACGCCATTTTCACCACTGGCGTGGCTTTGTGGCTGATCTATGGTTTGCTGCTGCGGGCGTGGCCCATCGTCGCCGCCAACGTGGTTACCTTGCTGCTGGCCAGCGCCATTTTGGCGATGCGCATTCGCTACGGTTCACGCCGCCGCGCGCTGTAGTCGGTCGCGCACACCGTCCCAGGCGGCGTCTTCGGGCGGGCGCTCCACCCAGATCAATCGCGTGTCGGCGTCGTCGAGCGCGCGCAGCACGGCAAACAGTTCGCGCGCACAGGTGGCAGCGTCATCGGGCATGCGCTGCAGCCGCACGTGCGGGCTGACGGTGTGCAGCGGACTGCGGTGATACACGGCGATCGACTGGGCTTGCCCGCCCAACAAGTCGAGTGCGGCTTGCAACTCGTCGGCGCTCATCAAGCGCACGCGCGCGCGGGGTGCGTAATGCGAAGCCAAGGTACCTGAAGCGCGGGGGGCGGCGGCATCGCGCTCGCCCACCGGCACACCGGCCACCGCTTGCAGCTGCGCGCGCGTGATCATCCCTGGGCGCAGCAGGACCGGGTGCTCGCGCGTCGCATCGACGATGGTCGATTCGATGCCGACCGGACACGGCCCGGCGTCGAGCACCAGCAAGGTATCGTCATCCAGCACGGGCTCCAGTTCCGCCAGCACGTGCTCGGCCCGTGTGGGGCTGATGCGCCCGAAGCGGTTGGCGCTGGGCGCGGCCAGCGCACGGATGCCGGCCGCACTACACGCGCGCAACAGCGCCTGTGCCACCGGATGCGCCGGGCAGCGCAGCCCAATGGAGGCCTGCCCTGCCGCGGCCGCTTCGGCCACGCCGGGGCGGCGTGGCAGGATCACCGTCAGCGGCCCGGGCCAGAACGCCGCCATCAGCCGCTGAGCAAACGCGGGCACGGTGGCCGCGTAGTGCGCCAGCGCCTCGGCGCGCGCCGTCGCCGGCTCAGCGGCGATGTGCACGATCAACGGATGATCGGCGGGCCGTCCTTTGGCGGCGTAGACGCGTGCCACCGCCGCCGGCTGATCGGCATCGGCCGCCAGTCCATAAACGGTTTCCGTGGGCAGGCCCACCAGCGTGCCCGCGCGCAAGCGCTGCACCGCCTCGGCCAGCGCCTGCGGCAAGGCCTCGCTTTGAGCGTTTACGACACGGGCCATGGTGCCATACCCAGCCACTGGGCCGCTTGCCAGGCCACGGCGCGCGCGCGTGGCAAATCGGTGGCGGTGACCGTCAGATGTCCCATCTTGCGCCCGGGGCGCGCCTGCAATTTGCCGTACAGATGCAAATGGACACCGGGCAGGGTCAGCACGCGCGCCCAGTCGGGGCTGTGCGGCTGGCCGTCACGCCACCAACAATCGCCCAGTAGGTTGAGCATCACGGCAGCGCTGTGCAGCCGTGGCGCCGTCAGTGGCAACCCTGCCAGCGCACGCACCTGCAACTCGAACTGCGAGACGTCGCAGGCATCGATGGTGTAGTGGCCGCTGTTGTGCGGGCGCGGGGCCATCTCATTGACCACCAGCCGCCCCGTGGAGCTGCCGTCATCGACGACGAAAAATTCCACGCACAGCACGCCCACGTAGTGCAACGCGGCGGCAATGGCCTCGGCGGCGGCCATCGCTTGCGCGGCCCAATCGGGGCCAGCCGCTGAGCCGTTGGGGTCGACCTCGGTCACCGCCAAGATACCATTGCGGTGCCAATTGCGCTGCAGCGGGTAGTGCACGCTCTGGCCATCGGCGCCACGCGCCAGAATCACCGAGTATTCAGCCCGCAGCGCCAGGCGTTGCTCCAGCACGCATGGCACACGGTGCAGTGCGTCCCAGGCCTGTGCCAGCTGGGCGCGGTCCTCGACCGAGATTTGGCCCTTGCCGTCGTAGCCCAGGCGCGCGGTTTTCAGGATACCGGGCAGCAGCCGATCGGGCACCTGGGCCAGCGCCTCGGCGTTGGTGATCGCCACCCAGGGTGCAGGCGCCACGCCGGTGTGTGCGGCGCAGCGGTCGAAATGGGTTTTTTCGGCGATGCGGTCTTGCGCCACTGCGACGGCGTGCGGGCCAGGGGCAACCGGGCGCTGGGCTGCCAAAGTGGTCAGCGCCGCCGCGGGCACATTTTCGAACTCGGTGGTGATGGCTTCGCAGCGCTGCATCAACTGCGCCAGCCCTGCTTCGTCCTCGTAGCCCGTGGCAATATGAACGTCGGCTGCCCGTCCGGCGGGGCTGACCGGGTCGGGATCGAGTACTGCCACCGCATAGCCCATGGTCTGTGCGGCGTGGACGAACATGCGGCCCAGCTGGCCACCGCCCATCACGCCCAGGGTGGCCGGGCGGCTGGCGCCGGGCACTGGCCCGGGTAGGATGGGTATGGCGCCACTCACCCGCGGACCTCCGTGGGCAGTGTCATGGCGCGCGCCATGGCCGTTTGCTCGGCGCGAAAGGCGTGCAGCTTGGCGCGCAGCCGTTCATCGTGGGCCGCCAGCATCGCCACCGCAAACAGCGCTGCATTGGCGGCGCCGGCGGCGCCGATGGCGAAAGTGGCCACCGGTACCCCCTTGGGCATTTGCACGATGGAGTGCAGCGAATCGACGCCCTGCAAATGCCGGCTGGGCACCGGCACACCCAGCACCGGCACCGTGGTTTTGGCGGCCAACATGCCCGGCAAATGGGCCGCACCACCCGCGCCGGCGATGATCACGCGCAAGCCGCGTGTCTCGGCGGCTTCGGCGTAAGCAAACATGTCGTCGGGCATGCGGTGGGCCGAGACCACGCGCGCCTCGTGCGCGACGCCGAACTGTTGGAAAATGGCAACCGCATGTTGCATGGTGTCCCAGTCACTGCTGGACCCCATGACGACACCGACCTGGACGTTGCTGTTGGACATGGCGACCCCGGGGGAACGATTCCGACATTCTAGAGAAACGGAAGTAGCCGACCATGATCGACGTGACCTTAGCAAACTTCGAAGCCGAGGTACTGCAGGCCAGCCTGCAGACCCCGGTGTTGGTGGATTTTTGGGCGCCGTGGTGTGGCCCGTGCAAGGTGCTCGGTCCCTTGCTGGAAAAGGTCGAACAGGCCTACGGTGGCCGTTTCAAGTTGGTCAAGATCAATACCGAGGATGAGCAGCAGCTGGCGGCCTACTTCCAGATTCGCAGCATCCCGACCTGCATTTTGTTCGTCGGTGGCCAGCCGGTGGACGGCTTCATGGGCGCGTTGCCCGAAGGTCAAATCAAAGCCTTCCTCGATCGCCATGTGCCCAGCGAAACCGATCGCCAGGCCCAGGCCGAACGTGCCGAGGCGCTGCACGCCGCGGCCACCGGCGACGCCGACACGGCGCTGGCCCGGCTGCGCGATGCGCTGGCCCAGGCCCCGGACAACGACGACGTGCGCTACGACCTGGTGCGGCTGCTGATCGAGCTGGGCCGCCTGGATGAGGCGGCGGCGGCACTGGCGCCGGCGCTGAGCAAAATCCCGGTGCCATTGCGCTTTCAGGCGCTGCAGCAGTGGCTGGATGCGCTGGAGTTCGTGCGCAACGACCCGCGCGGGCAGTGGAGCCTGGCGCAGTTCGATGAACGCATCGCCGCCAACAAACGCGACTTCGAGACGCGCTTTGCCAAAGCGCGCGTGCTCATTGCCCAGGGTGAGTGGACGGCGGCGATGGACGAGCTGCTGGAGATCATCATGCGTGACAAGCACTGGGCCAATGAGGCACCGCGCAAAACCATGGTGGCGCTATTGGAGCTGCTGACGCCGCCAGCGCAGGAGCTGGGCGTGCCGGGCAAGAGCGCCAGCGGCATCGAAGTGGCCGGCCACAGCGCCGGCACGCAGGATCCGCAGGCCGAGCTGGTGTCGCGTTACCGGCGCAAGCTCAGCATGGCGCTACACTGAAAAAGGCGGGTGTGGACCGTGATCACGGTGCGCTTCATCACGCCCGGCCCGAACGGGCCGCTGCAGGACCGCGAGGTCGAGGTGAGTGCCGACGGCCGCAGCCTGATGAAGGCGGCGGTGGACGCCGGCGTGGACGGCATCGCGGCCGATTGTGGCGGCGCGCTGACCTGCGCCACCTGCCACGTCTATGTCGATCAGGCCTGGTTGGACCGGTTGCCGCCCCCATCGGCCGACGAGGACACGATGCTGGACTACACCGCCGAGGAACGCCGCCCCAACAGTCGCCTGAGCTGCCAAATCGCGCTGACGCCAGCGCTCGATGGGCTGTGCGTGACCCTGCCGCAGCGGCAATGGTGAGGCGGCACGCGCGCCCTTGACACTTTTTTACACAGCACACAACCGCGGCTGACACGCCTCGCCCATCATACCAAGCGGGCAGCGGGAGTGGATGCCTTGCCTGTTCGTGTATGAGGATGTGTTCAAGGAGTGTCGATCATGTCTTTTTCTCTTGCGTCGAAGCGTCGGTGGCGCCATGCCGTGGTGGCCGCCGGTCTGTTGTGTGCACTGACGCCCAGCTGGGCCGGGGGACCCTGGGGTTGGCGGGAGCCACCCATGGGGGGGCATGGTGGGCGCTTCTGGCCCGCCGCCGCTCATGGTGACTCTGCCGACCGCATGGTCGAACACCTGGGGCGCGGATTGGATTTGCAGCCGTCGCAGCGCGAACAACTGCGCGCCTTGGCTGAAGCCACCCGCAGCGAGCTACAGCGGCTGCGCGAACAGGCCCGCGCCCTGCGCCAAGAACGCCACCAACTGCTGGCGGCCCCCACGTTGGACGAAGCGGCGTTGGAGGCCTTGCGTCAGCGTGAGTTGACCCTGCACGACGCGTTGACGGCGCGCATGAACCGCTTCATGATCGACGCCGCCAAGGTGTTGACACCCGAGCAGCGCCAGCGCTGGGCCGAGCGTATGCAACGGCATGGCGACAGGGGCCATCGGCACGATTCGCAATCGCATGAACGGCACCGCCACCATCCTGATCGTTGACGACGATGTGCGTCTGGCCGCGATGCTGGGTGAGTATCTGGCCCAGCAGGCCGGCTGGCGCATCGCGCATGCGTCCACGCTGCAGCAGGGGCAACGGATGCTGCAGACGGCTGCCTTGCCCGATGCCCTGGTGCTGGATTTGATGCTGCCCGACGGCGACGGGCTCGATCTGTGCCGCACCCTACGCGCCCAGCCACGCACGCGTGGGTTGCCGTTGTTGATGCTGACGGCGCGCGGTGAGCCGGCCGACCGCGTGGTTGGCTTGGAATTGGGGGCCGACGATTACCTGGCCAAGCCGTTCGAGGCGCGCGAGCTGCTGGCGCGGCTGCGCGCTCTGCTGCGGCGCGCGCACGCAGCCACGCAGCCCGCCGACGTGTTGCGTGTGGGCGATTTGGAACTGGACTTCGGTGCGCTACAAGCGCGGGTGCGGGGTCGCCCCTGTGAAATGACACCCTACCAATTCCAGCTGCTGGGTGTGCTGGCGCGACATGCTGGGCGGGTGCTCAGCCGCGATCAGATCATGGACGCGCTCAAAGGGCATCCGCAAGAGGCATTCGACCGCTCGATCGACGTCCACGTCTCGCGCATTCGGGCTGCCATCGAGGACGATCCACGCCAGCCGCGGCGTATCCTGACCGTGCGCGGGGCCGGCTATATGCTGGCGCGCGGCAGCGACGTTCAACCGAGTTGATCGGGGTCCATGTCGCGGTTGTATCTGCGCATTTATATCGCACTGCTGGCCGTGCTGGCGGTGTTTGCCTTGCTGTCCTTGGCAGCGTTTCACTTTCACGCCGAATGGCAGCGCGCTCAGGAGCAGGCGGCGTGGGCCGAGCTGGCCGGCGCCTGGGCCGAACCCCTGCTGGAACCGTTGCTGGAAGCCGAAGCCCCGCCGCTGCAGCGGCTGGCGTGGGTGGCGGTATCGTTGCTGGGCCTGTTGGCGTTGGTGGGTGTGGCCGCCTATCCCGTGGCGCGCTCGCTGACGGCCAGGCTGGAAGCGCTACGGGCGGGGGTGCAAGCCTTTGGCGACGGCGACCTTGAGCGCCGCGTTCCGAGTCGGGGCCGCGACGAAGTGGCGGCCCTGGCGCGCAGCTTCAACGCCGCAGCCGACCGTATCGAGACCCTGGTGCGTGCGCAGCAGCGTCTGCTGGCCAACGCCTCGCACGAGCTGCGCTCGCCCTTGGCGCGGTTGCAGTTGGCCCTGGAGCTGCACACCGCCAGTACCGATGCGGCCGCCCGCGCACGCCATCTGGCAGAGGCACGGCGCAACATCGCCGAGCTGGATGCGCTGGTGGAAGAAATTCTGCTGGCCGCCCGGCTGGATGCTGCGCCGACGCTGCAGCGCGCCTCGGTACACCTGTACGCCTTGGCCAGCGATGAGGGCGCGCGCGTGGGGGCCAACGTCACCGGCGAGCCGCTGACCGTGCTCGGGGACGAGCGGCTGCTGCGCCGCGCCTTGCGCAATCTGCTGGACAATGCTTGCCGCTACGCGCCCGGCCTGGCTCCCGAGGTCCGCGTGCAAGCCGACGGCGACCACGTCGCGCTGTGGGTGTGCGACCGTGGCCCAGGGGTGCCGCCCGATTGGCGCGAGCGCATTTTCGAACCCTTCAGCCGCCTGCCCGGGCATGCCGAAGACGCCGGTGGCGTCGGTTTGGGGTTGACGCTGGTGCGGCAGATCGCCTCAGTCCATGGTGGGACGGCGCATTGCATCGAGCGCGCCGGCGGCGGCGCGTGTTTCGTGCTGCGACTGCCGCGTGCCTGATCAGCCCAGCAGCCGCCGCAGCGCTTCGCGGTAGCGGGCTGCGGTTTGTTCGATCACTTCAGGGGGCAGGGGCGGCGCCGGGGGCGTCTTGTTCCAAGGGCGGCCATCGATGCGCACCTGCTCCAGCCAGTCGCGCAGATATTGCTTGTCGAAGCTGGGCGGATTGCTGCCTTCGGCGTAGGACTCGGCCGGCCAGTAGCGGGACGAATCGGGCGTGAGCACCTCGTCCATCAAGGTCAAGGTACCGTCGGCGTCCAGGCCGAATTCGAACTTGGTGTCGGCGATCAGAATGCCTTTGGTGGCGGCGTAGGCACTGGCGGCGGTGTAGAGCCGAATGGAGATATCGCGGATGCGCTCGGCCAGCTCAGCGCCGATGCGGCGTGCCATCGCGTCGAAGGTGATATTTTCGTCGTGCTCGCCGACGGCGGCTTTGGCCGCCGGGGTGAAAATCGGCGCCGGCAGCCGGGAGGCATTGCGCAAACCCGGCGGCAGTGGCACCCCGCACACCGACTGCGTTGCCTGATATTCCTTCCAGCCGCTGCCGGCCAAGTAGCCGCGCACCACCGCCTCCACCGGGATGGGCCGCAGCCGCTTGACCAGCATCGAGCGCCCGCGCACCTGCTCGCGCTCATGCGGCGCCACCACGCTCTCCGGGTCCTCGCCGGTGAGGTGGATAGGGCAAAGATTGGCACCGTTCGGTCCCAGCCGCTCGAACCAAAACAGGCTTAGACGCGTCAGCAGCTCGCCCTTGCCCGGAATCGGCTCGCCCATGATGACGTCAAAGGCGCTGATGCGGTCGGTGGCCACCATCAGGATGCGGTCGTCGCCGACGGCGTAGTTGTCGCGCACTTTGCCGCGCGCCAGCAGCGGCAGCGAGGTGAGGTGGGAGGTGTGCAAAGCAGTGGTCATACACTCGAGGGCTTGATCACGAGCGCGCCCGCGCCCAGTTGGCATTATCGCTGCTGCGCGCCCGGCACCCGGTGGCCGCGCGTAGCCAGCCGGCCCGGGCGGCGTCACCCGCGCTCGTCAAACCAACACCACAACCATTCTTCCATGGCCCGCGTTCTGATGCTCGCGTATGGCGGCACCATCGGTATGGTGCCCTCACCCCACGGCTATGTGCCGGCGCCCGGGCTGGGCGAGCGCCTGCGCCGCGCGCTACAGGACACGGGCGCCGGCGCCGCCCTGCCGGCCTTCGAGGTGTGGGAGCAGCCGCCCATCGACAGCGCCAATCTGCGCCCACACCACTGGCAGACCATGGCGCAGCACTTGCAGGCCCACTGGGCCGACTACGACGGCTTCGTGGTCTTGCATGGCACCGATACGATGGCCTGGAGCGCGGCGGCACTGGCGTTTTTGTTGCGTGGGTTGGACAAGCCGGTGATCCTGACCGGCGCGCAGATACCGCTGGGTGTGGCGCGCAGCGACGCGCTGAGCAACGTCAGCGCCGCGCTGATGCTGGCAGCCCAACCCGAGCTGTGTGAGGTGGCGCTGTGTTTCGGTCGCTTTTTGTGGCGCGGGTGCCGCGCGCGCAAGGTCTCGGCCCAGCGCTTCGACGCCTTTGCCGCACCCAATGACGCGCCACTGGCTGAGTTGGGTATCGAGCTGGTGCTGCACCGGCAGCGGCTGTGGCGCTGGCCGCACGGGCCGCGATGGACCGCACCCGCCTTCGATGACGAGGCGGTGGCGGTGCTGACGCTGCACCCGGGTGTCGGGGCAGCGGCGGTGCGCGCCTTGACGGCCAGCGAGCGTGTGCGCGCCCTGTTGCTGCTGACCTACGGCGCGGGCAATGTACCGGCGCAGGATACCGCGTTCTTGGACGCGATCGCGGCCGCCAGTGCCGGCGGCGTGGTGGTGGTCAATGCCACCCAATGCTGGCACGGCGCAGTCGACGCTGGCGCCTATGCCACCGGATCGGCGCTGGCCCGCCTCGGTGTGGTGCCGCTGGCCGACATGACGCCCGAGGCTGCCTGGGCCAAGTTGCACGTGCTGCTGGCCAGCGGGGCGGATACCGCCACGATACGCGCCGAGCTGGTGCGCAATTGGTGCGGTGAACTCGGCGCCAACGGGACCGAAGCGCCACCCGCAGCCTAGTCGAGCAGCGGGCGCCGTGCCGCTACCGGGGATCGGTGCGTACCTGAGACTGGCGCGGGTTTGGCAGCGAACGCAGTGCACGACGCACGCCGTTGCCCGCTGGCGTCGAGGCCGTGAGCCGCTTGGCCTTTAGCGCACCACCTGAGCGAGCTCACCGCGCTCGTAGCGGTAGGCCATGATCGACAAGGACAGCCCCTTGATCTTGGGCCCCATACCTTCACAGCCAAACTCCAGGTAGCGCTGCTTGCACACCTGCTTGGCGGCTTCGCGCGCCGGCTTGAGCCACTCGCGGGCGTCGAACTTGTCCGGGTTTTCGTGCAGAAATTGCCGCACGGCAGCGGTCATCGCCAACCGAATGTCGGTGTCGATATTGATCTTGCGCACGCCGTGCTTGATGGCTTCCTGAATTTCGGGTACCGGCACGCCGTAGGTCTCCTTCATGCGGCCGCCGTACTGGTTGATGCGTGCCAGCAACTCTTGCGGCACACTGGAGGAGCCGTGCATCACCAAATGGGTATTGGGAATGCGGGCATGGATGGCCTTGACCCGATCGATGGCCAACACGTCGCCAGTGGGCGGGCGTGTGAACTTGTAGGCGCCATGGCTGGTGCCGATGGCAATGGCCAGGGCGTCGAGCTGGGTTTCCTGCACGAAACGCGCCGCTTCCTCCGGGTCGGTCAGCAGGGCCGAGTGATCCAGCTTGCCCGCGGCACCGATGCCGTCTTCCTCTCCCGCCAACCCGGTCTCCAGCGAGCCCAGGCAGCCCAGTTCCCCCTCCACCGTGACGCCGACGCGGTGCGCCATTTCAACGACGCGGCGCGTGACCTCGACGTTGTAGGCGTAGGAGGCCGGGGTTTTGCCATCTTCGTGCAGTGAGCCGTCCATCATCACCGAGGTGAAGCCCAGCCGGATGGCGCTCTCACACACCGCGGGGCTTTGTCCGTGGTCTTGGTGCATGGCCACCGGGATGTGTGGCCAGGCTTCCACCGCAGCCTGAATCAAATGTTTGATGAACGATTCGCCCGCGTATTTACGCGCACCGGCCGAGGCCTGCAGGATGACCGGGGCGCCGACTTCGTCGGCGGCCGCCATGACGGCCTGCACCTGCTCGAGGTTATTGACGTTGAAGGCCGGAATGCCGTAGTGGTGCTCGGCCGCATGGTCGAGCAATTCACGCATGGAAACGAGGGCCATGGAAGTCTCCCGCAGAGGTTGACGCGACGGGGCTGCATTGTACGTAGAGGATCGGCTGCGGTGGCTGCGGCCCAGGGTGCCGTGCGCACGAGCGAAAAAAGAAAACCGCCGACCTCGCGGTCGGCGGTGAAAGGACGGGCCGCAGTGCAGGGCCGTGGCCCGCCGCAACACGGGGCGGTAAGCGGCCGCTCAGGCGCGCTTCAGGTTCGGGTAGCGCACGTGTTCGACCAGTTCCTGGATTTCCCGCTTCGGTGCCGGCGTCAGCAGGCTGACGATGATGATGATGGCAAAACCCAGCGGTACGCCGAAGATGCCGGCCGAAATCGGCTGGATGCCCCACCACAGCTCCACCGGCTTGGTCACGCCAAAGACGCTGCGCAACCACGGTTGCGTCACCGCCATATAGTAGAACGTGATGCCCAAGCCGCCGATCATGCCCAGCACCGCACCCCATTTGGTGGCGCGCTTCCAGAAGATCCCCAGCGTCAGCGCCGGGAAGAAGGCCGCCGCGGCGAACGAAAACGCTGCCGAGACCAGGAACAAGATATCGGCCGGTTTTTGTGCTGCCACGTAGGCCGCCATCAGGGCCACCACCAGCAGCAAGACCTTCGAAATCATCACCCGGCGCGAGGTCGGGGCATTCGGATCGATCATCTTGTAGTACAGGTCGTGCGACAGCGCGTTGGAGATCGTCAGCAGCAGCCCGTCGGCGGTGGACAGCGCGGCGGCCAGACCACCGGCGGCCACCATGCCGGAGACGACGTAGGGCAAGCCCGCGATCTCGGGTGTCGCCAAGACGATGATGTCGCCGCCGATGCGCATCTCGCCGAGTTGGAAGATGCCATCGCCGTTGACGTCGCTCACCGACAACAGGGCCGGGTCGACCTTGCTCCAGTTGACGATCCAGTCGGGCAGCTTGTCAAACGGCGTGCCCACCAGCACGTTGAACACCTCGTACTTCACCAGCACCGCCAGGGCCGGCGCCGTGAAATACAGCAGGAAAATGAAGAACAACGACCAGGTCACCGACTCGCGCGCTTCCTTCACCGAGGGGGTGGTGTAGTAGCGCATCAAGATGTGTGGGAGGGCTGCCGTGCCGACCATCAGACAGAAGATCAGCGCCAGGAAATTGCGCCGCGAGGTGTCGAAGGTCTCGCGCGCTTTTTCGTCGCCGTTGGGATCACCCGCGAATTGCTGGGCATGCCGTGGCATGCCCGCCAACGGTTTGGCGCCGGCCTCGGCAGCCGCCTTGGCCTTGGTCCATGCGGCCTTGGCCGCTGCCTCGTCCTTGGGCAGGCTGTCCAGCGCTTTTTGTGCCGCGGCGATCTGATCCGCTGGCGCGTTGGCGGCGCGCAGCTGCGCCAGTTTTTGCTCGGCCGCGGTGCGCTCGGCAGCCAGGGCGGCCGGCACGTCTTTGAGTTTTTCGGCCAGCGCCTCGGCGCGCTGCTTGTAGATGGCGATGACTTCCTTCTCCTTCGGGTCGTCGATCAGCCGTTGCTCGGCTTGCGTGACCTTTTGCAGTTGTTGGCCATAGACCAGCTGCGGAATCGGGAAGCTGGTTTGCTTCACCGACAGCCACACCACCGGAATCATGTAGGCGATGATAAGGATGATGTACTGTGCCACCTGCGTCCACGTCACCGCACGCATGCCACCCAGGAACGAGCACACCAAAATGCCGCCCAGACCGAGGAAGATCCCGATTTCGAATGCCACGCCGGTCAGGCGGGTGGTGATCAGGCCGACGCCATAGATCTGCGCCACCACGTAGGTGAACGAGCACAGGATCGCGGCCAAAATACCGATCAGTCGTGGCAGGTTGCCGTCATAGCGCGCGCCCAGAAAGTCGGGAATCGTGAATTGGCCGAATTTGCGTAGGTATGGTGCCAAAAACAGCGCCACCAGGCAGTAGCCACCGGTCCACCCCATGATGAAGGCCAGGCCGCCGTAGCCGGTCAGGTACAAGGTACCCGCCATACCGATGAAGGACGCCGCCGACATCCAGTCGGCCCCGGTGGCCATGCCGTTGTAGATGGCCGGCACGCGCCTGCCCGCCACATAGTATTCGGCGGCGTCGTTGGTGCGGCTCATGATGCCGATGCCGGCATACAACATCACGGTGGCCAACAGAAAGATGTAGCCCACCCACTGTTTGGGCAGCCCGAACTGCTCCAAGATGGCCAGGATCACGACGAAGAGTAAAAAGCCACCGGTGTACCAGCCATACACCTTGTTGAGTTGCTTTTTGAAGGCGGCGTTGCTGCCCGCGGAGAACACGCCGCCGCTGGCTTCCGAGCTCAGTCCAGCCATGATCATTCCTCCTCTTCGGCGACGCCGAATTCCTGATCCAGCCGATTCATGTAGCGCGCGTAATAGCCGATGATGATCACATAGACCACCAAGGCCCCTTGCGCGCCGACCCAGAAGCTAAACGGCCAGCCGAAAAAATTGAAGTTGAGATCGCGGGCGAAATACCCGATGACGAAGGTGACGAAGAACCAGATCGCCAGCAGGATGCCGGTGATGCGCAGGTTCTTCTGCCAGTAGCGCTGGTGCGCTTCGGACAGTTGCATCGTGTGTCTCCTCATTGCCATATCGGGGCGGACTCACCCGACCCCACCCGTACCGGCGACCCCGGGGTGGGCCGCCGCTCCTGCAACCGGCGGCGTCTAAGCCGTCCGTGCCGTGCGCAGTCCCGTCTCGCGTTCCAGTTGGGCCGCGATGCGGGGCTCGAAGCCTTTGAGGTGGGCGATGATGCGCGCCGCCTCGTCGGACTCGGCTCGGTCGGCATGAATCCGCGCCATTTGGTACCAGGCATACGGACTCATGGGTTGCAATTCGGTATTGCGGCGCAGCGCCTGCAGGGCCTCATCCAGGCGGCCGAGACGGATCAGCACCAAGCCCAGGCCGTACCAAGCGCGATCGAGTTTTTCGTCGTGCGCCAACGCCTGGCGAAAGCTGGCTTCGGCGGCGTCCAGGCAGCCGAGCTGCTCCTGCAGATAGCCACGGTTGAACCAATGCGCGGCCTGGTGGGGCGCCACGTGCACCAGGCGGTCCAGCACCCCCAGCGCTTCGCGAGGGCGCTGTAGCTCGGCCAACAAGTGAGCCCGAAAGGCCAGCAACTGCGGTTCGTCCGGGTGTCGGGCCAAAGCGCCTTCCACCACCGCCAGTGCGCGGGCTTCACGTCGCCACCAGATGAACCAGCGCGCGCGCCACAAGGCCCAAGCAACCGATCGTGTTGCATTCATCGGCAGCCCTCCATGCCAACGGCGATGCAGTGCTCGATCTTGGCCAGTGTGACCGCCAGATAGAGCGCGGCCATGGCGCAAAATGCCACCACCGGCAGGTGCTGCGGTGCCAACTGCCGCGGTGTGATCCAGCGCGCCAACGCTACCCACGGCCGGTTCAGCACCTGAAATAATTGATAAAACAGGTTGTCAGCACGCCGTTGGCCAGCGATGATGTACAGCACGCCCTGACCCAGCAAGGCCAACAGACCGATGTACAACACCAGTTGCGCTGCGTTGAGCCAAAACAGCATAGCGGTCGAGCGAAAAGTGCGCCGGATGCGTGATGGTCGCGCAGCCATGCTTACCAGACCCTTACAAACCGGCTGAACCTAGGGAAAGTCCTAAGCCATGGCCACGTCTGCGTCGTCTCCGACCGCCGCCACGACGGATGGCGGCTCAACCTGGACTCCCACCGCTGCGGCGGCCATGACGAACCTCGATTGGCGCCTCGGGGATTTGCCCGCCCGCGTGCCGGTGGCATTGCCCGCGACGGCACCACTGCGCACGGTGTTGCAGACGATGAGCGCGCGCCGCATTGGCTCGGTGCTGCTGCTCGATGCCCGAGGAGCGCTGGCGGGGATTTTGACGCGCGGCGATGTGTTGGAGCGTATCGTGCTGGCCGGGGTGGGGCTGGAGGAGCCGGCGGCACGCGTGATGAGCCAACCGGTACAGACGCTGGGCACCGACGATACGCTGTACGATGCGGTCCTAATGATGGCGCGTGCCGGCATTCGCCATGTACCGGTGCTCGATGCCACAGGCCAGCCGGTCAACATCGTCTCCGAGCGTGACCTGTTTGCGCTGCAGCGCCAATCACTGCAGCACGTGGGACACGTAATCGAACGCGCGACCACTTTGGCAGACTTTCAGCGAGCGGCTGCTGCGGTGCGCGATTACACCCGCCATCTGCAGCGCCAAGGCGTGCAGGCGCGCGCGCTCACTGGGTTGATCGCATCACTGAATGACCGTCTGACCCAGCGCCTGGTGACGTGGCAGTTGCAGGCGCACGGATTGCCCGCGGACGCGATGTGCTGGATGGCTTTGGGTTCGGAGGGGCGCGGCGAGCAGACCCTGGCCACCGACCAGGACAACGCGCTCATTTTCCAGGTGGAGGCGGGCCAGGGGTTGGAGGTGGCACGGGCGCGCTGGCTGGCGTTTGGCCGCGCGGTCAACGAAGCGCTGAACGCCTGCGGCTACCCCCTGTGCCACGGGGGCATCATGGCGGGCAACCCGGCGTGTTGTCTGACGCTGCCCGAGTGGCAGGCCCGCTTTGCGGCCTGGATCGATGGCGGCACGGCGCGCCAGTTGTTGCAGGCGGCGGTCTTTTTCGATCTGCGCGCCATCGCGGGCCGCACCGACTGGGTGCAGACGCTGAGCGACGAGGTGTTGCAACGTGTACAGCGCACGCCGCGCTTTGTGCGCTTGATGGCGCAAGCGCATTTGGAGCACCCGGTGCCACTGCTGTGGCATGGCGGTATCCGTACCCGTCGCGAGGGCGCGCACCGCTGGCTGGACCTGAAGCTACAAGGCACGGCGCTGATCGTGGAGGCCGCCCGCGTCTTGGCGCTGGCACACGGGGTGGCCGCCACCGACACCCGGCTGCGGCTACAGCAGGCCGGCCGTGCCGCCGGGGTACCCGAGGGCGAAGTGCAGGCCTGGGTGGCGGCGTTCGATCATCTGCAGGCGTTGCGGCTGGCGCAGCAAAGCGCCGATCCCGCCGACGCGGCACCGAACCGCATCGACGTCGCGGCACTGGATGCGGTGGCGATGCAGACGCTGAAGGCGGCGCTGGCGGCCATTCGCACCCTGCAACAGCGACTGCAATTGGATTATCTGCGCTGACGGCAGCCGCCGCCTGCTGCGGCGCTTCAGCGTACCTGCCCGACCTTGAGCATATTGGTGCCGCCGGGCGTGCCCATGGGTTCACCGGCGGTGATCACGTAGCGGTCGCCCGGCTGCAGCCGGCCACGCGCCTTGAGTTGTTGCTCGGCCTGCAGGAGCGCGGTATCGCGGTCGGCACTGCCGCCACTGATGCGCAGCGCATGCACGTTGCGGTACAGCGCCAGCCGGCGCGCCGTACTGATGCGGGGGGTGATCGCATAAATCGGGATGTCCACCGTGTGCCGGCTCATCCACAGCGGGGTCGAGCCGGACTCCGTCAGCGCGATGATGGCGCGCGCTTGCAGGTGCGAGGCGATGAACAGCGCCCCCAGTGCGATCGACTGGTCGATGCGCTCGAACGTCTTGCCGATGAAATCGCGGTCCAGTGCATCGTGGTAGGCCTGCTCGGCCGCCAGGCAAATGCGCGCCATCTCGCGCACCGTCTGCAGCGGATATTTGCCGGCGGCGGTCTCGGCGCTGAGCATCACCGCATCGGTGCCATCCAGCACCGCATTGGCCACGTCGCTGACTTCGGCGCGCGTGGGCACGGGGGCATGGATCATGCTCTCCATCATCTGGGTGGCGGTGATGACCAAGCGGTCGTGCGCACGCGCCAGCGCGATCATGCGTTTTTGCAGCGCCGGCACCGCCGCGTTGCCGACTTCCACCGCCAAGTCACCCCGCGCCACCATGATGCCGTCGCTGGCCAGCAAAATCGCCTCCAGCTCAGGGATCGCTTCGGCGCGCTCGATTTTGGCGATCAAACCCGGACGATGGTCCGGCGGCGCGGCCTCTTCGCACAAGCGGCGCGCCAGCCGCATGTCGTCGGCGTTTTTCGGAAAACTCACCGCCACGTAGTCGGCACGCAACGCCATCGCGGTGCCGATGTCGGCCATGTCCTTAGGGGTAAGGGCCGGTGCCGTCAGACCACCGCCGCGCTTGTTGATGCCTTTGTGGTTGGACAACTCGCCGCCCACCACCACGCGCGTGTGCACGGCCGCGCCTTCTACCCGCACCACCTCTAACTCGATCAAGCCGTCGTTGAGCAGCAGCACATCGCCCGGTACCACGTCGCGCGGCAGCTCTTTGTAGTCCAGGCCGACAGCCTGCTCGTCGCCGGGTTCGATGCGTGCCGCATCCAGCACGAAGGCCGCCCCCTCTTGCAGCGTCACTTTGCCGTGCGCGAAGCGGCCGACACGAATTTTCGGCCCTTGCAGATCGGCCATGATGGCCACTTCCCGCCCCTGCCGTTGGGCGGCCGCGCGCACGCGCTCGGCGCGCTGGCGATGGTCATCGGCGCTGCCGTGCGAAAAATTGAGTCGCACCACGTCTACGCCGGCGGCGAGCATGGCTTCGATGACGTTCGGCGCGTCCGAGGCCGGCCCCAGAGTGGCGACGATTTTGGTGGCACGCAATACCATGGTGTCTCCTGCGCAAGCGGCGCTCGATCGCCGCTTGCGCTATCGTACGCGAGGCGCAGCGCCCGTGCGATGACGCACACATGACGCGCAGCGCCGACAGCGATGACGAAATGCAAACGAAACGATCGAGCCCCACAAACGTTGCGTGGCATTCACATCGTCAGCCTGGCGCTGAACCTGCCGGGGCCGGCGGCCCTGATGCGCCTGCGTGCCCTGGGCGCGCGCTGCACCAAGGTGGAGCCGCCGGCGGGCGACCCGATGCGTGACTACTGTGCGGCTGCCTACACCCAGATGCACCGCGGCGTGCGCACCGTCGCGCTGGACCTGAAGGCGCCCGCGGGCCAGCGCCGACTGCAGCGGCTGCTGGCGGGGGCGGACGTGCTGCTGACCTCGTTTCGCCTCTCGGCGCTGGCCAAGCTGGGGCTGGACGCCGCGGCCTTGCAGGCGCGCCACCAGCGCCTGTGCGTCGTGCGCATCGTCGGCGCGGCCGGCGCGCGCGCCGAGGAAGCCGGCCACGACCTCACCTACCAGGCCGAGGCCGGGCTGGTGGATGGCCTGAACCTGCCTCCCAGCCTGCTGGCCGACATGGCCGGCGCCCTGCTGGCCAGCGAGGCGGTGCTGGCCGCACTGATGCAGCGCGCCGCCACCGGCCGCGGCGCGGTGCGCGACGTGGCGCTGGCCGACGCTGCCGCGTGGCTGGCGCAGCCGCGCGCGTGGGGCCTGACGGCCCCCGGCGGCCTGCTGGGCGGCGCGCACGTCGGCTACCGTGTCTACCGCTGCGCCGACGGCCGGGTGGCCGTGGCGGCGCTGGAGCCGCACTTCGCGCGTCGGCTCGGCGAAGTCGCGGGCCTGGGGCCGCTGGCGCCGGCCGACTGCCTGCAGCCCGCCGCCGCCGCGGCTCTGGCGACGTGGTTTGCCCACCGCACGCGCGCCGAGCTGGACGCGCTGGCGCGCAGCCACGACTTGCCCTGGGTGACGTTGCCCTGAGCGCGTCCGTGCCCGCACAAATCGTGGCTCAGCCCTGAGCGCGCCGCGCCAGCACCTCGAAGGCGGGCAGGGTCTTGCCCTCCAGCACCTCCAGGAAGGCGCCGCCGCCGGTGGAGATGTAGCCGACCTGCTCGGCGATGCCAAACTTGGCAATCGCCGCCAGCG
>NZ_VJON01000020.1 GCF_007556685.1 Tepidimonas charontis | reverse complement strand
AGCTTGCACAGGCCGGCGTAGCCGAGCTTCTTCTCGCCTTGCTCGTAGCGTTCCTTCTGCAACGCCAGCGCCTTGTTGAAGACGAAGCGGCACGACCCGGCAAAGCGGCGCATCTGGCGCTGCTGTTCGCCGATCGGCATCGTTTCGTATTTGAAGGCTTGCAGACGTTGCATGGGCGAAATGATACGCCTGGCCTATGGGACGCCTACGGCGTCCGCGCTATCCTTCCCCGGCCTGAAGGCCGAGGCTTGCCGCGCACCAGGTCAAGCCGCCGCTGGAGCGCGAGAGCGCAGCGCCGCCAGCAGCCGCTCGTGCACGCCGCCGAAGGCGCCGTTGCTCATGCACAGCAGGTGGTCGCCCGGGCGCACCGCGGCCAGTACCTGCGCCATCAGGGTATCGATGTCCGGTGCCACCTGAGCGCGCCCGGCCAGCGGCGCCAGCGCTGCGTGGGCATCCCAATCCAGCCCGCCGGCGTGGCAGAACGCCAGGTCCGCCCCCGCCAACGCCCACGGCAGCTGCGCCTTCATCGTGCCAAGCTTCATGGTGTTGGAGCGCGGCTCGAAGATCGCCAGAATACGCTCGCTGCCCCGGCCCTCGCGGTCCAGGCGGCGGCGCAGGCCGTCCACGGTGGTGCGAATGGCCGTCGGGTGGTGGGCGAAGTCGTCATAGACGGTGACCGCACCGCCGGGCAACGCCACCGTGCCCCGCACTTCCAGCCGTCGGCGCACGCCGGCAAAGCGCGCCAGCGCCTCGGCCGCCTGCGCCGGGGGCACCCCCACATGGTCGGCGGCGGCGATGGCCGCCAGCGCATTGAGCTGGTTGTGCGTGCCCGTCAGCGCCCACTGCACCCGCGCCACCGGCTGGCCATGGCGCAACACCGTAAAGTCGTGCGGTTCACCCTCGGCCACATAGTCGCTGTTGGCGGCGCCAAAGGTGCGCAGCTCGCTCCACAGACCCTGGTGCAGCACGCGCGCCAAACTTTCTTCCAGTCCATTGACGATCACGCGGCCGCTGGCCGGCACGGTGCGCAGCAGGTGGTGAAACTGGCGCTCGATCGCGGCCAGATCGTCGAAGATGTCGGCGTGGTCGAACTCCAGGTTGTTCAATACCGCCGTGCGCGGCGCGTAGTGCACGAACTTGCTGCGCTTGTCGAAAAAGGCGGTGTCGTACTCGTCGGCTTCGATGACGAACGGGGTGCGTTGGCCCGCCGCGGGCAGCCGTCCCAGGCGCGCCGACACACCGAAATCCAGCGGCACGCCGCCCACCAAAAAGCCGGGTGCGTGGCCGGCGTGTTCCAAAATCCACGCCAGCATGGCGGTGGTGGTGGTTTTGCCGTGCGTGCCCGCCACCGCCAGTACGTGGCGGCCGTGCAGCACGTGTTCGTGCAGCCACTGCGGCCCGCTGCTGTAGCGGGCGCCGGCGTCCAGGATCGCCTCCATCAAGGGGAATTTGGGCCTGCCATCCGGCTGGCGTGCACGGCTGACCACGTTGCCCACCACGAAGAGGTCGGGGCGCAGCGCCAGCTGATCGGCCCCGTAGCCTTCGATCAATTCGATACCCAAGGCGCGCAGCTGCTCGCTCATCGGCGGGTAGACCCCGGCGTCACAGCCGGTGACACGGTGGCCGGCTTCGCGCGCCAGCGCGGCCAGCCCGCCCATGAAGGTGCCGCAAATGCCCAAGACGTGGATGTGCATAGCGCCATTATCGCGGCAGGCGCGCGGCGCATCGGCGACAATCGCGATCATGCGTGACGAAGCGGTGCACGAGTGGGCGGCGGTGGCGGCGGCGCTGATGGTGGACGACGGTTGGTCTCCAGCGCAAGCCGTGCGGCGCGCGCGCACCCAGCTGGGGCTGCCGGCGCGCGCCACGCCGCCCGATGCGGCGGCGCTGGAGGCGGCGGTGCGCACGCATCTGGCGCTGTTTCACGCCGCCACGCAGCCGGCCGAGCTGCGCGCATTGCGTCAAACCGCCCTGCAGTGGATGCAGCGGCTGGTGGCCTTTGCCCCCCTGCTCGGTGGCGCGGTGTGGCACGGCACCGCCACCCGCCACAACGATATTCATCTGCAGCTGTTCAGCGACGACCCGAAGGCGGTGGAGGTCGCCTTGCTCGACGCCGGTGTGCCTTACGAGGCGCAGCAGGCCAGTGGCGCGCTGGGACGCGAGGTTCCGGTGTTGTCGTTGGCGGTGCGCTGCGCCGACTGGAACGAGCCGGTGGGGCTGCATCTGTGGATCAACGATACGCGCGCGCAGCGCGGCGCCCGCCTGCCCGATGCACTGGGACGGGTGCCGCGCGGCACAGTGGCCGAAGTGCGCGCCCTGTTGGCCGCCGAGACCGCCCCGGCCCCGATGGAGGAACCGTGATGCAACGACGCGCTTGGACATGGGGGGTGGCCGCGGCCGCGGCGGCGCTGGGCGCCGGGGTGTCGACGTGGCGCTGGACGCTTGGGGCGCCGGCGCCCGATGCCGAGCAGACGCTGTGGACCCTGCGCTGGCAGCGCCCCGACGGTGGTGAAGTGGTGGCGGCGGACTACCGCGGGCGGCCGCTGCTGATCAATTTTTGGGCCACCTGGTGTCCACCCTGCATCGAGGAGCTGCCCCTGCTGGAGCGCTTTTGGCAGCAGCAGCGCCCGCGCGGCTGGACGGTCCTGGGGCTGGCCATCGACCAGCCCAGCGCGGTGCGGCAATTTTTGCAGCGTCAGCCGCTGACCTTTCCCATCGGGCTGGCGGGCTTGGGCGGAACGGATTTGGCGCGCCAGCTGGGCAATGCGCGCGGGGGGCTGCCGTTTACGGTGGTGCTCGACGCCAGGGGCCGCGTGGCCCAGCGCAAGCTGGGGCAGGTCACGGCCGACGACCTGCGCCAGTGGGCCGAAGCGATCGGCGCCTGAGCCGCGGCGCGGCGCTCGGGGGCAGCGCTCAGCGTGACGCCGGTGCCCCTGCGGCGGGTGCGGCGCAGGCTTGCGTGCGCCGATCGAGCCATTCGATGAGAGCCTGCGCCGGCAAGGCGCGTTCGAACAAAAAACCTTGACAGTGATCGCAGCCCAGCGCGCGCAGGCGCTGCAGCTGCTCGGCGCGCTCCACACCCTCGGCCACCACTTCCATGCGCAGCGCGTGGCCCATTTGCACGATGGCGGCGACGATGGCGGCGTCGACGTCGTCTTCCGGCATCGAGGCGATGAAGCTGCGATCGACCTTGAGGCGGTGCAGCGGAAAGCGCTTCAGGTACGTCAGGCTCGAGTAGCCAGTGCCGAAATCGTCCAGCGACAGCTCCACGCCCAGCTCGGCCAGCGCCTGCAATTTGGCCAGCGCCTCCTCGGCGTCGCGAATCAGAATCGACTCGGTCAATTCCAACTCCAGCAATGCCGGTGGCAGGCCGCTGACGTGCAAGGCGTCGGCCACGTCTTGCACGAAGCCCGGTTGCGTGAATTGCAACGCCGAGACGTTGACCGCCACTTGCAGCGCCCGGCCGCTGGCGTGCCAGCGCGCTGCCTGCGCCACCGCTTCGCGCAGCACCCAGTGGCCCAGATCGGCGATCAGGCCGGTTTCTTCGGCCACGCCGATGAAGGTGCTTGGCATCACCAGGCCGTGCTCGGGGCGTTGCCAGCGCAGCAAGGCTTCACAGCCCGGTACGGCGTCGGCGCGCAAATCGACACGCGGCTGGTAGTGCAAGACGAATTCGCCGCGCCGCAGGCCCTCGCGCATCGCGTGGTCCATCTGCACGCGCTGCAGCAAGTCGGCGTTCATTTGCGGCTGGTAGAAGCGGTAGTGTCCCTTGCCGCGTTCCTTGACTTGGTACATCGCCGTGTCGGCGCTCTGAATCAGCTCGTCCAGCGACGCGCCGTCGTCCGGGTACATGGCGATGCCGATGCTGCCCGACAGCGTGAACTGCATCTGCTCGATCGACACCGGCTGCATGACCGCGGCGATGAGTCGCTGCGCTGCGCGTGCCGCGGCTTCGCGGTCGGCGTCGTGTAGATGCACCACGAATTCGTCGCCGCCCAGTCGCGCCAGGGTGTCGGTCTGGCGCAGGCAGCGCTGCAGCCGCTCGGCGATCTCGACGAGCACCCGGTCGCCAAACATGTGGCCGAGCGAGTCGTTGATGCTCTTGAAGCGGTCGAGGTCGAGGAACAGCAGGGCAAAGCCCTGGCTGTTGCGCTGCGCCACGTGAATGGCGTGGGCGACGCGTTCGCCCAGCAGCAGCCGGTTCGGCAGCCCCGTGAGCGGGTCGGTGTAGGCCAACTGCTCGATGCGTCGCTGCGCCTCCAGCTTCTCCGACAGGTCTTTGGCGAACAGCACGGTGTTGAGCGGCTGCCCGTTGGCGTCGCGCAACAGCACCCACGACACCAGCAGCGCCACGGCGGGCCCGCGCGGGCGGCGCAGCCACAGCTCGCCTTCCCAGTAGCCTTGCGCATGCAGCGCGGCGCTGGCCTCGCTCGTCCACTGCGGGCGAGTGGGGGCCGTCAGCAGCGCCTCCACCGGCTGGCCCTGCAGATCGTCGTGGGCGTGGTCGGCCAGCCGCAGCGCGGCCGGATTGCAGGCGACGATGCGCAGCTGGGGATCGGTGACGACGATTGCATCCAGGCTGGCTTCGAACACCTTGGCCGCCAAGCGCAACTTGGCATCGATCGCGGCCCGCTCGGTGATGTCGCGGTACACGTAGATACGTCCGATCGGACGTCCGCGCGCCAGCTGCGGACGTGAGGTGCACTCCAGCAAGCGCCCGCTGCGCAGTGGCACCAGATCGTGCGCTTCGCGCAAGGGGGTGCGCTGCAGCGCCTGCAGCCCGGCGGTGAATGCGCTGGCGTCCATCACCTGCAAGCCCAGGTGCTGCCAGATGGCGTTTTCGTCGTTGTCGGTCAGCAGCGCGGCGGGCACATCCCACAGCTGGGCAAACGCCGGATTGAAGGCGCGGATGCGGCCGTCCAGATCGCACACCAAAATCGCGTCGGAGGCCGACTCCAGCACCGAACGCAGCTCCGCCAACAGCGTCTCGAGTTGTTGGCGCGTCGCCCGCCACTCGGCCAGGTTTTGCATCGCCCACAGCACCACGGGCTCGCCGCCCACCGGGTGCACGGGCCCGACGCGGCGTTGCACGGGCAACACGCTGCCATCGGCCCGTCGCACCGCGCTTTCCGACTCCAGCGTCTGCTCGATGCCGGCGCGCCACTCGGCCCAGTAGACCTCGTCCTGAGGGTCGGCGGTCCAGTCCAGCACCGACGAGCCAACCAGGGCCTCGCGCCCGGCGCCGAGCAAGCGGCACGCGGCGCCATTGACGGTGAGGATGCGCAGCGTCTGCGGATCGACCACGCACACGGCCTCCAGCAAACCCTCGGTCACCGGTGCCCAATGCAGATAGCTCATGACCGTGCTCCCGTTGGCGCCGTGACGTCATCGGCGCGCAGCGCGCGCTCGAAAAAGTAGCAATAACGGGGCCGCGGATCCAGATAATCCAACGCCGCGCGCGGCAGTTGGTCGGCGCGCAGGCTGCGCTGAATGGTCAACTCGGGCGTGCTTTGCAAGTCCAGCAGCAGCGCCTCGCTGGGTGGGGTGCGCGGGTCGTGCACCAGCACCTGGGGCTTGAGCGGCCGCGTGGCGTTGCACGCCTGCACCAGCGCGTAGCGCCCGTCGCTGAGCTGCACGATCGACCCCGGCGGATAGACGCCCAGCAGCCGGATGAAGGCCGTCAGGGTTGGCGCGTCGAAGCGCGCCTTGTGCACGGCGTACAGTCGCGCCAGGGCTTCGTGTGGCGTGTAGGCGCGCGCCGGGTTGTGCGGATTGCACAAGCCGTCGTAGCGGTTGACCAGCGCTACGATGTGCGCCAGGCGTCCGATCTGCGCACCGTGGCAGCCATCGGGGAAGCCGCTGCCATCGGCGGCCTCGTGGTGCTGGGCGATGGCCTGCACCGCCTGCGGCTCCAGCCCCATCGCTTGGGCCAGCACCACCCCATGCACCACGTGCTCCTGGTAGGCCTTGAGCTGGGCGGGTGTGAAGGCATCGTCCTTGTGGCGCACCGGGTCTGGCAGGCGCACCTTGCCGATGTCGTGCAGCAGCGCCGCCACCCCCAACGCCCGAAGCGCGGCGTCGTCCAGACCCAACGCGTGCCCCAGCAACAACGACAGCACCGCCACGTTCATCGCATGCTGCGCGCTGCGCTCGCCCTGCACGTCCGACAGCAGCCGCAGCGCCGTCTCGCCTCCCCCTCCCATGGCGTCGACCATGCCGCCGATCAAACCACGCGCGATGGCGCCGGCCGCCTGCGGCGCGCGCTCGACCTGCTCGAAGGCTGCGCGTACCTGGCGCGTGCCCTCGTGATACTGCCGCTCGCAACGCAGAAGCGCCTGGCGTTGCTGCAACAGGACCTGGGTGCGGGCGTCGGCGGCGTGTGCCGGCTCAGGGTGGGCATCGGCGCCACTGCGGTCTCCAACGGCAGGCGCGCTGTCCTCGGGCAACAATTCGCTGCGGGCCGGGTCGATGCGCACCCGTGTCAGCCCCAGGCCGCGGATGGTGTCGATCTGGTGTGCAGCGCTGATGCGAAAGTTGTTACGCGGAAAGGGGTGATCCATCCAACCCAAATCGAGCAAGACGTAGTGACCTACGCGCAACTGCTCGACCGGGATGACGGGCAGGGCGGACTCAGTCATGACGGCGTGCTCGAGCGACGGATGGCATGGCAAGCATTATCGCAACGAAACGCCCGCGTGCGTTCATGGGCGGCGTCGGGGCCGGCGCTGGCGTGGCGCGGCGCGCTCCCCAAGGGGGCGTGTACCGTCGGGGCGTGCTCCAGCCACCTGGCAGCGGGTACGGGTACAGTACGGGGCTCGAGGACCTTGTCGATGTTCGTGCTCCTACCCATTGAGGAAATCACGCTGGGCGAGCCCTTGCCCGTGGACATTTTCGATGCCCGCGGCGAGTTGCTGTTACGCAAGGGACAGGTGATTCGCGACGAACACCACCGCGACTGGATCGCAATGCACCGCCCCATGTTGCGGCGCGAAGATTTTCAGGCGTGGACGTTTCGCTACAACGCCGCCATCGACCGCGCGCTGCGCGACAATCGTTCGCTGGAGGAAATCGCCCACGTCGCGCGCCCGATGAACTGGCAGGACGCGGGCGAAGGCGTTGCCGACACCCGCCCCATCGACGAGATCTGGGCCGGCCTGCACGCCGGCCTGACGCTGTTGCTGCACCAGGGTGAGCAGGCGCAGGATTTTCTGGGTCGGCTGCAGCGGCTGATGGCCTATTTGCCGCAGCTGTTGCGTCCGCGCATCGACCCCAGCGTGCTGGTGTTGGTGCAGATGCTGTACGACCGGCGGCTGGGCTACAGCGCCACGCACGCCTGGTTGTGCGCGCTGCTGGCCGGCGAGGTGGCCGCCAGCCTCGGTTGGTCGGCCGAGCGGCAGCACAGTCTGCGCTGCGCTGCCCTGACGATGAACCTGGGTTTGGCGCGCCTGCACGACGACCTGGCTCGGCAAGATGCGCCGCTCAGTACCGCGCAACGCCAGGCGGTGCACCAACACCCGCTGCGTGGCGAACAGTCATTGCGCCGCTTGGGGGTGCAGGATGCCCTGTGGCTGGAGCTGGTGCGCGATCACCACGAGCGGCAGGGGGGACTGGGGTATCCGCATGGCCGCGCCGAGGTGTCGGCGCCTGCCCAGTTGCTGCAATTGGTGGATGTGTACGTGGCGCGACTGAGCCCGCGCATCAATCGTCCGGGTTTGCCGGCACCGCGGGCGGCACGTGACGTCTACATGGACGCCAGCGGCATGACGACGCCCCTGGGCGCAGCGTTGGTGCAGGTGGTGGGGCTGTACGCGCCTGGTACTTACGTGGAGCTGGCCAGCGGCGAAATCGGCCTGGTGGCGCGGCGTGGGCGGCGGGCGCATACGCCGTTGGTGTTTGCCATCGTCGGACGCGACGGTCTGCCCAAAGGCGAGGCGCCGCTGCGCGACACCGCCGAGAGCGCCTATGCGGTGCGCCGCGCGGTGCCGGCGCAGGAAGTGAAGGTTCGCGTGGCGCTGCCGCGCTTGCTCGCCCGTTTGTGATGGCCTACCGAGGCCTTGGCGCAGACGAGGCTGTCTGGCTCGACGAAATATATTGGTCGGGGTGAGAGGATTCGAACCTCCGGCCTCTACGTCCCGAACGTAGCGCTCTACCAGGCTAAGCTACACCCCGACTGACTCGATCGCCGTCAAGAGCGGCGAGCCAGAAGCTGAGTCGCCAATTGTAGCAGAGCTTGGCGGTATTTCTTCGTTTCGTGGTCGCCGCTGGGCAAACGCTGCAGCGCCGCAGTGGCGCGTTCGACCTCGGCGCGGGCGTGGTGGCGTGCTTCGTCAAGCGCGCCGCAGCGGCGCACGATGGTCAAAATCTCGTCCATCCGTTCGCTGCCGCCGGTCTCGATCGCGCTGCGGATCAGTGCCGCCTCGGTGGGCGTGCAGCGGCGCAAGGTGCAGATCACCGGCAGCGTCACTTTGCCTTCGCGCAGGTCGTCGCCCAGGTTTTTGCCCAGTTCGGCCGTGTCACCGGCGTAATCCAGCACGTCATCGACGATTTGAAACGCCGCGCCGATCGCTTGCCCATACTCGGCGCAAGTCGCTTCGGTGGCAGCGTCGGCGCCGGCCAGCAGCGCCGCCAAACGCGCGCTGGCCTCGAACAGCTTGGCCGTTTTGGCGCGAATGACGCGCAGATACGCCGCCTCGTCCAGGTGCGCGTCGTGCATATTCATCAGCTGCAGCACCTCGCCCTCGGCGATCACGTTGGTGGCGTCGGCCAGCACGCGCATGATGCGCATGTCCCCGCAGTCCACCATCATCTGGAAGGCGCGCGAGTACAAAAAGTCACCCACCAGCACGCTGGCGGCATTGCCGAATACCTGGTTGGCGGTGTCGCGCCCGCGCCGCAGGGTCGATTCGTCCACCACATCGTCGTGCAGCAAGGTGGCGGTGTGGATGAACTCCACCACCGCCGCCAAGGTGTGGCGGCGCGCGTCCGTGCAGCCCAGCGCGCCGCACATCAACAACAGCAGGGCAGGGCGCACGCGCTTGCCGCCACTGCCGATGATGTAGTGCGCGACCTGACCGACCAAGGGTACCTCACTGCTCAAGCGCTGCTCGATGACGTCATCGACCGCCTGCATGTCGGCGGCCACGACGGACAGGGCATGCGCGGAGGATGAAGCGGGGGCGGTGGTCAAGGTGGGGGAGGCGAACGAAACCCGGAGCGGCCGGGCGCCGTGTGGTCGATTATAGAAAGCCCGCCAGCGGCGACGGCGCCTCGCCTATATAATGGACGCGCTGGCCGAGGAGCGTTGCAGCGCGATTCATTCGCGCGAGGCTCGAGCAGCGCCGGTGGCGCCCAACGGCCGCCGGTTCCGTGGCAACGACGCTCACCCACCGACGTGGCGTGAGCAGTGTGGCCCGCCAGCGGTGGCAACCCTGCAACAGGAGTCCATGGTATGAACGCACCGCTGACCACCGCCCTGCCCACCGATTGCGTGGTGGCCGACCTCGGTTTGGCCGATTGGGGTCGCAAGGAAATCCGCATCGCCGAAACCGAAATGCCGGGCCTGATGGCGATTCGCGAGGAATTCGCCGCCAGCCAACCGCTCAAAGGCGCGCGCATCGCCGGTTCGCTGCACATGACGATCCAGACCGCCGTGCTGATCGAGACGCTGCAGGCGCTGGGCGCGCAGGTGCGCTGGGCCTCGTGCAATATTTTTTCCACCCAGGACCACGCGGCCGCCGCCATCGCCGTCGCCGGCACGCCGGTGTTCGCCTACAAGGGTGAGACGCTGCAAGACTACTGGGCGTTTACGCACCGTATTTTCGAGTTCGGCCCGGCGGGCAGCGCCGATGAGGGACCGAACATGATCCTGGACGACGGTGGCGACGCCACGCTGCTGCTGCACCTGGGCAAGCGCGCCGAGCACGACCCGTCGGTGCTCGATCGGCCCGGCAGCGAAGAGGAGCGTGTGCTGTTTGCCGCGATCCGCGAGCGCCTGGCGCAAGACCCCAAGTGGTACAGCCGCAAGGCCGCGCAGGTCATCGGCGTCACCGAGGAGACCACCACTGGCGTCAACCGGCTCAAGCAGATGGCCGCGCGCGGCGAGCTGATGTTTCGCGCCATCAACGTCAACGACTCGGTCACCAAGAGCAAATTCGACAACCTCTACGGTTGCCGCGAATCGCTGGTGGACGGCATCAAGCGCGCCACCGACGTCATGATCGCGGGCAAGATCGCCGTCGTCTGCGGCTATGGCGACGTCGGCAAGGGCTCGGCGCAGGCGCTGCGGGCGCTGGCGGCCCAGGTGTGGGTCACCGAGATCGACCCCATCTGCGCGCTGCAAGCGGCGATGGAAGGCTACAAGGTCGTCACGATGGACTACGCCGCCGACAAGGCCGACATCTTCGTCACCGCCACCGGCAACAAGCACGTCATCACCTACGAGCACATGGCGCGCATGAAGGATCAGGCGATCGTGTGCAATATCGGTCACTTCGACAACGAAATCGACGTCGCGGCCCTGGAGTCGAAGTGCCGCTGGGAAGAAATCAAACCCCAGGTCGACCACGTGATCTTCGAGGACGGCAAGCGCATCATCCTGCTGGCCAAGGGGCGGCTGGTCAACCTGGGCTGCGCCACCGGGCACCCCAGTTATGTGATGAGCTCATCGTTTGCCAACCAGACGCTGGCGCAAATCGAGCTTTTCACGCACCGCGACTACTACGAAAAGGGCAAGGTCTATACCCTGCCCAAGCACTTGGATGAGAAGGTGGCGCGGCTGCAGCTGAAAAAGCTCGGCGCTATGCTCACCGAGCTCACCGACGAGCAAGCGGCCTACATCGGCGTACCCAAGGAAGGGCCGTACAAACCGGATACCTACCGCTACTGAGTGACGTCGGCCCGCAACCGACTCGGTCGGCGACATGGCGCGCGCCGGCCGCAGCGAGCCACTGTGCGCCGGTTTGCCGCCATGGGCGGTTGCCAAGCGCCTGCGTGTACGGCGCTTGCGGCGGGTGCTTGCTCGGCGTCGCGTGCGCCCGTGGTGGGCGTGTCCTGGCGCCGGTCGGCTGGCGTTTGTGGCGTGTTGCAAGAAGCTTTTGGAGGCAAAGGGGCGATGCGAGCCGATCGGCTGTTGGTGCAGCGCGGGCTGGCGCCTACGCGTTCGGCGGCGCAGCGCCTCATCGAACGCGGGGCGGTGCGCTGGTTGGCGCCCGGTGGCTGGTGCACGCTGGCCAAGGGGGGCGACGAGTTGCCCGCCGGCTGCGCCATCGAACTCAGCGACGACGCCGAGCTGCGCTACGTCTCGCGCGGCGGGCTCAAGCTCGCCGGGGCGCTGGCCCACACCGGCCTGCTGGTGCACGGCTGGCGCTGTCTGGACGTGGGCCAGAGCACCGGCGGCTTTACCGACTGCTTGTTGCAGGCCGGAGCGGCGCAGGTGGTGGGGGTCGATGTCGGCCACGGCCAATTACATGCACGGCTGCGCGCCGATGCGCGCGTGGTGGCCGTGGAGCGCTGCAACGCCCGCACGCTGGACGCGCCCGCCCTGGTGCGGGCGGGCGGGCCAGCGGCTGCGCCGCCGTTCGACCTGATCGTGGGCGACCTGTCCTTCATTTCGCAGACCCTGGTGTGGCCGGCGCTGCTGCCGTTGTTGGCGCCCCACGGGCAGATGCTGATGCTGGTCAAGCCGCAGTTCGAATTGCAGCCCGGCGACATCGGCAAAGGCGGGCTGGTGCGCGACCCGGCGGCCCACCAGCGCGTGCGCGCACGCGTGGCCGATGCCGCGCAAGCATTGGGTCTGCGGCTGCGCGACTACTTTGACAGCCCGATCGCCGGCGGCGACGGGAACCGGGAGTTTTTTGCATGGCTGTGCCGTTGAGTTTCGAGTTTTTCCCACCCAAGACCCCCGAGGGGGCCGACAAGCTGCGCGCGGTGCGCCAGCGGCTCTACGCCGCGCGTCCGCAGTTCTGTTCGGTGACCTACGGCGCTGGCGGCTCCACGCAGGAGGGCACGTTTGCCACCGTCGCCGAGATCCTGGCCGAAGGGGTGCCGGCGGCGGCGCATTTTTCCTGCATCGGCGCCACGCGCGCGCGGGTGCGGGCGCAACTGGCGGAGCTGCAGGCCATGGGCGTGCGTCGCCTGGTGGCGCTGCGCGGCGACCTGCCCAGTGGCTACGGGCTGGGGGGCGAGTTCACCTACGCCAGCGATTTGGTGGCCTTCATCCGCGCCGAGTTCGATCGGGCGTTCCACATCGAAGTGGCCGCCTACCCGGAAATGCATCCGCAGGCGCGCTCGCCCCAGGCCGATCTGCAGGCCTTCGCGACCAAGGTGCGCGCCGGCGCCGACTCGGCCATCACGCAGTATTTTTTCAACAGCGACGCCTACTTTCGCTTTGTCGACGAAGCCGAAGCGCTCGGGGTGGACATTCCCATCGTGCCCGGTATCATGCCCATCACCAACGCCAGCCAACTGATGCGCTTCTCGGATGCCTGCGGGGCCGAGATCCCGCGCTGGATTCGGCTGCGCCTGCAGAGCTTTGGTGATGACGTGGCCTCCATTCGCGCCTTCGGGCTGGACGTGGTCACCGATCTGTGCGACCAACTGCGCACCGCCGGCGCCCCGGGTCTGCATTTCTACACGATGAACCAGGCCGATGCGGTGCTGACCATCCTGCAGCGCCTCGATCTGATGCCACTGTCTTGAGCCCGAGCCATCACGCGGGGCCATCGATTTTCGTCCCACCCACGACAGGAGACCATCGCATGCGATTCGAAACCCAGGCCGTGCACGCCGGCTACCGTCCCGACCCCACCACCAAAGCCGTGGTGCCGCCCATCTACCAGACGGTGGCCTACGCGTTCGACAGCGCGCAGCACGGCGCCGACCTGTTCGACCTGAAGGTGCCGGGCAACATCTACACCCGCATCATGAACCCGACCCAGGCGGTGTTGGAGGAGCGCCTGGCGGCCTTGGAAGGCGGCGTCGGCGCCCTGGCGCTGGCCTCGGGTCAAGCCGCCATCACCTACGCCATCCAAACGATCGCCGAGGCGGGCGACAACATCGTCTCGGCCTCGACGCTGTACGGCGGCACCTACAACCTGTTTGCCCACACGCTGCCGCAATACGGCATCGAGGTGCGCTTTGCCGACAGCGACCGGCCCGAAACCTTCGAGCCCCTGATCGATGCGCGCACCAAGGCGCTGTACTGCGAATCGATGGGCAATCCGCGCGGCAACGTCACCGACATCGCGGCGCTGGCGGCCATCGCGCACCGCCACGGCGTGCCGCTGATCGTGGACAACACCGTGCCCAGTCCCTATCTGTGCCGGCCTTTCGAGCACGGCGCCGATATCGTCGTGCATTCGCTGACCAAGTACCTGGGTGGTCACGGCAACAGCGTCGGCGGCGCCATCGTCGATTCGGGCCGCTTTCCGTGGGCCGAGCACAACGTGCGTTTCAAACGCCTGAACGAACCCGACGTCAGCTACCACGGGGTGGTCTATACCGAGGCGCTGGGCGCGGCCGCCTACATCGCGCGGGCGCGCGTGGTGCCGCTGCGCAACATGGGCGCGGCGATCTCGCCCTTCAATGCCTTTTTGATTTTGCAGGGGATCGAGACGCTGCCGCTGCGCATGGACCGCATTTGCGACAACACGCTGGCGGTGGCCCAGTTTTTGCGTACCCACCCCAAGGTGCGCTGGGTGCGCTACGCCGGCCTGCCAGACGACCCCTATCACGCGTTGGCGCAGCGCTACCTGGGCGGGCGGGCCTCGGGCCTGCTGACGTTCGGCATCGAGGGCGGGCGCGCGGCCGGCGAGCGCTTCCTGGACGCGCTGCAGCTGTTCACGCGGCTGGTCAATATCGGCGACGTGCGCTCGCTGGCCACGCACCCGGCCAGCACCACGCACCGGCAGCTCTCGCCCGAGGAGCTGGTCAAGGCCGGCGTCACCGAAGACACGGTGCGGCTGTGCGTCGGCATCGAGCACATCGACGACTTGCGCGCCGACCTCGAACAAGCACTGGCGGCGGCGTGAGCGGGCGCAGGGTATCCTCAGCCGCCCCCTGCGGCCCGATCGACGCGTACCTGTGCCCCCGGCCCTCGGCGCAGCGCCGGCAGCAGCCACGTGAGCGCCGTATGCAGTTGCTCGGCGAGGGTGTACGGCGGGTTGATCACGAACATGCCGCTGGCGCGTAGGGCGCCGTGTGCCTGGCCGCGCGCGGCGGCGGCGCGCGCTTGCGGATCGGGGGGCGCACCGACGTGCAGCTCGGCACGCAGCCAAGGGCGGCCGGCGCGCTCGGCCAGCGCGCGCAGCCGCCGCGGCAGCGCGTGCGCCTCGGGGCGGCCGATCACCGGGTACCACACGAGCAGGCACCCCGGTGCGAAGCGGCGCAGGGCATCGTCCACCGCTGCAGCCACTGCGGCGTAGTCGGATTTCAGCTCATAGCTGGGGTCGATCAGCACCAGGGCGCGCCGTTGCGGCGGTGGCAGCAGGGCCTTCAGCCCCACGAAGCCATCGTCGCGCCGCAGTTCGATCGAGGCGCGCGGCGTGTGTTGCTGCCACGCGCGCACGGTGCGATCCAGTAGCCGCCCGTCGGTGGGGTGCAGCTCGAACAACACCAGGCGGTCCTGCGGGCGCAGCAGGCCCTGCAGCCAGGCAGGCGAGCCAGGGTACAGGCGCCACGCGCCGCCGTCGTTGAGGGCGTCGAGTCGCTGCCGGTACGCCTCGATCAGCGCCGGCACGGCGGCACGGTCGGCCCGGGCGAGCGCCTGGGCCAGCGCCAACACGCCGCCGGCCGCTTCGCCCGACGTTTGGGCCTCGGCCTGGTCGAGCCGGTACAGCCCGGCGCCGGCATGCGTGTCCACCAGCAGCACGCCGCCGGGTTTGGCGTGCAGGCGCTGCACCGCCCCCAGCAGGGTCAGGTGTTTGAGCACGTCGGCATGGTTGCCGGCGTGGAAAGCGTGGCGATAGCTGAACATGCGCCGATGGTAGCCGAGCGGTGCCGCCGCAAGCGAGCGGCAGGCCGTGCGTTGCTGGTACAATAGACCGTTTTCGCAGCGCTTCGTGGTCCCGCGGCGAAAAATTCATCCCGCCTAAGAGGCTGCCGGCTGAAGCAGCGCCGACCGCGGAAAAGGGCCCGCCAAACCACAGGAAACGATCATGACCAAAACCTTCAGCGCCAAGCCCGCTGAGGTGGTGCATGAGTGGTTTGTGATTGACGCCACCGACAAGGTGCTCGGACGTGTCGCCAGCGAAGTGGCACGCCGACTGCGCGGCAAGCACAAGGCCATCTACACCCCTCACGTCGACACCGGCGACTTCATCATCGTCGTCAACGCCGACAAGATCCGCGTCACGGGCAACAAAGCCCTGGACAAGATCTACTACCGCCACACCGGTTATCCGGGTGGTATCCGCTCCATCAACTTCCGCGACATGCAGGCCAAGCATCCCGGCCGCGCGCTGGAAAAAGCCGTCAAGGGCATGCTGCCCAAAGGGCCGCTCGGCTACGCCATGATCAAGAAGCTCAAGGTCTATGCCGGCCCCGAGCATCCGCACGGCGCGCAGCAACCCAAGGTGTTGGAAATCTAAGGAGCGGCCATGATTGGTGAATGGAACAATGGCACGGGCCGTCGCAAGTCCAGCGTCGCGCGCGTGTTCCTGAAGAAAGGCTCCGGTAAGATCACGATCAACGGTCGCGACATCCAAGACTATTTCGGTCGCGAAACCTCGATCATGATCGCCAAGCAGCCGCTGGTGCTGACCAACCACCTGGAGACGTTCGACATCATGGTCAACGTCCACGGTGGCGGCGAATCCGGTCAAGCCGGTGCGGTGCGCCACGGTATCACCCGTGCGCTCATCGACTACGACGCCAGCCTCAAGCCGGCGCTCAGCGCCGCGGGCTTCGTCACGCGCGACGCGCGCGAAGTCGAGCGCAAGAAGGTGGGTCTGCGCAAGGCCCGTCGCGCCAAGCAGTTCAGCAAGCGCTGATCGGCGTCGTCTGCTACCGACGTATGCCCAGCCCGCGCCCGGTGCGCGGGTTTTTTGTGCGTTGTGCGGCCTTGGGCGCAGTGGCTTTCGTCGCCGGTGGCCGTTGCGTTGCCGGCGGGCTGGGGCGTTGCGCCCGATGGTCGGCGTCGTCCACCTTCATCCCTGTGTCCAGCAGGGGTATCGCGGGGCCCCGATTTGGGTTATTCCCGATCGTTTTGCTATGCTTTGATAAATGGGTGTCGTTGAGGGTGGTCGCATGGACGCCGCGACGACGCCGAGTGGCCGTGCGACCGCCGATCACGTTGCTGGCGTGACCACGCTCGAATCGCGCTGCCCATAACCGTGACGAGGATGCTGCCATGACTGCTGTTGCCGAAACCACTGCCGAAGCCACCACCGAGATGCCGGCGCCGCTGATCTTCACCGATGCCGCGGCGGCCAAGGTGGCGGAGTTGATCGCCGAGGAGGGCAATCCCGAGCTGAAGCTGCGCGTCTTCGTGCAGGGCGGCGGCTGTTCCGGCTTTCAGTACGGATTCACATTCGACGAGGTCGTCAACGACGACGACACGCAGATGACCAAAAACGGCGTTACCCTGCTCATCGATGCGATGAGCTACCAGTACCTGGTGGGCGCCGAGATCGACTACAAGGAAGATCTGCAAGGCGCGCAGTTCGTCATCCGCAATCCCAACGCCACCACCACCTGCGGCTGCGGCTCCAGCTTTAGCGTCGGCTGATGCTTGCCCGCGTCCCGGCGTCGGTTGCTGGGTGTGGCGCTCCGGGTGATGTCGCTGCCGCCGTGGCGCCTGCGGCCCGTTTTACCGCTGGCCTCATCCCTGACTGGGCGTGAGGTAGTTGGCATGACTGCCGGCGGGCGATGATCGCGGCGCATGGCCGCTTTTCCTCATGCCCGATACAGTGCGCCCAAAATGCGCGACCCGGCAGCGCCCGTGACCTCGGGGACGTTGCCGGCTTGCCCCAGCAGTGTTTGTCGGGCCAACCAGGCGAAGGCCGCCGCCTCCACCCATTGCACCGGCCAGCCGCGCGCCGAGGTGGCTCGTACCGGCACCGGGGTCAATCGGACCTGCAGGGCCTGCATCAGAAGGCCGTTGCGTGCGCCGCCTCCACACACCCACACCACCTCTGGGGTGACGGTGGCCGCCTGTCGCAGCGCGTGCGCGATGGTGTGCGCGGTCAGCGCCACCAGCGTGGCCTGTACGTCGGCGGGGGCAGCGTCGGTCAGGCCGCAGGCGTTCAACCGTTCGGCCAGCCAGCCCAGATGGAAGTGGTCGCGTCCGGTGCTGCGGGCACCGCAGCGCTGGAAATAGGGGTCGGCCAAACAGGCGTCGAGCAAGGCCGGCAACACGCGCCCCTGGCGCGCCCAGGCGCCGTCGGCATCGAAACGCGCACCGGTGTGGCGCTCACACCAGCCATCGAGCAGTACGTTGCCCGGTCCGGTGTCGAAGCCGCGCACGTGTCCGGCCGGGTCGATGAGTGTGACGTTGGCGATACCGCCGATGTTGACCACGGCCAGTGCGTGTCCGGGTTGCCAAAAGGCGGCGCGGTGAAACGCTGGCACCAAGGGCGCTCCCTGGCCGCCAGCGGCGATGTCGCGGCTGCGAAAGTCGGCCACGACAGCGATACCCGTGGCCTCGGCCAGGCGCGCGGGGGCGAGCAATTGCACCGTGTAGGCAGCCTCGCCGGCACCCAGTCGCGTGTGACCCGGGGGCAGATGGCGCACGGTTTGCCCATGCGCGCCGATCGCCGCGATGTCACGCGCCGTCAGGCCGCTGCGGCGCAGCAGCGCGTGCACCGCTTCGGCATACAGCGCGCTCAGCGCCGCGGCGGCTTGCGCGGCGCGATGCAGTTCATCGGGTCCGCTGTGTTGCAAGGCCAACAGGTCGGCACGCAGCGGCTCGGGCAAAGGCAAAGCCGTATCCGCCAGCACCCGACCGCCGGCGTGATCCGGCGCGTCGAAATCGACCAAGACACCATCCACCCCGTCGAGCGAGGTACCCGACATCAAGCCGATGCAGCGCATGCCAGCGCAGGCGTGTTATTCGGCACTGGCTTGCACGAGGGTGGCAGCGGCAGCCAGTTGGCTGCGCATACCGGCCGCGTGTTGTACGAAGGCCGAGCGCCAGCGCGCCTCGATCGGCTCGCCACCGGGGTTGTCGCGGGCGATGGTCATCGGGTCGCGGTGCTGTCCGTTGACGATGTACTCGAAGTGCAGGTGGGGCCCGGTGGCGGTGCCGGTGGCGCCGACGGCCCCAACGGTCTGCCCTTGCTCCAGCCGCTGGCCTTTGCGCACATCGATGCGGCTCAGGTGCGCATACAGCGTCTGACGCCCATTTGTGTGCTGCAAGACCACGACGTTGCCGTAGCCGCGTTGCCAGCCGGCGAAGGCCACGCTGGCGTCGGCCACCGCCCGCACCGGTGTGCCGGTAGGGGCGGCATAGTCCACCCCCAAGTGGGCGCGCCGGTCGCCGTGCACGGGGTGAAAGCGCATGCCATAGCCGCTGCTGACGCGGGTAAACGCCAGCGGCGAGGCCAGAAAGGCGCGTGCCAGGCTCTCCCCTTCGAAAGTGTAGTAGGCCCCACGGCTGCCCGGCGGCTGGAACCACACCAACTGGTGTCGTCGCCCGTTGTTGACGAACTCTGCCCCCAGCAGGCGCCCGTAGCGCAGCAGTTCGCCGTCGGCTTCCAGCGCCTCGTACACCACGGCAAAGGTGTCGCCGGCACGCAGATCACGCCGGAAGTCGATTTCTCCACCCAACAAGTCGGCCAGCTGCGAGGCCACCGCATCGGGCAGGCGCGCGGCTTCGGTGGCGGCAAACAGCGAGCTGCGGATGGTGCCGCTGGCCAGCCGCACCGAGGCGTTCAAGGGTGCGCTGTCGCGCCGCACGTTCCACGCACTGTGGGGGGGTGAGGCGCGCCGGACGTCCAGGCGCTGGAAGGTGGTGTCATCGGTGCGCGCCAGCCAGCGGGCCTGCAGGCGCAACAGGCGCCCGTCGTCGTCGACATCGACGCTGACCAACTTGCCAGCCGGCCCGCGCCACAGTTCGGCCAGCGCGGGCTCGCGGCGTAGGCGCTCGATGGCACCGGTGTCGCGCACACCCAGGCGTTGCAGCAGCGTGGCCAAGGTATCGTCCCGCCGGGTCAGGTCGCTGCGGTGCAAAACGAACGGCGCCGTATCCGTCGAAGCGGCCAACGCCTCGTCGGGCAACGCGACCGCTTGCACCACCGTGGTGCGCGGCATGGCCTTGAGCGCGGCATCCAGCGGGCCGGTGCCAAAGGCGGTCACGCCCGTACCGAGCAGCAGGATGGCCAGCGCCGCAGTGAGGCGGCGCGGATGTCGTTGTAGCCACAGGCGGGTTGTGTCGATGAGCGTGTGTGCGTTCATGCCTGTTTGCGTGCGGGCGACACCAAGCCACCCGATACCACCGCCACCCTTCGGGTGACGATGGCAAAGATCACCGAATTGCCCGCCGACTACAATCGAGCGCCCAAGAGGCGCGAACCACGGCCGCAGGCTTGCGAGCCCCGGTCGGCGGCACGAATCAATGCAGTATAACCGCCGTAGCGCTCCTGTCATCCGGGATTGACCTCATGAACAAAGATACAGCGATGGCCACCGACGACCCCGTTGCCGCGGCGCTGGAGGGCGCAACGGAGGCCGTGCGCAACGCGCTGGCGGTGACGCTGCGCGGCTGCGAGGAACTGTTGCCGGTGGCGGATTGGGTGCGCAAGCTGCGCCGCAGCGAGGCCACGGGCGTGCCCCTGCGCATCAAGTTGGGCCTGGACCCCACGGCGCCCGACATCCACCTCGGCCACACGGTTGTGCTCAACAAACTGCGCCAGTTGCAAGACCTCGGGCATACCGTCATTTTTCTGATCGGTGACTTCACGTCGCTGATCGGTGACCCTTCGGGCCGCAACGCGACCCGTCCGCCGCTGACGCCGGAGCAGATCCAGGCCAACGCCGAGACCTACTACCGCCAGGCCAGCCTGGTGCTGGATCCGGCGCGTACCGAAATCCGCTACAACAGCGAATGGAGCGACGCGCTGGGCGCGCGCGGCCTGATCCAGCTGGCGGCCAAATACACGGTGGCGCGCATGATGGAGCGCGACGACTTCACCAAGCGCTTCAAGGCCGGCACGCCGATTTCGATCCACGAATTTCTCTACCCGCTGATGCAGGGCTACGACTCGGTGGCCTTGCGCGCCGACCTGGAGCTGGGCGGCACCGATCAGAAGTTCAATTTGCTGATGGGTCGCCACCTGCAGCAGGAGTACGGGCAGGAGCCGCAGTGCATCCTGACCATGCCGCTGCTCGAAGGCTTGGACGGCGTGGAGAAAATGTCCAAGTCCAAGGGCAACTACATCGGCATCACCGAAGACGCCAACACCATGTTCGCCAAGGTGATGTCGATCAGCGACGAACTGATGTGGCGCTGGTATCCCCTGTTGTCGCTGCGTCCGCTGGCCGAGATCGAGGCGCTCAAGCGCGAGGTGGCCGCGGGCCGCAACCCGCGCGACGCCAAGGTGCTGCTGGCCAAGGAGATCACGACGCGTTTTCACAGTGCGCGCGCAGCCGACGCGGCCGAGCAGGATTTCAACCTCCGCGCCAAGGGCGGCATACCCGATGAGATCGCCGCCGTGCGGCTGCAGGGGGCGCCGCTGGGCATCGGCGTGCTGCTCAAGAGCGCGGGTTTGGCCCCCTCGACCAGCGAGGCCAACCGCCTCATCGACGGCGGCGGTGTGCGCGTGGACGGCGCGGTGGTGAGCGACCGTGGCTTGAAGCTCGGCGCGGGCACCTACGTCGTGCAGGTGGGCAAGCGCAAATTTGCCCGCGTGACGCTGGAGTGAGCGACGCCATGGCCTCTTCACCCCCGTCGCTTTGGCGGCGCCTGACCCCGCAGCGCCTGTTGGCGGTGTCGGTCGGCGTGGCCGTGGCCACCATCGTGCTCAAGACGCTGGCGTGGTGGCTCACCGACTCGGTGGGGCTGCTGTCGGATGCGCTGGAGTCGCTGGTCAACCTGGCCGGCGCGATGTTTGGCCTGTGGATGGTGACGGTGGCGGCGCGCCCGGCCGACGATGCGCACCCGTATGGTCACCACAAGGCGGAGTATTTTTCCGCTGGCTTCGAAGGTTTGTTGATCTTGGCGGCGGCCGCCGGCATTGCCTGGGCGGCGCTGCAGCGTCTGTGGATGCCGCAGCCGCTGCAGCGGCTGGACTGGGGGCTGGCGCTGTCGGTGCTGAGTTCGGTGCTCAACGGCACGCTGGCCTGGGTCATGCTGCGGGCAGCGCGCGTGCATCGCTCGGCGGCGCTGGAGGGGGATGCGCGCCATCTGTTCACCGACGTGTGGACGTCGGCCGGAGTGGTCGTCGGCCTGGGGTTGGCGGCTGCCACCGGCTGGCTGTGGCTGGATGCGCTGGTGGCGCTGGCCGTGGGCGCCAATATCGCGCGTGAGGGCACGCGGCTGCTGTGGCAGGCGTCGCAGGGGCTGATGGACGAAGCGGTCGAACCCGAAGTGCGCGCCGAAATCGACCGCGTGCTGCAGGGTTTTGCCCACCAGCGCGACGGCGTCGAAATCGTGCGCTTCGACCACGTGCACACGCGCAAGGCCGGCCAGCGCCGCTATGTGGACCTGCACATGCACATGCCGGCGAACTGGACACTGGGGCGCGCCGCCGCCTTGCGCCTGAGCGTGGAGCAGGCGCTGATGAGCGCAGTGCCAGGGCTGCGCGCCACGATTCAACTGCTGCCCAGCGATGTCGAAGCGCATTTCGACGATGTCGCCGATCTGAAGTGAGGCGGCCGCGCGCCGTCAGCGCGCCGCGTATGGATTGGGAAAGCCCAGCGCTGCCAAAATGGCGACTTCGCGCGCCTCCATCGCCTCGGCGTCGGCTTCGCTGGTTTCGTGATCCCAGCCCTGGGCGTGCAGGGCCCCGTGCACCAACAGGTGCGCATAGTGCGCCCGCAGCGGTTTGCCCTGCTCTTGGGCTTCGCGCGCCACCACGGGGGCGCACAGCACCAGATCGGCCTGCACCACCGGGGCGTGTGCGTAGTCGAAGGTCAGCACATTGGTGGCGTAGTCCTTGCCGCGAAAGTCGCGGTTCAGCGCCCGGCCTTCGGCCTCATCGACGATGCGCACGGCCAGCTCGCCGTCGCGCGCCAGCGCATGGCGCAGCCAGCGCCGCACCGCGTGGCGTGGCAGCGCGGCGCGGTGTACGGCCACGCCGTCGAAGCGGGCGAATTGCAGTGACAGGCTCAGCTGGGGCAGCGGCATGGGGCGGTGTTCTATCCAGTTAGCGGCAGTTTGGTGGCATCGGGCGGGGCAGGTGTCGGCGTCACGCGCCTGTGCCCAGCGGTTGCGGGCGCGCCTCGTAGGCATCGACGATGCGCGCCACCAGCGGATGGCGCACCACGTCGGCGCTGGTCAAGTGCGTGAAGGCGATGCCCTGCACCCGGCGCAGCACGCGCTCGGCGTCGATCAGCCCCGACAGCTGCGAGCGCGGCAGGTCGATCTGGCTGACGTCGCCGGTGATGACGGCCTTGGAGCCGAAGCCGATGCGCGTCAGAAACATCTTCATCTGCTCGGGCGTGGTGTTTTGCGCCTCATCCAGGATGACGAAAGCGTGGTTGAGGGTGCGCCCGCGCATGAAGGCCAGCGGGGCGATTTCGATCTGCTGGCGCTCCAGCGCCTTTTGCACGGCATCGAACCCCATCAGGTCGTAGAGCGCGTCGAACAGCGGGCGCAGGTAGGGGTCCACCTTTTGCGCCAGGTCGCCCGGCAAAAAGCCCAGGCGCTCGCCCGCTTCCACCGCCGGGCGCGTCAGCACCAGGCGCTGCACCGCGCTGCGCTGCAGGGCCTGCACCGCGCACGCCACGGCCAGATAGGTCTTGCCGGTGCCAGCCGGCCCGATGCCGAAGGTGATGTCATGCGCGGCGATGGCTGCCAGATAGCGCGCTTGGTTGGCAGTGCGCCCACGGATTTCGCCGCGGCGCGTCTGCAGCACCGGCGCCGCGATATCGCCGTCCGGGGGGGTGGCGTCGCCGGCCAGCATCAACTGCACGGTTTCGCTGGCGATCGGCTCGCGCGCCAGTTCGTAGAGCGCTTGCAGCACCTCCATGGCCTGGGTGGCGGCGGCTTTGGGGCCTTCGACGCGAAAATGCTCGGCACGGTGGGCGATGCGCACCTGCAGCGCTGCTTCCACGGTGCGCAAATGGGCATCCAGCGGGCCGCACAGATGCGCCAGGCGCGTGTTGTCGGCGGGGGTGAAGGCGTGGCGCAGGATCAAGTCGATAATTCCATCTGATGCAGCGAGGGCCAGACGTGAATGATAGGCAAACTGAGCGGCACATTGTTGGAAAAGCACCCGCCGCACCTTCTGATCGATTGCCACGGCGTGGGCTACGAAGTCGAGGTGCCGATGAGCACCTTCTACGGCTTGCCGGCGGTGGGCGAGCGCGTGGCGCTGCTGACGCACTTCGTGGTGCGCGAAGACGCGCAAATGCTGTTTGGCTTTGCCAGCGCGGCCGAGCGCACGGCGTTTCGAGAGCTGATCAAAATCAGCGGCGTGGGGCCGCGCATCGCGCTGGCGCTGCTGTCGGGCCTGAGCGTCGATGAGCTGGCGCAGGCGGTGGCGCAGCAGCAGGCGGCGCGTTTGATCAAGATTCCCGGCATCGGCAAAAAGACCGCCGAGCGGTTGCTGCTCGAGCTCAAAGGCAAACTGGGGGTGTCGCCGGTTGCGCTGGCGCCGGCGCCGGTCAGCGACGCTGCCGCCGACATCCAGCAGGCGCTGCTGGCGCTGGGCTACAGCGAGCGCGAAGCGGTGGCGGCGCTGCAGGCCCTGCCCGCCGGGGTGGGTGTGAGTGAAGGCATCAAGCTGGCGCTGAAGGCGCTGGCCAAGTGAGGCGGCCATGAGTATTCAGACCGACGACTTTGCCCCGGTGCCGCGCCCGCGCCTGGTGTCGGCGGCGCCGGAGTCCGCGCGCGAGGAGGCGCTGGAGCGCGCCCTGCGGCCCAAGGGCCTGCACGAGTACGTCGGGCAGGCCAAGGTGCGCGAGCAGCTCGAAATCTTCATCGGTGCGGCCAAAAAACGCGGTGAAGCCTTGGACCACGTGCTGCTGTTCGGCCCGCCCGGTCTGGGCAAGACCACGCTGTCGCACATCATCGCGCACGAGCTCGGGGTCAACCTGCGCCAGACCAGCGGCCCGGTGCTGGAAAAGCCCAAGGATCTGGCGGCGCTGCTGACGAGCCTGGAGCCCAACGACGTGCTGTTCATCGACGAAATCCACCGCCTCTCGCCGGTGGTGGAGGAGATCCTGTACCCGGCGCTGGAGGACTATCAGATCGACATCATGATCGGCGAGGGGCCGGCGGCGCGCAGCATCAAGCTCGATTTGCAGCCCTTCACGCTGGTGGGAGCGACCACGCGTGCTGGCATGCTGACCAACCCGCTGCGCGACCGCTTCGGCATCGTGGCGCGGCTGGAGTTTTATACGCCCGAGGAGCTCGGGGCGATCGTGGCGCGCAGCGCGGCCTTGCTGGGGGCGCCCATCGACCCCGAGGGTGCGTTCGAGATCGCGCGCCGCTCACGCGGCACCCCGCGCATCGCCAATCGCTTGCTGCGCCGTGTGCGCGACTACGCCGAGGTCAAGGGCGATGGTGCCATCACGCGCGAGCTCGCCGCGCGCGCGCTGGCCATGCTCGACGTCGATCCGCTGGGCTTCGACCTGATGGACCGCAAGCTGCTGGAGGCCGTGATCCACAAATTCGACGGCGGCCCGGTCGGGCTGGACAACATCGCCGCCAGCATCGGCGAGGAGCCGGGCACGATCGAGGACGTCATCGAACCCTACCTGATCCAGCAGGGCTATCTGCAGCGCACGCCACGCGGCCGCGTGGCGACGCTGGCGGCTTACCGCCATCTCGGCTTGCCGGCGCCCGCCCGCGCCGATTTGTTCGATGGCGCGGTGTCCGGCACTGGGCTCGAATGACGCGCGCGCTCCCCCGATCACTCATCACTCACTTCGCCGGCTGCCATGTCGTATCTGTTGGCTCTGGATCAGGGAACCTCGAGCTCCCGCAGCATCGTGTTCGACCGCGACGGCCACATCGTGGCGATGGCGCAGCGCGAATTTCGTCAGCTCTACCCGCAGCCGGGCTGGGTGGAGCACGACCCGCGAGAACTGTGGGACAGCCAGCGTGCCACCGCGCAACAGGTGCTGGCACGGCTGGGTGCCGAGGCACGGGCCATCGCCGCGCTGGGCATCACCAACCAGCGTGAAACCACCGTGGTGTGGGAGCGTGCCAGTGGCGCGCCCATCTACAACGCCATCGTCTGGCAAGACCGCCGCACCGAGCCGATTTGCGCCGCGCTGCGCGCTGCCGGATGGGAGCCGCTGGTGCAGGACAAGACCGGGCTGCGCCTCGACCCCTATTTTTCCGGTACCAAGCTGAAGTGGATTTTGGACCATGTACCGCACGCGCGCTCGCGCGCGCAGCGTGGCGAATTGGCGTTCGGCACCGTGGACAGCTGGCTGATCTGGCAGCTCACCGGCGGGCGCGTGCACGCCACCGATGTCAGCAACGCCGCGCGCACTTTGCTGTTCAACGTGCGCGACAATCGCTGGGACGAGGAGCTGTTGCGCGTGCTGGACATTCCTGCTGAGCTGCTGCCTGCGGTGTATCCGTCCAGCCACCCCTACGGCGAGGTGGCTGCCGGCGTGCTGGGCGAGTACGGCCCGCGCGGGCTGCCGATCGCCGGGGTCGCAGGCGATCAGCAGGCGGCGCTCTTTGGGCAGGCCTGCTTTCGGCCGGGCTTGGCAAAAAACACCTACGGCACCGGCTGCTTCATGCTGATGCACACCGGCGCGCGCTTTCAGCCGTCCGACAACGGCTTGCTCACCACCAGCGCCGCTCAGCCCTCGACCGAGCGGGCGTACGCGCTGGAGGGCAGCGTGTTCGTCGGCGGCGCCGTGGTGCAGTGGCTGCGTGACGGTCTGCGCGCCATCGCCACCTCGGCCGAGGTGGAAAGCCTGGCGGCGTCGGTGCCCGACGCCGCGGGCGTGATGTTCGTGCCCGCCTTCACCGGGCTGGGGGCGCCGTATTGGCAGCCACAGGCCAGAGGCGCCATCGTCGGGTTGACGCGCGGCACGACCGTGGCCCACATCGCCCGTGCTGCCGTGGAGTCGATCGCCTTTCAGAGCGCGGCGCTGTTGCAGGCCATGAGCCGCGACGCCGAAGCCGGTGGCGCCGGCCCCGTGGCCGAGCTGCGCGTGGATGGTGGCGCCAGCGCCAACAACCTGCTGATGCAGTTCCAGGCCGATTTGCTGGGCATTCCGGTGGTGCGTCCGCAGGTCATCGAAACCACCGCGCTGGGGGTGGCTTACCTGGCCGGCTTGCAGAGCGGGGTCTATCGCAGCCTCGACGAGATCGCGGCGTTGTGGCGGCAGGAGCGGCGCTTTTGGCCTACCCTGCCGCGCAGCCAGGCCGAGGCCCTGATGGCGCGCTGGGAGCACGCGGTGCGCCAGGCCACGGCGCCGTGAGCCCGGCCAGCGGCGGCTGTGCGCAAAAGCGGTCACGGCCGCTGCTTCGCCGGCAAGGGAGTCCTCGCGTGGCCGCCGGCGCGCCCCAAGGGAGTTGCCGGCGCGTACCATGGCAAGCAAGGCCCGCCCCTTGGCTCGGTTGGGCGGGTTTTTATTGCGCCGCTTCGTCCAGCGGGCCGGCCTCTTCGGCTTCCTCCAGGTGCCGGGTATCGCCCCATGACAGCAGGGCAAAGCCGCCGTCGGGCGACCACAGCACCCGGTGGATGGCCGCGTTACCCATGGCCCAGGCGCGCGGCGCCTGCAGATCGACGCGCGCTGCGGCGCGGTACAGAATGTCGAGCACGCCACCGTGCGCCACCACCACGATCTGCCCGCCCAGGTGGCGCGCCGCCAATTCAGCCAAGGTCTGCTCCACCCGGGTGCGCAACGCCAGCAGCGACTCGCCCCCCGGCGGTGCGTAGTCGGGCACGCGGGTTTTCCAGGCCTGTACCACGTCGGGATGCTCGGCCTCCAGTTCGCGCCAGGTGCGGCCCTGGAAGATGCCGAAATGACGCTCGCGTAGCCCCGGGTGCAGTTGCACGGACAACGTGCGCCGTTGGCCGATGGCGGCGGCGGTGTCGCGCGCGCGCGCCAAATCGCTGGCGTACAGCGCGTCGATGGCTTCGCCGTCGAGCGCCTGCGCCACCCGCTGCGCCTGCCAGCGCCCGGTATCGTTGAGCCCGATGTCGAGTTGGCCCTGGATGCGTGCGTCGCGGTTCCAGGCGGTCTCGCCATGACGAATGGCCAAGATGCGGGTGGCGTGCATAGGGCGGAGCTTGCGAAGCGACGATGGAACTGCCTAGAATGGTAACCGACAGGCGTGTCGCGCACCGGCGGTCGGGCGCGGCAGTGCACATGTGCGAGGCGTCATCCAGCGCACGTCGGCGGCTGCGACGCGCTCAATGGCAGACCCGTATCCACCCACCGAAAGCCCCCCATGAGCAGCACGGCATTCCAAAAAGAGGTCGATGAGCGGACCAACCTGACCAGCTCTAACAAGTTCGAGATGTTGCTGTTCCGCCTGGGGCGAGCGCCGAACGCGGCGCAGTCGGAGCTGTTCGGCATCAACGTCTTCAAGGTGCGCGAGATCGTGGCCATGCCGCCGCTGACGGCGATGGCGGGCGCGCCGCAGCACGTGCTGGGCATGGTCAATCTGCGCGGACAGGTCATTCCGGTCATCGATTTGCCCGCCGTCATCGGCTGCACGCCCGAAACCGGGCTGAACCTGATGCTGGTCACCGAATTCGCCCGCTCCACACAGGCTTTCGCGGCCGAGTCGGTGGAAGATATCGTGCGGCTGGACTGGAGTCAGATTCTGCCGGCCGACCACACGGCGTCGGTGGCGCGCGGCCTGGTCACCAGCATCGCCCGCTTGGACGACGGCCAAGGCGGCGTCAAGCTGGTGCAAATTCTCGACGTTGAGTCGATTCTGCAGCGCGTCATGCCCAGCGAGGCGGTCGAGGTCAAGCAGGAAGACGTGGGTCATGCCGTGCGTCTGAAGCCCGGGGCGGTGGTGCTGGCGGCGGATGACTCGTTCGTGGCGCGATCGATGATCGAGCAAGAGCTCAAAGCCCTGCACTTGCCCTTCATCATGACCAAAAATGGGCAGGAAGCGTGGAAGACGCTGCAGGAGTTGGCGGCCGACGCCAAGGCCAAGGGTGTGCCGGTGACCGATCGGGTGGCGGTGGTGCTCAGCGACCTGGAAATGCCCGAGATGGACGGCTTCACGCTCACACGCCAGATCAAGGGCGACCCGGCGCTGCGCGCCATTCCGGTGGTGATCCACTCCTCACTGACCGGAGACACCAACGAGCGGCACGTGCAGCGTGCCGGCGCCGACGCCTACGTGGCCAAATTTGCAGCCAAGGAGCTGGCCGAGGCGCTGCGCGGCGTGCTGGCACACGCTCAGGCGGTGGCGGCCTGAGCGCTGCACAGGAGGGTGCGCGTCAGGGACGCGGTGACTCGATCACCACCCGTCGCGCCCCGGTGGGCGGCGAGGGAAAGCCGTCCAGCGCCGCTTGCAGCAGGGCCGACCACAGCGCCTCGCTGTCGGCCCATGGGCCATCCTGTACTGCGCGGCTCTCGAACACCACCTCGCCGCTGCGGCGGTCGCGCACCGTCAGCGCCAGCTCGCGCACGTAGTACGGTGGGCGCAACGTCCAGTGCAAGCCGATGCCACTGACCACCCCACGCCCCAGGATCACCTGCCCGTGGGGTAGCCACGCCGGCCGAGGCTCGGGCGGGTCCCACGGCGCGTGTGGATAACGCACCGAGCGCGCCACGATCTGCACCGCCCACGGCACGGCGCTGACCGCTTCGCTGGCCTCGGCCCGCTGCAAGCCGTAGCGCGCCAGTACCGGTTCGGCCAGCCGCTCCAGCATGGCCTGCTCGCGCTCGGCGTCGCCGCTGCGCTGCGAGGGCAGGCGCTCGAAGCGGTAGCGCTCACCGGCCGCCGGAGGCGCGGCCGTCCAGGCGGCTTGGCTGCGAACCTCATGCTCCAGGCGCACCGTGCTGGCGCAGCCACCCAGCAGCACAGCGGCGGCAAGCGCCATCAGCGCCGCTGCGCGCCGTGCCATCGTGTGATCGGCGTTCATCGCTTCAGGCTGCCCAGGTTCGTCGGATGCCATCAGGGCGCTGGACTCAGCGCGATGACGCGCCGCTGCGCCTGCGTGGAGGCGTTGTCGGCGCTGCCTGCCGCACCTGCCACCGTCGGCGTCATCGCCGGGCTGGCCCACGACGCGGCGTCGAGCGCCTCCTCGTCATCGCCGTCCGCGAACGAGGCCACTAGCGGCAGTGTCTGCGGGTCGAACGCCAGGTCGCCGTCGGCCTCTGGCCGGCCGGTGGCGCGCACACCCGCAAAGTCGAACAGACCGCGGTCCATCAGGTGGCTGGGCACCACATTCTGCAGCGCCTTGAGCATATTGTTCACGCGGCCGGGAAAGCGCTTGTCCCACTCGCGCAGCATGTCGCCCACCTGCTTGCGCTGCAGGTTGTCCTGGCTGCCGCACAGGCTGCACGGGATGATGGGAAACTGCCGCACCTGGGCCCAGCGGATCAGGTCCTTTTCGGGTACATAGGCCAGGGGACGGATGACCACGTGTTCGCCGTTGTCGCTGACCAGCTTGGGCGGCATGCCCTTGAGCTTGGCGCCGAAAAACATATTGAGCAGCAGCGTCTGCAAAATATCGTCGCGGTGGTGGCCCAGTGCGATTTTGGTGGCGCCCAGCTCGCACGCCACGCGGTACAGAATGCCACGCCGCAGCCGGCTGCACAGGCTGCACATCGTCTTGCCCTCCGGAACCACCTTCTTGACGATGGAGTAGGTGTCCTGGGTTTCGATGTGAAACGGGATGCCGAGCTGGCGCAGGTAGTTGGGCAGCACTTCGGCCGGAAAGCCGGGCTGCTTTTGGTCCAGATTGACCGCCACCAGCTCGAAGCGCGCCGGCGCCCGCCGCTGCAGCCGCATCAGGATGTCGAGCAGGGAGTAGCTGTCCTTGCCGCCCGACAGGCACACCATCACCCGATCGCCGTCCTCGATCATGCGGTAGTCGTCGATGGCTTGACCGACCAGCCGGCACAGGCGCTTTTCGAGCTTGCGATTTTCAAACGCGACGTCCATGACGTGCGATTGTCGCGCATACGGTGCGTTTGCGCTCGAGCGCGGCACGCCATCCCGCCTCACCACTGGCCGCATTCCATGTGGATGGCCACCTCACAGTCGTCGAAGATCTCGAGCTTGGCGATGCGCACCCGCACGCCAATGACGCCGGGCAGCTGCAGCAGCCGGTGGGCGAGCTTGCCGATCAGCGTCTCCAGCAGGTTGACATGCTCGGCGGTGCACTCGTCGATGATGATCTGGCGCACCTTGCGGTAGTCGAGCACGTGATGGATGTCGTCGTCGTGCGGCAGCAGCGGCTGCGGGCCCTGGTTGAGTTCGGCGTCGACGCGAATCGGCTGCGGACGCTGACGCTCGTGCTCCAGAATGCCGAGGTTGGCGTCGAAGCGCAGCCCCGTCAGTGTGAGGATTTGCCGGCCTGTATCCGGCAGCGGGGTTTTGGCCATGGACGGCGAGCTCACATCATCGAAAAGTCGCGCTCGAAGCGCATCAGATGCTGGCCGCCGTCGACGAGCAAAGTGGTGCCGGTCAGTGCCCGGTTGCGCACGGCAAACGCCACCGCGTCGGCCACTTCCTCGGGGGTGGAGGAGCGCCCCAGGGGCGACTGGCGGTGCAGGGCGGCGAATTGGTCGGCGCTCAGATAGGGGCTGGTCAAGGTGAGACCCGGGGCCACGCCCACTACGCGCACGCGCGGCGCCAAGGCTTGCGCCAGTAGTGTGGTGGCCGCCTCCAGCGCTGCCTTGGACAGCGTGTAGCTGAGAAAATCCGGATTGGGATTCCAGAGCTTTTGGTCCAGCAGATTGACCACCACGCCCAAGTGCGCCACGCGCTGGGCGCACAGGTGGGCGTGCAGTTGCTGTGCCAGCACGATTGCCGCGGCGGTGTTGCTGCGCATGTGCGCGTCCAGCTGCGCGTAGGTGAAGTGGGCCGCGTCGTCGTACTCGAAGCGCGAGGCACTGTTGATCACCGCATCCACCCGGCCAAAGTGCCGCAGCACGGCAGGCAGCAGCGCGCGCACGCTGGCTTCGTCGTCCAAATCGGCGCAGAACGTCGCGGCACCGTCGGCGCGGCCACAGGCCCGGGCGCAGTCGGCAGCGGTTTGCTGCGCGTCGGCTGCCGAGTGACGGTAATGCACCGCCACGTTCCAGCCCGCGCCGGCCAGCGTCAACGCAATCTCGCGCCCTAGGCGCTTGCCCGCCCCCGTGACGAGGACGGTCGGAAATTCGGACAAAGCAGACGGCATGGTGCGACGGCGGTGTTGAGGGACAATCGCAGGGTGAATGTCCGGAATGATCACGAACGCGCAAGTGTAGCGAGCCCATTGCAGGCGCGCCTGATCGAGGCCATCGAAGACGCCGGCGGCTGGCTGCCGTTTGAGCCATTCATGGCCTTGGCCTTGTATGCCCCGGGCGAGGGCTACTACGCCCGCGGCGGTGCGCTGTTCGGCACTGGTGTGGCCGACGGCAGCGACTTCATCACCGCGCCGGTGCTCAGCGCGCGCTTCGGCGCGGTGCTGGCGCGCCAGGTGGCGCAGGCGCTGCTGGCCACGGGCACGCGCGAGGTCTGGGAGTTCGGCGCTGGCGACGGCGCGCTGGCGGCTCAGCTGCTCGGCGCGCTCGATGACGCGCAGACGTGGGCGGCCGCGCAGGCCGCTTGCGCCACGGGTGCGCCACCCGCTGCGGGCGCGCCGGATCGTTTGGCCACCAGCGACCCGCCCATGTCCGCGCCGGCTGCTGGCCGGCCGGTGCGCTACCACATCGTCGAGCTGTCGGCGGCGCTGCGGCAGCGCCAGGCGCAGCGGCTGGCCCCCTGGGCCGGGCGGGTGACGTGGCACGAACGACTGCCCGCGGCGATCGAAGGCGTGGTGCTGGGCAACGAGGTGCTCGACGCCATGCCGGTGACGCTGCTGCATCGCATCGATGGCGTGTGGCACGAGCGCGGTGTGGTGTGGGACGCGACGGCGCAGCGCCTGGCTTGGTCCGACCGGCCCACCGAGCTGCGTCCGCCGCTGCCGATACCGGGGACGCACGACTACCTCACGGAGATCCATCCGCAGGCGCAAGCCTTCGTGCGCACGCTGGGCGAGCGGCTGCGGCGCGGGGCGGCGTTTTTCATCGACTACGGTTTTCCCGAGCGCGAGTACTACCACCCACAGCGGTGGATGGGCACCTTGATGTGCCACCGCGCGCACCGCAGCGACGACGACCCGCTGCGCGACGTCGGCAGCAAGGACATCACGGCGCACGTCGATTTCACCGGTGTGGCCGTGGCGGCGCAAGAAGCGGGTCTGACCGTGATCGGCTACACCAGCCAGGGCCGCTTCTTGCTCAACGCTGGACTGCTCGACGGGCTGGACGCCGCCCCGTTGCCGGAGCGTGCGGCGGCGCTGAAGCTCGTGCACGAGCACGAGATGGGCGAGTTGTTCAAGGTCATCGCCTTCGCGCCGCCGGCGTGCAGCCGTGGCTGGGTCCCGCTCGGCTTTACGCGCGGCGATCGCACCCACACCTTGTGAGGAGGCGGGTCGTGCCCGCTGCGCCTTTGGATCAGACGTCCATGATGCCCGATCGGTTCGGGGAGGTCAGCCGATGATCCGCTGGATGATCGTCATCTTTTTGGCGCTGGTGCTCATCAGCTGGATGACCCCGCTGCTGCGGCGGCTCGGCCTGGGCCGGTTGCCGGGCGATTTTTACTTTCGCCTCTTCGGGCGCGAGTGGTTCATTCCGCTGACCAGTACCGTGCTGCTGAGCCTGCTGGCCTCGGCCATCGCGCGTTGGGTGTAGGTACCACTCGCGGCGAGCGGATGGGACGCGCTGGCCAGTGGCGGTGTCGTCGCACCCAGGCCGCGCACCATCGCCGTAGCCACATGCGCTTGATACAGGGCGGGGTATCTGTTGAAATGCGTTGCCGTGTCCCCATCTGTCGGTCATCGTCAACGGTGCCATGCGCACCATCGGAGCCGTCATGAATACCGAACCGCTGCACATCGTCTGCCCCCACTGCCACACCACCAACCGCGTGCGCGCCGATCAGCTCGGCGCCGCCCCCGACTGTGGCCGCTGCCATCGGCCGCTGTTCGACGGGCACCCGGTTGCCTTGAACAGCGAAGCGTTCGAGCGCCATGTCGGGCGCAGCCAGATACCCGTGCTGGTGGACTTTTGGGCGCCGTGGTGCGGGCCGTGCCGCATGATGGCCCCAGCCTTCGAGGCGGCGGCGCGCCAGTTGGAGCCGCACGTGCGCCTGGCCAAGGTGGATACCGAGGCCGAGCCGCAGCTGGCGGCCCGCTTTGGCATTCGCAGCATTCCAACGCTGGCGCTATTCGTCGGCGGACGTGAAGTGGCGCGCCAGGCCGGCGCGATGGGACAGGCCGATATCGTGCGCTGGGTACAGGCGGTGCTGGCCAGCACGCGCTGAGCGGCAAGTGCGCAAGCGCCGTGCGTCCGCCGTGCCGGCGATACGACGACACGGTGGGGCAAGGTCGTTGTAGCCTGGCGCGCGTGGTTTATTTCCCGACGAGCGCCTCATGCCCCGAGGGAGGCCGGGCAGGGATCGATGGCGCGCGCGATCGCGCGTTCGCGTGCGTGGGCGATGGCGGCGCCGATGCGCGGCCCCAGGTCGCGCGCGTTCGGGTGGGCCTGCTGCACCTGCGCCGCGATGGCGCTGGTGTCCACGGCCAAAGCGGCCTGTAGGGCGCGTCGCAGCCGCTCGGCCTGCGGGTAGGGGCGCTCGCTGTGGTGCAGGCGGCCGCGCGCATCGCACTCGCAGGCCAGCAGCACCTGCTCGAAGCGCTGCGGCCGCCGCAGCGCGTCGCAGCGCTGCAGCAGGCGCAGGGTGGCGGCCGCCGACAGTCCCTCACAGCGGTGAATGTGACCGTGCTCGCGCGCCACCACGTCGGCGAGCTCGCGGCAGTCGCTGGGGACGCGCCAGCGCTGGCCGATGGCGTGCGCCAAGCGCGCACTGCGTTCTTCGTGCCCCAGGTGGCGCGGCAGCACGTCGGCCGGGGTGGTGCCCTTGCCCAGGTCGTGGCACAGGCAGGCGTAACGCACCGCCAGCGGCGCCTGCAGGCGCGCGCTCATGTCCAACACCAGCTCCAGGTGCACGCCGGTATCGACTTCCGGATGATAGTCGGCGCGCTGCGGCACACCCCACAAGCGGTCCACCTCGGGCAGCAGTGCGCGCAATGCACCGCAGGCGCGCAGCACTTGCAGCATGCGCGACGGGCGCACTTCCATCAGCCCACGCGCCAGTTCCTGCCAGACGCGCTCCGGCACCAGGTGGTCCACTTCACCGTGCGCCACCATATCGCGCATCAGCGCCATCGTCTCGGGTGCCACGCTGAAGTCGGGCCAGCGCGCGGCAAAACGGGCCATGCGTAGAATGCGCACCGGGTCTTCGGCGAACGCCGGGGTCACGTGGCGCAGCACCTTGGCGCGCAGGTCGCGCCGGCCGCCGTAAGGGTCCACCAGACGCGGGTCGGCGGGGTCGAAGTGTCCGTTGGCGTCCAACGCCTGCAGCGGCACCGCCATCGCATTGATGGTGAGGTCGCGCCGCGCCAGATCCTGCTCCAAGCTGACATCGGGCGCCGCGTGAAAAGCAAAGCCGTGGTAGCCGCGCGCCGTTTTGCGCTCGGTGCGCGCCAGCGCGTATTCCTCGCGCGTGTCGGGGTGCAGAAAGACCGGAAAATCACGTCCCACCGGCAGGTAGCCCGCCGCCGCCATCGCCTCGGGGGTGGCGCCTACCACCACCCAGTCGCGGTCGGCGTGCACGCTGCCGTCGGGGTGCCGGTGCGCCTCGTGGAAGTGTCCGAGCAGCCCGTCGCGTACCGCTCCGCCGACAAGGTAGATCTCCATCGCAGACCCGCCGCGCAGCGGCCGCTGTCAGGCGTACTTTTCCAGGATGCGTGTGGAGCGCTCGACCTCGCGCAGTGTCTCATCGTCCGAGACGGCAACGGACTCCATGACCGAGCACGCCATCATGCGGAAAAACGCCTTGTCCATGGCTTTGCGCGCCGCCGACATCTGCTGCGCGATGTCTTCGCACGGCCGGCCGGCCTCGACCATCTCGATGAGCGCGCGTACCTGACCCTCGATGCGCTTGAGGCGGTTGACGACGTCGCGTTGATGCTCGCTGCGGTAGCGCGACGTCGTATGCGTGGTGCCGTGGTCTTGGCAGGCGGCGCGGGCAGGTGAGTTGTCAGTCATGGCGGACCCCGGTATTGGCTGCAAACCCGCAGTGTGCCAAAAAAGTCGCCGCTGCGGGGCCGGCGTCAGCGCAGCGGCTTTCGAGCACGGTACCGATGCCGCTGGTGGCCCGTCGAATGACCTCGTTGGTCAGCGTGCATGTCGTGCTCTAACACCCTACCCCCTAGGGTAAATGCGGATGCGCGGCCGCTGGCGCTTGCGCTACGCTGTCACTGCCTTGAGTTTTGTCAAACCCCGTCGGGGTACAGAGGAGTGAGAACGACATGGGTGAAATGACGCAACGTTGGCGGCACCGCGCCGCCGTGGTGGTGTTGTCGGCAGCAGCGGCGCTGCTGGGTGGCTGCGGCACCGTGGCCACGATCGGCAAGCTGGAAGACGGCGCCGGCGCCGAGGCGATGAAGATGTGGGACCGCTGGATCGAGGGAGGCGGTGACATCGCGGTGGCCACGACTTGGGAGCGCAAGGTCAAACCCGGCCTGAGCGTGGCCGAGGTCGAGGAGATCATGCGCAACGTGATGGTCGAGCACAACATGCGCGACGTCGGCACGCTGCCGCTGTCCAAGGAGCTGGAGGCGCGCTCGGGCAAAAAAGAGCCGGTGTTGACCATCTACCAGTTCTGCAGCCCCAACATCGCGCGCCGCATGGCCGATTTCAGCCCCCACATGGCCGCCTACATGCCCTGTCGCATCGCGTTGGTCGAGCGCGCCGACGGCCTGTGGCTGTACACCCTCAACATGGACATGATGGTCAAAATGGGGCGCAAGCTGCCCTCGCCGCTGAAGGAGGAGGCGTGGAGCGTGCGGCAGGCCGTCTGGGACATGATGGAGCGCGCCGCCAAGGGCGAATTCTGAGGTCTTGTCTGGCAGCTGGTTTGGCCTGCCGCTTCGTGCCGGCGCGCCGCCCAGAAGCGCGCCGCATTTCCACCCCTGCAGAAAACGAGGAGACATCGCATGCAACCACGTCACACCCAAGCGCCGTCCGTTCGTGCCAGCCGGCTGGCGCTGACCCTCATCGCCGCTGCCAGCGTGGCGCCGGCGGCCTGGGCCACCAACGGTTATTTTCCGCACGGCTTTGGCCTCAAGGCCAAGGGCATGGGCGGAGCCTCAATCGCGCTGGCGCAGGACGGCTTTGCCGGCGTCAACAACCCCGCCGCGGCGATGTTCGCGGGCAGCCGCTTGGAGATTGGTGGCGAAATTTTCCGGCCCTACCGCGACGCCCAGTTCGTTGGCCAGACGCCGGTGGTGGAAAGTGGCCGCACCGCCTTCCTGATCCCCGAATTGGGCTACAGCGCCAAGCTGTCGGAGCGCATGGCCGTGGGGCTGACGGTGTACGGCAACGGGGGGATGAACACCTCCTACGCGCCGTTTCCGAACGGCGTCAACTTACTAGGCGGCCAAGGCAAGCTGGGCGTGGACCTGATGCAGCTCATCGTCGCCCCCACGGTGGCGTGGCAAGTGGCCGACGGCCACGCGCTGGGGGTGTCGCCCTTGCTGGTGTGGCAACGCTTCGAGGCCTACGGCCTGCAGGCGTTTGGCATGATGTCGTCGGACCCGGCCAATCTGACCAACCGCGGCAAGGACAACAGCACCGGTATCGGTGTGCGCGTGGGCTATTTCGGCAAGCTGGGCGACCGCGTGACCGTGGGTGCGTCCTATTCGCCCAAGATTCGCATGAGCCGCTTCGATAAATACCGCGGGCTGTTCGCTGGCAGCGGCGACTTCGACATTCCGGCCAACTACGGCGTCGGTGTGGCGCTGCAGGCGACGCCGACGCTCACTCTGGCGCTGGACGCCACCCGCATCCGCTACGGCGGCGTGCCATCGATCGCCAACCCCAGCCTGCAGCAGGTGATGGCCGGGCAGCCGCTGGGCGGCGCGCAGGGGCCGGGATTCGGTTGGCGCGACATCAGCGTCGTCAAGCTCGGTGTGCAGTGGCAGATGAACGAGCGCTGGACGCTGCGCGCTGGCTATAACGAGGGGCAAAACCCCATTCGGCCGGACGATGCGATGTTCAACATCCTGGCGCCAGGCGTCATCCGCAAGCACGTCACGTTCGGCGCCACCTACGCGCCCGATGCGCGCACCGAGTGGACCTTTGCGCTGTGGCACGGCAAGCGCGAAAACGTCGTCGGCCCGAGCGTCGATTTCAGCTCGATGCAGATGAACCCGACGGGCACCCGCATCGGCATGCACCAAAACGGCTTTGGCGTGCAGTTCAGCCGCAAATTCTGACCGATCTTCGTGCGCTGGGGTTAGCGCTTGACCGCCAGCCGGCCCCTTGCCGGATGGCGGCTTTTTTTGCGCCGTCGCGCCTCAGCGCCGCAGGTGGGCGGTGCGGCGCAGACCGATCAGGGGATCGGCGGGGCCGTCGCTGTCGAGGTAGCGCGCCGCCACCGGCTCCACCGCGCTGGGTTGTATTCCGAGGTCGGCCAGGGTCGGCAGGGTACCACTGGCGACGTTGTCCACCTCCATCGAACGCAGATTGTCGGTGGTCAACAACGGTTCACCCGGTAGCCACTCCATCAGCAGGGCCTGAAAATACGCCAGTGCCCGTGGCAATCCGATGATCGGCCGCGGGTGGCCGCTCAGGCGTCCGGCCAGACGGACCAGCTCGCGCAGCGTCCACACCTCGGGGCCGACCGCTTCGATGGTCTGGCCAATGGTGTGCGGCCGCTGCAAACACACCGTGATGGCGCGCGCCACGTCACCCACCCACACGGGCTGAAAGCGCGCCTGGGCACCGGCCAGTGGCACCACCGGCAGGCTGGCCTGCAGGCGGGCGAACAGATTGAGAAAGCGGTCCTCGGCGCCGAAGATGACGCTGGGGCGCAGGATGGTCAGGGCCAGACCCGCGTCGGCCAGCGCACGCAGCACGGCTTCGCCTTCGCCTTTGGAGCGCAGATAACGCGACGGTCCAGCGGGGTCGGCGCCCAGGGCGCTGACGTGCACCAAGCGCGTCACGCCCGCCGCCAACATCGCCTGCCCCAGCCGCTGGGGCAGTTCCACGTGGACGTGCTGGAAGCGCTGGTCGTTGCCGTGCAGCACGGCGATCAGATTGACCACGGCGTCGTGGCCGGGCAACAGCCGCTCGAGCACGCGGTCGTCGTGCACGTTGGCCACGCAGACATCGACCATCGGCAGCATTTGGATGGCCTTGGCGTGTTCCGCGTGGCGCGTGGGTACCGTCACGCGCACCCCGGCGCGGGTGAGTTGTTCGCACAGATGGCGGCCGACGAAGCCGGTGCCGCCCAGAACCAGCACGTGTTTCATGCCTGCCTCACAAGGGGACGTAGGGCGCTGCGTCACGGATACCGTCTGAGTGGCGTCGCCGACACGATCCACGCCCCACACGGGCGTGGGCAAGCGGCGCGCTGCAACCATACGAATCGGACATTATCGCCGTGGCGCTGCGCTCATGGCAACTCGGAGTCGGGTGCGCGCGCCGTGGCCAGCCGCGGACCGATGCGGCCCAGTCGGTCCCCCAGGCGCTGTGGCTGCCCGCTCAGCACCGCGGCATATACCGTGGTGTTGGACAACACGCGCTTGACGTAATCGCGCGTTTCCTCGAACGGGATATTTTCGATCCACACCGCCGCTTCCAGCACCGGCCCTTGGCGCCACTGACGCGCGCGCCCCGGACCCGCATTGTAGGCCGCGGCAGCCAGCGCCATCGAACCCTCGAAGTCGTCGAGGGCGAACTTCAGGTAGGCGGTGCCGAGTTGCACATTGAGCTCGGGGTCGGCCACACGGGTGGGCTCGAAGCCATCGAGCCCGAGTTTGCGCGCCGTCCAGCGTGCGGTGGCCGGCATCAACTGCATCAGGCCCGCCGCGCCCACGTGGGAGCGGGCGTCGGTCACGAAACGGCTCTCCTGCCGAATCAAGCCGTAAACGTACGCCGGGTCGAGCCCGACGGCGTGTGCCCGTGGCACCACCAGTTCGCGCCACGGCGTGGGGTAGCGCTGGCCGATGTCCACCAACGTTCGCGTGCGCGCGCTGGTGTTGATGCAGCGGTCCCACACCGCGCGCTCGCAGGCCCACTGCGCCGCCGCCAGCAGTGCCCGCTCGGGCAGCCCGCCGGGTGTGTGCAGCGCCACCTCGTAATGCCACTCGCGCACGCCTTCACTGCGCAGGCCCAGCTCGATGGCCAGCAGCGCGCGTTGCAAGCCGGGTTGGGCGCGCACCGCCGCTCGCTCCTCGGCGCTGGGCGGTGGTGGCGCTGGCGGCAGGGTCACTGGCTGGCCCAACGCCTCGGCAGCCAGTTGTTCGTAAAACCCCTCGGGCCCGGCGATGCGCTGCAGCAGGCCACGCGCACGCTCGGCATCGGCCAGGTCGCCGCTGGCTTGCAGGGCACGGGCCTGCCAGTAGGCCCATCCCGGCTCAGCCTGCTTGGCCGGGCTGAGCAACGCGATGGCCCGCCGCACCTCGGCCCAGTGGCCGGCGCGCAGCGCCGCGCGGGCGTGCCATTCCCGCCATTCGTCGGGCAGCGCCGCGTTGCCCGCGTGCTGAAAATACGCCAGTGCCTGATCCGACAAGCGCTGTGCGGCACGCTTGCCAATTGCCCCCCACACCCAGGCCTGCTCCTCGGCGGTGAGCTGGGCCCGCCAGCGCAGATGGCTGGCTTCGCGGGCGGCGGCCTCCGGGTCCGCTGCGGCCAGCCGAATCAGGGCCAGTGTCACGACTTCTTTGGTGCGGTGCCGCACCGCGGTGAATTTGTCGTCCAGGTAGCGCTGGGGCTGTTGCAACGCACGCTCGGCCAGCGCAGCCCAAGCGGGGTCCAGCAGCGCCACCGCTTGGATGGCCACCGCGCTGCGTCCGGCCTCGGCTGCCAGGCGGGCGCGCTGCCAGGCGGCTTCGGCCGGCAGGGCACCGACGGCGATCAAGCGCCGCGCAGCGGCGGCGCAGCCGGCTCCCGCTTGGCGTTGTCCCAGCCAATCGTCGCGTACCGTGCTGGCCACGGCCTCGGGAGCCGCGTCTGCCCGTTCGATACGCGCCAAGGCCACCCAGCAGCGCACCTCGGGGTCGTCGGCCATGCGAAACGCCGCCGCTTCGGCCAGCAGCGTCGCCCAGTCACCGCGTGCGCCCAATTGCAGCAGCCAATCGTTGCGCAGACGGTCTTCCCAGTACGTGCCGCTCCAGCGTGCCAGGAAGGCGCGTATCTCCTCGGTCGTGGCCTGCTCGAGCCGGGCGCGCAACGTCCAGTACGCTGCCAGCGGCTCCAAGGGGTGCCCCTGCAGTTGCGCGAGGCGCTGCGCCAGGCGGGCGGCGTCGCCCCGCTGAAAGGCCGCGCGCATCTCCAACAGCGTGCGGCTGGCGGCATCGTCAGGCATCGCAGCCGAGGCGGGCGCGCTTTCGACGCGCGGCCCGCTCGGCAGACTCTGGCCCCAGGCCAGGCCACTGGCCAGGCTAGCCGTCGCCAGCCAGCCGGCGGCCCGGCGCACGGGCGGTAAGATGCGCCAAAGGCACCGCACCGGTGTGCCGGCCCTGGGCGTTGCGGTCGGTGGGGTGCGCTGAGGGAACTGTCCTTGCATGAGGCCCATTATGGACAAGATCGACCCGCCGTGTCAGCCGGATGCTCGAGACGCCGGTGCGCGCAAGCGTACCTGGCGGGCGCGGCTGATTGCCGAGCGCGCGCGGCTGCCCGACCGGTTGGCGCGCGCCGAGGCCCTGCAGCGCGTCATGCGCGTGTGGATGGTGCAGCGTGACGATACCGTGGTGGGCGCCTACTGGCCGATCAAAGGTGAGTTCGATCCGCTGCCGGCGCTGCACCGGTGGCAGGAAGCGGCGGACGTGCAGGACGCACAGCGCGCGCGCCAGCGCCGCCGCTTGGCGCTGCCGGTCATCGACAAGGTGGCGGGCACGCTGCGCTTTCACGTCTGGTACCCCGGCTGTCCGATGGAGGAGGATGCCTACGGTATCCCGAAGCCCAAGGACACCGAGGTGGTGCAGCCGACGCTGCTGTTCGTGCCCTGCGTGGGCTATGGCCCCGGGGGCTACCGCCTGGGCTACGGCGGTGGCTTTTACGACCGCACGCTGGCTACCCTGCAGCCCAGGCCGTTTACGGTGGGCTTGGCGTTTGCCAGCGCCTTCGTGCCCTGGCTGCAGCCCGAGCCACACGACGTGCCGCTCGACGCCATCTTGACCGAGCAGGGCGTGGCCTGGCCGGTGGAGTGACGGCGTCGGTGCAGCCCCGGCCGGCGTCTCACATATTGCGCCGGTACTGGCCACCCACTTCGAACAGCGCCTGCGTGATCTGGCCCAGCGAGCAGCAGCGCACCGCGTCCATCAGCACCTCGAAGACGTTGCGGTTTTCGATCACGGCGTCTTTGAGGCGCTGCAGCATCGCGGGCGCCTCGTGCGCGTGGCGGGCGTGGAAGTCGGCCAGGCGCCGCAGCTGCGACTGCTTTTCTTCCTCGGTGGAGCGGGCCAGCTCCAGCGACTCGGGGATAGGGTCGCCGTGCGGGTTGCGGAAGGTGTTGACACCGATGATGGGCAGCTCGCCGGTGTGTTTGAGCATCTCGTAGTGCATGCTCTCGTCCTGGATGCGGCCGCGCTGGTAGCCAGTCTCCATCGCCCCCAGCACCCCGCCGCGCTCGGCGATGCGCTCGAACTCGGCCAGCACGGCTTCTTCCACCAGCTCGGTCAGCTCTTCGATGATGAAGCTGCCCTGGTTGGGGTTTTCGTTCTTGGCCAGCCCCCACTCGCGGTTGATGATGAGCTGAATCGCCATCGCGCGCCGCACGCTTTCCTCGGTGGGCGTGGTGATGGCCTCGTCGTAGGCGTTGGTGTGCAGGCTGTTGCAGTTGTCGTAGATGGCGATGAGCGCCTGCAGCGTGGTGCGGATGTCGTTGAAGGCGATTTCCTGCGCGTGCAGGCTGCGGCCGCTGGTCTGGATGTGGTATTTGAGCTTTTGGCTGCGCTCGTTGGCGCCGTATTTTTCTTTCATCGCCACCGCCCAGATGCGGCGCGCCACGCGGCCCAGCACGGTGTACTCCGGGTCCATGCCATTGCTGAAGAAAAACGACAGATTGGGCGCGAAATCGTCGATGTGCATGCCGCGCGCCAGGTAGCTTTCGACGTAGGTGAAGCCGTTGGCCAGGGTGAAGGCGAGCTGGCTGATCGGGTTGGCACCGGCTTCGGCGATGTGGTAGCCGGAAATCGACACCGAGTAAAAATTGCGCACGTTGTGGTGGACGAAATATTCCTGGATGTCGCCCATCACCTTCAGGCTGAACTCGGTGGAGAAGATGCAGGTATTTTGGCCCTGATCCTCCTTCAAGATGTCGGCCTGTACGGTGCCGCGCACATTGGCCAGCACCCACTCCTTGATCTTGGCGATTTCGGTGTCGGTCGGCTCGCGCCCATTGTCGGCGCGGAACTTGTCGATCTGCTGATCGATGGCGGTGTTGAAAAACATCGCCAGGATGGTCGGCGCCGGGCCGTTGATGGTCATCGACACGCTGGTGGCGGGGTCACACAGATCGAAGCCGCTGTAGAGCACCTTCATGTCGTCGAGCGTGGCGATCGACACGCCCGAGTTGCCGATCTTGCCGTAGATATCGGGGCGCGGGTCGGGGTCATGGCCGTAGAGCGTGACCGAGTCGAACGCCGTCGACAGCCGCTTGGCCGGCATGCCCTCGGACAGCAGCTTGAAGCGGCGGTTGGTGCGAAAGGCGTCGCCCTCGCCAGCAAACATGCGCGTGGGGTCTTCGTTTTCGCGTTTGAAGGCGAACACACCGGCGGTGTAGGGGAAGCTGCCCGGAACGTTTTCCAGCATCAGCCACTTCAGCAGCTCGCCGTGGTCTTCGTACTTGGGCAGTACCACCTTGCGGATCTTGTTGCCCGACAGCGTGGTGTGCACGAGCCGGGTGCGCACTTCCCGGTCGCGGATCTTGACCACATATTCATCCCCTGCGTAGGCGCGCTGCATATCGGGCCACTGTTGCAGCAGCTTGCGCGCGTCCGGATCGAGCAGCGCCTCGCGCTGTTGCGCCAATTCCAGCGCCGCTTCGGCGGCCTTGGCGCGCAGGGGTTTGTCGATGCGCAGCATCTCGGCGCTGGCGCGCAGCTGTTGCGCCTCGCGCGCCAAGCGCACGTTGCGCTGCACGCGCTGCTTGTAGCCGCGCACGGTCGCGGCGATTTCGGCCAGGTAGCGGCTGCGCGCCGGTGGCACGATCGGCACCGAGTGCGTGCTGTGGCGCGTGTGCACACGCGGCAGCCGGCCGCCCTCCACACCCAGTGGCAGTGTCAAGCCCAGCGCTGCCAAGCGCGGCAGCAACGCCTGGTACAGCGCCGTGACGCCATCGTCGTTGAAGCGAGCGGCCATGGTGCCGAACACCGGCATCGCCTCCAGCGGCTGGCCCCAGGCTTCCTTGTTGCGCTGCACCTGCTTGGCCACGTCGCGCAGCGCATCCAGCGCGCCCTTGCGGTCGAACTTGTTGATGGCCACGAACTCGGCGAAGTCCAGCATGTCGATTTTTTCCAGCTGGCTGGCAGCGCCGAACTCGGGTGTCATCACGTACAGCGGCACATCGACGTGCGGCACGATGGCGGCGTCGCCCTGCCCGATGCCGGAGGTCTCGACGATCACCAGATCGAAGCCCGCCACCTTGCAGGCCGCGATCACATCCGGCAGCGCGGCCGAGATCTCGCTGCCGAAGTCGCGCGTGGCGAGGCTGCGCATGTACACGCGCGGGCCCTGCTGCCACGGGCCGATGGCGTTCATGCGGATGCGGTCGCCCAGCAAGGCGCCGCCGCTCTTGCGCCGCGACGGGTCGATGCTGATGACGGCGATGCGCAGCGCATCGTCCTGGTCCAGGCGTAGGCGCCGGATCAGCTCGTCGGTCAGGCTCGACTTGCCAGCGCCGCCCGTGCCAGTGATGCCCAGCACCGGCACGCGCGCGCCCGCTGCGGCCGCGCGCAGCTCGGCCAGCAGGCCGCCGTCGAGTTGACCGTTTTCCACCGCCGTGATCAGCTGCGCCAGCGCGCGCCACGCGGCGTCACCGTGGCCGCGAATCGCCTCCAGCGTCTTGGGGGCGTAGACCGACAAATCGCGGTCGCAGCGCATCAGCATCTCGCCGATCATGCCCTGCAGGCCCATGCGCTGGCCGTCTTCCGGGCTGTAGATGCGCCCCACGCCGTAGTCCATCAGCTCCCGGATTTCGCTGGGCACGATCACCCCGCCGCCGCCGCCGAACACCAGCACGTGCTCGCCGCCGCGCGCGCGCAACTGATCGACCATGTATTTGAAATATTCGACGTGCCCGCCCTGGTAGGAACTCACCGCGATGCCTTGCACGTCTTCTTGCAGCGCCGCGGTCACCACCTCGTCCACCGAGCGGTTGTGGCCCAGGTGGATCACCTCCGCTCCCATGCTCTGCAGGATGCGGCGCATGATGTTGATGGCCGCATCGTGCCCGTCGAACAGGCTGGCGGCCGTGACGAAACGCACCTTGTGCGTCGGGCGGTACTGCGCCAGAGCTTGAAATTCGGCGCTGAGCTCAGTCATCGGCAGTCTCCTCGGCGGTGGGTCTGCGCGCAAGTGTGGCACAGGATGGGGTGGGCGCAATATTGACGTTTACGTAAACGTCAATTCTAGTGCGTCTGTCGCCCCGGGCGTGCCGTGCGGGTGGATGTGGCGGTGTGGGCCCGACGGGCGAGCCCCGCAGCCGGGCCACGGCGCGGGGGCGCTCTACCATTGCTGCCCCGCGTGGGGCAGGGGCCTGCGCACCGCCGCCCCACGCCCCGTGGCGCCCAGTAGCGCAAGTGACAGCGGCCTAGGGTAAGTCCGGATGCGCGGGGCTGGCGGTTCGACGGCCGGTACCCTAGACTGTATCGACGGTGTGCGTTCGAGGGCGTCGATGGGGTGTGTCCGCTGTGTGCGGCGCTCTGGCGGCGCGCGCGCCTCGCCGCCGGCCACCCAACGACAGAGGAGACGCCATGAAACAACCGACCCTGACCCACAGCCCTGCCGACCCTCAGGCGCGCGCCGCCGTGCCGCAAGCCTCGCGGCGGCGCTTTTTCCGCAAGGCGGCCACCGCTGCCGTGGCCGCGCCCGTAAGATGGCGGGCAACCGCCTGCGGCTGGAATATCTGCTGGCCGGGGCCGTCGTCAAGCCGTTCGAGATCATGGACGCGGTCAGCAAGGGCGTGCTGGATGCCGGCCACCACGTCACGGCCTACTGGTACGGCAAGTCCAAGGTGGCCTCGCTGTTTGGTGCCGGCCCGGTCAGCGTTGCCACGCCCGAGATTGCGCTGAGCTGGATTGCGCAAGGCGGCGGCCAGCAGCTCTACGAAAAGCTGCTGGCCAAGCTGGGGTTGAACGTGGTCGGCTTTTTCTGCCTCCCGATGCCGTGTCAGCCGCTGGGCTGGTTCAAGAACCGTCCGCCGCGCACGGCCGCCGAGATGAAGGGCTTCAAATACCGCACCGTCGGTCTGGCCGCCGACATGCTGCAGGAAATGGGCGTGGCGGTGGCGCAGTTGCCCGGTGGTGAGATCGTGCCGGCCATGCAGCGCGGCGTCATCGACGCCTTCGAGTTCAACAATCCGACGTCCGACATGCGCTTCGGCGCGCAGGACGTGGCCAAGTACTACTCGATGGGCTCCTACCACCAGGCGCAGGAGTTCTTCGAGATCCTGTTCAACAAGGACAAGTACAACGCACTGCCGGCCGACCTGAAGGCGATTCTGAAATACGCCGCCGAGGCCGCTTCCACCGCCAACACGGCGTTGGCCCACGACAACTACTCGCGCGATCTGCAAGAGCTCATCGTCAAGCACAAGGTGCAGGTGTCGCGCACCTCACAGGACATCTACAAGGCGCAGCTCGAGGCGTGGGACAAGGTGGTCGCCAAGCTCGAAAAAGAAGTCGATATGTTCAAAGAGGTCAACGACTCGTTCCGGGCCTGGTCGCGGCGGGTGGGCTTCTATCACTTCACCAACGAAGCCGACAACAAGCTGGCCTTCGAGCACGTGCACAAGATTCGCCTGCCGCGCTGAGCGGCGGCGGTCTGCCGGCCCACCGGCGCCGCGCCGGTGGGTGATGTGCGACCCCACACGGGAGCGACGATGGAACGCTGGATCCGAACGATCGACCTGTTGAATCGAGGCATCGGTCATGCCTTTGCTTGGTGCGTGCTGGTGCTCACCGCCAGCACCTGTCTGGAGGTGGTGATGCGCTACGGCTTGAATAGCCCCACCAAATGGGCATTCGACATGAGCTACACCCTCTACGGTGCCTTGTTCATGATGGCGGGCGCCTACGCGCTGTCGCGCGGCGCGCACGTGCGCGGCGACTTTCTCTACCGCAAGTGGTCGCAGCGCACCCAGGCCAAGGTCGATCTGGTGCTCTATCTCGTCTTTTTCTTTCCGGCCATCTTCGCGATGGTCTTCACCGGCGCGCGCTACGGGCCTTCATCGCAGTGATGGACGGGGTCGTGGACGAAGTGCCCTTGCCGGCGGTGGTAGAGCGCGCCGTGGCGTGGCATGCCACCGTCAACGACGCCGAGCTGGCGCTGGCTCTGCACCACGCCTTCCATCAGCGTAGCGACGCGCTCAGCCCCACGCTGCGCGAGCGCCTGCAGCGCGCGCAGGACATTCGCGCCGTCGATTATCCGGTATTCAGGCCATCGGTGCGGCGCGGCAGGATGCGCGCTTGCTGCGGGCCGCACGTGCGTTGATCACGATCTTCGAGGAGCGAACCGCATCATGAAGCCCTTATCCCGTGTGGCCGGTCTGGTCGGTTTTGCGCTCCTGGCGCTGTTTTTTGCCCCCTACGTGCTCAAGTTGGGCAGCGTGGACATCACTTTGATCCTGCTGGGTGGCTTGGTGTTGGCGGGCATCGACGCCTGGACCGCCGATTGAACCTGCCGCTTCGTGCCGGCGCGCCAAGCGAGAGCGCGCCGCCGCGTCGCCGCCCCCTGTCAAGGCAAAGTAGAAATGTCCGCCCTCTGAGCAAGTTAGAAATGTCCGGTTTGACGCCGAAGGTATGTCCTCATGGGCTGGCCCATGGGCCAGCCCATGAGGGCGGAGCGCTGAAGAGACGACGCCAGGGGTGCTCAGGGCCGGGACACCATGGCTGTTTGACTTGGCGCGCTTTGAGGATGTCATCCACCCGCGCATTGAGCGTCTTGTCATCGACGGCGCTGGGGGTGGCTGGAGCAGGATCG
>NZ_VJON01000002.1 GCF_007556685.1 Tepidimonas charontis | reverse complement strand
GGTGGAAACCGGACTCATCAAGCCGCAGGAACTCAAGCGCGTGGTGGTGGACACCACCGTACAACCCAAGGCGGTGGCGCACCCGACCGACAGCCGCTTGCTCGAGACCGCGCGCACCAAGCTGGTGCAAGCAGCCAAGCAAGCCGGCATTGCACTGAAGCAGACCTTTGCCAAGGAAGGCAAAGACCTCAGCCGCAAGGCTGGGCGCTATGCGCACGCGCGGCAGTTTGCGCGCATGCGCCGGGTCATCAAGCGTCAGCGCACCATCGTGGCCAGGCTGCAGCGCGAGATCGAGCGCAAGGCCAGCCGCCTGGGGCAGGCCATCCAGAGCGCTCTTGGCCACACCCTCAACAAGGCGGCGCGTCTGGTGGCGCAGACTGCCAACCGAAAGACCGCCGACGGGACTCGAAAGCTCTACGCCTGGCACGCGCCGGAGGTGGAGTGCATCAACAAGGGCAAGGCCCGATGCCCTTACGAGTTCGGCGTCAAGGTCGGCATTGCCAGCACCCTGAAGCACAGCCTCATCGTCGGAGCCCGGGCCTTCCATGGCAACCCCTACGACGGCCACACGCTGCAAGCGCAGCTGGAGCAGGCCACGATCCTGATGCAGGACAGCGGCATCAAGCCCAACACGGCCTATGCCGACTTGGGCTACCGCGGGGTGGAGGCCGACATTGCGGATGTGCGCCTGGTGCACCGCGGCAAGATCAAGCGCCTGACGCACGAGGAGCGCAGACTGCTCAAGCGCCGCCAGGCCATCGAGCCGGTCATCGGGCACTTGAAGCAGGATCACCGCATGGACAGGTGCCATCTCAAGGGCGAGCAGGGCGACCGGCTGCACGCGGTGCTGTGCGCGGCGGGCTACAACATCCGCTGGCTGCTGCGCATGATCACGAAGAAGGGCGTGCCCTTCTTGAGGCGAGCTTTTTTGCGCCTCATTGCGGCCGTGCGCCTCATCGGCCGGTGGCTCGCCCAGCGGCGGCCAACCGAGACCAGTGGCGCCAACCCTGCCCAGCTGCGGCTAAGGGCGGCGTGAAAATGAATTTTTCAGGGACGACTATTTCACCGCAGGTGCCATTGTGATTGCCTAAACTGGTTTTTATGGCTTGTAACCATTGTTCATGTTGGTAAGCGATGAGCGACGAGCCCGCCGGCGGTATGGTGCAGATCTTGTTTAAATTGTAGAGTCCGTCACGGGCGCGAATGCGATCGATACGCAGTGCATCTAACATGTAGTAACCGAGCATGTTGGCTTGAGTGCGCAAATAGGCACTTTCGGCGTTCTTGAGGGCTTGAGCTTGCATGCGAACCATACCAATCACGCCTATCGAAAATACGATGATTGCGACCAATACTTCCACCAGTCCCGCGCCACGCTGGTGCGGGCGGTGAAGCCGGTTAGCCACAGTGATGGATTTCGGTGCTTTCATGGGCCAGGACAAGTCGCGTCGAGTGCGGGCGCAGCGTCGGATGCGATGCGCCCTGTTACGCTGATGACCAGGTCGCGCGCGCGCTTGCCGTCTTCGAGGTGGGGGCTGGTGCTACAGACGCGCAGCGTGCCGGCTAGCATGGCTCGGTTGAGCTGCCGACTTTGACCTTCGGCGGTAAACGAAACATATGTGGCCGTTCCATTGGCGCCTCCATTGCCAAGAACACGCAAGGGCGCGGGCAGCGCCTGTCGTGTGGATAGGATGGTGTCGCCCGAATCAACGGCGGGCGTCGCACCAACGGTGTTGTCCAAGAAAACGATCCAACCGTTGTGCCAGGCACCGCTGTTGTCACAGTTCGTCAGGCTGGTATTGGCTTTGCAAACCGTCACTCGCGCATTGCGTCGGATGGCCTCGATGCGAGCCAGTTGGAGTGAACCATAGAGGTCTTGGGTGGCGCTGCGCAGCTGATTGCTGGCAATAAACCCTTGAAAGCTGGGTAATCCAATGGCAGCCATGATACCCAGTACAGCCACCGCGACCATCAGCTCGACCAAGGTGACCCCGGAGCAGGCACGCAGTACCCGACGTGTGCGCCGCGCGCATCGGAGATTCATCGCATCCACTTGCATGTCCGAAATCGTAGCCCCAGTACGGACCGCCGGATCGCTTGGGCGATGGACGCGGTCGATCGACGGATGAGCGGCGTGTTTGCGCGCGTAGTTGGTGCGATGAGCGCCGAACAGCCGTGGTGCTGAGCTAGCCAGGGCTTGCGTACATCGTGTGGAGGGCGAAGGTGGGACAGGTGGGGTTTGATAGGTGGTGCGGCAGGTGATCGGGGACTTTGGGACCCCAGTAAGCGATGTGTGGCTCGTCCACCGGCGGCCGTGCCACTCTTGCGTTACGGTTCGTCCCGCACCACCACCTCCCCCCGCAGCGAGTGCGGCAGCGCCTGGGTGATGGTGACGTCGATCATCTGGCCGATGAGACGTTGGGCGTGTGGGCCGCCGTCGAAGTTGACGATGCGGTTGCACTCGGTGCGGCCCATCAGTTCGTGCGGGTTTTTCTTCGACGGGCCTTCGACCAGGATGCGTTGTACGGTGCCGACGCGGCTGGCGCTGATGCGCGCAACATTCGCTTCCAGCGCCTTCTGCAAGGTGTGCAGACGGCGCAGCTTGACGTCGTGCGGTGTGTCGTCGGGCAAGTCGGCCGCTGGGGTACCCGGGCGGGGGCTGAAGATAAAGCTGAAGCTGGCGTCGAAGCCCACGTCTTCGACCAGCTTCATCAGTTTGGCGAAGTCGTCTTCGTTCTCGCCAGGGAAGCCGACGATGAAGTCACTCGACACACTGATGTCGGGGCGCACCGCGCGCAGCTTGCGGATGGTGTGCTTGTACTCCAAGGCGGTGTAGCCGCGCTTCATCGCCGCCAGGATCCTGTCGCTGCCGTGCTGCACCGGCAGGTGCAGGTGATTGACCAGCTTGGGGATGCGTGCGTAAGCCTCGATCAGCCGCGGGGTGAATTCGTTGGGGTGGCTGGTGGTGTAGCGCAGGCGCTCGATGCCGGGGATGTCGGCCACACACTCCAGCAGCAGGGCGAAGTCCTCGCCTTCGCCGCCACGCCAGGCGTTGACGTTTTGGCCCAGCAGGGTGATTTCTTTGACGCCCTGCTCGGCCAGGCCGGCCACCTCGACCAGTACGTCCTCCAGCGGGCGAGAGACTTCTTCGCCGCGGGTATAGGGGACCACGCAATAGCTGCAGTATTTGCTGCAGCCTTCCATGATGCTGACGAAGGCCGAGGCGCCCTCGACCCGCGCTGGCGGCAGGTGGTCGAACTTTTCGATTTCGGGGAAACGGATGTCCACCTGCGGCCGCGCTTGCCTTTGGCGCTCGCGCAGCAGCTGCGGCAGGCGGTGCAGGGTCTGCGGGCCAAAGACCACATCCACGTACGGGGCGCGTTGGATGATGGCTTCGCCCTCCTGGCTGGCGACACAGCCGCCGACGCCGATGAGCACCCCCCTCTTCTTGAGATGCTTGACCCGCCCCAAGTCGGAGAAGACTTTTTCCTGCGCCTTTTCGCGCACCGAGCAGGTGTTGAAGAGGATGAGGTCGGCCTCTTCGGGGTCGTCGGTGGGGGTATAGCCTTCAGCGGCGGCCAGCACGTCGGCCATCTTGGCCGAGTCGTATTCGTTCATCTGGCAGCCGAAGGTGCGGATGTAGACTTTTTTGCTCATGATGCAGCGGCGCTGGTGTGGATCCAGGGGCTGAAAATGGATCAATTATCGCCCGAAAGTTCCATCAAACCAAGCGCCAGCGCCGCAACACGGCCTTTTCCAGCTCCAGCACCGCCAGCACCGCCACCCCCATGGCGGCGCACAACGCCAGCTGTGGCAGCGACAGCGCCGCACTGCCAAACCATTCGTGCATGAACGGGGTATAGGTGAAGAGGGCCTGCAAGGCGCAGGCGCCGGCGACGGCCAGCAGCACGCGCGGGGTGCCCTGTACCCCGGCCCAGGTGAACGAGGGTGCCCGCAGATAGCGCACGCTAAACAGATAAAACACCTCCATGGCCACCAGGGTATTGACGGCCAGGGTCTGCGCGGTGGCGTGGTCGTGTCCGTTGTCCAGCGCCCAGCGGTAGACGCCAAAGATACCGATGGCAAACAGCGCCGACACCAGGGCGATGCGCCACAGCACGAACGGCGTGAGCATCGGCTGCTTCGGTGGCCGCGGCGGGCGGCGCATCACGTCGGCTTCGGTGGGTTCGAAGGCCAGCACCGCCGCCAACGCGATGGAGCTGACCATATTGACCCACAGGATTTGTACCGGCGCGATCGGCAAGGCCAGCCCCAGCAGTACGGCCACCAGCAAGGACACCGATTCGCCGCCATTGATGGGCAACAAGAAGGTGATCACTTTGCGCAGGTTGTCATAGACGGTGCGGCCTTCGCGCACGGCGCGCGCGATGGTGGCGAAATTGTCATCGGTCAGCACCATGGCGGCGGCGCGCTGCGCGGCCTCGGTGCCTTTTTGCCCCATTGCCACACCCACGTCGGCGGCTTTGAGGGCCGGAGCGTCATTGACACCGTCGCCGGTCATGGCTACCACCTCACCGTGAGCCTGCAGTGCACGTACCAGGCGCAGTTTGTGTTCCGGCGCCGCGCGTGCGAAGACGTCGCAGTGCCGCACCGCACGGCGCAGCGCCGCCTCGTCGAAGGCTTCGATGTCGGCACCCGTCAGCACGTGGTCGGTGGCACGCAGCCCCAGCGCACGCGCGATGGCCTGCGCGGTCAAGGCGTGGTCGCCGGTGATCATCGTGACGCGTATGCCCGCGCCCTGGCACAGCGCGATGGCGGCGCGCGCTTCTTCCCGCGGTGGATCGATGATGCCGACCAGTCCCACCAGAGCGAGATCGGCGGGGAGGGTTTCGTGCGTGAGCGCAGCGCCGGCTGGCAGTGTGCCGCGCGCCATCGCCAGTACGCGCCGCCCCAGCGCCGCCTGGGCCTGAATGCGCTGCTCCCAAGCGGCCTGCTGCAGTGCCATGGACTGTCCACGCTCGTCGAGGGCGTGGGTGCATAGGGCCAACACACGCTCCGGCGCCCCCTTGAGCCACACTTCCAGCGAGCCATCGTCGCGCCGGTGGGCCGTGGCCATGTAGCGCCGACTCGATTCGAACGGTAGTACCGCGGTGCGCGGACGCTCCAGGGCCAAGCGCTGCGGGTCCAGCCCCGCCTTCATCGCCAGCGTCAGCAGGGCCCCTTCCGTGGGGTCGCCGGCGAGCTGCCAGTGGCCGTCTTCGGCGCGCAGCAGCTCGGCGTCGTTGCACAGCGCAGCCCCTTCGGCCAGCGCAAGCAGGGTCGGCGCTTCGCGCCAGAGTTCACCCGGCTGCAGGGGCGCGCCGTCGCGCAGCAGGGCGCCGGTGGGTGCGTAGCCCACCCCTTCGACGTCGATCAGCGCCTCGGCGAGCACGACCTGCTGCACCGTCATTTCGTTGCGCGTGAGGGTGCCGGTTTTGTCCGAGCAGATGACGGTGACGCAGCCCAGGGTTTCGACCGCTGGCAGCCGCCGCACGATGGCGCGCTGCTGGGCCATGCGCTGCACGCCGATGGCGAGCGTCACCGTCATGATGGCCGGCAGTCCTTCGGGGATGGCGGCCACGGCCAACCCCACCGCAGCCATGAAGGTGTCCAGCGCCGGCAGCCCGCGCACGCCCCATCCAAAGCCGAACAGCAAGGCCGCAGCGGCCAGCACGGCCAGTGTGATCCAGCGGCCCATCTGCGCCATTTGCCGCACCAGCGGCGTGCTGGTTTCGGCTACGTCTTGCAGCAGTTGGCCGATGCGGCCAACCTCGGTTGCCATCCCCGTGGCCACCACCACCCCCACCCCTTGGCCGGCGGTGGCCAGGGTGCCGGCGTAGCCCATGCTGCGCCGATCGCCGAGCGCGGCGTCGGCCGCCACCGCGGCCGGGTGTTTGCTCACTGGGACCGACTCACCGGTGAGGGCGGATTCATCGATCTGCAGTTCATGCGTGCTCAGCCACCGTACGTCGGCGGGCAGATTGTCACCTGCGTTGACCTGAATCACGTCACCCGGCACCAGATGGGCCGCATCGAGGGCCAGCAAATGGCCGTCGCGCCACACATGTGCTTGCGGGGCCAGCAGGCGGCGAATGGCCGCCAGGGCGCGCTCGGCTTTGCCCTCCTGCACCAGCCCGATGGTGACGTTGAGCAGCACCACGGCGACGATGACGGCGGCGTCGACCACGTGATCGATGGCGACCGTGATGGCCGCGGCCACCAGCAGCACCCAGATCAGCAGGTTGTCGAACTGCCGCAGCACACGTCGCCACAGGGGCATGGGCGGCGCTTCTCGCAGCCGGTTTTCGCCGTGCTGCAGCAGGCGCGCGGCGGCGTCGGCGGCACTGAGTCCGCGTGCGTGGCTGCCCAGATGCTCGAGGGTGGCGTCGGGCGGCAGGGCGTGCCAGAGGGGGGCACTGGAGGCGGGGTCTGACGTCTGGGAAGGTGCCGGGCGGGGCGGCAAGGGGTGCGGTGCGCGGGTCATGACCATGGGTAGTGTGGGGTTATCGGCTTTGAGTGTCCACCAGCGAACCCGTTCCGAGCCCAGACGCCCGACGCGGTCAGAGTTTGACCTAGCGCAAACGTCGCAGAGCGGCCGCCGCGCCGCGCACGAAAGCGGCCCATGCGGGATCCTGCCCATGTGCCGTCAACCACTGCGCGGCCAGCTGCAGGTCGCGCTGGGCACCGATGCGCGTTTGCCAATCGCGCGCGTGCCGTTGCCAGCGCAACAGGCGTCGCAGCAGCCGGCCACCCAGGGTCGGAGCGACCGCTTCGGCGCCGTAGCGCAGCCGTTTGGCCAGCAGGCGCGCCGCGTGCAGTATCTCGACGCGGTCTGGGCTGCCAGCCGGCTGCGCCGGCGCCGCGGCGGGCACGTTCGGCGCTTCTGGCGCGTCGGCCGGTGTGGCCGCTGGAGCCAGGGAGGCCGCGCCCGTGTCGCTCTGGGCCGCCTCTAGGGTGCGCAGCAGGCGCTGCTGCCAGCGGCGCAGACGCTCAGCCGCCCAGTCCTCGGGGGCGTCGATGCGGGCCGGCAGCGCGTGCAGCCACGCACTGCAGACCAGCAGAGCCTGGGTGACACTGGGCTCACGCAACAGGGCCCGAAGCCGTTGGCGCTGCTGCGCGGCGGCGTGCCGCAGCGCGCGCAGACTGCGTTGCACGGCGCGCTGCCGTTCGGGATGTTGAGTGGCGTCTTCGATAAAGGCGTCGGCCCAGGCGGGTAGGGTTTCCGTTTGGGCCACATCCAGATCACGCACCGCGCCCAGGGCATCAAGCAGCGGGCGCAACGCGGCGCGGTCGGGCGGTGGCGGCAACCACGGCCGCAGCAGGCGCAGCAGGCTGCGCCAGCGCCGCCAGCCGACGCGGGCTTGGTGAACGGCTTCCGGGTCGTCGCTGCGCGCAATCAGCAGCAGGTTGTCGCACAGTTGGCCCAGGGCGTCGCCCAGTGCAGCGCGTGCGACGGTGGCAGGGTCGGCGGCGCGCGGTAGGTTGGGCGTGCGCGCCCGCACCGCGGCGTCGAAGCATCCGTCGGCCAGACGCTGGGCCTGCTGCGCCTTGCTGGTTCGCGCCGGGATCAAGGGCAGGCGTGTGCCCAAGCGCGCGGCCAGTTCGTACAGGGCGGTCGCGTCGCCCTCGATCAGTTCCAATTCCAGCTCCAACAGGGGGGCGCGCCGCCCCACGGCGCGTAGGCGGCCCACGTCCAGCGCTACCTCGATGACGCTGCCGTCGCGTCGGCGCACCGTCCACAGGGTGCGCACGCATTGGGTTTCATAGACCGGTCGTAGGGCGGCAACCTGCGCCTCCCAATCGGGCAGTCCACCCAAGGGCGTGTTGGTCAACGCCGCGGTGTCGAGGGCAGTGCGGCGCAACGGTGTCGTCCACTCGCCGCGCGTACTCAAGGCGCCTTCACCCGCGGTTTTGAGGGTTTGCTCCCATTGCCGCGCGCCGCCAGGCGCCTTCGCATCGATGCCATTCAACGCGTGTTCGGTGGCGTCGAGCCGTTCGATGCCGCGCACCCGCAATGCGCAGCGCTGCTGGCGCAGCCAGCCGTCGGGGGTGTCGTAATAACGGTTGGTCAGGCGCAGGCGCTGTATGGGGCGGTGTCGCAGCAGCGGATGCGAGCGCAGCGCGCGCTCCACTTGGGCGCCATCCAAACCAGGAAGCGCCAGCTTCAGCTCGATTTCTTGCGGCACAATCCTTCTCCGTACCGAACGCATGCGCCCGTGCCCGATCAGCGTCATGCCGGCAGGCCCGGCGTGGCCCTGGGCTGCTGGATGGGATGCGAGCGCTTGCCGGTTGGTTTCCGATCGCCAGTCCACCCGGGCATCATCCTACTCCGAATCCCATGCTCCACACCAGCCGCGATCTGTCTCACCTGCAGCCCCGCGACCGCGCCGAAGTGCTGGCGCAGGCACTGCCCTACATCCGCAAGTACCACGGCAAAACGATGGTCATCAAGTACGGCGGCAATGCGATGACCGACCCCGAGTTGCAAGCAGCGTTTGCCGAGGACGTGGTGCTGCTCAAGCTGGTGGGTATCAACCCCGTGGTGGTGCACGGTGGCGGCCCGCAGATCGAGACCTTGCTCAAGCGCCTGGGCAAACAGGGCCAGTTCATCCAGGGCATGCGCGTGACCGATGCCGAGACGATGGAAGTCGTCGAGTGGGTGCTGGCGGGGGAGGTGCAGCAGGACATCGTCGGCCTGATCAACCGTGCCGGGGGCAAGGCGGTGGGCTTGACCGGGCGCGACGGCGCCATGATCCGCGCGCGCAAGCTGCGCATGGTCGATCTCAATGACCCCAGCGTCGAACACGACGTCGGCCAGGTCGGCGACATCGTCTCCATCGACCCGTCGGTGGTGCGGGCCTTACAGGAGGATCAGTTCATCCCGGTGGTCAGCCCGATCGGCTTTGGCGAGCACAACGAGAGCTACAACATCAACGCCGACGTGGTGGCAGCCAAACTGGCCACCGTGCTGCAAGCCGAAAAACTGCTGATGCTGACCAACATCCCGGGCGTGCTGGACAAACAGGGCCAACTGTTGCCTGAGTTGACGCCACGCCGCATCGACGAGTTGGTGGCCGACGGCACCATCAGCGGCGGCATGATCCCCAAGATCGCCGGTGCGCTGGATGCGGCCAAGAGCGGGGTGCGCGCGGTGCACATCATCGACGGCCGCGTGCCGCACGCCATGCTGTTGGAGGTGTTGAGCGATCAGCCCTTCGGCACCATGATTCGCTCTCACTGAGGGCGAACCCGCAGGCGGGCCGTGTGCGCCCGCCCCTCGGGTGGGTGGGTTTCATCCATCCGCCGGCGCGGGGCGGCGTGTCGTTGGGGCAGCGGCCGCGTGCGTTGGCCGGGGCGCGGCGCCCCGGCGCACATACCGGTTGACAAGACCGCAAACCCCTCTAAAATAGAACGATCGTTCGTTTTATTTTGGAGGTCCCGATGGCCGAGAGCGACGTTTCTCGCACCACTGGCAGTCGTGTCCGGGGAGCGCACACCCGCGCTGCCACCACCCGGGCCACGAAAGCGGTGCACAAGGGGCAGCAAACGAAAGCCGCCATTGTGGACGCGGCGCTGTCGCTGGCTTCCCAGGTCGGGCTCGAGGGTCTGAGCATCGGGGCCATCGGCGAGATCATGGGCATGAGCAAGTCGGGCGTCTTTGCCCACTTCGGCTCACGCGAGGAGTTACAGATCTCGGTGGTGCGCGAGTACCACGCTCGCTTCGAGCGCGAGGTCTTTCGTCCGGCGCTGGCCGCTCCGCGCGGGTTGCCGCGCTTGCGGGCGCTGTTCGATAACTGGATGCGGCAGACGTCGCTCGAAATCGACTCCGGCTGCATCTACATCAGCGGTGCGGTCGAGTTCGACGACCGTCCGGGACCGGTGCGTGACGCGCTGGTCGAGACCGTCAACACCTGGCAGGCGGCGGTGCGTCGCGCGGTCCAGTTAGCCATCGACGAGGGGCACCTGCGCGCCGACACCGACCCGGCGCAGATGGCCTTCGAGATCCACGGACTCATTCTGGCGCTGCACTACGAGGCGCGTTTTCTGCGCAGCCCGGGCGGCTTGCAGCGCGCGCGCACCGGCTTTGACAACCTGTTGGCACGGTACCGTCGCCAGGACACGTAAGCCGCCAGAGCGCAGGCGCCTGTGCCGTGCTACGCGTCGAATGCGTTTTCGTTTTCCACCCAACCCTGAACTCAGGAGACCCCCATGCCCCGATACACCCCTCCTCTGCGCGACATGCAATTCGTGCTGCATGAGGTCCTCAACGTCGTCGATGAATTGAAGGTGTGCCCGCCACACGCCGACGTGGATGCCGACACCATCAACGCCGTGCTGCAAGAGGGCGGCAAATTCGCTGCCGAGGTGATTTTTCCGCTCAACATCTCGGGTGATACGGAGGGTTGCACGCTCGACAAAAGCACCCACAGCGTGACCACCCCAAGCGGCTTCAAGGCGGCCTACCAACAGTATGTGCAAGGCGGCTGGCCCGCGCTGAGCTGCGACCCGCAGCACGGTGGCCAGGGCTTGCCGTTCGTGGTCAACCAGGCAATTTATGAGATGCTCAACAGCGCCAACCAGGCCTGGACCATGTACCCGGGCCTGAGCCACGGCGCCTACGAATGCCTGCACGCCCACGGCACCGAGGAGCAAAAGCGCCTGTACTTGCCCAAGCTGACCAGCGGCGAGTGGACCGGCACCATGTGCCTGACCGAGCCGCATTGCGGTACCGACCTGGGTCTGCTGCGCACCAAGGCCGAGCCGCAGCCCGATGGCACCTACAAGCTCACTGGGCAAAAGATCTTCATCTCCGCCGGTGAACACGATCTGGCGGAAAACATCGTCCACCTGGTGCTGGCGCGCCTGCCCGATGCGCCGGCCGGCACCAAGGGTATCAGCCTGTTCGTCGTGCCCAAGTTCAAGGTCAACCCGGACGGCAGCCTGGGTGAGCGCAACGCCATCTACTGCGGCGGCATCGAGCACAAGATGGGCATTCACGGCAACGCCACCTGCCAAATGATTCTGGATGGCGCCGTCGGCACCATGGTGGGCCAGCCCAACAAGGGGTTGCAGGCCATGTTCGTGATGATGAACGCGGCGCGCCTGGGCGTGGGCAACCAGTCGGTGGGTCTGACCGAGGTGGCCTTCCAAAACGCGCTGGCCTATGCCAAAGACCGTGTGCAGATGCGCGCGCTGTCGGGCCCCAAGGCCAAGGACAAGCCGGCCGATCCGATTATCGTGCATCCGGACGTGCGCCGTATGCTGCTGACCGCCAAAGCCTATGCCGAGGGCGGTCGGGCGCTGCTGATTTACTGCGCGCTGCTGCTGGACAAGGAACTGCACCACCCGGACGAGCGGGTGCGCCAGGACAGTGCCGAGCTGCTGGCACTGCTGACCCCCATCGCCAAGGCGTTCTTGACCGACAACGGATTCGTCGCCGTCAATGAGTGCCTGCAGGTGTTCGGTGGCCACGGCTACATCAAAGAATGGGGCATGGAGCAATTCGTGCGCGACGCCCGCATCAACATGATCTACGAGGGCACCAACACCATCCAGAGCCTGGACCTGTTGGGGCGCAAGGTGTTGGGCAACAACGGCGCCACCCTGAAGAAATTCGGCAAGCTGGTGCAGACCTTGTTGGAAGAGGAGGGCGTCAACGAAAAGATGAGCGAATTCATCAACCCGTTGGCGCAGCTGGCGGACCAGATGACCAAGTTCACCACCGAAATCGGCTTCAAGGCGCTGCAAAACCCGGACGAAGCGGGCGCAGCCGCGGTGCCCTACCTGCGCGTGGCGGGTCACCTGGTGTTTGGCTACTTCTTCGCCCGCATGGCCTCGGTGGCGCTGAAGGCGATCGCTGCCGGCAGCACCGACCCCTTCTACACCGGCAAGCTGCAGACGGCACGCTTTTACTTTGCCAAGTTGTTCCCGGAGGCCACGCTGCAGATGCGCCTGGCGCGCACCGGCAGCGCCGTGTTGCTCGACACCGAGGCGGCGTTGGCGTGAGCACAGCCCAACCCGCCGCCCGCAGCGTTTGACGCAGACCTTTGCTTTTCATAGAGAGGAGACGATCGATGAGACATACCCGCCATCCCATGCCGTCGGCGCTACGCCGCGCCGTCCTGGCGCTGTGCGTGGCCGCAGGCGCCGTTGCGCCGGCGTGGGCGCAAATGACCCCGGTGGGCCGCTGGCACACCATCGATGACGAGACCAAGGAGGTCAAGAGCGAGGTGGTGATCACCGAGAAGGAAGGCGTGCTCACCGGCCGCATCGAAAAACTGTTGCGCAAGGGCGCCGACCCGAACCGCCGTTGCACCGCTTGTACCGACGACCGCAAGGACCAGCCCCTGATTGGGCTGGAGATCATCCGCGGAGCGCGCCAGGTGCCGGGCAAGGCGGTGTGGGAAGGCGGCACCATCCTCGACCCGGAAAGCGGCAAAACCTACACGCTGCGCCTGACGCCGGTGGAAAGCGGGGCCAAGCTGGAGGTCCGCGGCTCGGTGCTGTTCATCGGTCGAACTCAAACCTGGGTGCGCGTGCCCTGACGCGCCCCGCGCAAGAGGCGCCGACAGGTGGCCTCTTGCATTCCACCAAGGATTCATACCCATGTCCCGATTCACCATTCAACGCGTCGCCGTGCTGGGCGCGGGCGTCATGGGTGCGCAAATCGCCGCGCACCTGATCAACGTTCGCGTGCCCGTGGTGCTGTTCGACCTGGCCAAAGACGGCGCCGACAAGAGTGCGATTGCGCGCCAGGCGATTGCCAACCTGAAAAAGCTCAAACCCAGTCCGCTGGGCGTGGCCGAGGAAGCCGATCTGATCCGGCCCGCCAACTACGACGAACACTTGGAGTGGCTGCGCGAGTGCGACCTGGTCATCGAGGCCATTGCTGAGCGCATGGACTGGAAGCACGCGCTGTACGCGCGCATTGCACCGTACTTGGCCGAGGGTGCCATCCTGGCGTCCAACACCTCGGGGCTGTCGATTGGCCAACTGGCCGAGCCGCTGCCCGAGGCGCTGCGGTCGCGCTTCTGCGGCATCCACTTCTTCAACCCGCCGCGCTACATGCCGCTGGTGGAGCTGATTGCCACCCCCGTCACGCGCGCCGATGTACTCGACACCCTGGAGGCGTTTTGTACCACCACGCTGGGCAAGAACGTGGTCCGCGCCAAGGACACGCCCAACTTCATCGCCAACCGCATCGGCATTGCGGGGATGCTGTCGACCATGCGCGAAGCCGAGCGCTACGGGCTGAGCTTCGATGTGGTCGATGACCTGACCGGCAAGCGCCTGGGGCGCGCCTCCAGTGGCACGTTCCGCACTGCCGACGTGGTGGGGTTGGATACGCTGGCGCACGTCATCCGCACGATGCAGACCCAGCTCTCGCCCGAGACGGACCCATTCTATGACAGCTTTGCCACCCCAGCCGTGCTGCAAGCCCTGCTCGACAAAGGGCACCTGGGGCAAAAAACCAAGGCGGGTTTCTACAAAAAGGTGGGGCGCGACGTGCTGCGCTTCGACCTGGCCCGCGGCGACTACGTGCCCGCGGGGCAAAAGGCCGACGAGGTTTATGGCCGCATGCTGAAAAAACCGGCGCCCGAGCGCCTGCGGCTGCTGCGCAACGCCGAAGGGCCTCAAGGGCAGTTTTTGTGGGCCATCTTGCGCAACGGTTTTCACTACGCCGCGCTGCACCTGCAGTCGATTGCCGAGACGGCGCGCGATGTGGACCAGGCCATGCGCTGGGGTTTTGGCATGCAGCAAGGACCTTTCGAGCTGTGGCAAGAGGCCGGTTGGCTGGAGGTGGCGCGTATGGTGCAAGAGGACATCGACGCTGGCCGCGCTCTGTGCAAAACACCGCTGCCGGCCTGGGTGTTCGAAGGCCCGGTGGCCGAGCGCGGCGGTGTGCATCAGCCCGAGGGATCGTGGAACCCAGCCAGTGGGCGGTTCGAGCCGCCGCGCACGCTGCCGGTGCATGGCCGCCAGCTCTACCGTGAGCGCGTACTCGGGGAGGCCGGCCCCGACTGGCGCACCGACGGCACCACCGTCTATGAAGACGACGCCATTCGCCTGTGGACGCTGACGCGCCCAGGGCTGGACGATGTGCTGATTGCCAGCCTCAAGACCAAGATGCACGCCATCAGCCCGGCGGTGGTCGAGGGGCTCGACCGCGCAGTGCAGGAGGCCGAGGCGCGCTTTGCGGGGCTGGTGGTGTGGTCGGGTGAGGAGCCGTTTTCGGTGGGCGCCGATTTACAAGCGACGTTGCCCGCCTTTGCCGCCATGGGGGTACAAGCCATCGAGTCGGTGGAGGCGGAGATGCAGCGCGTGATGTTGCGCCTGCGCTACGCCCAGGTGCCCACGGTGGCCGCGGTGCGCGGCATGGCCTTGGGTGGCGGCTGCGAGCTGGCGGTGCATTGCGCGCGTCGCGTCGCGCACATGGAGAGCTACATCGGCTTGGTGGAAGTGGGCGTGGGCCTGATTCCGGGCGCAGGTGGTCTGACCTACATCGCGCGCCGCGCCGCGGAAAACGCCCGTTTGCGCGCGGGCGGGGGCAGCGCCGACGTCGATCTGCTGCCCTTCTTGACCGAAGGCTTCAAGGCGGCGGCGATGGCCACGGTGGGCACCAGCGCGCTGGAAAGCCGCAAGCTGGGCTATCTGCTGGACAGCGACATCATCGTGCCGCACCGCGATGAGCTGTTGTACGTGGCCATCCGCACCGCGCAGGCGATGCGCGAAGCCGGCTACCGCCCGCCGCTCAAGCGCCCCTTTCCGGTGGCGGGGCGCAGCGGCAAGGCCACCATCCTTGGCTCGCTGGTCAATATGCGCGACGGCGGCTTCATCACCGCCTACGACTTCCACATCGCCCAGCGTATCGCCCATGTCGTCACCGGCGGCGACGTCGAGCCGGGTACGCTGGTCAGCGAGGAATATTTGATGCAGCTCGAGCGCGAGGCGTTTTGCGCCCTCATCACCCAACCCAAGACGCAGGAGCGCATCATGGCCCTGCTCAACAGCGGCAAGCCGCTGCGCAACTGAGAACCGATGCGGAGATACCCGACATGAAACACCTCAGAGATGCCTACATCGTCGCGGCCACCCGCACGCCCATCGGCAAGTCGCACAAGGGCTACTTTCGCCAGACCCGGCCCGACGATTTGCTGGCGCACGTGCTGCGCGCGGCGGTGGCGCAAGTGCCGGGACTCGACCCCGCCGCCATCGAAGACGTGATTTGCGGCTGTGCCATTCCCGAGGCGCAGCAGGGCCTCAACGTCGCGCGCGTCGGCGCCGTGCTGGCCGGTTTGCCCAAGAGCGTCGGTGGCATCACCGTCAACCGCTTCTGCGCCTCAGGCTTGTCGGCGGTGCAGATGGCGGCCGATCGCATCCGCGTCGGCGAAGCCGACGTGATGATCGCCGCCGGCGTGGAGAGCATGAGCATGGTGCCGATGATGGGTAACTCGCCGAGCCTGTCGCCCGCCATCTTTGCCAATACCGACAACGTCGATGACTACGGCATCGCCTACGGCATGGGCCTGACGGCCGAGAAGGTGGCACAGCAGTGGAAGGTCACGCGCGAAGCACAGGATGCCTTTGCCCTGCAGTCACACCAGCGCGCCATCCGTGCGCAGCAAGCCGGGGAATTCAAGGACGAAATCACGCCGGTGACGGTGCACAGCCGCACACTCGACCTCGACAGCGGCCAGGTACGCGTGGACAGCCGCACCGTCGAGCTGGACGAAGGGCCGCGCGCCGACACCAGCCTGGAAGCGCTGGGCAAGCTCAAACCGGTGTTTGCCACGCCGCGGCGCGCCGATTTGAGCGCCACCGGACTGGGAACGGTGACGGCCGGCAACAGCTCACAGACGTCCGACGGTGCCGGCGCTCTCATTCTGGCCAGCGAGGCGGCCATTCAGCGCTTTGGCTTGCAGCCGCTGGCGCGCTTCGTCAGCTACGCCTCGCGCGGGGTGCCGCCGCACATCATGGGCATCGGCCCCATCGAGGCCATCCCCGCTGCCTTGCGCGCGGCGGGGCTAAAGCAAGACGATCTGGACTGGATCGAGCTCAACGAGGCGTTTGCCGCGCAGTCGCTGGCGGTGATCAACCAGCTGGGGCTCGATCCGGCCAAGGTCAATCCAATGGGCGGTGCGATCGCGCTGGGGCACCCGCTGGGTGCAACGGGGGCGATTCGGTCGGCCACCGTGGTGCATGCGCTGCGTCGCCACCAGCTGCGCTATGGTATGGTCACAATGTGTGTGGGCATGGGGCAGGGCGCAGCGGGCATTTTCGAGCGGGTCTGAGGCTCGATCCCGCCGGTCGCGGCGATGCGTCTCGTCGACCCGTTGGCACGCCCGCTCCCGGCGGTCTGCAGAGCCCGTTCGGGACCGGTGGTGCGGTCTGGCTGTCGACTGTGACCGCGCGGAGGGATGGGGTTGGCCTGCGCGAACGCCGCAGCAGTGAAAGCGTGCGGCCGCGCGCGTGGCGCGCGGCGTGTCGTCGCCGCCCCTGCTCGGCAGGGCTCCGGCAGCCAGAGGATACACGTGCGGAGAATGCCCGCGACGCCAACCGTGCAAGCGCGGATCCATCTGTGAAGCCCACGCGCGCTACCCCGTGCTCGTCGCGGCGGCCTGCGTCTCCCGGTCAAAAACTTTCGTCATAATCATCGCCATCACGGCCAAACGTCCCCCATGTCTGACATCCTCGAACACACCGAAGCGGGCGTGCTGACGCTCACCTTCAACCGCCCCCAGCGCAAAAATGCGCTCACGGCGGCGATGTACGCCCAGCTCGCCGCTGCGCTGGTTCGTGCCGCTGACGATGCCGCGGTACGAGTCGCGGTCATCCAGGGGCAGGAGGCGATGTTCTGCGCTGGCAACGACATCGAAGAGTTTTTGCAGCAGCCGCCAACAGGACTGGACAGCCCAGTATTTCAATTCCTGCGCGCCATTGCCACCTTCCCGAAGCCCCTGGTGGCGGCGGTATGCGGCCCGGCGGTGGGTATCGGCACCACGCTTCTGTTTCACTGTGATCTGGTCTATGCAGGTGACAACGCGGCGTTTTCGATGCCGTTCGTCAACCTCGGGCTATGTGCCGAAGGGGCATCGAGCCTGATCGCGCCGCAAATGTTCGGCTACCACCGCGCCGCCGAGGCCCTGCTGCTGGGTGAGCCGATCTACGCCGACGCCGCGTTGGAGGTGGGGCTGGTCAACAAGATATTGCCGCCCGCCGAGGTCAATGCATACACGCAGCAAGTGGCGCGCAAGCTGGCGGCCAAGCCTCTGACATCGCTGGTCGAGACCAAGCGCCTGATGAAGGGGGCACAGCAAGAAACCGTGCTGCAACGTATGGCCGAAGAAGGCGCCATTTTTGGCCGCATGCTGCGCGAGCCGGCCGCCAAAGAGGCGTTTTCGGCGTTCCTGGAAAAGCGCACACCCGATTTCAGTCGTCTGTGACGCAGCAGGGGCCGCCGGCATGACACGCCTCATTCACCCGCCCGCACAACCGGTGGTCTTCGAACCCGAATTCGTGCAGGGCGTGCGTCAGATTTTCGAGGAAAAGATCGTCTTCAACCGGGTGCTGGGCTTGCGCGTGACCGATATCGCCGCCGAGCGGGTACGCGGACACATCTCGATGCGCCCGGAGCTGGTGGGACATTTTGCCTACAACCGCATCCACGGCGGGGTCATCAGCGCGGCATTGGATGCGATGGGCGGGCTGGCGGTGATGGCCGCCATCGGCGCGCGCCACCTAGACGAGCCGCCGCTGCAGCGCCTGCAGCGCTTCGCCAAGCTGGGTACCATCGACTTGCGCATCGACTACCTGCGCCCCGGGATTGGCGAGGCCTTCGACCTGGAAGCCGAAGTGCTGCGCTTGGGCTCGCGCGTGGCCAGTACCCGCATGGCCTTTCTGGGCACCGACGGCAAGTTGCTGGCGTCGGGGGCGGCGGCTTATATCGTATCGTGAGGTAAGCCGCGTCCTCCATGCTGCCCATCGTCTATATTAACCTGGATCGGGACGCGCAGCGCCGCGAGCGTATGGAGGCGGTGCTGGCGAACCTGCCGTTGTCATACCAGCGGCTGCCAGGCGTGCTGTGGACGGATCTCGATTCGGTGGCACAAGCCCAGCTCTATTGCCCCGCACTCAATGCGCAGCAATTTTGCCGTCCGCTGGTCGATGGCGAAAAGGGCTGCTACGCCAGCCATCTGCGTGCGTGCGAGCATCTGCTGGCATCGGCGGCGTCCGCGTTGGTCGTGCTGGAAGATGACGTCACTTTGCAGGAAGGGTTCGTCGATGTGGTGCAGGCGATCTCGACGTTGCCGCCCGATGGATGGGACATCATCAAACTCTACAGTCGTCCCAGCGAGCGCGCCGTCGGCCAGCGCATGCTGACTGCACGTCATCACTTGATTCGCTACCGACGCGTCCCCAGCATGAGCAATGGCTATGTCTTGAGCCGCAGCGGTGCCCGCAAGTTGCTACAGCACCGGCGCCCGTTCGGGCGCCCAGTCGATGTGGACGTGCGCTATTGGTGGGAGTGCGATTTACGTGTGTTGGGGGTGCTGCCGTCGCTGGTGATCCCGGGGGTTGCCGCCGAAGCCAGCAGCATCTGGCACAGTGGGCGGCCGCGTCGGACCAGGGGTGAGCGCTGGTGTCGATGGTGGTCGCAAATCGATTATTCAATGCGCAATCTGTGGCATCTCTGGCGCCAACCTCGGCCCGAAGTGCTTCAGGCCCCGTCTCGATGATCGGTGGCACCCGCTGCCGCGGGGCGCGGATCGCTGCCGGCAATCAGCGCCCGAAAAAGTGCGCGGTACTGGTCGCGCATGCGCTGCCGGCCGAAGGCTTGGCGCACGTGCCGTTGTCCGGCACTGGCGAGTTGGCGCCCGCGATCCGGGTCTGCGACGAGGTCGTGCAACCGATCGGCCAGAGCCTGCGCATCGGCATGAGCAAACAGCACCCCCGTGTGCCCGTCGGCGATCACCTCGCCGATCCCCTCGACGTCGGACCCGAGTGCACAACAGCCGCTGGCCATACCCTCCACCAGCGCCAGCGGCAGACCCTCGTAGTGTGAGCTGAGCAGGCAGTAACGTACGCGACCGTACAGGGCTGGTAGCTCCTGGGTAGGTCCGAGAAAACGCACCCAGCGTGAGACGTCGAGCTGCTCGACCAAGCGCTCGGCCCGTACACGCCAGCGCCGGTTGCCACCACCTGCAAAATAAAACACCAAAGGCGTGCCCCGATCGACCAGCAATCGTGCGGCGCGGATGGCGGTCTCGTGATCTTTTTGCCGTGCAAAGCGTGCCGCCATCACGACGGCAGACTCGCGCATTTCCCAGGGCGGCCCCGATGGCCAGCGAGACAGGTCGATGCCGTTGTGGATGGTGAGGCAACGCGACGCTGGGTGTCCCTGGCGCAAGAGCGCTGCGCGCACGGCGTCGGAAACCCCGACCAGAGCGTCGGTGTAGCGCCCCAACCAGCGTGACTGTTGCAGTCGCCACCAGCCATAGCGCTCGCGCACGTTGTGCTCGACCTGTACGAGGTGCGGCACTCCCGCTAGCAAGCCCGCGTAGCGACCCCAAAGGTGGTCACTGAAACCGTGTGCAACCAGAATATCGGGGCGCCACCTGCGGCAAATGCGCCACAGGCGCCAAATCGTTAACCAGTGGGGATGGCGGGGTACCAGTTCGACCGCTAGGCCACGCGCGCGCAGCTCGGCAATGCGGGCGCGCGGCGTGTTGGGGCGCCGCCGCAATACCAGCAGCGTTTGCTGCTCGGCGTCGTCTCCGCACAAATCGATGGCAACCTGCGTGGCGCCCGAGAATCCGGCGGTGGCGAAGTGCAGGATACGCATTCGCGCACCCTGCTGGTGGGCAGCAGCGGCGTGTGCGTTCATGCGCGGGTTGCGGTGGCAGGGCTGTGCAGCGCCCCCATCCACAGCAGATTCATGAAGAGGTACATCATGTTGCCACTGTTGTGGGCAAACATGACTTGTGTCATACCAAAGCCGATGAACCCAACCACCAAAACCAACCCGCAGACAGCAATGGTCAGCCGCCGGCTGCGATCGGGGCCGGGGGCGAGCGTTTTGGCGTCGCGTAGTGCACGTCCATAGAGCCAAAGCGGGACGCCGTAAAACAAGGTCAGCGCGCTGATCCCCAGCAATCCTGCCTTCGCCCACAGATCGAGCCACTCCTGGTGCGCATGACCGAATTGGAGCACCACGGGTGGCGCCTGGCCGAGTTCGACGAGCCGTTGCTTTTCCAGCGCGTAACCGGCTTCCCTCCAACCCAGCCATGGGCGCTCCAGTCCAAGCCGCCAGGCCAGTGCCCAGTGTGCCAACCGATGTCCAACCGAGTTCTCGCTGACGCCCTGGGCGTGGTACAGCGTCCACTCCTGATGGATCTGCGCCAGCCGGTTTTCGACCGCTGTCCAGCGGGGTGCCAAAGAGCCCAGCGCGAGCGCCGCGACGACGGCGACAACCGCCGCCACCCTCCAGTTTCTGCGGGTACCTTGCCCCGTGACGGGCCGTGGCCGATCATGCCAGTACGCCCAGGCTACCAACAAAACGAGCGCGGGCACCACCACCCAGCCACCCCTCGTACCCGACGCGAGCGAGGCGTAGCAGCCCGCGGCCACCGCTGCGGCGGCCCACCAGCGCTTCCACTCGGTGTCGGCGTGCCGCCACCACAGCGCGCTCCACGCTGCCAACAATAGGGCAATGTTGCCGAACTGAATCGCATTGGTGTAGCCGCTGGCCCGCTCCATTCCCAAGGCGTATACCTGCCACGCTGCCGTCAAACCGGCCAAGCACGCGCCGGTCCAGCAGCCGTACTGCAGCCAATTGGCGGGTGGCGCGGTGCGCCGCACCGAAAAGATGGCCAACAGCGCCAACAGGTACTTGGCGCTGCGGTCGAAATCACTGGGCTGCGGTCCGACGCTCCAATCGACATCCACGCGCACGATCCACACCACGGCCATGGCCAAAACGGCCAGCCCAAAAGCCAGCCAAGATGGATCTGCGGCGGTACGATCCCGCCACGACGTCGTGGCCAGCGCCCAAGCGCCGCCGAGCACCAGCAGCAGTGCACCCCACGAGTACCCGCTCGGAAGCCCCAAGCTGGCCGCGGGCAGCGCAAAAGCCGCAGCAGCCAAGAGGGCTTGCGCTGGGGGCTGCGAGCGCAGCCCTGGGGCGGCCGTCATGATCCGAGCCAAGCCAAGAGCCGTTTACGATGTCAGTGACCGGGTGCAGCCGCCACCGCCGCCGTCAGCCGATACACCGTCCCGCAATACGGGCAGGCTGCCTGCCCGGTCTTGGCGACGTCGAGGAACACCCGTGGATGGCTGTTCCACAGTTGCATGCCGGCCTTGGGGTGAGGGCAGAAGATGCCGCCGTGGGCATTGAGGTCGGCAGCGGTGAGTTCGACGACAGCGGGGGCAGACGTTGCGGTGCTCATGGCGGTTCAAACCAGGGTCAGCCAATGGGCGTACTTGGGGTTGCGTCCGTTGACGATATCGAAAAACGCGCTTTGAATCTTTTCCGTGATCGGGCCGCGCGCGCCGGCACCGATTTGCACTCGGTCGAGTTCGCGGATCGGCGTCACTTCGGCTGCCGTACCAGTGAAGAAGGCCTCGTCGGCGATGTAGACTTCATCGCGCGTGATGCGTTTTTGCACCACCTCCAAGCCGAGGTCGCGTGCAATGTGCAGCACGGTGTTGCGTGTGATGCCGTTGAGGGCGCCGGCAGACAGGTCGGGCGTGTAGACGACGCCATCCTTGACGATGAAGAGGTTCTCACCCGCGCCCTCAGAGACGAAGCCGCTCGGATCGAGCAGCAGCGCTTCGTCGTAGCCGTCGTCGGTGGCTTCCATATTGGCCAAAATGGAGTTGGTGTAGTTGGACACCGTCTTGGCCTGCGTCATGGTGATATTGACGTGATGGCGGGTATAGCTGCTGGTCTTGACGCGAATGCCGCGCTTGAGGCCCTCTTCGCCCAGGTAGGCGCCCCACGCCCAGGCCGCCACCATCAGGTGCACCCGGTTGCCCTTGGGGCTGACGCCCAGCTTTTCCGAGCCGAGCCAGATCAGCGGCCGGATGTAGCAACTTTGCAGACCATTGGCGCGGACGACCATGCGCTGTGCTTCGTTGACCTCCTCGACCGTGTAAGGAATGGTCATGCGCAGAATCTTGGCGCTGTTGAATAGACGCTGGGTGTGCTCTTGCAGGCGAAAGATGGCCGTGCCTTGGTCGGTTTTGTAGGCACGCACGCCCTCGAAGGCGCCGCAACCGTAGTGCAGCGTATGTGTGAGCACGTGCACCGTGGCGTCGCGCCAGTCGACGAGTGCACCATCCATCCAGATTTTGCCGTCACGGTCATGCAGCGGAAGCGGGGTGGCCATGGAGAGATCCTTCTGAGGGCGGGCCGATGGCGTGTGCCGGTTCGACCCGCATCGGTGAATCGGTGGCCTGATTGTACGTGGCCTGTCCGGTGTGTCGCGCTGCTGCGCGGGCGTGCCGGCGCTCGATCGCACGGGCGCGGGCGCATGTCGGCATTGGGGGAGGTGTCGGTCCTGCGGCTGAGCCATCTACAGCCATCGCAAAAGCTGGAAAAAGCCGGCGATTCGCCCTAAAGTTCCGCTCAAGACGGTCGATAAGGGAGTTGAACCCGGGGCGTGTGTCCGGGGGTGGGGTGTTCGCGAGAGGTGCACCATGTTGACGATATCTTCGATTGCCGTGGCGCCCATGCCGCAAACGACGCCGCCGGTGGCGCGTGCGCAGCCGGTGGCCGCTGCGCGCCCGAGCAATGCGGTGGCGCGGGAGCAGAGCGGTGTCAGCGTGGCGCCGCAGGGCGAGATTGCGCGCGTGCAGGCGCAAGCCGCGCCATCGCCACTGGCGCCGGTGGCTCCGGTGCAGGAGGGGCAGCGTGCCGATGCGATGACCAATGCGGCAGCGCCGGAGCGCTCGGGCTTGCCGCTGCCGACGGCTGTTGAGCGCGGCGGGCCGGCAGGCGCAGTGTCGGCGAATGGAGCAACGGGTGGGCGCCCGGTGCAGGAGCAGGCCGACGCAGAGCGCGATGCGCGTGCGCCATCGGACGCGACGGCCCGGGCGACCGACCCACGGCAACGGACGGAGCGTGCGGCGGCGCAGGCGCCCGACGACCCCGCTGCCCGGCGCGAGGGTGCCGACCGCTCCGCAGCGGCTGAAGCGACCGCAGCGCAGCCGGACACACCGCTGGTCAAGGTCAAAAACCCGGCCCAGGAGGCGCTGGAGACCCAGATCAAAGAGTTGTTGCCGAACATGTGGAAGGCCAGCCGCGCCGCGGTGGATATGATGATCGGGGAGGAGGCGCGAGAGGCGGCCCAGGAGCGCGCCAAGCGGCTGGAGGCGCTGCAGGCGCGGCTGCTGGCACAACCTTTGGCAGCCCTGCCGCCCGAGGAGGCGGCGCAGACCTATTCCGAAGCCGCCCAAGGACAGCCCTCGTCCACCGCAGGCACTCGCATCGATCGGTTGGCCTGAGGCAGATCAACCCATTTCGGCAGCCGTCTCGGCGCAGTGCATGCCCGCGTGCGATGGCGGGCGGCGGCCTCAAACCCTGTGCCGTACGCCGGCCAGCGCCACGCGTTCCATGATGGCGCGCGCGATTTGCTTCAGCGGCAGCACCTCGTGCACCGCACCGGCCTGAATGGCCATCTTGGGCATACCAAACACCACACAGCTGGCCTCGTCCTGCGCGATGTTGTAGGCGCCGGCGTCGCGCATGGCTTTCATGGCTTGCGCGCCATCGCCGCCCATGCCGGTGAGCATGACGCCGATGGCGTTGGGCCCCAGTACCTGGGCGCAGGAGCGAAACAGCACCTCCACCGAAGGCTTGTGGCGGTTGACGGGCGGGGAGTCGTCCACCACCGCGATGTAGTTGGCGCCGCTGCGCGACAGGTAAAACTGTTTGCCGCCGGGGGCGATGTAGGCGTGTCCGGGCAGGATCCGCTCACCGTCGCGTGCCTCGGCCACGCGAATGCGGCACAGACTGTCGAGACGGGCGGCAAAGCTGGCGGTAAAACCCGCTGGCATATGTTGCGTGATGACGACGGCGGGCGCATCTGGCGGCAGTTCCATCAGGATTTCTTTGATGGCCTCGGTGCCGCCCGTGGAAGCGCCGATGCAAATGACCTTTTCGGTGGATAGGCGCAGCGGGGAAGCGCTGCCCACCGACGCCGGGGGCGGTGCAGCGGTGGCGCCATGTGCCGACGCCCGGGCGGGTGCAGGGTTTGGCGTGCTGGGGGCAGCAGGCAGGCGTCGCACGTGCGCACGCGCTGCGATGCGGATCTTCTCGACGATGTCGTCGGCGAGCTGCTGCAACCCGGTAGCCAGGCCGATGCGCGGTTTGGCAACGAAATCGACCGCGCCCAGCTCCAGCGCACGCAGTGTGGTCTCGGCGCCGTGTTCGGTCAACGTCGACACCATTACCACGGGCATCGGGCGCAGGCGCATCAGACGGGCGAGAAACTCCAAGCCATCCATTTTGGGCATTTCGACATCGAGCGTGATGACGTCTGGATTGCGTTCGCGGATGATCTCGCGCGCCATGTACGGATCGCCGGCGACGCCGACACAGGTCATGTCGGGTTGCTTATTGATGATTTCGCTCAGCAGACTGCGCACCAGGGCGGAGTCGTCGACCACCACCACTTTGATTTTTTCGGCCATGCCAATTCAGGATTTAGATCAGAACAGGTCCACGGTACCGCCGGCATTGGTTTGCGCCAGCCGCGTCGCCATGCCGTGCCGCTCTTGGGTTTCCAGCGTTTCCGGGTGGGCGTGGGCGAGGCGCTTGACCATCGCCTTGCCAGTCACCGGGAAGAACACCACTTTGCGCGGGTATATGTCCATGACGTCCTTGGACACGACGGGAATGCGCTCGGTGGCCAGATAATCGAGTACAAACTGGGTATTGCGTTCGCCAACGTTCATGGTGGTCATGCCGGAAATGACGGCGGCGCCACCGAACACCTTGGCCTGCATGTACTCGCGGGTGGATCCGCGCTTGATCAATTCGTTGATCAGCAATTCCATCGCGTAGGAGCCGTAGCGCCCGCTGGTATCACCCGCTCCCTCGGGCAGCATGAAGTGGTTCATGCCGCCGATGCGCAGTCGCGAGTCCCAGATGCACGCAGCGATGCACGAGCCCAGCACCGTCATGATGAGAATGTCCTCGTCGCTGACGAAATACTCCCCCGGCAGGACCTTGGCGGCCGCGTATTTGAAGTGCTGGTCGTAGAAAAAAAAGGACGCCTCGGTCGGCTTGCGCGGCCGCGTCTTGAGCACCTGAACGTGCTGGGGGGTACGCACGGGGGAGGTCATACCTTCTCGTAAATGGTTTTTCCGCGCAGGCGAAACAGTTCGCGCGCGTCACTGAAATTTTCGGCGTGCCCAACGAACAACGTGCCGTGTGGCTTGAGCAGCCGATGCAGCCGACGCAGTACTTGGCGCTGGGTCGTGTGATCGAAATAGATCATGACGTTGCGACAAAAGATGGCATCGAACTCCTCGCGCAGCGGCCAGTGTTCTTCGACCAGATTGAGCGTGAAAAACTGCAGGTGGCGCTGCAGTTCGGGCTTGACGCGCGCCAGCCCCTCGTTGGCTCCAGTGCCGCGCAGAAAGTAGCGCCGCAGCTGCTCCGGGCGTACGGCGCGTAGCTGCTCGAGCTTGTAGATGCCGCGCTGGGCCGTCTGCAGCACACGGGTGTCGATATCGCTGGCCCAGACGCGAAAGGACCCTTGCAATCCCAAGACGTCGGCCAGCGTGATGGCGATCGAGTACGGTTCTTCTCCCGTGGAAGACGCGCTGCACCAGACCTTCCACTCCCGCCCGGGGCCGCCGTCGCGCACCAGCCGTGCAAGCTCCTCGAAGTGGTGCGCCTCGCGGAAGAAGGCCGTCAAATTGGTGGTCAGGGCGTTGACGAATTCCTGCCACTCGCCGCTGTCGGGGTGGCGCTCCAGCCAGTCGAGGTAGTCGCGAAAACTCTGGTGGCCCGTCTCACGCAGCCGCCGCGAGATGCGGCTGTAGACCATGGCTTGTTTGCCCTCGTGCAAGCTGATGCCGGCGTGGCGATAGATGAGCTGCCGAATGCGCTCGAAGTCCTGTGGTGTCCACACGAACTCATGGGCTTGCAGCGTGGCGGCGGCATCCGGCATCATGACGAGGAAGCGGTATGGCTGGATTTACTGGCGCACGCGCCGCACCAAGGCCGAGGTGTCCAGGATCAGCGACACGCTGCCATCACCCAAAATCGTGGCTCCGGAGACATTGGGCACCTTGCGATAGTTGGCTTCCAGGTTTTTGATGACCACCTGCTGCTGGCCGAGCAGCTCATCGACCACCAGCGCCACGCGCGCGCCATCGGACTCGATGACGACCATGATGCTGTTGGCCGATGGATCGTCGGCCTGCCGGGGGACGGCGAAGAGCCGATCGAGCTGAATGACTGGCATGTACTCTTCACGCACCTTTACCAACTGAGCGCTCTGCGCCACCGTGTTGATGTCGGTGGCCGTCACTTGGAACGATTCCACCACCGACGACAGCGGCAGGATGTAGACCTCGTCGCCGACGCGCACGGTCATGCCGTCCATGATGGCCAACGTCAGCGGCAGGCGTACTTTGACGCTCATGCCATAACCCTCGGCGGAGTCGATTTCGACCGAGCCGCCCAGGGACGCAATGTTCTTTTTCACCACGTCCATGCCGACGCCGCGGCCCGAGATGTCGGTGACCACTTCGGCTGTCGAAAATCCCGGCGCGAAGATGAGCTGCCACACTTCCTGGTCGCTCATGTCGTCGGAGCAGGGAATGCCACGCTCGCGCGCCTTGGCCAGCAGCTTGGCGCGTGAGAGGCCGCGCCCGTCGTCACGTACCTCGATGAGGATGGAGCCACCCTGGTGGGCCGCCGACAGGGTGATGGTGCCCACCTCCGGTTTGCCCTTGGCCAAACGCTCGTGCGGCAATTCGATGCCGTGGTCGCAGCTGTTGCGGATCAGGTGGGTCAGCGGATCGGTGATCTTCTCGATCAGGCCCTTGTCCAATTCGGTGGCTTCACCGTACGTGACGAGCTCAACCTTTTTGCCCAGTTTGCTGGCCAGGTCGCGCAGCATGCGCGGAAAGCGGCTGAAGACGACCGACATCGGGATCATGCGGATCGACATCACCGATTCCTGCAGGTCGCGCGTATTGCGCTCCAGATCGGCCAAGCCAGACAGCAGCTGTTGATGCAGGGTGGCATCCAAATTGCGACTGTATTGCGCCAGCATGGCCTGGGTGATGACCAGCTCACCGACCTGGTTGATGAGCTGGTCGATTTTGCTGACCGACACACGCAGCGTGGTCGTCTCCAGCTGCGCGCTGGCGGCAGCGCGTGCCGCCTTGGCCTGGTCGCGCGCCCGGGCATCGGCTTGCGCGGCGTGGCTGACAGAGGCCGCGTCGGCGGGCGCGGTAGCACCACCGGCGGCGGCGCTCGGTCCGTGAACGCTGGCGGCATGCTCGGCTGGCGTGACCGGGTTGCCAGGGGCACCGGTAAACAAGCCATACCCCTGCACCAAATCCTGCGCGGGACTGGCCACACCGCGTGCATCGGTGACCGTGGCGGCCACGGGGCTGCCCGGGGCACCCGCAAACAAGCCAAAGCCCTCCTCGATCACATCGCGGCTGTGCTCCTCGGCGCCTTTGTCGGCAGCGCCAGCGTCGCCCATGGTCAGCGGCTCCAGCGCCACCTGTTCGCGCGTCACATGGAAAGCGAACAGGTCCAACAGTTCGGCGTCGCTGCTGGTGGTCTCGATCTCGTAGATGCGCACGTTGCCTTCATCGCGTTGCGCCAAGATCGTGCCCAGACCCGCGATGTCGCGGAATAACTCCTGAATGGCGTCGGCCTGGGCCATATGCGCCAGCGGACCAATGCGCGCGCGCAAGCGCCGCGGCGCGCCTGGCGGCGCAGCAGCCGGCATGCCCCCCGCACTGAGCGCGCTGCCCGATGCCGGGGCTGGCGTCGGCTCGGCAGCCGGTGTGGGCGCCGCAGCCGCCGGGGGGGTGACTGCGGTGGCGGCTGCAGGGGCAGGGGCCGCAGGTGCGGCCTGGCCCTGAGCGAGCGCCCGAATGCGGGCCACCAGGGCGCCGGTTTCGGGAGCGTCGCCGCTGAGTCCTTGGTGGCGTGCCAACAAACCCTTGAGGGCGTCGCTGGATTCCAGCAGCACATCGACCATCGGTGCCGTGGGCTGCAGCTCATGCCGGCGCAGCTTGTCCAGCAGCGACTCCATCTGGTGCGTCAGCTCCGCCACGTCCTCGAAGCCGAAGGTCGCCGCCCCCCCTTTGATGGAGTGCGCGCAGCGGAAAATCGCATTCAGCGTTTCATCATCGACGGTGTCCAGGTCCAGATTGAGCAGCAGCTGCTCCATCTGCTCCAGATTCTCTGCCGCCTCCTCGAAGAAGATCTGATAGAACTGCGTCAGGTCGAAGCCGTCGGTTGCGGTATCTGCCATGGCGTTGCTTTCAGGGAGACGAGGGGTCAGCGGATGACCTTACGGATGACTTCGATGAGCCGGTTTGGGTCGAACGGCTTGACCAGCCAGCCGGTGGCGCCTGCCGCACGGCCGGCCTGTTTCATCTGGTCGCTGGACTCGGTGGTCAAGATCAGAATCGGCGTGGTCGCATACTGCGGGTGCTCGCGCAGTTTGCGCGTCAGGCCGATCCCATCCAGCCGTGGCATATTTTGGTCGGTGAGCACCAGGTCGAACTTTTGCTTTTGCGCTTTTTCGTAGGCGTCGATGCCGTCCACCGCTTCCACCACCTGAAAGCCGGCGCCGACCAGCGTGAAAGACACCATTTTGCGCATGGACGCGGAATCATCTACGGCCAGGATCGAGTGCATGAGGCAAACCTTTGGGCGTACGGGTGACGTCAGAACAGCTCGACGGAGCCTGCGTCCATCTCGCTTTGGGTAACGGGATTGGGATTTTGCGGCAGGTGCGTCACCACCATGCCGACTTCCTCTTCTTCGGGCTCCATGACCTGCTCGGCCAGCATATAGGCACAGCCGCGCAACACCTTGCCAGTGTGCACCAGCAACTGGGTGGCCATATCGTGGAACTGCAGCTCCAGCACGGCTTGATTCAATGTCTGCCGCAGTTCGACCGGCGTCGAATTGTTGCCGTGCTCGGGCAGCAAGCTGTCCATCAGGGCGATGGCGCGGTTGAAGCGATCCAGCAGATTGCCGGTGGCGTGATCCAGCAAGCCCTCCAGACGCTTGAGGTCGTTCATCGCCACCAGCAGCGAATCTTGCAAATCGGCCACCGCAGCCAACCGCACTGGCACCGTCGGCTCGTCTTCCACGTCGGGGGGGGCCGGCCGCGGCTCGACCACGGTGACCTCTTCCCGCGGCCAACGCCGGCGTTGCGGGGATGGGGGTGAGGCGGTGCTGTCTGCCATTGTTCGACCCTGTAGACGGTCTGAAGCCGAATGTACTAACTATAACGGCAATCCAGCGCGAGAGTGCCATTTTGGAGTCGCGGCGTCGCTGGTTTTTGTAGCCAAACGCCCTCGCGGTCGGAGGCAGTGCGTCTCGGGTGCTGGTTTTCGCTCACAATAAATGAGCGCGGAGAAAACCGCGGCGGCTCCGCCCCGTTCGGCGGAGCGCGGGTGGTGTGCGGTTCACCGCGTCGCCACGCCCTGTTTGGCTGCATCATCCGTCCATCGTGCTGCGACTGTTGCATTTGGAAGACAACCCCATCGACCACCAGTTGGTGCTGCGCGCCTTGCGGCGCGCCGAAGTGGAGGCGCAGGTACTGTTGGTCGAGACGCTGCCGGCATTCCAGGCGGCGCTGGCACCCGAGGCGGCGCCGGTGGACGCGGTGCTGGCTGACTACCACTTGGGCGGGTTTTCTGGGATGCAGGCGTGGGAGTGGCTGCAGGCCAGCGGGCGCGAGCTCCCCTTCATCCTGGTGTCGGGCGCCATCGGCGAGGCCACCGTGGCCGATGCCATGGTGCGCGGGGTGAGCGACTATGTGGACAAAAATCAGCTCTCGCGTCTGCCGCATGTGCTGCAGCGGGCGCTGGAGCTGGCGCAGACCCGGCGCGCCCAGGCCGAGGCGGCGCGTGAGCTGGCCGCATCGCGCCAGCGCCTGCTGGAGTTGACCGAGCATCTGCAGACCAGCATCGACCGCGAGCGCGCCGACATCGCGCGCGAAATCCACGACGACATCGGCGGTGCACTGGCGGCCGTCAAGCTCGATTTGGCGTGGCTGGCGCGCCGGCTGCAGGACGCCGAGGCGCTGCGACATGTTCACGCGGCGCTGGCGATGACCGAGCAGGCGCTGGGAGCGAGCCAGCGCATCATGCGCAACCTGCGCCCAGCCGTGCTCGACCAGGGGTTGATGCCGGCCTTGGACTGGTTGACACGCACCTTTGCCGAGCGCACCGGGCTGCAGGTGCAGCTGCGTGGTCGGCTGCAGAGCCCGCTCGCGCCACGCCTGGAGATGGTGGCCTACCGCACCGTGCAAGAAGCCTTGACCAACGTGCTCAAGCACGCGCAGGCTCGCCGTGTCATCATCGACGTCAGCGACCTGGAGGGGCATCTCATGGTCGAGATCGCCGACGACGGGCGTGGGGCGCGTGCCGAGGATCTTGCCAAGGAACGCTCGTTTGGACTGTTGGGCCTGCGCGAGCGCGCGCAGTCGGTCGGCGGCTGGCTGGATGTCGTCACCGCGCCGGGGCAGGGTATGACCCTGATTTTGTCGCTGCCGCTCGATGGCGCGGTGGCGCTGAGCACCGAGGAGGACGAGGCATGATTCGGGTGGTATTGTGCGATGACCACGCCGTGGTACGCCGCGGTATCCGCGACACGCTGCAGGAAGCCACCGACATCCGGGTGGTGGCCGAAGCCGACAGCTACCCGGCGCTGCGTGAAGCCCTGCGCCGCGAGCAACCCGACGTGCTGTTGCTCGACGTCGACCTGCCTGGGCGCAGTGGCCTGGAAATCCTGTCCGTGCTGCACGACGAAGGCAACCCGGTGCGTACCGTCATGGTCAGCATGTACCCTGAGGATCAGTACGCGATTCGTTGCTTGCGGGCGGGTGCCATGGGCTATCTCAACAAGGGAGGGGATCCGCAGGCACTGATCGCTGCCGTGCGCACGGTGGCCCAAGGGCGCAAATACATCACGCCCGAGCTGGCCGAGCTGCTGGCCAACCACCTGCAAGCGCCCGAGGGCGGCGAGCTGCACGACAGCTTGTCCGAGCGTGAGTTGCAGACGCTGCGCCTGATTGCCTCGGGCAAAAAACTCTCGCAAATCGCCGAGGCGCTGATGATCAGCCCCAAGACGGTCAGCGTCTATCGCGCGCGCGTGCTGGAGAAGCTGGGTCTGAGCAACAACGCCGAACTCACCGTCTACGCCATCCGCAACAAGTTGGTGTGAGGCGTGGCCGGGCCGTGGTCGTTGGTGTGAGGGCGCAGCGCAGCCGTGAAGCGCCTTGGTGGGCAGCGGCGCCGAAGAGAGCGCCGCGGCTGTGGCCCGCCGTCTTTCACCCTGGAGTTGGCCAACCGCTGGCGCCAGGTGTCTGGCGCATCGGCCGCCAGCCCCCGGCCGGGCGTTCATCCCCGCGCACCGATCGGCAGCAAGCAGACGTTCGATGTCGTGCCCTCATATCCCGTACAGATCGGCCAGGCGCTGCATCAGCCGTTGCACGGGTTCGTCCAGCATCGGCAACATCACGGCGATGCCGATCAGGCCCACCGACAGCGTCAGCGGAAAGCCAATGGCAAAGACATTCATCTGCGGCGCGATGCGCGAGATGATGCCCATGACCACATTGACGAACAGTAGCAGCGCAATCAAAGGCAGCGCGATGCCCAGGCCATAGGTGAACACGAGTGCACCCAGTTCGTGCAGGCGCAGCGCACGCAGCGCGGCCCACGAGCCGTCGCCCACGGGGAAGGTGGTGAAACTGGCCGCCACCGCCTGCAGCAGCAACAGGTGACCGTTCATCACGATGAACAGCAGCATGGTGGCGTTGCCATAAAAGCGCCCCACGGTACTGGTTTGCGAGCCGGTGCCGGGATCGAAGAACCCGGCGAAGTTCAGGCCCATCTGCAGGCCGACGATTTCACCGGCCATTTCGATGGCAGCAAAGACGATACGGGCCGCCAGGCCAATCGCCAGCCCGATGGCGAGCTGCTGCACCACCGCGCCCAACGCCTGCGGGCTGTTGAGCGACAGCGTGATGGGGGCGGGCAATGCCGGCTGCAGACACACCGCCATCACAAACGCCACGCCGATGCGGGTGCGCACCGGCACCGAGCGCGCCGACAGCAGTGGCGCAGCCGAAAAGACCCCCAAGATGCGCAAGAACGGCCAGAAGATCGGCGCCAGCCAGCCCATCAACTGGGCTTCGGTGAAGGTCAGCGCCGGAAAATCCATCGCCGCGGCATACCTCAAACCGCATACTCAGGCAGCGCCAGCAGCATGCGTCGCAAAAAATCCACCAGCGTGGTCAGCATCCACGGGCCAACCAGCAGCAGCACCGCGATGGCGGCGATCAGCTTGGGCACGAAGGACAGCGTGGCTTCGTTGATTTGCGTCAGTGCCTGAAAGAGGCTGATCAACAGACCGACGACGAGTACCGCGCCCAGTACCGGCGCCGAAACCCCAAGCAGCGTGAACATGGCTTGCTGGGCGAGGGTGAGGACGGCTTGTGGTTCCATGCGTTGGCCTGAGCGTCGTGGTCGGTGGGGACTAGCGGTATGCGGTCATCGGGGCTAATCTAAGGCGCGGCAAAGCTGGCGGCCAAGGAGCCGACCAGCAGATTCCAGCCATCGGCCAGCACGAACAGCATCAGCTTGAAGGGCAGCGCCACCAGCACCGGCGACAGCATCATCATACCCAGCGACATCAGCACGCTGGCCACCAGCATATCGATGATGAGAAAGGGAATGAAGATCATGAAGCCGATCTGAAAGGCCGTTTTCAGCTCACTGATGACGAAGGCCGGCACCAGCACGCGCAGCGGTGCCTCGTCCACCTGGGTGTCGGGCGGCAGCTTGGCCAGATTGACGAAAAGCTGAAAATCGGCTTGGCGGGTTTGCGCCTTCATGAACTGGCGCATCGGCTGCTCGGCCGCCGCCACCGCTTGTTCGAAGCTGGCCTGCCCGGTGCTATACGGCAAATAGGCGGTTTCGTAGACGCGGTCGAGCGTCGGCCCCATGACGAAAAAGGTCAGAAACAGCGACAGCCCGATGATGACCTGATTGGGTGGAGAGGCCTGGGTGCCCAGGGCCTGCCGCAACAGCGACAGCACGATGACGATGCGCGTGAAGGCCGTCATCATCAACAGGATGGCGGGCAGAAACGACAGGGCCGTGAAGAACAGCAGGGTTTGGATCGGCACCGAGTAGGTCGTGCCACCCGGTCCCTGGCCGATGACCAACGGCAGTTGGCCGGGCGCCACCTGGGCTGCGGCTGGGCCCGCCCAGGCCAACAGGAGCCCCCCGGCACGGGCAAGACACAACGGCGATATCTTCATCGTTGCGCTCCCGCCCCGTCGTCCGCGGCCTGTGCCTGGGCGGCACGCAGCACGCTGGCATAGTCGGCCTGGGCCGGGCCTGCGGCGCGAGCCTGCCCGGTGGCTTGCGCCGAAGCAGTCGTCGCGCCGCTGACGGGGCGCACGTGCAGGGTACGCACGTGCTGGGGCGTCACGCCCAGGGTCAGCTGCACGGGCCCACCGGGGCCGTCCAATTCGACCACCACCACGCGCTGCTGCGGACCCACCGTCAAGTGCGCGACCACACGCAACGTCGCAGCCCCGCCGGTGCTCGCCGGCATGCGACGGCGCATCCATTGCACCCCCCAGGCCAGTGCACCCAGCAGCACCAACAGCGCCAGGGCGGGGGCCAGTGTCATCCAAGTGGCGTTCATAGCGCACGTGCGCCCAGGAGGGCAGCCGCTGTGCTCGCCGGTTGCGGCCAATGCTCGCGCTCGTCCATGGTGGCAGGTGGGCGGCGAGGAATCAGTGTTTGCTCAGGCGCCGCAAGCGCTCCGAGGGGGTGACGATATCGGTCAGGCGAATGCCGAACTTTTCGTTGACCACCACCACTTCGCCTTGCGCGATCAGGTAGCCGTTGACCAGTACATCCATCGGCTCGCCAGCCAGGGCGTCGAGCTCGACGATGGAGCCTTGGGCCAGCTGCAGGATGTATTTGATGGGCACCTTGGTGCGGCCCAACTCCACCGACAGGGTGACGGGGATGTCCAGCACCATGCTGATGTCGTTGTTGCCGGTGGGGGCGGGTGCCGCACCGTCGAAATGCGGGGCACTGGCGAAGGCGCTGTCGCTGCCGCTGGCAGCGGTTTGCTCTTGCAGGGCCTGCGCCCACTCGTCGGCCAGCGCTTGTTCGTCCACCGGGCCGGGCGGGGTGTCGTTGTCACTTGTCATAGCTCGTCGCTCCGTGTCCGTGCCAAGTCTGGTCGCTGCTGCGGATGGTGCGCACCACCTTCAGCGCGTACTTGCGATTGTGGGTGCCGTATTCACATTCGAGCACGGGCACGCCATCCACCTTGGCCTGAATGATGGGCGTGCGCTCCAGCTCGATGAAGTCGCCCACCTTCATCGCCAGCAGCTGCTCGATGGTGACTTCGGTCGAGGCCAATTCGGCCACCAGCTCCACTTCGGCGGCTTGGATCTCCTGGCTGAGCAGCTTGACCCAGCGGCGGTCGACTTCCATCGAATCGCCCTGCGTGTTGGAGTACAGCAGGTCGCGGATTGGCTCCAGCGTCGAGTACGGGATGCAGAGGTGCAGCGACCCGCTGATGTCACCGATCTCCAGCGTGAAGCTGGTGCTGACCACGATTTCGCTGGGTGTGGCGATGTTGGCAAATTGCGGCTGCATTTCGGAGCGCTGGTACACCAGCTCCAGCGGGTAGATGCCCTTCCACGCCTTTTTGTTTTCTTCGGAGACGACGTCGACCAAGCGGTTGATGATGCGCTGCTCGGTGGGCGAAAAGTCGCGCCCTTCGATGCGGTAATGGAACTTGCCGTTGCCGCCAAACAAGCTGTCGATGACGCCGAAGATGAGCGTGGGTTCGCAGACGATGAGGCCGCTGCCACGCAAGGGTCGCACCGCCATGATGTTGAAGTTGGTCGGCACCACCAGGTCGCGCAAAAACATGCTGTACTTTTGCACCTGCACCGGTCCCACCGACACCTCGGGGCTGCGGCGGATGAAATTGAACAACCCGACGCGCAGATTGCGCGCAAAGCGCTCGTTGATGACCTCCATCGTGGGCATGCGCCCACGCACGATGCGTTCCTGACTGGAGAGGTTATAGGTGCGGATGCCGCCAGTCTGCACCTCCTCCTTGGCCAGCTTCTGGCTTTCGCCGGTGACGCCCTCGAGCAGGGCGTCGATCTCGTCTTGGGAGAGAAACGCGTCGCTCATGGTGTCGTCCGGGAGGGTTCGGGCCCCTGTTTACTGCACGATGATGCTGGAAAACAACACCGCCTCCACCGGGCTGTAGCCGCGGTACTCTTCGGTGTCGGTAGCCTTGCGGATCAGGGTCAGGATCTCGTTGGCCAGCTCTTCTTTGCCTTCGGCACTGAGCAGCTGATCGGCCGTGCGGCGCGAAATCGCTATCAGGATGCCATTGCGAATCGCAGGCATATACTGTTTGACCAGGTCAGCCGTAGCAGCGTCTTCCACCTGCAGGGTGATACCCACTTGGGCGTAGCGCGTCGACCCCGTATCGGCCAGGTTGACCACGACCGCATCCAGCGGCATGAAGGTGGGCGGAGCGGCGGGCTTTTTCGCCTTGGCTTTGCTCTCGTGCTTCGCTTTAGGGGGAGCTTCCGTGTCTTCCTCGTCCTCATGCGCGCCTTTGCTCATCAAAAAGAACGTGGCCGCGCCGCCGCCGAGCACCACCAGCAGCGCGGCGATGATGATGATCAGCAGCTTCTTACTTTTGGGTTTTTCGCCGGCGGCGGCGTCTTCAGTCTTGGCCATGGTGATGTGAGGTTCGACGATGGATGGGACGGAGGGGCGTCAGCGCTGCGCAAACAGCGCCGACGGCACCGCTGCTATGGACCTCCTTATTGTGGCACGCACCGCTGTGCCGGAGGCGAGCCTGCCGCAATTGTGGATTGTGATGCGGTACCGCCAAAAGTCCGAACAGCGCCATTTCTTTCCGGTTGTTGTTGGCTTGGGGCGGCCGGGGTGGTGGCGCGGGTGCGCTACTCGGGACGCACCGCGGCCGTCTCCTCGCCGCTGGTGTGGCGGTGGCACGCGCGCTGGCCCGCGCTTTGCGCTTTACGCGTAGACATCCAAGCTCGTCCCGGCGCGCGGGGCGAGCGCGCGCGCGCCACTGGGGGCAGCAGACGTCGGACTCGTCAGGGCGATGCGCGCACGCGACCCCGCCCGTTCATCGCTCCCATCGGCACTGGGGCCGCCGCCCTGGCCGCGCGCACCCACATCCACCTGGCCCAACGCCACGCCGGCGCGCGCCAGAGCGTCGGCCAACGCGGTGGGGGCCTGGGCTTGGATCAGTTGGCGCAGCACCGCATCATCGGTGCGAAATTGCAACTGGGCCACACCGTCGCTCAGTTGCAGGTCCACGGTCAGTGGGGCATCCAGCCCGTCGCGCAGCTCGAAGCTGGCGCGCTGGGTGCGCCCGGCGGCCCACAGGCTCACTTGGGTGCCGATGTTCTCAAAAGCGCCTTGCAGCGCCTCGCCCAGATGGAGGCCGAAGTCCGCCGCGCCGGGTGTGCCATCGCCAGCCAGCGCGGCGTCCGGCCCGGGATTGTGCGCGCCGGCAGCCGCTGCGCTGCGGCCGTCGCTGGCGGCACCATGGTCAGCCGATCCGGCGCCGGCGTGCTCACGGGTGCCGGCGGGGTTGGCTGCTGCGGTGGCCAGGGTCAAACCCGGCTCCAACCGATCCGTGCCCGGGGTGGAGGCGCCAGCCGCGGCGGCATGCAGTGGGCGTGCTGCGGGCGCCGGGTCGGCCACTGCGGCGACCAAGGCATGCGCCAGCGCCTGGGCACTGTCGTTGCCGGTCCGCCCGGTCCCGAGCTGGCGCCCCTTGCCCCGCGCCGCCAGTGCGGCGGTGGTGCCAGGGGTGGTTCGCTCCTGCGGCGATGGCTCGTCTACCTGGATTGTGGCGCGGTCGTCCGTGAGTTGCTTGAGGCCAGGCGAGGCATCACCAGCGGCCGGCGCGACGGCCTCGCTGGGGGATTCCGAGGATACGGGCTGCGCGCTCCAAGCCGATGTGAGGGTGGCGTGCGTTGAAGGCGCGCCGATGCGGCCAGCGGCGCTATCCCCCGGCGTTTGCTTCGCCGTGTCTTCCGTTACCGTCGCGGCGGCACTGGTGTCACCGTCGGCGATGGGGGCGGGGTTGCCCAGCCCCAACAGAGCAGCCAGCAGGGGCGCCTCGGCGTTGGCCGCCGTCTCGGCGGACCCGGGGCCATCGGTGCTGCCGCGGCGCCCCGGCGCCGCCGAGTTGCCATCGGTGGCTTCGTCGCCGGTCAGCGTCGTGCTCGCCGCCGTCTCTTCGGCCGCGATCAGATCGTCGAGCAACAGCGCAAAGGCGTCGCCGTTGGCAGGCGCGCTGCTGGGGCCGCGCGCTGCGGCGTGCGGGGGGGCGGTGCTGGCTGCGACGTGGCTGGCGGTTTCGGCTTTCATGGGCAACTCCGGTCAAAGTGGGGCGGTGGCGGTGCGCCGGCGATGCTGGGCGGCGGCCATCTCGTCGGTGACTTTTTGTTCGGCGCGGCGTTGTCGGTCCAGCCAGCGCTGTAAGCGCCGCTGTTGAATGCGTTGCAGCGTCGCCAAGGCGCGCTCGGCGTGCTGCACCTGCGCCTCGGCCTGTGCCACACGCGCCTGCAGCTGTTGCAAAACGTCGGTTTGAAACGCGATGGCTTCCTGCAGCCGCGCCACGAATTGGCGCTGGGTGGCCAGCAACGTCGGCGTCACGCCGCCGCTGGCGCGTTGCAGCCAGCGCGCATCGGCCTCGCGCGTGTAGTGCTGCAGCTGTGCCATCTGGTTTTGCGCGGTCTGCTGCTCACGGCGCACGGCGGCCAGCGCCTGCAAGGCGTCGTCACGCCGGCGTTGCGCCAGCTCCAGCAGCACGGCCAGGTCACGGGTCGGCTTCATGCACGGTCTCCTGCGCCGCGCGGGCCGGCGCCCATCGCCGGGGCCAGCACCTCGGCCAGCTGGCGCACGCTGTGCTCGAACGACGCTCCTTCGCGCATGTCCTGGGTTAGCAGCGCTACCATGGCCGGGTGCAATTGAATGGCGAGATCGGTTTCGGGGTCGCTGCCGCTGACGTACGCGCCCAGTTGGATGAGGTCGCGGCTCCTTTGGTAGCGTGCGTACAGCTGTCGGAAACGCCGCGCCAGCGTCCAATGCTGCGGGCTGACGACGTTGTGCATCACGCGCGAAGCCGACGCTTCGATGTCGATGGCTGGGTAGATGCCGGATTCGGCCAGCGCGCGTGACAGCACGATGTGGCCATCCAAGATGGCGCGTGCGGCGTCGGCGATGGGGTCTTGCTGGTCGTCGCCTTCCGACAGCACGGTGTAGAACGCGGTGATGGAGCCACCCCCCTCCGGACCGTTGCCGGAACGCTCCACCAGTTGCGGCAGGCGCGCAAAGGCGCTGGGCGGGTAGCCTTTGGTGGCAGGGGGCTCGCCGATGGCCAGGCCGATTTCACGCTGCGCCATCGCATAGCGGGTGAGCGAATCCATCAGCAGCAGCACGTGCCGCCCCTCGTCGCGAAAGCGTTCGGCGATCGCGGTGGCATAGTGTGCCCCTTGCAGCCGTACCAGCGGCGGCGCGTCGGCGGGGGCGGCTACCACCACCGCCCGCCCGCGGTCCTGCGGGCCCAGAATGTCTTCGATGAACTCCTTGACTTCGCGGCCGCGCTCGCCGATCAAGCCGACGACGATGACGTCGGCGCGTGTGTAGCGCGCCATCATCCCCAACAGTACGCTCTTGCCCACGCCAGAACCCGCAAACAGCCCCAGGCGCTGTCCGCGCCCCACGGTGAGCAGCGCGTTGATGGCGCGCACGCCCGTGTCCAGCGGTTCGCGAATGGGGGCGCGCTGCATGGCGTTGATGGGCGGGCGCTCCAGCGCTTGGACCTGCACACCGTGCAAGGGGCCGCCGCCGTCCAGCGGCTGACCGTAGGCGTCGACTACCCGGCCCAACAGGCCCGCGCCCAGCGGCAGGCGCAGCACACCGCGGTCGCTGGGCGGCAGGGGGTGGGGTGCATCGCCCAGACGCGGGCGGGGGCGGTAGGGCGGCAACGGCCGCACGCGCGCCCCGGGTGCCAAGCCCAGCACTTCACTGGCCGGCATCAGGTAGGCGCGCGGGCCGGCAAAGCCCACCACCTCGGCCAATACGGTGCCACCATGGCCGTCGTCGGGTGCCAGCGGGTCGGGGTTGGGGTCGATCACGCACTGCGAACCCACCGGCGTGCGGATGCCTTCGGCCTCCAGCACCAAGCCGGCCAAGCGCGTGAGCTGTCCGCTGGCTTCCAGTGGCGTGGCTTGGGTGGCGGCCTGGCGTGCCGCCGCCAAAAACGCCTCCCACGTGCGCAAGTCAGCCATGGGCCGCCTCCTGGGGATCGGGGGGCGTATCGGTGGCGCCGTCGGCCTCGTGGGTGGGCGCGCTGGGGTAAGCGGCAGTGCCCGCCCACGCGCTGGCCGGCGCCGGTTGCCACGGTTCATCGAGCCCCAGGTTGGCCACGGCGCGCGCCCAGCGGCGCTGTAGCGTCCCGTCCACCACGCCCAGGCGCGTCTGTAGCACACAGCCGCCGGGTGTGACGCGCTCATCGGCTTGCAGCCGCACTTGCTGGCGTTGCAGCGCCTCGCCCAAGGCCGGCTGCAAACGCTCGGCGTCATCGGGGTGCAGACGCAGTACGGCAGGGCGGGCGTCGTCGGTCAGCATCGTCAGGGCTTCTAGCACCACGGCCTGCACCGCGCTCAGCGGCTGCGTCAATTCACGCCGCACCACCTGCCGTGCCACGTCGCAGGCCAGCAGAAGCACCTGCTGGGCCAGCGCCTGCTGTACGGCGTCCAGCTCGGCCTGGGCCTGGGCCAGGATGCCCGCCACGCGCTGTGCCAGCTCTTCGGCTTGGTGGCGCAGTGGCTCGGTCAAGGCATCGCGCATTTCCTGCGCGCCGGTTTGCCGCCCCTGTTCGAAGCCCTCGGCAAAGGCTTGCGCGCGGGCCGCCTCCACATCCTCGGGGGTGATCGGGGGCGGTTCCGGTTCGCTGGCGGGCGCGGGGGCCGCCTCGCCCACCGGCGCGAACGTCCAGGCGCTGACGGCCTGCACCTCTTCGCGAGGAATGAAGCGTTGATAGGGATGCGTGCCGCGGTTAGACGAAGGCATCGTCGCCGCCTCCACCGATGACAATCTGGCCTTCGTCCACCAGTCGGCGCACGATCTTCAGGATTTCCTTTTGCTGCGCATCCACTTCGGACAGACGCACCGGCCCGCGCGACTCCAGGTCTTCCTTGAGCGCTTCGGCGGCGCGGCTGGACATGTTGGACAGGATTTTGTCGCGCAACTCCTGCGAAGCGCCCTTGAGCGCCACCACCAGCACGTCGGCCGACACCTCCTTGAGGACCATCTGCAGCGACTTGTTGTCGAGCTTGAGCAGGTCCTCGAAGGTGAACATCTTGTCCATGATCTTTTGCGCCAGATCCGGGTCTTGCTCGCGGATGGCATCCAACACGCTGGCCTCCAGGCTTGTGCCCAGCAGGTTGATGATCTCCGCGGCGGTCTTGACCCCGCCGAGCGAGCTCTTGCGAATCTTGTCGCCGCCCGCCAGCACTTGGTATAGCGCTTCGTTCAGATCCTTCAGCGCCGTTGGCTGGATGCCTTCCAGCGTGGCAATGCGCAGCATCACCTCGTTGCGCGTGCGCTCGGTGAAGTGCTTGAGAATATTGGCGGCGTGGTCTTGGTCCAGGTGCACCAGGATGGCGGCCAGGATCTGCGGATGCTCGTTGCGCAGCAGTTCGGCGACCGAGATCGGGTCCATCCACTTCAGGCTCTCGATGCCGGAGACGTCGCCGCCCTGCAGGATGCGGTCGATCAGCAGCGCCGCCTTGTCGTCGCCCAGCGCGCGTTTGAGCACCGAGCGCACATAGTTGTCCGTGTCCGACACCAGCAGGCTTTGCGACTGGGCTTCGCGCGTGAAGCGCTCGATGACCGATTCGACCTTCTCTTTGGGCACGGCGCGCATGCGTGCGATCGCCTCGCCCAAGCGCTGCACCTCCTTGGGCGAAAAGTGCTTGAAGACTTCCGCCGCCTCTTCCTCGCCCAGCGACATCAGGAAGATGGCCGCTTCTTGCAGTCCGTCGTCGGTATCGGCCATGTCTGCTCACCTCACACGTGCGCCGGCTGCGGTCGGCTTCAGCTGCCGTCGGTACCCATCCAACCCTTGAGGATGTTGGCCACCGCCATCGGGTTTTCTTTGGCCAGGCGGCGCGCGTCGGCCAGCCGCAGGTCTTCGGCAGTGGGCACATTATCGGCCGGTTGCGGCAGGCCGGGGCGCTCCACCACTTCGTCCACCACCGCATCGACCTGGCTGCCGGGCCCCGGCAGGGCCGGCGCGCCGGCTGTGCTGGCCTCTACCGGGGGCGGCGGCTGCATCATCTTCAGCGTCGGCCGCACCAGGCCCAGGAAGATCAGCAGCCCCACCAGTAGCAGCCCCAGCGAGGGCGCGGCGCTGCGCAGCAAATCCTGCACGTCCGGGTCGCGATACCACGGCAGCTCCACCGGCTCCGCCTTGGGCAGGTTGAAGGGGGCGTTCATCACATTGATGGAGTCGCCGCGCTCGCCGTTGAAGCCAATCGCATCGCGCACCAGGGCCTGGATCTGCTCCAGTCGCTCGGGCGGCAGGGCTGCGGTGGCGGGGCCACGCTTGGCGTCCGGGTTGGGCAGATGGTTGATGACCACCGCGGCCGTCAAGCGCCGCACGGTGCCGCTGGCCTCGCGCGTGACGGCAATCGTCTTGTCCACCTCGTAATTGACCACCTGTTCGCGCCGACGGACCCCGTCGGTCGTGGCGGTGGCGACATTGCCGGCACCCACCACGCCCACCGGTGGCGTGGGGCCGTTGATCGGCGCCTGGGTGGGGCCGGGGGCGATGTTCGACACCGCCCCGGGGACGCCCGCCGGCTGTGGGCTGCCGGGGGCGTTTTCCTCCACCGTCTGTGAGCTGCGCACCGCAGCCGGCTCGGTGCCCTGGTTGGGGCGATGCTGCTCGCTGGTGCGCTCGGTGACGGAAAAATCGACGTCGGCCGTCACGGTGGCGCGCACATTGTCGCGACCCACCACAGGCTCGAGCAAATCCAAAATCCGCTGGGTGTACATGCGCTCCAGCGTGCGCACATACTCCAACTGGCGCGAATCGATGCCGCTGTCGCCCTCGGCGCGCTGCGAAAGCAACGTGCCGTTTTGGTCGATCACGCTGACTGCCTTCGGGTCCAGTTCTGGCACCGAGCTGGCCACCAGGTGCACGATGCCGGCAATCTGCGTGCGGTCCAGCGTGCGCCCAGGGTGCAAGGTCAACAGCACACTGGCCGACGGCTTTTGCTGCTCACGAAAAAACCCATTCTGGTTCGGCAGAGCCAAGTGCACACGCGCATCGGCCACTGACTGCAACGACAAAATGGTGCGCGTGAGCTCCCCCTCGAGGCTGCGCTGGAAGTTCACCCGCTCCTGAAACTGCGTCATGCCCAGTCGGGTGTTGTCCATCAGCTCAAAGCCGGCCACGGCGCCCTTGGGCAGCCCCAGGCTGGCCAGCTTCATGCGCACGTCGTTGACGCGGTCGGCCGGCACCAAAATCGCGTTGCCGCCATCGGCGTGCTTGTAGGGTACATTCATCTGCGACAGCTGGGCCAGAATGGCGCCACCGTCTTTGTCGGAAAGATTGGCATACAACACCCGATAGTCGGGGCGGTTGAGCCAATAAAACGCCAACGCCAGCAGCGCCACCATGGCCAAGACCCCGGCGCCCAGCGCGGCCTTGCGCGGGGTGCTCAGGCGCTGCCAGCCCGCCAACAGCGGCGAGGTCGGACGCGCGACGTCGGTGTCGGGCAAAGCCGGATCCAACTCGGCAACGGCAGTGGTCGAAGTAGCCATGCGCCGCATTATCCGCACAGCGGTGCGCGCCGCTAAAGCGCGAACAGACGGGCGGCAATCGGCTTATTCGTGCTTAAGCGCCGTGCCGATGTGGCCCTACCATTGGCTGGCCGGTGAGCGGCTTGTGCCGCCCCCCCGCGACCGCCCCCTCTTCACCCTCTCGAAACGGAGTCTGTTCCATGGATTTGCGTTTGCTGCCCATGCACACCGCTTCGATGAGCCCGGCTCAACTGGCTGCCTTGCGCGCGGCGCAAAAAGCGCTGGCGGCCAAAGCGGCCGGCGCCGATGCTGCGAGCGCCGCGCCGTCCGTGGCTGGCGCCACGCCGGCCACCGGGGCGGCCGGCTCGGTGGGGTTCGGCACGGCGCTACGCAATGCCCTGCAGGAAGTCAGCGCCGCCCAGCAGCGCGCCAGTGCCCTGCAAAACGAAGTGCAAAAAGGCAATCGAAACGTCAGCCTGGAAGAAACCATGGTGGCGATGCAAAAGGCGCAAATCGGTTTTCAGGCTGCCCTGCACGTGCGCAACCGCATGATGCAAGCCTACACCGACGTGATGAACATGCAGGTTTGAGCTCCCTGCGTGTTGATCCAGCGCGCGGGGGCCCAACAGGGCGCCCACCGATGCGCGCCACCCACCGGTGGTGGGGCGCGCCCCCGCACCCCCACGGCGCGATGCGGTGGCGGCGCTGCGGTGTTTCAGTGCAACAAGACCGAGCGACTGCCCAACCCCACGTCGCCCCACACGTCCAGCCACGGTTCGGCCAGGGCACGAATGCGCGCATCGTGGCGCAAGATGGCCAGCATGATGCGGTGCTTCTCGGCACGTTGCTCCGGGCTCAACGCCGCCTCGCCTTGCGCGCGCAGCTGCTCGATCAGCACCGCGCACGCTTCTTCCATCTCGACCACGCGGTCCCAGTCGTCCTGCTCGGCGGCCTGCAGCATGCGCTCGCTGACGTCTTGCAGCGCGCGGTAGAAGTCCAATACATCGACGGTAGGGGCGTTCATGGTAGGTTCCTGGCTCTTGGCCGACGGCGGATCGATGGGGTGGGCTCCGCCGCCCAGGCAGTCGAGTTCGAGATAAGCTGGAATTTTTCGGGTGCTGCAGTTTCACTGTGGGCGGATCTGCTGCCAGGCGTCAGCGACGGCTTTGATCAGGTCGATGACCTCATCGATGCGCTTGACATCGTTGTGCAAATTGGCCCACGTCAGCTGGCGTCCACAGTAGTCATACAGTGCCTCCAGTCGCCCGGACAACTCGCCTCCCTCGGGTGACAGCCCGGCGCGCAGCCCCTCTTCCAGAATGCGCACGGCTTTGCCGATCGCCTGCCCTTTGGCGGCCACATCGCCGCGCTCCATGGCCCCCTTGGCGCTGAGCAACGACGCCAGCAAGCCATCGAACAGCATCATGATCAACTCGTGCGGGCTGGCACTGGCCACCCGACTCGCGGCGGCCTCCCGCGCATACGACGCGGCCAAACGTTGGCTAGGTGCGGTGTACATGGTCTTATCCTTTGACATCGGCGATCACTCAGACACCTGCTATATCGGGCGGCCGGGCCGCGACTTGAACGAATCCTTGCCGAACGAAGGCGCAAACAACGGCTGCGGGCAACGTGTGCTCATTCTTTATATCACGCTTGGTGCATGTGCCTGAATGCCGGCGGCCACGTCGGCCCTCGGGTATTGGATTGCCGGCAGGGCAGGGGTGGGACGGTGGAGTCCACATGGGGAGCCGCGGGTGCCCGCTTACCCCGAACCCACACCGCGCAAGCCACTGCGCGCAGCGCCGGGCTGGCCGCGCAGGCTACACGGCCCGGGCGCTTGCGCGCTGCCAGCGCTTGCGCGCAACCGATGCCGACAGCGCAAAAAAAAACAGGCCCCGCCGAGGCCTGTCTGGGCTTGGGTGCACGCGGGCGAATCAACCCTGCAGCAGCCGCAGCACATTCTGCGGCAACTGGTTGGCCTGGGCGACCATGGCGGTGCCGGCCTGCTGCAGGATCTGCGCGCGCGACAGCGCGGCGGTCTCGGCGGCGAAGTCGGCGTCCTGGATGCGGCTGCGCGCGGCGGCGATATTTTCGGAGGTCGTTTGCAGGTTGGTAATCGTGCTCTCGAAGCGGCTCATCAGCGCGCCGTAGCTGGCCCGGGTGGCGCTGATGGTTTGCAGCGCCTGATCGACGATTCGGATGGCCATGCTGGCCTTGTCGAACGTGCTCAGATTGATGGTATTGACGGTGTTGCTGCCATCGGATGTGGTGTTGGCTGCAGCAAACACGTTGGTGCCACTCTGACTCACCGAAAAGCCGCTGGCCGCATCCAGGCTCACGTAGCCTAAAGAGGTGGCGTTGTTCCCGGTTGTGATATTCGCTACCGCGCTTGCAGTGTAATTGCCGGAATTGTCGATGCGCCCCTGGGCGAGGGTGACGTCGCCAGGGCCGCCGGCGCTGTTGGTGATGGTGATATTGTCGCCGCGGCTGTTTTCCAGCAAGATGGCGTTGCCGGCCTCGTTCAGCCGTGCCGACACCCCGGTCTGCGAGGCTACCTTGTTGATCTCGGCCACGGCCTGCGACAGCCCCTCGGAAGAGTTGGCATTGCTGACGTTGAAGCTGATCGTGACGGCAGCGCTGTTGCTGGAGGTAATCGAAAGCGTAAATGCGCCGGTGGCGGCAAAGTCCAGCGTCGCCAAGGAGCGGGCCTGGGCGGTCACGCCGGTTTCGGCAGAGACGGCGTTGATGCGGTCGGCCACCACTTTGGCGGTGTCGTTGGCGGCGATGGCGACTGTTTTGCTGGTCAAGCCGTTGATGGTGAGGGTGCCGGCGTTGTAGCCTGCTGAGGCGCCGGGCGTTGCGGCAGCACTGACGGCGGTGTTGAGGCCGTACTTGTTGGTGCGCACATCGGCACCGCCGACGGTGATGGTCTGGTAGGCGTTGGCGCCGACTTGGAAGGTTTGCGAGCCGAAGGCGCCGTTGAGGACCTTCAGGCCATTGAACTCGGTGGTGTCGGCGATGCGCTGCAGCTCGGCGACGAGCTGGCCGGCTTCGGCGTTGAGGGCTTGGCGGTCGGCGCCGGAGTTGGAGCCGTTGGCGGCCTGCACGGCCAGCTCGCGGATGCGCTGCAAGATGGCGGCGGAGGAGCCCAGAGCGCCTTCGATGGTTTGCGACAGCGAGATGCCGTCGTTGGCGTTGCGCACGGCCTGGTTGAGGCCACGTACCTGGGTGGTCATGCGCTCGGCGATGGCCAGCCCGGCGGCGTCGTCGCGCGCGGAGTTGATGCGCAGCCCCGAGGACAGGCGGGCGATGGTGGTGCTCATGCCCGACTGCGAGGCCGACAGATTGCGCTGCGCCGTCAGCGACATGAGGTTGGTGTTGATGGTTTGCGGCATGGCAGTGCTCCAAATCGAAAAGCGATCGAACATGGTCGGCAACGCACCCCAAAGCGCGCCGATCGGCCTGAGGAAGCACGACGGACGCCGTTACCCTGGTATGCGCCGCCGCAGTTCCGTGCACACATCGTGCCCGAGATCGCGGCGCAGCAAAGGCGAAAAAAAGCGCCGCAATCGGCGCTTATCACTGATATGGTTGCTCTGCCTTTGGCTATTTGCTGGGCTTGTTCCAAGCCGCCACCTGTTGATTGACATATTGCCCCAAGGCATTCAAGCGACCGAGGTTGGCGTCGAGCCGCGCATACTGCGCCAGCAGACGTTCTTCCGTCCGGGCTGCCTTCTCGGTGATGCGTTGCGCTTGCTCGTTGAGACGTTGCAGTTCATTTTCGATCGCCTTGGTCTTCAGGCCGATGCGTCCATCGCTGGCCAGCGCACCGCCGACGAAATCGCGCAGCCGGCGCGCCAACCCCGGTGCATCGCTGCTGCCGACCAGCAATGAGCGCAGCGCCTGCGGGTCTTGCTGCGCCGTTTCGAACGCGGCGCCGTCAACGCTCAAACTGCCGTCTCGCCCTTGCCGCACCCCGATATCCGACCAGGTGCGCGTATCGAGAGGATTGGTCGACGGCGTACCCAACAGGCGCCGCAGCGCGCTCTGTAAGGTCACGATCGTGCTGTCGCCCTGCAGGGGGCCGGCTTGCCGGGTTTTGGCGTCGTAGCGGGTGGCCTCACTCAACGTGGTGTTGAGCTGGTTGTACGCCTGCACGAACGCATCCAGCGCCTTGCGCACCGCAGCGGGATCGCGCTCGACGTTCAACGCCACCGGGCTACTCGTGACGGATTTGACACTGAGCGTCACACCCGGAATGACACCGGAGACCGTCTGATTGGCAGACGACACTTCCACCCCATCGACGTCCACGCGCGTGTCCTGCGCCGACTGTGTCAGTGTCAAACCCAAAGTGCCCGCGGCGGAATCGTAGGCCAGGCGCGAAAGCCCGGCGGCGTCGGTGTCGTTGCCGTCGGCGTCGTTGGCTTGGATACGAAAACCTTGATCGACGCCCGTGCCAATCGACCGAACCACCAAACGCTGCTGGCTGCCGTCTTGCACCACCGCGGCGCGCACGCGGTCGGTGCTTGCGTTGATCTTGTTGGCGACATCGGCCAGCGTGTCCGTGGCCGAGATGTTGACGACGATGGGCGCATCTGGGCCAGGCACGAAGCTCGGGCCGCCGTCCCATCGGCCCAGCGCAATGGTCAGTTGCCCCGCACCGACCGGCGCGCCTGTGTTGATCAGGTCAGAGCGCGCCACCTGTCCGCGCGCGACTTGCAGCACCTGCACCGAGTACACGCCCGTGGAGGCCGCCCCGCTGATGCTGCCACTGACGGCTTCGCTGCTGCTGTTGACTTTGAGGGCGTTGTAGCTACTGTCCAGAGTCAAGCCGCGCAACGCATCGTCCAGCGCGGCCAACTGCCCGCGAATTTGCCCGACCGTGGACAGCCGAAGCTGCGCGGCCGATGTGCGCAATTGAACCGTCGTCAGCGGGCGCTTTTCCAGCTCGACGAGCTGGGCCACGATGCCGCGAACGTCCAGGCCGCTGCCGATGCCGGGGGAGGAGAGGTTGGCCATGAGAGCAGCTCCTTTCAACGTGGCCGTAACAGCTGTGCCAGATCAATCGTAACCGCTCAGGCGCCCACCGGCAAGAGGCCGATGGGCGCCACGTACCCGCGGCAGGGTATCAGCGCCTTAACGCAACAGCGCCAAGACGTTTTGCGGCAGCTGGTTGGCCTGGGCGACCATGGCGGTGCCGGCCTGCTGCAGGATCTGCGCGCGCGACAGCGCGGCGGTCTCGGCGGCGAAGTCGGCGTCCTGGATGCGGCTGCGCGCGGCAGCCACATTTTCCGCGGTCGTCTGCAGGTTGGCAATCGTGTTGTCAAAGCGCGACTGTATGGCCCCGTAATCCGCCCGCAGCGAACTGATGGTCTTGATCGCCTGATCGACGATTCGGATGGCCATGCTGGCCTTGTCGAACGTGCTCAGATTGATGGTATTGACGGTGTTGCTGCCATCGGATGTGGTGTTGGCTGTAGCAAACACGTTGGTGCCACTCTGACTCACCGAAAAGCCGCTGGCCGCATCCAGGCTCACGTAGCCTAAAGAGGTGGCGCTGGCGCCGGTTGTGATATTCGCTACCGCGCTTGCAGTGTAATTGCCGGAATTGTCGATGCGCCCCTGGGCGAGGGTGACGTCGCCAGGGCCGCCGGCGCTGTTGGTGATGGTGATATTGTCGCCGCGGCTGTTTTCCAGCAAGATGGCGTTGCCGGCCTCGTTCAGCCGTGCCGACACCCCGGTCTGCGAGGCTACCTTGTTGATCTCGGCCACGGCCTGCGACAGCCCCTCGGAAGAGTTGGCATTGCTGACGTTGAAGCTGATCGTGACGGCAGCGCTGTTGCTGGAGGTAATCGAAAGCGTAAATGCGCCGGTGGCGGCAAAGTCCAGCGTCGCCAAGGAGCGGGCCTGGGCGGTCACGCCGGTTTCGGCAGAGACGGCGTTGATGCGGTCGGCCACCACTTTGGCGGTGTCGTTGGCGGCGATGGCGACTGTTTTGCTGGTCAAGCCGTTGATGGTGAGGGTGCCGGCGTTGTAGCCTGCTGAGGCGCCGGGCGTTGCGGCAGCACTGACGGCGGTGTTGAGGCCGTACTTGTTGGTGCGCACATCGGCACCGCCGACGGTGATGGTCTGGTAGGCGTTGGCGCCGACTTGGAAGGTTTGCGAGCCGAAGGCGCCGTTGAGGACCTTCAGGCCATTGAACTCGGTGGTGTCGGCGATGCGCTGCAGCTCGGCGACGAGCTGGCCGGCTTCGGCGTTGAGGGCTTGGCGGTCGGCGCCGGAGTTGGAGCCGTTGGCGGCCTGCACGGCCAGCTCGCGGATGCGCTGCAAGATGGCGGCGGAGGAGCCCAGAGCGCCTTCGATGGTTTGCGACAGCGAGATGCCGTCGTTGGCGTTGCGCACGGCCTGGTTGAGGCCACGTACCTGGGTGGTCATGCGCTCGGCGATGGCCAGCCCGGCGGCGTCGTCGCGCGCGGAGTTGATGCGCAGCCCCGAGGACAGGCGGGCGATGGTGGTGCTCATGCCCGACTGCGAGGCCGACAGATTGCGCTGCGCCGTCAGCGACATGAGGTTGGTGTTGATGGTTTGCGGCATGGCAGCCTCCTGTAGGCAGTGGTTAACGCGACCCCCTCGGACAGCGTGCTCAGCACAGCGGCCCTCGAGGATGCCTGTGTTATCGGCTGCGCCAGAAAAAACTTAAGACGGCGGCGCTGGGTTGGAGCGGTCGTCGAACTCAGCGGGCGCAGGCCAGGCGCCGCGAGGGCCGCAGCGAACGATGCGCGCATTGGGAAACCACGGGCTGCGATCGCCTGCCAGCATCCAGCGCCACTCCGGCGGGTTGGGTACGAACACCGTGCACGGCAGCCCCAGACTGGCCGCCAGGTGCACATTCGCATTGCTGACCGCATAGTAGTGATCGAGCTGCGCCAACAAGCCCAGCATGGCCTCCAGATCGTCGTTGAAACAGGCAGCGTCCAAAACCCGCCGTCCGACGGCGGCCGCCAGGCGTTCGATTTCACCGGGGAGCGGGTTGCGTTGCAGCGAGACAACCGTGGCCCCCTCAGGTATCCAGCGCGCGAGCGCCTCGATCGGTATGATTTTATTTAGGGTGCGTACGCGCTGAAACTCTGCACTGCGCAACAAACTGGTTCCGCCATGCCAGGTCACGCCCACGTAGGGGGGCGGCCCGAACGCCGCCAAGATGAGGTGGGCCGCGTCGCGATGACGCGGCAACGCTTCGATCGGAACCGGGTCCTCCGGGCCCTGCGCTTGAAGTAAAAACGGCAAGTCACCGATGTTGATGGCGGCGTCGAACAGCGTGGGCGGCGGCCAGTCGGTCCAGACTTTTTCAAACCATCCGATTCGCTGCATCAAGGGCGCGATTTTGCTGGTGGTGGCGTAATGCAAATGTGCACCTCTCTGTGCCAGCTGCGGGACGAAGCGCAAAAAAAACCATTCATCGCCGATGCCTTGATCCTGGGTGACCAATATCGTATCCCCGTACATCTGATCGGGCAGGCGCGTGGCATAGGCCAAGCAGTTGGGGGCAGCGGTTACATCGACCCGTGACGGGCGCTGCTGATAGAGTTGAAAGCCTTCGCGCCAGTTGGCGCTGCCAAGAAGGACGAACGCCGCGTTGAATAAAGTCTGTGGGTGGACTTTGGGTTTCTGTAGCAGTTCGAGGAGCAGCGTCAAGAAACGGTCGATGTCTCCCAACTCGGCGCTGACGCTGCCCAGCCAGAGGAAAGCGTGTTGATCTTCGGGTGCGCGCTGCGCCGCTTCCAGCAGCAAGCGCTGCGCGGTATCAAGATCCCCTGTGTCATAATGCCAGATCGCCCAATTGATGCGAATGTCTGCGCTCTCAGGATCGAGGTCAAGGGCGCGCCGATAGGAGGTATGTGCCTGCTCCCATTTTTTTTGCCGGTGCTGGATTTGGGCAACGACGTGCCAATAGACAGAAGGCAAAGACGCTGCGCCCTCAAAGCGCTGCAACAGGCGCGCGCTGCGTTGTAATTCATCTTGGTCCCCATCCATTAAGAGGGCGGCCAAATTGATGTTCGCTTCCAGATGGTCGGGAACATCTCGAATGAGCGCTTCCCACTCGGTGCGTGCCCGCTCGACCTGGCCGAGTCGTTTGTAAACGAGTGCCAGATTGTTGCGTGCATTGGCATGCCGAGGATCCACCTGTAAACACTTCTGCAAGGGCGCCAAGGCGTCCGACCAGCGCTTCAGATAGATGTACGCCACCGCGAGCGCGAACTGCCAGGCAGCGTCTCGTTCAGACTCGGGTACGTGTTGCAAGTGATCGAGCGTCCGCGCGGGATCATTGTGGGCAAGCGCCAATTCGGCTGCCGCTAAATGGCCGAGCGCGTTTTGGGGATCACACTGCAGCGCCCGCTCGGCGCAGGCGTGTGCCTGCGCCGCATCGCCAAGTTTACGCCAAAGCTGGCTGGCCCGTGCCCACGCCGGCGCGCTGCCGCGTGCCGACAAGAGCGGCATCGCTTTCTGCGCATACGTATGCGCGCGCGCAAAATCCCCTTGCTCAGATGCCACCAGGCCTAAGCCGATGTAGGGCAGCGGGTGGCGAGGAGACCTCTGTGTACTGACGGTCAACCAACGTCGTGCATCGCTCCATCGTTGTTCGGCGAGGGCGCGTAAACCCTGCTGGAGCGGATCGTTCAACGTGCTTTGCTTTCGCATACCCTTCGAATCTGCGGCAGGTTGGCCCCGGTGTTTCATCGCTGGTGCTCATTTTTTTTGATTGTGGCGCTGCTCGACATGATTGGCGCGAGCGTGCTCCTCGCGCCACTCGTCGGCGAATTCGCAATCGCGATACTCATGAAAGTAGGGGCCGCCGATGGTGAAATGGACATTGCGCGCCTGCGGATTGGGGGGATCGTAGCCAACCAGGTGATTCCAGTCGGCCGGGAGCGAGCCGATCAGACTGTCGTTGCCAAGCCAGCGGAATTGATGCAAATCGAGTCCGGACGCCGTATTGACGTACTCGGGCGTCAAGGCGCGACACATTGGGTTGTTGAACAGCATCACGCTGCTCCAGTTTTTCTTTGCATACCGGGTTTGCGTGGCGCCGAGAAATTTCACCGTCTCGCGTGGGTGGTGATCGTGCTGAACGCACATGACGGCGTATCTGTCATCGCGCAACGCCCATAACTGGGTTATATCGTCGCGTACCAGCATGTCGCAGTCCATGAATAATGACCAGCCCTGATATTCGCTTAGGTACGGTACGAGAAATCGAGAAAACGAGAAATCGGTGCTCTGCAGGGGGTCGCGTGGCCGCCAATAGATGTGGGTCAAATTTGGCAGGGCGAGTGGGGTGATCTGCAGCGGTGTGGTGGCATGCCGCATGATGCTGTGCACCAGTGTGTGCCAAGCCACGGACTCGCGTGGATCAAAGCCGATGAAAATGCGGATTGGCTCCATTTAGGTATTCCTTCAGTTACTTTAGCAGGGGCGTGACGATGACCCAGAAGCCGCTGTCCGTGCGTTGAAAACGTTGAAGTTCGAATCTTTCCATCAGTTGGGATAGCCACCACCTGGGAGGCATTTGTATCAAATGGGCATTGCGCCCGTCGGGTAATGTTTTCGCCGCAGGTCCAGTATGTATCGTGAAAAAGCCAACGCGCAGTACAAGGCTTTTCAAGTGATTTAGGACACTATCCAGGCGATCGGGTTCTATATGCTCTAAAACGTCAATGCATGCAACCATCTCGTCCGGTGGGGGCAAATGTGACCACTCTGGGATGGCGGGGTCGTAAAAGGTATATCTGATTGGATGTTTTGGATTGATATGCTGCGCCAAGCGTCCCTTGCCCGCGCCATAGTCGAGTAATGATTTGACCGATAAGGTGTTAATGATTTCGGTGACCAGTGGAGCAAAGGCGACCGACGCAACGCCGTAGTTTGGATTTTGGTGAAGCAGTTGTTGCTGTTGCCGATATTCATCGGAAATCAGTGCGTTTTCCATAGCCGTCCTTGGTCGCGATCGCGCTGGGTTGGGGCCATTGTAACGTAGTTGGCAGATGTGTAAGACCGAAAGAGCCTGGCGTTATGGCCGTTGATCGATCTCTTGCTCGCGGGCGTGTGCGCTCGCGCTGCCGTTCATCGTTGCGAGCGGCAACAGAAGGTGCGCAGCAGGCGACCAAAGGCGGGGTGCCGTCGGGTCAGTGGCGTCATTGCGCGAGCATAGCCAAGGAACCATCTTTAGGCAACCCGTACGGCCGACGACCCGTTCGGCGGGCCGTCCGCGTGCCCAGCGACGATTCGGCGTACGGCAGCGATGTGGTCGGCTGTTCGTCCGCTCAATTTGAGCATCGTCGTGGCTGGCACTGATTATCCGCGGCGAAATCCGCGTTCCGGCGTTCATCGCCACAGACGATCGTCTATCGCATGGTCTGCCCGCCACGTCGGCGCTGGCGACCAGGGGGCCGTAGCGCCTCTGACGAGGAAGAATCGGGTCGGTCGGCCGCAGAGGTGCAGCCGCATGTGCGCGTTGCCGACGCCAACGGCAGCCTGCCATCATGGCTGCCGGTGGTGATCTTCGGTGGGGCGGCGAGCGCCACCCGTCGCTGCTGAGGAGGCAGCGTGGCGCGATCGCCCGCGAGGGGGTGCGCCGGCACGGCCAGACCGAGATCGCGCAGCGCTTGGCCGCGCTGCAGCCGGCCTCGCCACATGTTGGTTGCACGACGAACGTCCGATGCGGAATGGCCGCAGCCAGGCTGTGGCTTGACGTGAAAGCATGCCCCTGAGGTGCGGCCCACGCTGGCCGCAGGCGAGCAATTGGGTTGGGTGACACAGGCAGTGGGGCAACCAAGGACGTTTTCCAGGCGACAGCCACTTGGGCACAGCAGTGCTATGAGCGGCTGCCCCCATCGGCACGGGCAGGGCTGCGGCGGATCAGCGACCCGGCGCGGCGGCGCTGGAGTGCGGCGATGCCCGGTGTGGGCAGCATCGTACAGCGCCAGTGGTGAGCCTGGGTGTCGAACCTGATCGGACGGCGCGCCGCACTCCGACCCCTCCTTCGTTTGAAACGGTATTCGCTTTCATCGTCACGCTCGCAGGACGAAGAGGCGCAGACGTGCAGCGGATCCCAAACATCGATGCCGCCCGATCCTTAGAATCTCGGGCTGATGTCTTCGGATACCCGCCCCCCCGTCGCTTTGCCGACCCACCAGCTGCGCGTGGGCATGACGCTGCCGTTTACGCTGCAGGACGAAGACGGGCAGGTACTGTTGGCCAAGGGGTTGCGCATCGAGAACGAAAAACAGCTCGAGCTGCTGCGCCAGCGCAAGCGCGTGTTCGTGCCGTTCGAGGAGTCGGAGCTGGCCGTCAAGGTGTTGATGACGGGCTTGCTCGAGCTCGACCGCCGTGGCGCTGCGTTGAAAGACCTGGACCGCTACGTGACGCTGGACGAGTCTGGGCCGGGTGCGGGCGAGCCGTTGCGCGGCAGCATGCCCGAGCAGTGTGCCGAGGTGGCGGCGCGGTTGCGGCGGCTGCTGGTGGCATTGGCGCAACGGGCGCTGGCACCGCCGGACGCTGCGGTGCGGCTGGAGCAGCTGTGGCGCGATTTGCAGCAATGGGCGGCTGCGCGCGTGGCGCAGGAAGCGGCCACACTGGTATTGACCTACCGCGCCTGCAGCAGCCCAGCGGAGTACAGCGTACTGCATGCGCTGCAGTGCGCCGTACTGGCGCAGCGCGTAGCGCCGCTGCTGGCGCTGCCGGCGGGCGAAGTGCGGCCGCTGGTGCTGGCATGCGCCACGATGAATGTGGCGATGGTGCAGTTGCAGGATGCACTGGCCCAGCAGACGCAACCGGTGTCGCCTGCGCAGCGGGCGCAAATCGATGCCCACGCCGCCGAGAGCGAGCGGTTGCTGCGCGCTGCCGGGGTGACCGACGAAGCCTGGTTGCAGGCGGTGCGCTGGCACCACGCGCGGCCGCCGGCCAGCGTGCTCTCGGCCTTGCCCACCGGCTGGCGGCTGGCCAGCATCGTGCAGGCGCTGGACCGCTACACCGCGGCGATGAGCCCGCGCGCCAGCCGTCCAGGGCGGTCGGCGAAGGATGCCGCGCGCACCGTGCTTGCCCGCAATGTCTTGGGTGCCCAAGACCCAGTGGGGCTGGCGTTGGTGCAATTGCTCGGGCTGTACCCGCCGGGTACCTTCGTGCGCTTGCAAGCGGGCGAGCTGGCGCTGGTGCTGCGCCCGGGGCAGAAGGCGGCCACGCCGGTGGCGGCGGTGGTGGTCAACCGCATGGGCGAGCCGTTGGGTGCGCCGAAACTGGTGGACTGCGCCCGTCCCGAATATGTGGTGGCGGAGGCGGTGCCCGGCTCGGCGGTGAAGGCGCGCATCGATTTGGAGGAGATGGTGCAACGGCTGGCGTACTCGCGTGCCCCCGGCTCGGGCCTGCTGCAATGAGCGTCCTAGCGCCCTACAAGATGCCTCAATCGGTGCTGGTGGTCATCCATACTCCGGCGCTGGATGTGCTGCTGCTGGAGCGCGCCGACGCCCCTGGCTTTTGGCAGTCGGTCACGGGCGCCAAGCAGACCCCCGATGAGTCGTGGGAGCACACCGCGGTGCGCGAGGTGGCGGAGGAAACCGGCATCGACGCGCGTGCCGGCGGCTGCGTCTTGTCCGACTGGGGGCTGGAGAATGTCTATGAAATCTACCCGCGCTGGCGCCACCGCTACGCGCCCGGCGTGACGCACAACACCGAGCACGTCTTTGGCCTGTGCGTGCCAGCCGGCACGCCGGTGCGCCTGGCACCGCGCGAGCACATTGCTTACCAGTGGCTGCCGTGGCGCGAGGCCGTACAGCGCTGTTTTTCGCCTTCCAATGCCGAAGCGATCGCGTGGTTGCCGCGCTTGGGGTGTGACGGGGGAACCGGATGACGACCCTGCGCGTGGCGACCTACAACATCCACAAAGGGGTGCAGGGGCTGGGGCCGCTGAAGCGGCTGGAGCTGCACAACCTGGCGCGCGCGGTGGCCGCCTTACAGGCCGATGTGGTGTGTCTGCAAGAGGTGCGCGGCTGGCACCGGCGGCTGCAGCGGCGTTTTCAGCAGTGGCCGGCTGGAGATCAGGCGCAGGCCCTGGCGCCGCCGGGCTTCGAGGTGGCTTACCACGCCAACGCCTTGACGCGCGACGGCGAGCACGGCAACGCCGTGTTGAGCCGCTGGCCGATCGTGGCGCAGACGCAGCACGATGTCTCGGACCACGGCTTCGAGCAGCGCGGTTTGCTGCACGTCACACTGGCGCCGTCGGGAGCGGGGGCGCCGCCGACGCTGCACGTGATCGTGCTGCATCTCGGGCTGATTCACGCCAGCCGGCAACGCCAGGTGCAGGCGTTGTCACGCTACCTCGCGCAGGCGGTGCCGGCTGAAGCGGCGCTGGTGGTGGCGGGCGACTTCAACGACTGGGGTGAGCGCCTGCACGAGCCGATGGCAGCGCTGGGGCTGCACACGGCGCCGCGCGCGCGCGTACCCACCTATCCTGCACGGTGGCCGTTGCTGCCGCTGGACCGCGTCTATGTGCGCGGCCTGGCGCTGCGCGCCCTGTGGGCGCCGCACGGGGGGCACTGGCCACGCTGGTCCGATCATCTGCCGTTGGTGGCGGAGCTGGCATGGCAGCCATGAGGGAGGCTGACGACTGGCCGCTGCCGGCGGCGGCGAACGCTGGGGCGGGTGTTTTGCGCCCGGGGCACCGACTGCGCCTGCTCGAAGGCGGGCGGGCGCTGTTTGCCGCGATGGTGCAGGCCATCGACCGCGCGTGCCACTTCGTCCATGTGGAGACGTATATTTTCGTCTTTGCCAACCAGGCGCTGCGTGTGGCCGAGGCGCTGGAGCGCGCCGCGCGCCGCGGTGTAGAGGTGCGTTTGGTGGTGGATGCCGTGGGCACCCCCGAGGTGCCTGCCGAGTGGCAGGTGCGCTTCGCCGCCGCCGGGGTACAGTGGCGCCATTATGCGCCGCTGGGGCGGCTGGGCCTGTTGATTCCCAGCCGCTGGCGTCGCTTGCACCGCAAACTGTGCGTGGTCGACGGGGTGGTGGGGTACTGCGGGGGTATCAACCTCATCGATGACTGCGACGACGTGGTGCTGGGGCGGTTGGCGACGCCGCGGCTGGACTATGCAGTGGAGGTCAGCGGCCCGCTGCTGGCCGAAATGCAGGCGACGATGGAGCGGCTGTGGTGGCGGCTGACGGCGGTGCAGCGCGCGCAGTCGCGTGCCTTCGGCGCGGCGTGGCAGGCGTGGCAGGCGGCGCGTGCGCGGCGCGATCCGGGGCTGCGGCGCTGGTGGCGGGCCTGGCTGCGCGCGCGTGGTGCGCACCGTCCCGAGGAGGGGACGGCGGACACGGCTGTGGTGGTCGGAGCACGCGCGGCAGTGCTGTGGCGCGACAACGTGCGTCATCGGCACGATATCGAGCACGCCTATTTACGTGCCATCGCGCGTGCCCGGCGCGAGGTGGTGATTGCCAACGCCTATTTCATTCCGGGGCGGCGACTGCGGCAGGCGCTGGCGCAGGCCGCCGCGCGCGGGGTGCGTGTGCGGCTGCTGGTGCAAGGCAAATACGAGCGCTTTTTGCAATACCACGCGCCGCGCGCGGTGCATGTCTGGCTGTTGCGCCGCGGGGTGGAAATTCGCGTCTATGCGCCCAGCTCGCTGCACGCCAAGGTGGCCGTGGTGGACGAAAACTGGGCCACGGTGGGTTCCACCAATTTGGACCCGATCAGCCTGTTGCTGGCACGCGAAGCCAATATCGTCACCACCGACCGGCGCTTTGCGCGCCAGTTGCGCGCGCGGCTGGATCACCTGCTGCGTGAAGCCGGTACACCGCTGGCGCTCGACGCCTTTCAGCAGCGGCCCTGGCACGAGCGCCTGCGTGACTGGGCAGCGTTTGCCGTGATGCGCGCCGTGTTGTTCTTGACCGGGCACCGCTACTGAGCCGGCGCGCATCGCGGGCCCCTTGCCCGCAACGTTTGCGGGTGTTCACACGGCGATGGTACGATGGGCCATGCTGATGCCAACCCATGACGTCTCTGCTATGGCCGCTGACTCTGTGCCCGATGAGGGCGTACCCGTGTCCGTGCGCATCCGCGAACGGATCAAAGCGGCGCGCAAGCGCTTCCACGCCAACGACAACATCGCCGAATTCATCCGCCCGGGCGAGCTGGAGCAGTTGCTCGACGAGGTCACGGAGAAAATGCAGGCGGTGCTGGATGCGATGGTGATCGACACCGCCAACGACCACAACACCGAAGATACCGCGCGGCGGGTGGCCAAGATGTATCTGAAGGAGGTGTTCGCGGGCCGCTACGTCCCGGCGCCCACGATCACCGAATTCCCCAACGCCGAGCATCTCAATGAACTGATGATCGTCGGTCCCATCACGGTGCGCAGCGCCTGCAGCCACCACCTGTGCCCGGTGATCGGTAAAGTCTGGATCGGCGTCATGCCCAACGAGCACACCAACGTCATCGGCTTGAGCAAGTATGCGCGCTTGGCGGAGTGGGTGATGGGTCGTCCGCAAATCCAGGAGGAAGCGGTGGTGCAGTTGGCCGACTTGATCCAGGAAAGGACCCAGCCCGACGGGCTGGCGATCGTGATGGAGGCCACCCACTACTGCATGGCGTGGCGCGGCGTCAAAGACATGGACAGCCGCATGATCAATTCGGTGATGCGTGGGGTGTTTTTGAAAGACGCCAACCTGCGACGCGAATTTTTGTCCTTGATCCCACGCCAGGGGCAGTGAGGGGGGGTGACGATGCTGGTGCGTCTACTCTACGTCAGCCGGGCGCGCGCGGGCAACACCGCGCAAGATATCGAGGACATTCTGACCTCGGCGCGCCACCACAACCTGCACAACGGCATCACCGGCATACTCTGTTATGGCGGCGGGGTGTACCTGCAAGCCATCGAGGGCGGGCGCAGTGCCGTCAACCGGCTGTATCGGCAAATCATCGAAGACCCGCGCCACACCGACGTCGAGTTGCTACTCTACGAGGAAATCAGCGAGCGGCGCTTTGGCGGCTGGACCATGGGGCAGGTCAATCTGAGCAAGCTCAACACCTCGATCGTGCTGAAATATTCCGAGCGCCCGGAGTTCGACCCCTACAGCGTCTCGGGCAAGGTGTCATTGGCCCTGCTGGAGGAGTTGATGGCCACCGCTAGCATCATCGGGCGCGCTTGAGCGCGCGCCGCACACCGGGCAGTCGCACTGGCGAGCAAACGCCACTTCACTGAAGGCCAGGGCGCGCCCGTCGAGCATCAGCAGCCGCCCCACCAGCCGCGAGCCAAGACCGACGATGAGCTTGATGGCTTCGGCCGCCTGCATGGTGCCGATGATGCCCACCAGCGGCGCAAACACGCCCATGGTGGCGCAGCGCACTTCCTCCGGCGCGTGGGCCGGCGGAAACAGACACGCGTAGCAGGGCGACTGCGGCTGACGCGGGTCGTACACCGATAGTTGGCCGTCGAAGCGGATGGCAGCCCCCGACACCAGCGGCACGCGGTGGCGGACGCTGGCGCGGTTGATGGCGTGGCGGGTGGCGAAGTTGTCGGTGCAGTCGATGACCACGTCGGCGCCGGGCAGCAGCGCATTCAGCAAGGCGTCGTCGGCCCGTTGCAGCACCGGCGTGACCCGTACTTCGGGATTGATGGCGCGCATGGCGACCTGGGCCGACAACGCCTTGGGCAAGCCGACGCGTGCCAGATCGTGCGCGATTTGCCGCTGCAGATTGGTGGCGTCCACGGCGTCGTGATCGACCAGCGTGATGCGTCCCACACCGGCGCTGGCCAAGTACAGCGCCACGGGCGACCCCAGACCGCCGGCCCCCACCACCACGGCATGGGCCGCCAGCAGTCGCTCCTGGCCCTCGACGCCGATGTCGTCCAGCAGAATGTGGCGCGAGTAGCGCAGCAGCTGCTCGTCGGTCATGGGGCAGGCGGTAACGCTTTCAGTTGTTGCTCTTGGCCGGGCGCTCGCTGGCGGTTTTGCTGGCCACCACCGGCAGGCCCTTGAGCCGATTGAGCGCTTGCTGCAGCTGCCAGTCTTTCTCGGAACCGAACTCGGGCAGCAGCCGCGCATTGGGGTTTTTGCGTTGCTCTTCTTCCAGCCGCTGACGGGCGGCCTCGCGCTCGCGCTCGCGCTGGCGCTGGCGTTCGGCTTCCTTCTCGGCTTCGGTGGGCTCGCGGCTGCCGTTGCCGAGGTGTTTTTCCAGGTCGGCCTCGCGCGTGCGCAGTGCGGCGAACAAATTGCCTTCGGGGGTTTCGTCCACCCAGACATCGGGCACGATACCCTTGGCCTGGATCGAGCGGCCGCTGGGGGTGTAGTAGCGCGCCGTGGTCAGCTTGATGGCGGTATCCGGCCCCAGCGGGCGCACCGTCTGCACCGAGCCCTTGCCAAAGGTTTGGCTGCCCATGATGGTGGCACGCTGGTGATCTTGTAGGGCACCGGCGACGATTTCGCTGGCCGAGGCCGACCCTTCGTTGACCAGCACCACCAGCGGAATGCGCTTGAGCAGCCCGTTGGTCTGCACGGTCAGGCGCGCAATCGGGTCGCTGGCGGCGCGACGCAGATAGTCGCGCGGCGTGGCGCGATAGGTGGCTTTGCTCTCGGGCAGTTGGCCGTTGGTGGTGACCACCACGGCCTCGTCGGGCAGGAAGGCCGCCGACAGGCCGACGGCGGCGTCGAGCAGTCCGCCGGGGTCGTTGCGCAGGTCCAGCACCAAGCCCTTCAGTTGCGGCTCGGCGCGCACGATTTCTTCGATCTTGCGCGCGAAGTCCTCCAGCGTGCGCTCTTGGAACTGGGATACGCGCACCCAGGCGTAGCCGGGTTCGACCACCTTGGCGCGCACGCTGACGGTTTTGATTTCCTGCCGCGTGATGGTGACGGGGAAGGTGCGGTTTTCGTCGCGACGAAAGACCGTCAGGGTGACCTTGGTGTTGGGCTCGCCACGCATGCGCTTGACGGCGTCGTTGATGGTCAAGCCCTTGACCGGGGTGTCGTCGATTTTGGTGATGAGGTCGCCCGCCTTCAGGCCGGCGCGAAAGGCGGGCGAGTCCTCGATGGGCGAGACGACCTTGACCAGACCGTCCTCCATCGTGATTTCGATGCCGACCCCCACGAAACGCCCCGAGGTGCCCTCGCGGAATTCCTTGAAGCTCTTCTTGTCGAAGTACTGCGAGTGCGGATCCAGCGACGACACCATGCCCGAGATGGCGTCGGTGATGAGCTTTTTCTCGTCGACCGGCTCGACGTAGTCCGTCTTGATGATGCCGAAGACGGCAGCGAGCTGCTGCAACTCTTCCAACGGCAAGGGCGCCAACGTGGCGCGCGCCGTGGCTTGCAACTGAAGGGTCGTCAGTGCACCGGCCAGCGCGCCAACGGCAAGCCACCCAGCGATCTTGAGTTTTTGCCCCATGGCCTGTATTCCTTGCTCCGCGTCGCACTATACATGTCAGACCCCGAGCGTGCAGCCGGGGTTCCGCATATCCCTCACGCCTTGCCTTGGCGCGCCACCGCCGCGGCGGCGGCCTCGGCGGCTGCCGCATCCCCCAGGTAGTAGCGGCGCAGCGGACGCAGCTCGTCGTCGAATTCGTACACCAGCGGGATGCCATTGGGAATGTTCAGATGCACGATGTCGGCGTCGGAAATACCGTCCAGGTGCTTGATGAGCGCGCGAATCGAATTGCCATGGGCGGCGATGAGCACGCGCTGGCCGCGCCGCATGGCCGGCGCGATGGCCTCGTTCCAGCACGGCAACACGCGCGCCACGGTGTCCTTCAGGCACTCCGTCAGCGGAATGTGCGCAGGATCCAGAGCCGCGTAGCGGCGGTCGTGACGCTCGCTGCGCGGGTCGTTGGGGTCGAGCGCAGGCGGCGGGATGTCGTAGCTGCGTCGCCAGATCAGCACCTGCTCTTCGCCGTACTGCTTGGCCATGTCCGCCTTGTTGAGGCCCTGCAGGGCGCCGTAGTGGCGTTCGTTCAGGCGCCAGTCTTTGATCACCGGCAGCCAGACGCGGTCCATTTCGTCCAGCACGTACCACAGCGTGTGGATGGCACGCTTGAGCACGCTGGTGAAGCACAGATCGAAGTCCCAGCCCTCGGCCTTGAGCAGCCGGCCGGCCGACATGGCCTGCGACACGCCGGTGGGGGTGAGGTCGACGTCGGTCCAGCCGGTGAAGCGGTTTTCGAGGTTCCAGGTCGATTCGCCGTGACGGATGAGGACGAGTTTGTGCATGGGGGTGGGGGGTGAGTCAAGGAATCGAGAGCGAGGCAGATCGCCGAGATCGAAGCAGGCCACCATTCTAGAATACCGGGTCGATGGCAAGCGGCGAAGCGTGGGTCTTGCACGCCGTCTCGTCGCGGCCAATCTTTCTTGTCACCTCAAGGGCTTGCGTGTGGATTTCATCCTGGAAAATTGGGTGCTGATCGCGGTGGCGGTCGGCTCGGGGTTGATGCTGTTGTGGCCCGCCGTCACCGGCGGCGCGGGGGCTGGCAGCGTTTCGCCCACCGACGCGGTGCAGCTGATCAACCGCGACAAGGCGGTGGTGATCGACGTCTGTTCGCCACAGGAATACGCCGCCGGGCATGTGAGCGGCGCGCGCAACATTCCGCTCGACCAGCTCGAGCAGCAGCTGCCGCAGGCGGTCAAAAACAAGGCGTTGCCGGTGGTCATGGTGTGCGCGTCGGGCGTGCGCTCGCGCCGCGCGGTGGCCATTGCCCGCAAACTCGGCTACGAAAAGGCGGTGTCGTTGGCAGGCGGCTTGGCGGCATGGCGTGCCGCCAGTTTGCCCGTGCAAAAAGGTTGAATCCATGGCTCATGTGATCATCTACAGCAGTGATTTCTGCCCCTACTGCCACCGCGCCAAGGCACTGCTGCGCGCACGCGGCGTCACCGACTGGGAGGAAATCAAGGTCGACGGCCGGCCGGACATACGTGCGGCGATGGCGCAGCGGGTAGGGCGCACCAGCGTGCCGCAGATCTTCATCAACGGCCAGCACGTCGGCGGCTGTGACGATTTGCACGCGCTGGACGCGCGCGGTGGCCTGGAGCCGCTGCTGCGCGCGGCGTAAAGCGAAGCGCTGGCGCGCCGCCGTGCCGCGCCAGCGCTTGGGCCGGCGGCAAGGGGGCGCCGCAGCCGTCGATGCCGCCGCGCACGCCGCGCGGTGGCTGGCGTTGTGGTCTTGGGGCGCGTCGCCCGCGCGAGCCATCCCAGGCGCCCTTCCCCACCCACTGGTCCGAGGCTGCCATAATCCGCGAGCGCCGCAACACGCGCTGCGTGCGTGCTGCGCGGCTCAACATTCTGTTTTGGTTCAACGTTTCATCATGTCCGACACCCAAGCCACCCCCGTCTTCAACATTCAGCGCGTCTATCTCAAAGAGGCGTCGTTGGAGCAGCCCAACTCACCGGCCATCTTTTTGGAGCAGACCCAGCCCAGCGTCGACATCCAGCTGGGGGTGGAAGCGCAGGCGTTGGCCGAGGGGGTGTATGAAATCGCGGTCGCGGCCACCGTACACACCAAAATCGGTGAGCGCACGGTCTTTCTGGTGGAATGCAAGCAGGCGGGTATTTTCGAGATCCGCCACATTCCGCAGGAGCTGTTGCAGCAGATTTTGGGCATTCAGTGCCCGCAAATCGTCTACCCCTATCTGCGTGGCAACGTCGCTGACCTCATCCAGCGCGCCGGCTTTCCGCCGGTGCACCTGGCCGAAATCAATTTCCAGGCCATGTACGAGCAGCAGTTGGCGCAGCAACAGCAGGCAGCCGCTGACGGCGGCAACGGCGCCGCTGCCTGAGGCGCCGCGCGCACGGCTGGAGACAACAGCGCGGCCGTCGCATGGCGAGGGAGCCGGTCATCTTCATCGGCGCGGGGGCCTGGGGCACTGCCCTGGCCATTGCCGCCGCGCAGCGCCAGCCGGTGCTGCTGTGGGCGCGTGACGCCGCCCAGGCGGCCCAAATGCAGGCGCAGCGGGTCAATGCCCGTTATTTGCCCGCTGCCCCGTGGCCGCCCGCGCTGCGGGCAGCTGGTGGCGATGTGGCGGCGCTGCAGGACGCGCTCGTCCACGCCGAGCTGGTGGTGGTGGCCACACCGATGGCCGCTCTGCGTCCCTGGTTGGTCTGGCTGGGACAGGCGCTGCCCGCGGCGCGGCGCACACACGTGCCCGTGGCGTGGTTGTGCAAGGGCTTCGAGCGTGCGCAAACGGCGTCGGGCGTCGGCTTGTTGGGCCATGAGGTGGCCGCCGAGGTGGCGCCCCACTTGGCGGTAGGGGTGCTCAGTGGCCCCAGCTTCGCGCAAGAGGTAGCGGCTGGTTTGCCGACGGCACTGGTGGCCGCCAGCCGCAGCCCAGTCGTCCGCCAAGCCCTGGTGGCGGCGTGGCACGGGCCGGCGCTGCGCCTGTACGCCAACGACGACGTGGTGGGCGTGGAGGTGGGCGGCGCGGTGAAAAATGTGATGGCGATTGCCACCGGCTTGTGCGACGGCCTGGCGCTGGGGCACAACGCACGCGCGGCCTTGATCACGCGCGGACTGGCCGAGATGACGCGGCTGGGCGTGGCGCTGGGCGCACGTGCCGAGACCTTCATGGGCTTGTCGGGTTTGGGCGATTTGGTGCTGACCGCCACCGGCGACCTGAGCCGCAACCGCCAAGTGGGTTTGATGCTGGCGCGTGGGCTGACCCTGGCGCAAGCGGTGGCCTCGCTGGGCCACGTGGCCGAAGGCGTGTACAGTGCGCGCACCGTTGCCCAGCGCGCGCGCGTGCTGGGCGTGCGTATGCCCATCACCGATGCGGTGGTGGCGCTGCTGGACGGCACACTGCAGCCACGCGAGGCGCTGGCACACCTGATGGCGCGTGATCCGGTGGCGGAGTGAGCGCAGCGGCTGGGGCACACCGGCCCGCGGTGGGCCAGATGGGGCCGCGGGTGGCGTGTGGCGCCACCGTGGGGTCGTCGCCGTCGCCCGCGCGCGCTGGGGGCGTCGTCAGAATTCCCAGTTGTCGATGAGGCGGGTGCGTCCCAGCCGTGCCGCGCCCAAGGCCACCAGTTGGCCGGCTTGCAGCTCGTGCGGCTCGGGCGGCAGCAGGTCGGTGCGGCGGCGCACGGTCAGGTAGTCGGGTTGCCAACCGCGCGCGGCCAGCGTCTGCATGGCGTGTTGCTCCAACGCCGCCACATTGTGTTCGCCAGCCAGCACGCCAGCGGCCAGCGTGCGCAGGGCTTGCACCAGTTGCGGCGCTTCGGCGCGCTCCGCCGGCGTCAGGTAGCCGTTGCGCGAGCTCAGCGCCAGCCCGTCGGGCGCTCGCGCGATGTCCACACCGTGGATCGTCACCGGCAGCGCGAATTGCTGCACCATGTGGCGAATCACCATCAGCTGCTGATAATCCTTCTTTCCGAAGACGGCGTGCCGCTCGCCCTTGGCTTGGGCGAAGACGCACTGAAACAACTTCATCACCACGGTGCAGACGCCGGTGAAAAAACCGGGTCGAAAGTGCCCCTCGAGCATGTCGGCCAGCGCCGGGGGAGGCTGTACCTTGAAGGTTTGCGGTTGCGGATAGAGCTCGCCTTCGTCAGGCGCAAAGACGATGTCGCAGCCGATCGCCTGCAGCCTCTCGCAGTCGGCCTGCAGCGTGCGGGGGTAGGTGTCGAAATCCTCGTGCGGTAGAAACTGCAGCCGGTTGACGAAGATGCTGGTGACGGTGACGTCGCCGAGCGTACGCGCCTGTTGCACCAGCGCCAGATGGCCATCGTGCAGGTTACCCATGGTGGGCACGAACGCCGGTCGGTCGTACGGGGCGAGGGCGGCGCGCAGCGCCGCGATGGTGCGGATGACTTGCATGGCAGTGAGACGTTGGCTGGGTGGATGGGTGGCAGGACGGTTGGGTCGTAGCTGATGTGATGACCGCATCACGGAGGCGGGCCGGCGTGCGGTGGCGCTGCGCATGGCCGGGGCGCGGCACCCCCGAATGCCGACGGAGAGCGGGCCAGTCCGGCGGCATGCGGGACCGGGCGCACACCATCGCGCCTGCCCCACCAAGGACGAGCCGCCGCCGCGCGCCCGTTCTCACCAGGCATGGACGGCGTTGTCCGGGAAGCGCCCCTCTTTGACGGCGCGTACATAGGCGCTCATGGCGTCGAGCACGCCGCTGGCGCCGTGCATGAAGTTGTGCGCAAAGCGCGGGGTGCGTCCCAGGTGGATGCCCAGCATATCGTGCATCACCAGCACCTGACCGGCGGTGCCGTTGCCCGAGCCGATGCCGATGGTGTGGCAGCGGGGAAGCTGTTGCGTGATCTCGGCGGCCAGCGCTGCGGGCACCATTTCCAGCACCAGCATGGTGGCGCCGGCATCTTGCAGGGCCAACGCGTCGCGCCGCAGCTGTTGCGCTTGCGCGTCGCTGCGGCCTTGTACGCGGTAGCCGCCCAGCGCGTGTACGGTCTGCGGGGTCAACCCTAAGTGCGCACACACCGGGATGCCGCGCTCCACCAGGAAGCGCACCGTCTCAATAGTCCAGCCACCGCCTTCGAGTTTGACCATGTGCGCGCCGGCCTGCAGCAGGGCGGCGGCGCTGCGTACGGCTTGCTCGCGCGACTCTTGGTAGCTGCCGAAAGGCAGATCGCCGATGACCCACACCGTGCCCTGCACGCGGCGCACGCCGCGCACCACGCATTCGGTGTGGTAGCACATTTCTTGCAGCGTCACGCCCACGGTGCTGGGGCGGCCTTGACACACCATGCCCAGCGAATCGCCCACCAGCAGACAGTCGACGCCGGCCTGGTCTGCCACAGCGGCAAAGGTGGCGTCATAAGCGGTGAGCATGACGATTTTTTCTCCGCGCTCGCGCATCTCCTGCAAGCGTGGCAGGCTGACTGGTTTGCGCGGCGGCAGGGGGGCGGCGGCGGGCAGGGTGCCGTAGGGGGTACCGGGGGTGGTCTCGCTCATGGTCACGAAGCTCCGTGGGCGCAAGTCTAGTCGATGTGCCGCGCGGGCAGCGCCCCGGGCGGCCGTGGGCTGCGGCGACGCACGGCACCGTGCCCGAGAGATCCGTGACGCCGTGAGCCGTGGGACAATTGAAGGGTGCGGCGCGCCAGGCGCGCTGGTTGTCCGTCGTCCTCGTTGTCGCTGTCGATTCGATGAGCCGCCCCGATCCCCTTGCCCTGCAGCCGCCCTTGCCCGATATCGAAGCCCAGGCCGCCGCCGATGTGGCGCGGGCGCTGGCGGAAGACGTGGGGCCGGCCGATGTGACGGCAGCCCTGGTCGATCCCGACGTGCGGCTGCGCGCCCGCGTGATCGCCCGCGAGCCCGCGGTGGTGTGCGGCGCACCGTGGGTGCGGGCGGCCGTGGCCGCGTTCGACCCCCGCGCCGAATGGGATTGGCGCGTGCGCGACGGCGAGCGCGTCGAGGCCGGTGCCGTGGTGTTCGAGGTGGTGGCCAACGCCCGTGCGCTGTTGACGGCCGAGCGCACGGCGCTCAATTTTTTGCAGACGCTGTCGGCCGTGGCGACGCAAACGGCGCGCTACGTGGCGGCGGTGGCGGGCACGCGCGCGCGCATCTGCGATACCCGCAAAACCCTGCCTGGGCTGCGGGTGGCGCAAAAATATGCAGTGCGCATGGGTGGCGGCTTGAACCATCGCATGGGGTTGTACGACGCCGTGCTGATCAAGGAAAACCACATTGCGGCCGCGGGCGGCGTGCGCGCGGTGTTGCAGCGTGCCTGGGCCGCAGCCCCGCAGGCGCTGTACGTGCAGATCGAGGTCGAGACGCTGGCGCAACTGCAGGAAGCCCTGGATGCCGGCGCGCGCGTCATTTTGCTGGACAATATGGACTTGCCGACGCTGCGCGCGGCGGTACGCCTCAACGACGCCCATCCCGATGGCGGGGCGGTCTTGGAGATCTCCGGTGGTGTCACCTTGCAGACCGTGCGCGCCCTGGCCGAAACCGGGGTGGACCGCATCTCCGTCGGGGCGCTGACCAAAAATATCCAAGCGATCGACCTGTCGATGCGCTTGCTGCCCAGCTAGACGATGCGGTGGCGGGCGCACCAGCCGCTCGGCAGGTGCCCCCATGGGCGGAGTGACCGGCGCGCGCCCCGCGCCCGTTTCGATGCACTGTTGGTGCAACATATCGATGGTGGCAATGAGATCCGGCGGTTGCGTGGTGGGGCACAGACGAAGGACACAGCCATGAGCACGATCATCGAAATCGACGTCGAGCAGCCCGCATGCACCACGCGCCACGCGTGGGCACGGGTGCCGCAGGAGCCGTCTGCGGCCGAGCGCACCGCGCTGAAAGAGCGCATTCGCACCCTGCTGCGCGAGCGCGACGCGGTGATGGTGTCGCACTACTACGTGCATCCCGACCTGCAAGATCTGGCCGAAGAAACCGGCGGAATCGTCAGCGATTCACTGGAGATGGCGCGCTTCGGGCGCGATCATCCGGCGCGCACGCTCATCGTCTCGGGGGTGCGCTTCATGGGCGAGACGGCCAAGATCCTGTCGCCGGAGAAAACCATCCTGATGCCCGACCTGGACGCGACCTGCTCGCTCGACCTGGGCTGCCCGGCAGGCGATTTCGCCGACTTTCGCGCCCAGCACCCCGACCGTACGGTGGTCGTGTACGCCAACACGAGTGCCGCGGTCAAGGCACAGGCCGACTGGGTCGTGACCTCCAGCTGTGCGTTGGACATCGTGCGCGCCCTGCACGCGGCAGGCCACAAAATCCTGTGGGCGCCGGACAAGCATCTGGGGTCCTACATTCAGCGCGAGACGGGGGCGGATATGGTGCTGTGGCGTGGCTCGTGCGTGGTGCACGATGAATTCAAAGCCTTCGAGTTGGAGCAGCTGCGCCGCGACCACCCGGGGGCCAAGGTGCTGGTGCACCCCGAAAGCCCGGCCGCGGTGGTGGCGCAGGCCGACGTCGTCGGCTCCACGTCACAGATACTGAAAGCCGCGGCGGAGCTCGACGCCGAACTGTTCATCGTCGCTACCGACAACGGCATGCTGCACAAGCTGCGTACCCTCAACCCGGGCAAGCGCTTCATCGAAGCGCCCACCGCCGGCAACAGCGCGACCTGCAAGAGCTGCGCCCACTGCCCCTGGATGGCGATGAACAGCCTGCGTGGCGTGCTGGAGGTGCTGGAGACAGGGCTCAACGAAATCCACGTCGATCCAGCGCTGATCGAACGCGCGCGCCTGCCCATCGACCGCATGCTGGCGTTTACTGCCGCGCGCAAAGCCGGGCAGCCGGTGGGTGCTCTGGTGCCTGGCATCGGGGCGGCCTGACCCCCGCTGGCGGCCTTGGGCGGCTCGTCGCCCCGGGGCCGGCGCCAACCATGTGCCGAGCCGTGCATGCCGAACTCGGTCGCCGGCATGGCGCTCTCGCGATTGCCCCCGATGGCCGGACGAACGAACGGCAGGCGGCGGCGCGGGCGTGCACCCGTGTGTCGGTGCCCTGCGCCAAACGCTATCAGAGCGAATATCCCTTCCACCGGCAGGGTGATATCGGTGAGTCGCCTGGGAGCATGGCCGCTTTCTGACAATCGACGGTGTGTGCATCACGCGGACGGACGAATGGCGCGCAAAACCCGCGCGAAGCCGACGCGCCCCCCTTGTGCGACTTGCTGGGAATGAACCTCGTGCGGGGTTGGAGGTGTGGCGATGGCAGTGTTCTTGCATCGACGGGTCTGGGCCATGGCGCTGGCCACGCTCGCCACCGTGGCAGCTGGGCGGCCGCTGGAGTTCGACGACATCGCGCGCGAGGGCGAGTTGCGCCTGCTGGCCGAGCGCCCCGATCCCGAAGCCTACGCCTATCGGGCCGAAACCTGGGTGGATGAAGAGAGTTTGCGCACCGGCGTGGTGCGCGTGCACACCTGCCACGTCCGGCTCGACCCGAATCAGCGTGTGGTCGTCCTGTTCAGCCGCGAGCGGGTGCAGTCGATCCGAATCACCGAGTCCGAGGGCATCGAACAGGCCACGGTCGAGGGTCCACGTGTCGAATTGGCCGGCGTGCAGCGCGGCGCGCGCCTGTGTGTGGAGCTGCGCTCGCGCGCCCTGGACCCCGTGGGTGAGGGGCGCTGGCGCTTGCACGCTGGTCCGCTGATGCGGCGCTACCTGGACGGCTATTTGCCGATGCAGGCCGACTTGACCCTACACTGGCCTGCCGGGCTGCTGCGCGTGGCTGCGGTGGAGCCGCAACCGCAGCCCGGGGTGCAGCTGCGGGTGCAGGACGATGGCGCTTCGCTGCACCTGATCTTTGCGGGCCGGCTGGCGGCGCGCTGGGAGTTGGAGCGGCCCTGATGGCCACCCCATCGTCCCCGGATGGGCGATGAAACGGGGCCCGCGCCGGTAGCGCTCGGTCGTGCGCCTGCGTCAGGGCTGGCGTCCGTGACGTCAATGGCGTCAAGCGTGCTGCCGGTGCCGGTCAGGCCGGTGGCGCGCGTATGACGCGGTCGACATGGCCATCGTGGTGATGCGACTCGACGCAGACGTGGCGGCCGTGTTGTCGCCGTCGCGTCCCGTCATGGGCGTGGTCGGACCACGCGCCATTTTTTGCGATGTGAAATCAGGCTGCGTATCGAAGAAGGGGCGCACATTCGACGTCGAGACTTCGCTGCTTTATCCTGGTATATCTTTTTGCATAATGAAATCATGACTATAAGTCGTTGACGAAAAAGAACATAAAAAATGTCTTGTATAAGACATAAGACTGCTTCTATGTCTTATATAAGACTTATACTGGAGCCAACGCCGAGCGCCACGCCGACGTCAGAGCGTCCCCTCTGGGGGTCTGCCGACAGGGTGCGGGGTGCAGCGGGCGGTGGTTCGGTTTCGTTTCACTTCCGGAGAGCATGACCATGTCGCAAGCATTGACCCGTGAGCAGCAAATCGCTGCCTTGGAAAAAGATTGGGCGGAAAACCCGCGCTGGAAAGGCATCAAGCGCGGCTACACCGCGGCGGACGTCGTTCGTCTGCGCGGCTCGCTGCAGATCGAGCACACCCTGGCCAAGCGCGGTGCCGAAAAGCTCTGGCGCCTGATCAACGGTGAAGCCAAGAAGGGCTACGTCAACGCGTTTGGTGCCGTGACTGCCGGCCAGGCCATGCAGCAGGCCAAGGCCGGGCTGGAGGCGGTGTACCTGTCGGGTTGGCAGGTGGCGGCCGACGCCAACACCTCCGAGACCATGTACCCGGACCAGTCGCTCTATGCGTACGATTCGGTTCCGACCATGGTGCGCCGCATCAACAACACCTTCAAGCGCGCCGATGAGATCCAGTGGAGCCGTGGCATCGGCCCCGGCGACGCCGGCTACATCGACTACTTCCTGCCGATCGTGGCGGACGCCGAGGCCGGCTTTGGCGGTGTGCTCAACGCCTTCGAGCTGATGAAGAATATGATTGCCGCCGGCGCGGCGGGCGTGCACTTCGAGGACCAACTGGCTGCGGTGAAGAAGTGCGGCCACATGGGCGGTAAGGTGCTGGTGCCGACGCAAGAAGCGATCGAGAAGCTGATCGCCGCGCGTTTCGCCGCCGATGTCATGGGTGTGCCCACCATCGTGCTGGCGCGCACCGACGCCGAAGCGGCCAACCTGCTGACCTCCGACCATGACGCCAACGACCGCCCGTTCCTGACCGGCGAGCGCACGCAGGAAGGCTTCTTCCGCGTGAAAAACGGTTTGGAGCAGGCCATCAGCCGCGGCGTCGCCTACGCGCCCTATGCCGACCTGGTGTGGTGCGAGACCGGCACGCCCGACCTGGGCTTTGCGCGTGAGTTCGCCCAGGCCATCCACGCCAAATACCCGGGCAAACTGCTGGCGTACAACTGCTCGCCCTCGTTCAACTGGAAGAAGAACCTCGACGACAAGACCATCGCCGAGTTCCAGGACAAGCTCTCGGAGATGGGCTACAAGTACCAGTTCATCACGCTGGCGGGCATCCACATCAACTGGTACAACACCTTCATGTTCGCCTATCACTACGCGCGCGGCGAGGGCATGAAGCACTACGTCAACATGGTGCAGGAGCCTGAGTTCAAGGCGCGCGAGCTGGGCTATACCTTCGTGTCGCACCAGCAAGAGGTGGGCGCAGGCTACTTCGACGACGTCACCACCGTCATCCAGGGCGGTCAGTCCAACGTCAAGGCGCTGGCCGGCTCGACCGAAGAAGAGCAGTTCCACTGATCGCCAGGCCATGTCGGGGCGGCGCCACGGCCGCCCCACTGGGCCGCTGCCCGCGTGTCCCGTTGGGGGGCCGCGGGCTTTTTGTCATCTGTGCTGAAGCGGCGGGTGGCGTCTGCGCTGCCGCAACGGACGGTCAACCGCCCCCGTTGCCAGGCGCCAGCTGGTCGGCGGAGGTGGCGCCTTAGACGATGCGGCAGGCCTCGTCGAACGGCAGGCGCGGCCCGCGCGGATGCAGGCCCGCTGGGTCACCAACGCCCAGATTGCACAGAAAATTGGTGCGCACCGTGGTGCCGGCCCAAAAGGCGGCGTCCACCGCTGCCGCGTCGAAGCCGCTCATCGGCCCGCAGTCCAGCCCCAGGGCGCGCGCGGCCATGATGAAATAGCCGCCCTGCAAGCTGCTGTTGCGCAGCGCTGTGGCGGCAATGACCTCGGGCTGACCCTCGAACCAGCTGCGCGCCTGCGGGTTGTGCGGAAAGAGCTGCGGCAGCCGCTCGTAAAACGCCATGTCCATGCCGATGATGGCGGTCACGGGGGCAGCGGCCGTCTGGTCGCGGTTGCCTTCCATCAGGCAGGGCAGCAGGCGCGCCTTGGCCTCGGCGCTCTTGACGAATAGGATGCGCGCCGGGCTGCAATTGGCCGACGTCGGTCCCCACTTCATCAGGTCATACAGCTGCCGTAAGGTCTCGTCGGCGACGGGGTGCGGCTGCCAGGCGTGGTGGGTGCGGGCGTGGTCAAACAGTCGTTCGGTGCTGATCTGCATGGTGGTGATGACAGTGTCACAGAGGAAGAGGTGACGGGTTCGGGCCATAGGGATGCTGCGCCGGTGCCATCCGGCGACGCCGGCCTGCCGCCTCCGTTGCCCAGGCTGCCATTGTGCCGCGCCGTGTGGGGCCAAGCGTGACGCGGTAGCGAGCACGGTGTATTTTGGCCAGAGCCCGGGACGCACCCATGCGGCGAGGCACGAGCGGTGGTCCGCACGGTGTCGCCATTTCGGGCAGGCGGCGTGCTCCACCCGCCGGGGCCAAGGCGCCATGGGTAAGGGCACGATCAGGTCCCATCGTCAAAGGGCCCCGCCGCTCCCAGGCCGCATGGGCGGGGACGCCGGGTGCAAGAGGGTTCTGTGCGAAAATGGCTGGCTGGAATACCGGGCTTTGACGCTTGTGGCGGAGCTCGGTCATCGAATCTGATGTCACACAGCTCGGACGGCCATGACACCGCGAACGTCAACCGGAGGCGACGGCACCCGATGAGGGGGCTGGCAGCCGTGCACGCCGGGTATTGTCCTGTAGCGCGGCTCCCGAGCCGCGTTTTTGTTGTATTCGAGAACCGATTGACTATGATCCAGATTACCCTGCCCGACGGCGCCCAACGCAGCTTCGAGGCGCCCGTGACGGTGGCTGACGTGGCCGCTGCCATTGGCCCCGGCTTGGCCAAGGCGGCGGTGGCCGGCAAGGTGCAGCTCGATGGCGACGCCGCGCCGCGCCTGGTGGATACCAGCTTTCGCATTGAGCGCAATGCGCGTGTGTGGATTTTGACGCCCAAGGATCCGGAAGGGTTGGAAGTGGTGCGCCACTCCACCGCTCACCTGCTGGCCTACGCCGTCAAGACGTTGTATCCGGATGCGCAGGTCACGATCGGTCCGGTGATCGAGGACGGCTTTTATTACGACTTTGCCTACAAACGCCCGTTCACACCCGACGATTTGGCAGCGATCGAGAAAAAGATGGCCGAGCTGGCCGCCAAGGACGAGCCCGTGGTGCGCCGGGTGCTGCCGCGCGCCGAGGCCGTGGCTTACTTTCAAAGCTTGGGCGAGCACTACAAGGCCGAGATCGTCGCCAGCATCCCCGAGGGCGAGGAGGTGAGCCTGTACCGTGAAGGGGCGTTCGAGGACTTGTGCCGCGGCCCGCACGTGCCATCCACCGGCAAGCTCAAACATTTCAAGCTGATGAAGGTGGCCGGCGCCTACTGGCGCGGCGACCATCGCAACGAGCAGCTGCAGCGCATCTACGGCACCGCCTGGGCCAGCAAGGAGGACCTGCAGGCCTATCTGCACCGGCTGGAGGAGGCCGAGCGCCGCGACCACCGCAAGCTCGGCAAAGAGCTGGATCTGTTCCATCTGGACGAGCACGCCCCGGGCCTGGTGTTTTGGCACCCCAAGGGCTGGACGCTGTGGCAGCAAGTCGAGCAGTACATGCGTCAGGTGTACCGCGACAACGGCTACCTGGAGGTCAAGGGTCCGCAGATTCTGGACAAGGCGCTGTGGGAAAAAACCGGGCATTGGGACAAGTACCGGGAGAATATGTTCATCACCGAATCGGAAAAGCGCGACTATGCGCTCAAACCGATGAACTGCCCGGGCCACATCCTGATCTTCAAGCAGGGCGTCAAGAGCTACCGCGACTTGCCGCTGCGCTACGGTGAATTTGGCCAGTGCCACCGCAACGAGCCCTCGGGCGGCTTGCACGGCATCATGCGCGTGCGTGGCTTCACGCAGGACGATGGCCACATTTTCTGCACCGAAGACCAGATCCTGTCCGAGTGCGGCGCCTTTACCGAGCTACTCAAGCGTGTCTACGCCGATTTCGGCTTCACCGAGATCCTCTACAAGGTCTCGACCCGGCCAGCTGCGCGCATCGGCTCCGATGCGCTGTGGGACAAGGCCGAAGCGGCGCTGATGGAGAGCCTGCGCGCCTCGGGCTGCGCCTTCGTCATCGCCCCGGGCGAAGGCGCGTTCTACGGGCCCAAAATCGAGTACACCCTCAAAGACGCCATCGGCCGCGAATGGCAGTGCGGCACCATTCAGGTGGACTTCAACCTGGCCGAGCGCTTGGACGCCGAATACGTGGCCGAAGACGGCAGCCGGCGCCGCCCGGTTATCCTACACCGGGCCATCGTCGGTAGTCTGGAGCGCTTCATCGGCATCCTGATCGAGCAGTACGCCGGCGCCTTGCCCGTGTGGCTGGCGCCGGTGCATGTGGCGGTGCTCAACATTACCGACGCCCAGGCCGACTACTGTGGCGAAATTGCCAACACGTTGCGCGATCAAGGCATTCGCGTGACGCTGGATCTTGGCAGCGAAAAGATCACCTATAAAATTCGCCAACAGGCGATGCAGAAGGTGCCCTATATCCTTGTCGTTGGCGACAAGGAAAAGGCGTCCCGGACGGTGGCCGTGCGCGCGCGCGGCAACCAGGATCTGGGCGCCATGCCGCTGGCGGACTTCGTGCAGCGCCTGCGTTCGGACATCGCGTCCAGGCATTGATAAAGGAATTCGACCATCGCTACCTCTCGTCCCAGTAACTTCCGTGACCGTCGCCAGCGCGAAGAGCGCGCACATCGGCTCAACCGCGAAATCACCGCGCCCGAAGTGCGTCTGACGGGGCCCGACGGCCAACAAATCGGTATCGTCTCGCTGCAAGAGGCGCTACGCATGGCCGGTGACCTCGACGTCGATCTCGTCGAGATCGCGCCGATGGCCAACCCACCGGTGTGTCGCCTCATCGATTACGGCAAGTTCAAGTACGCCGAGCAGAAGAAGGCGGCCGAGGCCAAGGCCAAGCAGAAGGTCATCGAGGTCAAGGAAGTCAAGTTTCGCCCGGCCACCGACGAAGGCGACTACCAGGTCAAGATGCGCAACATCCGCCGCTTCCTGGATGACGGCGACAAGTGCAAGGTGACCTTGCGTTTCCGCGGGCGCGAGATCACGCACCAGGAGCTGGGCTTGGCCTTGTTGGAGCGCATCCGCACCGAGTTGGGTGACAGCATCGTCGTCGAACAATTCCCCAAGCTGGAGGGGCGGCAGATGGTGATGATGGTCGCTCCGGCGCGCAAGAAGGGTGGCGGGGGCGCAGCGCCCAAGGCAGATGGCGCGGCGGTGGCCACCTCCTGAAGCAGCTGTCTTGGGCTGGGATTCCCGGGAGCCGTTGCTGCCGCCGCCACCGTCTCGCGGCAGCGGCCGGTGCCGCGGTGGCAGGTGACTTCGCATTGACGTACACGCGCTGGTTGGTGCGGTCGTTCGGCGCGCCTTGGGGGCATGGCCTTGTGGCTCCTGCGGTGAGCGGGCTATAATAGAGAGCTTATCGCACGTGGGTGCGGTAAGACGCGCGGCGCGCTTGGTGCGCGCGCCCACACAAGTGGCTCGGGGCCGACAAGCCCCCGGCAGCGCTGCTGGGGCGCCTCGCGAGCACGAATCAGAAGGAAGCCCTCGTCATGCCCAAGATGAAGACCAAGAGCAGCGCGAAGAAGCGCTTTCGCGTGCGTCCCGGCGGGACGGTCAAGCGCGGTCAGGCGTTCAAGCGCCATATCCTGACCAAAAAGACCACCAAGAACAAGCGCCAGCTGCGTGGCCCGGCCAACGTGCATGAGCGCGATTTGGGGCACATCGCTCAGATGATGCCGTTCGCCGGCCTGTGATCGGCGCCACCGCAACGTTTCAGGAGTAGAACATGCCTCGCGTCAAACGTGGTGTCACCGCGCGCGCCCGTCACAAGAAAGTGCTGGCCCTGGCCAAGGGCTTCCGTGGTCGTCGCAAGAACGTCTTCCGTGTCGCCAAGCAGGCGGTAATGAAGGCGCAGCAATACGCCTATCGTGACCGCCGCGCCCGCAAGCGCGTTTTCCGGCAGCTTTGGATTGCCCGTATCAATGCCGGTGTGCGCGAGCTGGGACTGACCTACAGCCAGTTCGCCAACGGCCTGCGCAAGGCGGCCATCGAAATCGACCGCAAGGTGCTGGCCGATTTGGCGGTCAATGACAAGGCGGCGTTTGCGGCCATTGTCGAGCGCGTCAAGCCCCACCTGCAGGTGCAGGGCGCCGCGGCCGCCTGATGCGTGCAGGCGCTCGAACCACCGCGGTGGGCGCTTGCATCTTCACACCCGGGCCAGCCGCCACGCGCGCTGGCCCGTTGTGTTTTTGGCGCGACATTCCCCGCCGGGCGGGGCAAGGGATCAACCCATGAACGACCTCGACATCCTCGTGCAGGCGGCGCGTGAGCGTTTCGCCGAGGCGCAAACCCCCCAGGAGCTGGAAAACGCCAAGGCGCGTTTTTTGGGCAAAAGCGGCGCGCTGACCGAGCGCATAAAGGCGCTGGGCACGCTGGAGCCCGAGGCGCGCAAGGCGCAGGGGGCGGCCATCAACAGCGCCAAGCAGGCCATCGAAGTGGCCTTGCAGGCGCGTCGTGCCGAGCTGGCCGAAGCCGAGTTGCAGCGCCAATTGCAGGCCGAAGCGCTGGATGTGACCTTGCCGGGGCGCAGCCAGGGGCTGGGTGGGCTGCACCCGGTCAGCCGCACGCTCGAGCGCATCGAAGCCATCTTTGCGTCGATGGGGTTCGAGGTCGCCGACGGCCCGGAGATCGAAACCGACTGGTTCAACTTCACCGCCCTCAACACGCCGGCCGATCATCCGGCGCGTTCGATGCACGACACGTTCTACGTCGAGGGCGGCAGTGTGCAGGCGCCCTACCTGCTGCGCACCCACACCAGCCCGATGCAGATTCGGCACGCGTTGCAGCACGTCAAGCGCGCGCGCTCCGCGGCCGGTGTCGGCAGCGAGGGTTTGTTTGCCGGCGACATGCCCGAGATTCGCGTCATCGCGCCCGGGCGTACCTACCGTGTGGACAGCGACGCCACGCACTCGCCGATGTTTCACCAGTGCGAAGGCTTGTGGATCGGGCGCAACGTCAGCTTCAAGGATCTGAAGGTGGTGTTTACGGCATTTTGCCGTGCCTTCTTCGAAAACGACGCGCTGCAGCTGCGCTTTCGCCCGAGTTACTTCCCGTTCACCGAGCCCAGCGCCGAGATCGACATCCAATTCAGCAGTGGGCCGTTGGCCGGGCGCTGGCTGGAGGTGGCCGGCTCGGGGCAAGTCCACCCCAACGTGGTGCGCAACATGGGCCTGGATCCCGAGCACTACATCGGCTTTGCATTCGGCATCGGGCCCGATCGGCTGACCATGCTGCGCTACGGAGTCAATGACCTGCGCCTGTTTTTCGAGGGAGACCTGCGCTTTTTGTCGCAGTTTCGCTGACCGCGCCCGCACCGCCCCGCCGCGTCGGCCCTGCGGCCGCTGGCGCGGGCGCGCCGGCACCGATTACACCGCCGTTTTCGCCACGCACGCCGAGAGCTGCCATGCAATTTCCCGAATCCTGGTTGCGCGCCTTTTGTAACCCCGCGCTCGACGCCGAACAGATCGCCGAGCGGCTGACGATGGCCGGTTTGGAGGTGGAGTCGCTCGAACCGGTGGCGCCGCCCTTCACCGGTGTCGTCGTCGGCGCCATCCTCAGCGCCGAGCCGCATCCCAACGCCGATCGGCTGCGGGTGTGTCAGGTCGATGTCGGCCGCGGCGAGCCTCTGTCCATCGTGTGTGGCGCGCCCAACGCGCGCGCCGGCATCCGTGTGCCCTGCGCGCTGGTGGGCGCGGTGCTGCCGCCGGGGCCCGACGGTCGACCCCTGACGATTCGGGTCGGCACGCTGCGCGGCGTGAACAGCCACGGGATGTTGTGTTCGGCGCGCGAGCTGGGCTTGTCGGATGACCATGGCGGGTTGCTGGAGTTGGCCGCCGACGCGCCCGTGGGGCGCGATCTGCGCGAGGTCCTGGCCTTGGACGACCGCATCTTCACCCTCAAGCTCACGCCCAATCTGGCGCATTGCTTGAGCGTTTACGGTGTGGCGCGCGAGCTGGCGGCGCTGACCGGCGCGCCACTGCTGTCCCCGGCGATTGCGCCCGTGCCGGCGCGGCATCAGGCGCGGTTGCCGGTCGCGATCCAGGCACCGGACCTGTGCGGGCGCTTCAGTGGGCGCATCATCCGCGGCATCGACCCCAGCGCCAAGACGCCGGCGTGGATGGTGCAGCGCCTGGCGCGCTGCGGCCAACGCAGTATTTCCGCCTTGGTCGACATCTCCAACTATGTGATGTTCGAACTCGGGCGGCCGTCGCACATCTTCGATTTGGACAAGATCCGCGGCGGTTTGCAGGTGCGCTGGGGCCGCGCGGGCGAGACCCTGACACTGCTCAATGGGCAGACGGTGACGCTGGACGAGACCGTGGGCGTCATCGCCGATGACCAGGGGGTGGAGTCGCTGGCCGGCATCATGGGGGGGCAAGCCACCGCCGTGTCCGACGACACCCGCAACGTCTATGTGGAGGCGGCGTTCTGGTGGCCGCGCGCCATCGCGGGGCGGGCGCGGCGCTTCAATTTCAGCACCGATGCCGCCCACCGCTTCGAGCGCGGGGTCGATCCCAGTACCACGCGTGAGCACATCGAGCGCATCACCCAACTGATTCTGGACATTTGCGGCGGCGAGCCGGGCCCGATCGACGACCAGGTGATCAACCTGCCGCCAGCGCAGCCGGTGACGCTGCGCGTGGCCCGCGCCGCCAAGGTGATTGGCTTGCCGCTGACGCAGGCCGAATGCGCCGAGCCGCTGCGTCGCCTGGGTCTGGCGGTGCAAGAAGGCGAGGGCACGCTGACCGTGACGCCGCCGCCACATCGCTTCGACCTGCAAATCGAGGAAGATCTGATCGAGGAGGTGGCGCGCGTCATCGGGTACGACCGCTTGCCCGAGACGCCGCCGATGGCCCCCGTGGTGCCGTGCGTGCGCCCCGAGGCGCAGCGCAGCACGCATACACTGCGCCGTTTGCTGGCCGCGTTGGGCTACCAGGAAACCATCAATTTCAGCTTCGTCGAAGAGCGCTGGGAGCGTGATTACGCGGGCAACCCCGACCCGATTCGGTTGCTCAACCCGATTGCCAGCCACCTAAGCGTGATGCGCTCCAGTTTGATGGGCAGTCTGTTGGCGGTCTTGCGCCACAACGTCGATCGCAAGGCGCCGCGCGTGCGGGTGTTCGAGATCGGCCGGGTGTTTCGCCGTGATGCCACCGTGCCCGACAGCGACACCACGGTGGCAGGCATCGCGCAGCCGCGCCATGTGGCCGGCTTGGCATGGGGCGATGTGGCGCCGCTGCAGTGGGGTGTGGCGGCGCGTGCGGTCGATTTTTACGACGTCAAGGGCGACGTGGAGACGTTGCTGGCGCCGCGCCGGCCACGTTTCGAGCCAGCCGAGCACCCGGCGCTGCACCCTGGGCGCAGCGCGCGCGTGTGGCTGGATGATCGCGCGATCGGCTGGGTGGGCGAGCTGCACCCCCGTTGGCGGCAAGCCGAAGGGTGGACGCAGGCGCCGGTGCTGTTCGAGCTGGAGCTGGAAGCCGTGCTCGCGCAGCCCCTGCCGCAGGCGCGGCCGCTGCCGCGCCACCAGCCGGTGCAGCGCGACTTAGCCGTCGTCGTGCCCGAAGCCATCACCCACGCGGCGCTGATGGCGGCCATCGACGGCGTACGCCACCCGTGGCTGCGGGAGGCGGTGCTGTTCGACGTCTACCGTCCGAAGGCCGGTGCGCCGGCGAGCGGCTTGGCCGCCGGCGAAAAGAGCTTGGCCGTGCGCTTGACCCTGGAGCGCGACGACGCCAATCTGACCGAAGCCGACATCGAAGGCGTGGTGCGCGCGGTGCTGGAGCGGTTGCAGCAGCAGTTGGGCGCTCGGCTGCGCACCTGACGCACCACGGCGGGCTCCTGCTACGATTGCGCCCATGGCCACGAGCACACGCCACCCCACCGAAGCCGCCGCCGATGAAGCGGCGGCCACCTTGACCAAAGCCGAGCTGGCCCAGCGGCTGCACGAGCGCATCGGCTTCAACAAGACCGAGTCCAAAGATATCGTCGATGCGTTCTTTGCCATCATCGCCGAGCGCTTGATCGATGGCGAAGCGGTGCGTATCGCCGGGTTCGGTCAATTTCAGGTACGCAACAAGTCCCCCCGACCGGGGCGCAACCCGCGCACCGGCGAGCTGGTGCCGATTGCGGCGCGCCGCGTCGTCACCTTCCACGCCAGCCCGAAGCTGAAGGAAGCGTTGCAAGGCGACGCAGAGGCCAGCGCCCCGGATCGATGATTCCGGTGGCCAGGCCCACGCCGAGCATGATGATCGCTCCGCACCCCACCATCCAAGGGGTGATCGCTTCTCCCAGCAGTGCTGCGCCGTAGCCGAGCGCGAAGACCGGAATCAGAAAGGTCACCGTGAGCGTTTTGGCGGGACCGGCGGCCTCGATGAGGCGAAAGTACAACAGATAAGCCAACGCGGTGCACAGCACCCCGGCGGCCGCTACGGCGGCCCACGCCGACGGGCTCACCGGTTGAGTGGGCCAGGTCAGCAGCGTCGGCACCGCCAGGCCGAGCGTGGCCCCCAGCAGGCTGCCGGTGGTGGTGGCCAGCGGCGCAATACCCATCAGGTATTTTTTGGTGTAGCTGGCGGCAATGGCATACAACACCGTGGCGCCCAGGCAGGCCAGCACCGCCCAGCCCGTGCCTCCGGGACGAAAGCTGGCCTTATTCCACGATAGCAGCGCCACGCCGACGAAGCCCAGCGCCAGCCCCAGCGCGCGCCAGCGGCCGGGCCGCTCGCCCAGCCACAGCCAAGCCACCAGGGCGCCAAACAGGGGCACCGTGGCGTTGAGAATCGCCGTCAGCCCGGTGCTGATGGACAGCACCGCGTAGGCGAACAGACCGAAGGGGATGCCGGCGTTGAGCAGGCCGACGAACAAGATGCGTGCGGCGTGGGCGCGAAACGCTCGCCAGTGGCCGCTGAGCGCCAGCAGCGGCAGCAAGACCGCCGCCGCCACTGCCACGCGCACGCCCGCAGTGGCCACCGGCCCCAGCTCGAGCGCAGCCTGCCGCATGAACAAAAACGACGCCCCCCACAGGGACGCCAGAAAGATGAACTCCGCCGCAAGACGTGGCGACATCGTATGAGACCTCTGTCATTCCAACCCAAAGCATCCGCTGCGCGCCCACCACGCTGCTTGCAAGCGGCCTCCCGACAAGGCGGCACATCATAGCCGCCTTCTACAATGCGGGGTTGTCGCCCATTAACACCAACGTGTTGCCGCGTCACCATGCAAATCGATGCTGTGTCCACCGCTTTCCCGTCCCACGCCTTCAAGGCCTATGACATCCGCGGTGTCGTGCCCGACGTGCTCGACGAGGCGTTTGCGCGCGCCCTGGGGATGGCGTTCGGGCAGCGCGCCCGTGCTTTGGGTGAGACCGTGGTGGCGGTGGGTCGCGACGGACGCCTGAGCAGTCCGGCGCTGGCCGCGGCGCTGATCGACGGTTTGACACGCGCCGGGGTGGACGTGCTCGACCTCGGTATGGTCACGACGCCGATGCTGTACTACGCTGCAGCCACCCATTGCCGCAGCGGCATCCAGGTCACCGGCAGCCACAACCCCAAAGACCACAATGGCTTCAAGATGGTGTTAGGTGGGCGCGCGATCTACGGCGACGAGATCCAGGCGCTGCGCGCCGCCATGCAGGCCAGCGCCACGGAAGTGATCGATGCGCCAGCACGTGGCAGCGTGCGCACGCTCGACATCCAAGCCGAATATATCGCCCGCATCGTCGGTGACGTGCGACTCCAGCGGCCGCTCAAACTCGTCATCGACTGCGGCAACGGCGTCACTGGCGCGTCGGCCCCGGCGCTGTTTCGCGTCCTTGGTTGTGAGGTCACCGTGCTCTACGGCGAAGTCGATGGCACATTTCCCAACCACCATCCCGACCCCTCCAAGCCGGAAAACCTGCGCGATCTCATCGCGGCGGTGCAACGCAGCGGCGCCGACGTAGGCTTTGCCTTCGATGGCGACGGCGACCGCCTGGGGGTGGTGACGCCCAGCGGCCAAACCATTTACCCCGATCGGCAGCTGATGTTGTTCGCCGCCGATGTGCTGGCGCGCGTGCCGGGTGGCACCGTCGTCTTCGATGTCAAATGCAGCCAGCGGCTGGCGCCGGCCATTCGCGCCGCCGGCGGCGTGCCGCTGATGTACCGTACCGGCCACTCGTTGGTCAAGGCCAAGATGCGCGAAGTGGGGGCGCCGCTGGGCGGGGAGATGAGCGGCCACATCTTTTTCCAGGAGCGCTGGTACGGCTTCGACGACGGCAGCTACGCAGGGGCACGGCTGCTGGAAATCCTCAGTCGCCATGCCAACCCCGGCGGGGTGTTGGAAGCGTTGCCCAGCAGTTGCGCCACGCCCGAGCTCAATGTTGCCTGCGCCGAAGGCGAGCCGCACCGTGTGGTGGCCGAGCTGCAGCGCCTGGCACACTTCGCCCCGCCTGCTCAGGTCCACACCGTCGATGGCGTGCGCGTCGATTGGCCCGACGGCTTCGGTTTGATTCGTGCCTCCAACACCACGCCGGTGCTGGTGTTGCGCTTCGAGGGGCACACGCCGCAGGCGCTGGCGCGCATCGAAGCCGAGATGCTGGCCCTGCTGCACCAGGTCAAACCCGACGCCACCGTCGAGGCGGGAGCGCACTGATGGCCCACTCACCGTTGGCCGTCAGCGCGCCCGCACCAGCGTCATCCGTGCCCGGGGAAGGCCGCACCGATGGGCCCCCGGGCGCCGCGTTGACACCCGATCCTGACCCCGAGGTCATCGTCTTCAACCTCAAGCGCCGCTACACGGGGGTGTCGGCCACGGTCAACGCGCTGGTGCCGATTCAGGCGCGGCAGTGGCGGCTGGCCTACTGTGGCACCCCGCTGCCGCACGGCATGCCCGGCATGACGCTGCGGCAAGCCATCGCGCTGTCGCGGCGGCCACCGGCGGGGCGGCCGTTTCGCATCTGGCACGTGCGGCGTGATCACGAGATGGCCGCCGGCCTGTGGGCGCGCGATGTGCTGCGTTTACCAATACGGCTGGTGTTCACTTCGGCGGCACAGCACCGCCATGGCTGGTTTCCACGCTGGCTGATCAGCCGCATGGATGCGGTCATCGCCACCACACCGAAGGCGGCGCAGTTCGTGCCCAACACCTGGGCCGTGGTGCCGCACGGCATCGACCTGCAGCGCTTTACACCGCCACCCGACAAGGCCCAGGCGTGGGCCGATAGCGGTCTGCCGGGGCGCTGGGGGGTGGGGGTGTTTGGGCGCGTGCGGCCCGACAAGGGCACCGATGTCTTCGTGGACGCCATGATCGCCGCGCTGCCCCACCTGCCAGATGTCACGGCGGTGATCGCTGGTCTGGCGCAACCCCAGCACCAGGCGTACCAGCGGGCGCTGCAGGCGCGCATCGAGGCGGCGGGCCTGAGCGAACGCATCCGTTTTTTGGGCGAAGTACCGGCCGCCGAGGTGCATCGCTGGTACCAGCGCTGTCTGGTTTGCGTGGCATGCCCGCGCTACGAGCCGTTTGGTCTGACGCCCTTCGAGGCGGCGGCTGCGGGCTGTGCCGTGATCTGTTCACGCACCGGGGCGTTCGAACAACTGGTGCAGCCTGGCATCAACGGCGCTTTGGTGGACCCCGGTGACGCGGCGGGCCTGGCGCAGGCGCTGCGACATGTGCTGGCCGATTCGCGGGCAGCGCTGCGCATGGGGCAGGCCGCGCGTGCGCATGTGACGGCGCATTTTTCGCTGCAACAGGAGGCGGCTGGCATCGCGGCGGTGTATCAACGGCTGTTTGCCTCGTGAATGCGGTGACCCTGCCTGTCGATGCCGCTCTGCGTTGGCCCGAACGCGCCGCCTTGGCGCTGTATGGGGCGGTGACCACGGCCTTGCAACCCGCGCTGCGCGTGAAGCTGGCGTTGCGCGCGCGTGCCGAGCCCGGCTACGGCGAGGCCATCGCACAGCGCTTTGGCCATTACGCCGATGAGCCGTCATCCGGCTGGTTGTGGGTGCACGCGGTGTCGCTGGGCGAGACGCGCGCGGCCGCCTTGTGGGTGCAGCGGCTGCGCCAGCGCTGGCCCGAAGTGCGGGTGCTGTGGACGCATGGAACCGCCACCGGCCGCGCCGAAGGGCAGCGCCACCTGCGCCCGGGCGATGCCCAGGCCTGGCTGCCGTGGGACGCGCCGGGACCCGTGGCGCGCTTTTTGGCCCATTTCCAACCACGGGTTGGGGTGTTGATGGAAACCGAGGTCTGGCCGGTGTTGACGGCTGCCTGCGCCGGCGCCGGGATGCCGCTGTTGCTGGTCAACGCGCGTTGCAATGAACGCATGGCGCGGCGGGCGCAACGGCTGGCCTGGTTGGCGCGGCCCGCCTACCGGCGTTTGTACGGGGTGTGGGCGCAGACCGCCGAGGATGCCGACCGGCTGCAGACGCTCGCCGCCCCGGTGCTGCCGCCGCGGGGCGGCGTCATGGGCAATGTCAAGTTCGACATACCCTGGCACCCCCATCCGTGGGAGCAGGGGCGCGCATGGCGCGCCGCCTGGCGCGCGCAGACCGCCACACCTCAGGCACCGGATGGCCGTCCCATTTTGCTGCTGGCCAGCAGCCGCGAGGGCGAGGAAGCGGCCTGGAGCGCCGCTTGGCGGCGGCAGGTGCGGCAGAGGGCGGCGACCGCTGCGCCGCTGTGGCTGGTGGTGCCGCGTCACCCGCAGCGCTTCGACGCCGTCGAGGCGGCGCTGCGCCAGCAGGGCTGGCGTGTGGTGCGGCGCTCGACGCTGGGCCCGCTGCAGGCTGCGCCGCACTGGCCATCGGCCTTCCGAGAGGCCGATGTGTTGCTCGGTGACAGCCTGGGCGAGATGCCGTGGTATTACGCGCTGGCCGACGTCGCCCTGCTGGGCGGCAGCTTCGGTCCGCACGGAGGCCAAAATCTGATCGAGGCGGCCGCGTGCGAGTGCCCGGTGGTGGTGGGGCCGCACACGTTCAACTTTGCTTTTGCCGCCGATGCCGCCATCGAGGCCGGGGCGGCGCGGCGCGCCACCGATATGGACGATGCCGTGGCGCAGGCGTGGGCGTGGCTGCAGGCACCGCAGGCGCGCAGCGCCGCCCAGCGGGCCGGTGCCGCGCTGTTGGCTGCCCACGGCGGCGCCGCCGAGCGCTGTGCCGCCGTGGTGGGGCAGGTATGGGCGAGACGCGCCGCCCGCGCGCTCAACGCGGCTGCAGCAGGGCGTTGACCGGCTGCACGTCGTCGCTCTTGAGTACGCCGGCGGCCTGGCGCAGCCGCAGATGGCCCACCAGCACGTCGTAGCGCGCCTTGGCCAGCTGGGCTTTGGTCTGGTACAACTGGCTCTGGGCGTTGAGCACGTCGATGTTGATGCGCACCCCCACCTGGTAGCCCAGCTGGTTGGCCTCCAGCGCGCTTTGGCTGGACGCTTCAGCGGCCTGCAGCGCGCGCACCTGACCCAAGCCGGACTGCAGGCCCAGATAGGCCGCCCGCGTGGCTTGCGCCACTTGCCGCTGGGCGCCTTCGAGGTCGTTGCGCGCCTTGTCTTGCAGCGCCACGGTTTCTTTGATGCGGTTGTCCAGCGCCCCGCCGGTGTACAGCGGTAGGTTGAACTGCACGCCAACGCTGGCGACGGTGTTGCGCAGATACGGGAAGGGCGGTTGCTGACTGGGGGAACGGCCCCATTGCAGTTGCGCCACCGCGTCCACCGTAGGCCCCTTGGCAGCCTCGGCCTTGCGCACTTCCAGTTGTGCGATGTCCAGCGCGGCTTGCGCCCCGCGCACTGCGGGGTGCTGTTGCAAGGCGCGCTGCACCCAAGTCTCCAGCGGTTCGTCAGTGGGCGCGGGCAGCGTTGCGGCTTCCTTCAACGGCCAGGGGTCGGTTCCGCTGCGCCCGACCAACTGGTCCAGCGCCAGCCGCTTGACGCGCAGATCGTTTTCGCTGGCGATTTCCTGCGCCACCACCAAGTCGAAGCGGGCCTGCGCCTCACGCGTGTCGGTGATGGTGGCGGTGCCGACCTCGAAGTTGCGCTTGGCCGCCGCCAGCTGCTGCTCGACGGCAGCTTTTTGCGCGCGCACGAAGGCCAGCGTATCCCGTGCCGCTAGCACGTCGAAGTACGCCTGTGCGACGCGCACGATCAGGTCTTGTTCGGCCGCCTCCAACTGGGCTTGGGCGGCCTGCAGCGCCCGCTCGGCCTGCTCGACTTCGAACCGATTGCCGGGGCGGTAGAGGGGATGCGAGGCGCCCAGCTTGACGCTTTGGTTGTTGAAGGTGTCGTCCAGCGCGTTGAGTGAGCTGTCACGGCGGTTGAGGAACGCCTCGGCCGACAGCCCGACGCTGGGCAAGACGCGCGCCCGCGCTTGCTCGGCGCGGGCACGACTGGCCTCGAACTGGGCCTTGGCGGCCTGCCAACTGGCGTCATAGCCGCGCGCGGCCTCCAGCAGCGTCTGCAGGCTTTGTGCCTGGGCGCTGCTCATGGGGGTCAGCCAAACGCCCGCCGCGGCAGCGGCAGCGCAAACGGCGCGCGACCAGGCGGACGGGGCGAATAAGGAGTGGGCGGAGCGCTTCATCAAACGTCTTTCTCTGAGTTTGATACATGTGGGAGTATATTGCGGTCCGCGTCGTCGTGCACGCGCTCGTGTGCGTGCCCCGGTTCAGTACTGTGGCACGCTCGGGTCCACCTCCATGGCCCAGGCGTGGATGCCGCCGGCGATGTTGACGACGTCTTCGAAACCCTGGCGTTGCAGGTAGTACGCCACCTGGGCGCTGCGTCCGCCGTGGTGGCATAAGCAGGCGATGGGGCGTTCGCGTGGCAGTTCGGCCAAGCGCAGCGGGATGGTGGCCATCGGCACGTGGCGCAATTCGAAGCCATCGGGGCGGATCGAGGCGGTTTGCACTTCCCACGGCTCGCGCACGTCGAGCACGATCGGTTCGACCTCGGGGTGCGTGGCGCGGCACTGGCGCAACCAGTCGGCCAACTGGGCGGGGCGGATGTGGGCAACCATGGCGGAATACGCCTACGTTCAGAAGCGAAAGTCGCTGGGTTGGGGGAAGTTGCGCAAGCGCGGGATCACGATGTCCCACGGCTGCTCGCTGTGAAAGCCCGTCTCGCTGCCACGGGTCACGAGTGTGGCGCGCATGATGGGTTCCTCGCCCACCACCGCAAACAAGCGCCCGCCGACGCGCAGCAGCTCCAACAAATCGGTGGGGATTTCGGCCACCGAGCCCCCCAGCACGATCGCGTCGTATGGCGCCTCGGACACACACGGGGCGAAGCGCCCGGCGGCGGCGTCGGCCGTCTTGACCTGGACGTTGTCGACGCCGGCGCGGGCCAGGTTGGTGCGCGCCATGTCGGCCAGGCGGGGGTTGATTTCGATCGACAGCACCTGCCGACCCAGGCGCGCCAGCAGGGCAGCCAGGTAGCCGGAGCCGGTGCCGATGTGCAGGATATTGTCGGTTGGCCGAAGCTGCAGATCCTGGACGATGCGCGCTTCCACCTTGGGTGCCAGCATCGACTCGCCTTCGACGGCCGGGTGCGACAGCGGGATCTCCAGATCGGACAGCGCCAACGCTCGGTAGGCTTCGGGTACGAAGTCTTCGCGCCGCAGCTCCCCCAGCAGCGCCAGCACGCGGGCGTCGAGCACCTCCCAGGGGCGGATTTGCTGCTCGATCATGTTGAAGCGGGCTTTGTCGAAGTCGAAGGCCGTCGCAGTCATGGCAAGTACACTCCGGGGAGTATGTTGGGTCGCGTCGAGTTCATTCTACCAGTCGCGTGGTCCTCACCCCTCCTGCAACATCCGGTGCAGGCGGTACAGGGCGTCGAGTGCCTCGCGCGGGCTGAGCGCGTCCGGGTCCAATTCGGCCAGGGCCTGCAGCGCGGGGTGCCGATCGAGGGCCGCCTCGGCGGCGTCGGCAGCGGCAGCGGTCGGCGCTGGGGTCTCGAACAGATCGAACTGGCGTTGCAGGCGGGCACTTTCGGCCTCCAGCTGGGCCAGGGTGTGGCGGGCTTGCTGCACCACCGCCGCCGGCACGCCGGCCAGGCGCGCCACTTGCACGCCGTAGCTACGGCTGGCCGGGCCGGGCTCGATCTGATGCAAAAAGACGATGTCGCGCCCCTTGCCCTCCACCGCGCTGACGTGGACGTTGACGGCGCCCGGGTGGCGCGCGGGAAAGTCGGTCAGCTCGAAGTAGTGGGTGGCAAACAGAGTGAAGGCGCGCACGCGGTCGTGCAGATGCGCCGCGATGGCTGCCGCCAGTGCCAACCCGTCGTAGGTCGAGGTGCCGCGGCCGATTTCATCCATCAGCACCAGGCTGTGCGCGCTGGCGTGGTGCAGAATGTGGGCCGCCTCGGTCATCTCCAGCATGAAGGTGGATTGGGCATTGGCCAGATCGTCCGCAGCGCCGATGCGGGTGTGGATGGCGTCGATCGGCCCCAGGCGGCAGCTGGCGGCCGGCACGTAGCTGCCGATGCTGGCCAGCAGCACGATCAGGGCTACCTGTCGCATGTAGGTGGACTTGCCGCCCATGTTGGGGCCGGTGATGATTTGCATGCGCGTGCGCGCATCCAGCTCCGTATCGTTGGGGATGAAGGGGCCGGCGCCGGTTTCCTGCAGCCGTGCCTCCACCACCGGGTGGCGGCCCTGGCGGATTTCGATGCATGGCTCGGGGACGAACTGCGGCGCGCACCACTGCAGGGTCAACGAGCGCTCGGCCAGCGCCGCCAGCACATCCAGGGTGGCCAGCGCGCGCGCCAACGTGCTCAGCGCACCCACATGGGGCTGCAGATCGTCCAGTAGACGCTCGTACAGCCACTTCTCGCGCGCCAGGGCGCGCTCATGGGCGCTCAACACCTTGTCTTCGAACGCTTTGAGCTCTGGCGTGATGAAGCGCTCGGCGTTTTTCAGGGTTTGGCGGCGGCGGTAGTCGTCGGGTACCTTGTCCAGCTGCCCCTGCGTGACTTCGATGTAGAAACCGTGGACTTTGTTGTATTGCACGCGCAGATTGGCGATCCCGGTGCGTGCGCGCTCGCGCGCTTCCAGTTCGAGCAAGAACGCGTCGGCGTTGGCTTGCAGTGCGCGCAGCTCGTCCAGTTCGGCGTCGTAGCCGTGGTTGATGACGCCGCCGTCACGCACCAGGGCGGCTGGCTCGGGCAGCAGCGCGCGCTGCAGCAGGTCGGCCACCGCCAGCGGCGGGTGCAGATCGGTCGCCAGCGCCTGCAGCAGCGTGCTGTCGCCACCGGCGGCGAGTTCGGCGACGCTGGCGGCCAGCGCTTGGGCGCGTTGCAAGGTCTGCGCCAGGCCCGCCAGCTCGCGCGGCCGCACCTGGCGCAGCGCAATGCGGGCGGTCAGTCGCTCCACGTCGCTCATCCCGCGCAAGCGCTGACGCAGCGGCTCCACGCCCTGGGCCCGCAGCACCGCCAGCGCCGCCAGCCGTTGCTGCGCCGGTGTGCGGTCACGCGGGGGCTCCAGCAGCCAGCGCCGCAGCAGCCGGCTGCCCATGCCCGTGGCGCAGGTGTCCAGCAGGGACAGCAGCGTTGGCGCCGGTTCGCCGCGCAGGGTCTGTGTCAGCTCCAGATTGCGGCGCGTGGTGGCCGGCAGGTCGATGGTGTCGTTGGGACGCACCACGCGCAGCGCGCGCAGATGGCCGAGCTGCTGACCTTGCGTGTGCTCGGCATAGTCGAGTAGCGCAGCGGCGGCGGCATGCGCCGCTGGCAGGCTCTGCGCGTCCCAGGCCGCCAGGCTGGCGGCGTGCAGTTGCGCGCACAGTTTGCGCTCACCCAGCGCAGCGTCGAATACCCAAGCCGGGCGCACCGTCAGCGCGGCGGTGCCGCCGCCTGTGGGCGCCAGCCACGCGCGCAGCTCGGCCTCGGCGGCTGGCGCCAGACCGCCGCCGTAAAGTACCTCGTCAGGCGCGATGCGCTGCAGCCAGCCGCGCAGCTGCGGCCAGTCGCACTCGGCCAGATACACCGTGCCTTCGGTGACCGCGCACCACGCCAGGCCACAGTGCCGGCGCGCGCCCACATGCAGCGCCAGCAGGACGGCGTCCCGTTTGTCGGCCAGCAGTTCGGCATCGGTGAGGGTGCCCGGGGTGACGATGCGCACCACCTGTCGCTCCACCGGCCCCTTGGCGCTGGCCACTTCCCCCACTTGTTCGCAAATCGCCACCGACTCGCCCAGCCGGATGAGGCGCGCCAGATAGCTTTCGACGGCGTGCACCGGCACGCCCGCCATGACCACGGGGGATCCGGCGGACTGCCCACGCGTGGTCAGCGTGATGTCGAGCAAACGCGCCGCTTTGTGCGCGTCGTCGTAGAACAGCTCGTAGAAATCCCCCATGCGATAGAAGACCAGCGTGTGCGGGTGCTGCGCCTTGATGCGCAGCCACTGCTGGATCATGGGGGTGTGTGCCTCCAGCGGCGCCGCCGGGGTGCCTGTCGGCACGGGCATCGGTGTGCCTGTGGCCGTCGTCATGTGCCCACTGCCGTCACCAAGGCGCGTCAGCCGCGCTGGGACGACCTCCGGCGGCCGGTGTCGCCGGGGTGTCCGGTGCGGGCGCTGCTGCCGTACTGGATGCGGTTTCGTCGGACGCCGGTGCTGCGTCGGCGCGCGCGTTGGCGGCGCCGAACTGGCTGTAGCGCTGAAGCACGCCCACCAATTGACCGTAGATGCGCGGATTGGCGGCGACGCATTCCTTGCGTTCCAGAAAATCGGCTTCGCCAGTGAAATTACCGATCAGACCGCCGGCTTCCGTCACCAGCAACGCCCCGGCCGCCACATCCCAGGGGCTCAGGCCCAGCTCGAAAAAACCGTCCGTGAAGCCTGCGGCCACGTAGGCCAAGTCCAGCGCCGCCGAGCCCGGGCGGCGCACGCCGGCCACGCGCGGCATCACGTCGCCCAGCATTTGCAGGTAGCGCTGAAAGGCGTCACCCGGCCGAAACGGAAAGCCGGTGCTGAGCAAGCACTCGCGCAGCTGGGTGCGTTTGGCCACCCGAATGCGGCGGTCGTTGAGGTAGGCGCCGCGTCCCTTGCTGGCGGTGAAGAGGTCGTTGCGCGTCGGGTCGTAGACGACCGCCTGCTCCAAGCGCCCCTCCACCATCAGCGCGATGCTGACGCAGTACACCGGAAAGCCGTGGATGAAGTTGGTGGTGCCGTCGAGCGGATCGATAATCCACGTATACGCGCGCCCCTTGCCCTTGCCCTCCCGCCGGCCGGACTCCTCGGCCCAGATGCCATGCTCGGGATAGGCGCTGCGCAGTGTGTCGATGATGGCCGCTTCGGCCGCATGGTCGACCTCGGTGACGAAATCGTTGAGCTGCTTGGCAGCCACGCGTACCGTGTCCAAATCGAGCGACGCGCGGTTGATGAGGGCGCCGGCGGCGCGGGCGGCCTTGACGGCCACGTTGAGCATGGGGTGGAGGTGAGCGGTCATGGATTGTGGGCAAGAGCGACGCGGGCCGCGCGATGGCGGCGAAAATAGCGCGATTCTACCGGTACCCTGTCATGCCGCCAAATCGTGATTGCGAGGAACAGAGCGCGTCGCCGTCGGTATCGACGGCGGCTGTGCGGCCTGTCGCACCGACGCGCTTCGTGCTGATCGAGCCCAGCCATGCCGGCAATGTGGGTGCGGTGGCGCGCGCGCTCAAAGTCATGGGCTTTGACGACTGGGCGCTGGTGCGGCCGCGCTGGCCCGATGTGTTGCAGCGGCCCGAGGCGCTGGAGCGTGCCAGTGGCGCCGTCGATGTGTTGCAGCGTGCGCGCATCGTGGACTCGTTGGAAGAAGCCCTGCACGGCATCAGCCATCTGTGCGCCACCGCCATGACGGCGCGCGATTTTGGGCCTCCCACGGCGGCGCCCCGTCCCTATCTGGAGGCGCTGGCGCCCCGAGCGCACGAAGGTACCAGCGGCGGGGTGGCATTTTTGTTTGGGTCGGAGCGCTACGGTATGGCCAACGAGGACGTCTGGCGCTGCCATGTGTGTTTGCGCATTCCGACCGCACCGGCCTATGGATCGTTGAATTTGGCGGCGGCGGTGCAGCTCATCGCCTACGAGTGGCGCCTGGCGTTGGGTGGCTTCGACACCGCCGCCGACGATGCAGCGCCGAAGCGGGCGCCGCGCGATCCGCCGGCGGATGCCCCCGCGCTGTCCGGGCTGCTGGCGCATTGGCGCGAGGCGTTGCAGACGATCGGGTTCTTGGACCCGGCGGCACCGAAAAAGCTGATACCACGGCTGCGCCGGTTGCTGTTGCGCGCTCAGCCCACCGCATCCGAAGTCCACATCCTGCGCGGGGTGGCGCGCGCCGTCATCGACGCCGCGCAAGGGCGCAAGCGCTAGACTTGTGCGCCGGGTCGGTGACGATCACATGAGCGCCAGGTGTTGGTCGAGGTGTGACGTCGGGCGGTGCGGCGGCACGGCTGCGCTGTCGCGGTTGTCTTGGATCAGAGATATTTTTGTCGGAGTTGAACCATCATCGTGCTGCGCCGCTTGAAAGCCGACATCGACGCCATCCTGGAGCGGGACCCGGCCGCGCGTTCGCGCTGGGAAGTGCTGACCTGTTACCCGGGGCTGCATGCCATTTGGCTGCACCGGCTGGCGCACGCGTGTTGGCGCGCGGGCTGGAAGTGGCTGGGGCGCTGGATCTCGCACTGGAACCGCTGGCTCACCGGTATCGAAATCCACCCCGGCGCGCGCATCGGCGAGCGCGTCTTCATCGACCACGGCATGGGGGTGGTGATCGGCGAGACGGCCGAAGTGGGCGATGAGTGCACCATTTACCACGGTGTCACGCTCGGCGGCACCTCGCTGTACAAAGGCAGCAAACGCCACCCCACCTTGGGGCGCGGCGTGATCGTGGGTGCGGGGGCGAAGGTATTGGGCGGATTTACGGTGGGCGATGGGGCCAAGATCGGCAGCAACGCGGTGGTGACCAAGCCAGTGCCAGCCGGGGCCACGGCGGTCGGCAACCCGGCGCGCATCATCGTGGCCGATGCCGACGAAAAACGCGAAGCCGCTGCGGCGCGCATGGGCTTTTCGGCCTATGGCGTGACGCAAAACGACGACCCGCTCAGTCAGGCGCTGCGTGGGCTGATCGACAACGCCGCGGCGCACGAGCACCAGATCGCGCTGCTGTGGCAGGCGCTGGAGAAATTGGCGTGTGCGCAGCGCGGTGACTGCGTACCAGCCGACGCAGCCAAAACCGAACATTTCGAGGCCGATAGGCTCAATCAACTGCTGGGCAAGTAGCGGCCTCGGAGCAGCAGAAGCGGGGCTTTGCGGCGTGGTCCGCCGCGGCCGCCTATTGGTCGTGCTGCCTTTGCCGTTGCCGCGCCGGTGGCGTGCCGCCATGTCGTGCATCGACCGGCGGCAAATCCGATGACAGTGCGTATTCAAGCATGGGCCGGACGCTGGGCCGACTTGGGACGAAACGCCGCGCAGACCGTCTCATCCGTTTCGAGATACGGCCCCCCGATCAGGTCGATGCAGTACGGCACCGCGGCAAAGATGCCATGAACCACGGGGCGGCCATCGGCGTCTTTGAGGCCCTCCAGCGTCTCGGCGATCGATTTGGGCTGGCCCGGCAGGTTGATGATCAAGCTGCGTCCCCGAATCACCGCCACTTGTCGCGACAGGATGGCGGTGGGCACGAAACGCAGGCTGATCTGGCGCATCTGCTCACCAAAGCCCGGCATTTCCTTGTCGGCCACCGCCAACGTGGCCTCGGGGGTGACGTCGCGCGGCGCCGGGCCGGTGCCGCCCGTGGTCAGCACCAGCGCGCAGCCGCATTGGTCGGTGAGCTCGATCAAGGTGGCGCTGATGCGTTCGCGCTCGTCGGGGATGAGGCGCTCGACGAAGGTGATCGGATTTTTGAGCGCGCGGCCAAGCCAGTCACGCAGCGCGGGCAGTCCTTTGTCTTCGTAGACGCCGCTGCTGGCGCGGTCGCTGATCGAGACGATACCGATGGTGACGGGGTCGTAGGTGGAAGCTGGATTCAATGGATTCATGGCGGTGCGCAGATCAATCGGAAGCGGTGGGGTCGGCGTCGGGGTGGATGGCGTGACGGTCGGGCGCTGCCGCAGCGCGCGCATCCAGCACGAAGCGCACGTGCCGAAACAGCTCGCGATAGGCGCGGCCCTGCCGCACCGGCGCGTCGTCGCCGCTGGCCGCAGCACGCGCCTGGGCATCTTTGCGCGCCTGCCGTATCAGGGTGCGCAGATGCTGCCAGTCGGCGTCGGGCTCGATCTCGCGCCAGTCCTGCAACGCCTCTTCGTTGGCCAGCAGGCGCTCGCGCCACTGCTCGGCCTCGTGCAAGCGCTGTGTCTCAACGGCGCTGCCCTGGTGTTGTTGCGCAATGGCTGCCTCGATGGCGGGCAGCAGCGCGTCGTCGAGCTGGCGCATCAGTTTGCCGACGTACTGCAGCTGGCGCCGCCGGCCCTCGAAGTCGTCGATACGTTTGGCCTCGGCGATGGCCTGCACCAACGCGTCCGGCAGCGCCAACTGCTGCAGCAGCTGGGCCTTGAGCGTGAGCAGCTGCTCACCCACCTGCTGCCGATGGGCGCTGCGCTTTTTCAAATCGGTTTTGCTGAACTCGGCGTCCCACTTGGCGGCGCGCTTGAGCTCGTGGTCTTCGGCGCTGCCGTAGGCAACGAAATGACCGCGAACGAAATACCCTTTGGCAGGCTTGCGTGGCATGGCCGCTATCATAGCCAGCCACATGAGTACGCAACGCAGCTCCTCTGGTCGCACGCGCCCGGCCGCCGCCGATGGCTTTCAGTTCACGCGCGAACAGTTTCAAGAATTGGCCGACACCGCGCTACGGCACGCCCGCGCCCTGGGCGTGGCCGATGCCGCGGTCGAGGTTTCCGAAGGCGCCGGCTTGCATGTTTCGGTGCGCTGCGGTGCACTGGAAAACGTCGAGCGCAACCGCGACAAGTCACTGGCCGTGACGGTATTTTTGGGGCAGCGTCGCGGTCACGCCTCGACGTCCGACTTTTCCCCGCAGGCCATCCAACGCACGGTGCAGGCGGCGTACGACATCGCGCGCCACACCGCCGACGATCCGGCGGCTGGTCTGCCCGATGAGATCGACGTGGCCAATCAGTACCCCGATCTGGCGCTGTTCCACCCCTGGCCGATCACGCCTGAGCAGGCGATGGAGCTGGCGCTGCGCTGCGAGGCGGCAGCGTTTGCGGTCAGTCCGCGCATCACCAACAGCGAGGGGGCGGCGGTCAGCGCCCACCAGTCGCACTTCTGGGCCGAGCACATGCGCGGCGGCGAACGCGGCCGCCAGGGGATTTTCGCCGGCGGCTACGCCAGCTCGCGCCACAGCCTGTCGGTGTCGCCCATCGCCGGCAAGGGCGACGCCATGCAGCGTGACTACTGGTACAGTAGCCAGCGCAACCCAGCCGAACTGGCCAGCCCCGAGGCGGTGGGGCGTTACGCGGCCGAGCGCGCCCTGGCTCGCTTGCACCCGCGCAAGCTCTCCACCACCGAGTGCCCGGTGCTGTTCGAAGCCCCGCTGGCCGCTGGCCTGCTGGGAGCCTTCGTGCAAGCGGTCAGCGGCGGCGCACTGTACCGGCGCACCACCTTTTTGCCCGACAGTCTCGGCTGGCAGGTGTTCGCCGATCACATCGATATTCTGGAAGATCCGCACATCTTGGGCGCCAAGGGCAGTGCGCCGTTCGACGACGAGGGCGTGCGCACGGTCGCGCGCGCCGTGGTCAGTGGCGGCTGCGTCAAGGGTTATTTTTTGAGCACGTACTCGGCGCGGAAACTGGGGTTGCGCACGACCGGGAATGCGGGCGGGTCACACAATCTTCTGATGACCAGCCGCCGCACCCAGGCCGGCGATGATCTGCCGGCCATGCTGCGCAAACTGGGCCGCGGCCTGTTCGTCACCGAACTGATGGGGCAGGGCGTCAACCCGGTCACCGGCGACTACTCGCGCGGCGCCGCCGGTTTCTGGGTCGAGGATGGGGCCATTGCCTACCCCGTGCAGGAAATTACGATTGCGGGTAACCTCAAGGAGATGTTTCGCGGTATCGTCGCCATCGGCGCCGATGCCTACAACCTGGGCGCAAAGACGGTGGGGTCGGTGCTGATCGACTGCATGAAGGTGGCGGGTAGCTGAGCGCGCGGCCTTGCGTGGGGCTGCGGGCATGGGTGCCAACCACGAGGGAGCACACACATTAAGCCGGAGTCCACCCCGATGACACAGAGCCATCCGTTTGCCGACCTTTGCCGCTCGCTGGCCCTGCCAGCGGGTGAGTCGGTGCGTTACTGGTCGCTGCCGGCGCTGGCCCAGCGGCCCGGTTTCGAGCGCAGTGCGCGTCTGCCGGTGTCGTTGCGCATCGTGCTGGAGGCGCTGCTGCGCCACTGTGACGGCCAGCGCGTGGAGCCGCGCCACGTCCAGGCGCTGGCGAACTGGCAGCCCAACGGCGCCCGCACCGAGGAGATTCCGTTCGTCGTCGCGCGCGTCGTGCTGCAGGATTTCACCGGCGTGCCGCTGCTGTGCGACTTGGCGGCGATGCGCAGCACCGCCGCCGCACTCGGCAAGCCGCCGACCGCCATCGAGCCGCTGGTGCCGGTGGACCTGGTGGTGGATCATTCGGTGCAGATCGACACCTTTGGCAGTCCGCTGGCGCTACAGCGCAATATGGAGCTGGAGTTCGCGCGCAACCGCGAGCGCTATCAGTTCCTGAAGTGGGGCATGCAGGCCTTCGAGACCTTCCGGGTCGTGCCGCCAGGCAGCGGCATCGTGCACCAAGTCAACCTCGAATACCTGTTCCGGGGCGTGCGCACGCGGGCGCTGCCCGATGGCACGCGCGAGCTGTTTCCCGATACGTTGGTGGGCACCGACAGCCACACGACCATGATCAATGGCGTGGGGGTGGTTGGCTGGGGGGTTGGTGGCATCGAAGCCGAGGCGGCGATGCTGGGGCAGCCGGTGTACTTTCTCACGCCCGACGTCGTGGGCGTGGAATTGACGGGGCGGCTGCCAGAGGGGGTGACCGCCACCGACCTCGTGCTCACCCTGACCGAGATGCTGCGGCGGGCCAAGGTGGTGGGCAAGTTCGTCGAGTTCTTTGGTGACGGGGCGGCCACACTGTCGGTGCCAGACCGCGCCACCATCGCTAATATGGCGCCGGAGTACGGCGCCACGATGGGGTTTTTCCCGGTCGATGCGCAAACCGTGCGTTATCTGGAGGGCACGGGTCGCACGCGCGCGGAGATCGATGCGTTCGTGGCCTACTTCCAGGCGCAGGGACTGTTTGGCATGCCGCGCGCCGGCGCCATCGACTACAGCCAGGTGCTGCGGCTGGATCTGTCCACCATCGAACCGTCGGTGGCGGGTCCGAAACGCCCGCAGGACCGCATTGCGCTGGCGCAGCTCAAAGAGCGTTTTGCCACCCTGTTGACGCAGCCGGTGGCGGACAACGGCTTCAACATCGCCGCCAGTGAACGCGACAAGCGCGTGCCGGTGCGTATCGATTTGGCCGCGGCCGGACGGCTGGACGAGCGCGGTCAGCCCCTGGCGCAGCAAGTCGAGGCGACCCTTGGACACGGCGACGTCGTGATCGCCGCCATCACCTCGTGCACCAACACCAGCAACCCCGCCGTGCTGATCGCCGCCGGCCTGCTGGCGCGCAAAGCCGTCGAGCGTGGACTGCGCGTGGCACCCCACATCAAGACCTCGTTGGCCCCTGGCTCGCGCGTCGTCACCGATTATTTGCAGCGCGCCGGGCTGCTGGAGCCGCTGCAGCAGCTGGGTTTTGCCGTGGCCGGCTATGGCTGCACCACCTGTATCGGCAACGCTGGTGACTTGGCGGCCGAGCTCAACGAGGCGATCCAACGCGAGGACCTGATGGTGGCGGCGGTGCTGTCGGGCAATCGCAACTTCGAAGCGCGCATCCACCCCCGGGTGCGGGCCAATTTTTTGGCGTCGCCGCCGCTGGTGGTGGCGTTCGCATTGGCTGGGCGCGTCACCATCGATTTTGCGCGCGAGCCCATCGGCATCGACGCCGCGGGCCAAGCCGTCTACCTGAAGGACCTTTGGCCGAGCAGCGCCGAGATTCACGCTGCACTGCCGTATGCGCTCGATCCGCTGACGTTCGAGCGGGTCTATCGCGATGTCGGCGCGGACAACGAGCTGTGGCAGCAGGTGCCCAGCGCGGCGGGCGAGGTGTATGACTGGCCGCCGTCCACGTATATCGCGCGGCCGCCGTTCTTCGATGGTTTTGCCATGACGCCCACGCCGCCGGTGCCGATCCAGGGTGCGAAGGCGTTGTTGTTGTTGGGTGACTCGGTCACCACTGACCATATTTCCCCGGCGGGCTCGATTTCGGCGCAATCCCCGGCCGGGCAGTGGCTGCTGGCGCACGGTGTGCCCAAGACGGCCTTCAACAGCTACGGCGCGCGGCGCGGGCACCACGAGGTGATGATCCGCGGTACCTTTGCCAATGTACGGCTGAAGAATCTGATGATTCCGCCGCGCGCCGACGGCAGCCGCGTGGAGGGCGGCTACACCCTGTGTGATGGACAGGTGACGACCGTTTTCGAGGCAGCGCAGCGCTACCAGCAAGCGGGTGTGCCAACCCTGGTGTTCGCCGGCGAAGAGTACGGCACGGGCAGCTCGCGCGACTGGGCCGCCAAGGGCACCGCGCTGCTCGGGGTGCGGGCGGTCGTTGCCCGCAGTTTCGAGCGCATCCACCGCGCCAATCTGGTGGGCATGGGGGTGCTGCCGCTGCAGTTTACCGGCAGCGATTCGTGGCAGAGCCTAGCGATCGACGGCAGCGAAACCTTTGCCGTCGAAGGCATGGAATCCATCGGCCCCCAGCAGCGGTTGACGCTGGTCATTCGTCGCGCTGACGGTCGGGTGGAGCGGGTGCCGGTGCTCAGCCGTATCGATACGGCGATCGAGGTGGCCTACTACCAGCACGGCGGTATCTTGCCGTACGTACTGCGGCAGATCGTGGCGCAGGCGTGACCGCCGTACGCGGGCATTGGGTGGCGGCGCCCCTCCAGCCGTCTACCCAACCGGGGCGCCGCTGACGCACTGTACGGGGCCGTTGCGGCGTCGCTGCCGTCCGAGCCGCTGCAGTGCGTGATCTGGCAAACCGCTGGCGCGGCAATGGTGCGCCGAGAGCGTCGCGCGGGCAGCAATGAAAAAGGCTCACGGGGTGACCCCGTGAGCCTTTGTCGTATATGGTCGGCGTGGCGGGATTCGAACTCGCGACCCCTTGCACCCCATGCAAGTGCGCTACCAGGCTGCGCTACACGCCGAGGAGCCGAATTATACGGCTTTTCTGCTGGGCTGAACCGGGGTGTGTGTCTGCGCCGACCGGCACGGTGGGGGTGCGCCTTCCCCCTTGCGCTAAACACCCACACGCGGGGGCAGGGTATCCAGCAGGGCGCGAATGGTTCGCAATTCCGCCAGCAGGGCAGCCCGATCCAGGGGCGCGGCGGTGTCGTCGTGCGAGGCGGCTGACGTGATGGCGGCGGTTGCCGCCGAGGGTACGCTGTCCGGCGGCTGCGTCGGCGGCTCGTCGTCGAGCTCGTCGGCGACGTCCGCAACAGAGCCGGTCAGGGGGCTGCCGCGGCGCAGTTGACGGTCTTGTTGGACCAGTTCGGCCAAGCGGTTGCGTGCGCCGTGAATGGTGAAGCCCTGCTCATACAGCAGCTCGCGGATGCGCCGGATCATCAGCACCTCGTGGTGCTGGTAGTAGCGGCGGTTACCGCGTCGCTTCATGGGGCGCAATTGGGTGAACTCCTGTTCCCAGTAGCGCAGCACGTGTGGTTTGACGCCGCAGAGTTCGCTCACCTCACCGATGGTGAAATAACGCTTCGGGGGGATGGGGGGCAGGGTCTCGGAGCCAGACATGGGAGCATTCGCGGGTACGGCAGCCAAAGCGCACACTTTAGCGCAGTTCGAACGCCGCCGGTGTCGAGGATGCCGCCGAATAGCGGTCGAACCCGTGGGCCCGGCGCTGCCCGGGGCCCGCTGCCGCTTCAAGCCATGGTCATGATTTCCGGGCCACCTTTGGCCAGCGCGCGCTGGTAGGCAGGGCGGCTGCGGTAGCGTTGACGCCACGCGGCGGTGGCCGGTAAGCGCTTGGGCAGATCCGCTGCCCCGAGGGCGAACGCGGCTTCGATGGCAAAGCTCATTTGGATGTCGGCCAAGGCGAGCCGTTGGCCCGTGAGCCAGGGGCGGCCGTCACTCAGGGTCTGCTCCACCAGCGCCAAGGCGCTGTCGATATTCGGTTGCACGAAGCGCTGCAATACCTGCTGGCAGATGGCGCGCGCGATGGGGCGAGCGAAAAAGGGCATGCGCTGGCGCGGGATAGCGACGAAGACCAACTGCATCACCACCCAGTTCATCAGCGAGCCTTCGGCAAAGTGCAACCAGAAGCGGTTGTCGCGGTGTGCGGCGCTGCCCACGGGCGGCAGCAGGCCGGCCAGCTCGCCGTCGGTTGCCGCAGGAAAGGTCTCCACCAGGTATTCCAGGATGGCTCCCGATTCCGCCACCGTCACGTCGCCGTGGGTGATGACGGGCGCTTTGCCCAGCGGATGAACCGCTTTGAGTTCGGGAGGCGCCAGGCGCGTGCGGGGGTCGCGCCGGTACAGGCGCAACTCGTAGGGCACACCCAGCTCCTCCAGCAGCCACAGCACGCGCTGGGAGCGCGAATGTTCCAAATGGTGGACGATCAAGGCACTCATGTGCGGACTCCTTCGTTGGACACCGGGCGTTGCCGCGCTGCTGTGTCAAGGGCGGTCAGCCGCCCAGCGCCGTGCACCGGCCGTTGCCGTGGGGCGGCGCCGGCGACCTCAGCGCCCGGCCAGCAGGGCATCCAGCCGGCGCGCATCGGCACAGAACAGACGAATGCCCTCGGCCAGCTTTTCGGTGGCCATGGCGTCTTCGTTGAGCGCGAAGCGAAAGGCCGCTTCGTCGCCGCTGCGATAGTGCTGTTCGGGCAGATCGGCCGCTGCCGCTGCTTCGGCCACCAACCGGCGCGGCACCGCGCCTTCGGTGGCGGCCAGATGACCGAGCAGCTCCGGGCTGATGGTGAGCAGATCGCAGCCGGCCAAAGCCAGAATCTGCCCCGTGTGCCGAAAGCTCGCCCCCATCACCTCGGTGGCGATGCCGTGGCGCTTATAGTACATCCAGATGCGGGTGACCGATTGCACACCGGGGTCGTTCGTACCGGCCATGGCCGCCTCGTCCCATTGGGCCCCGGCACGCGCTTTGTGCCAATCGTAAATGCGGCCGACGAAGGGCGAGATCAGGCGCACGCCGGCGTCGGCGCAGGCCACCGCTTGGCAAAACGCGAACAGCAGCGTCAGATTGGTGTGAATGCCCTCGCGCTCCAGTGCCTCGGCAGCACGGATACCTTCCCAAGTGGCGGCGATTTTGATGAGGACGCGCTTACGCGGCACGCCTTCGGCCTCGTACAGAGCGATGAGGCGGCGCGCCCGAGCCACTGTGCCGGCGGTATCGAAGCTCAGCCGCGCATCCACTTCGGTGGAGATGCGCCCAGGCACGATGCGCAGTATCTCGGTGCCGAAGCGCACCAGCAGGCGGTCCACCACTTCGTCCAGCGCCCGGTGGCGGTGGTGTGCCAGGACGTCGTCGAGTAGCGGCGCATACTCGGGCTTGAGTGCGGACTTCAGAATCAGCGATGGATTGGTGGTGGCGTCGCGCGGCTGGTACTGCGCGATCTGCAAAAAGTCGCCGGTGTCGGCCACCACGGTGGTGTGATGTTTGAGCGATTCGAGCTGGTTCATGAGGGGTGGGTGAAGCGCGGCCCGTGACGGGTTTAGATCAGGGGGGTGCGCAGCTGCGCGATGACGTCGGCGGTGGCGGGGCGCACGCCGCGCCACCAGGCGAAGCTGTCGGCGGCTTGTTCCACCAGCATGCCCACACCATCGGCCAAGCGGGCGGCGCCGCCCACGCGCGCCTGCTGCAGAAACGGCGTCAAGCCTTTGCCGTAGACCATATCGTAGGCCAGCGCGCCCGCTGCGAACACGGTTGGGGGCAGCGGCAGCGCCTGCGCGTCCAAACTGGCGGCGGTGGCGTTGATCACCACGTCGAAGGCGCCGGCGCGGACCAACTCGTCCAGACCGCTGCCGAGCAGTTCACGCTCGCCCAGCCCCAGCGCGTGAAAGGCCTGCACCAGCGCGTGCGCTTTGTCGGCGCTGCGGTTTGCCACCCACAGCAGGGCTGGGCCTGCGGCCAGCAGCGGCTGCAGCACGCCGCGCGCCGCCCCGCCCGCTCCCAGCAGCAGCACGCGGCGCGCGCGCAGGTCCACACCCAGGTTGTGGGTGAGGTCGCGCACCAGCCCCACGCCGTCGAAGTTGTCGGCGCGGCAGCGGCCATCGGTGTCGAAGGCCAGGGCGTTGGCCGCACCGGCGATGCGCGCGCGCTCGCTGACGACATCGGCGTAGGCGCAGGCCTGCAGCTTGAACGGCACGGTGACGTTGACGCCACGGCCGCCTTGGGCGCGAAACGCATCGACCGTGGGGGCAAAGCCATCCAGCGGCGCTTCGATGGCCGTGTAGGTCAGCGCCTGCCCGGTGGCCTGGGCAAACAGGGTGTGGATGCGGGGCGATTGGCTGTGGCCGATGGGGTGGCCGATCACGGCGTAGCGGTCCATGACCGCATTGTCACCGATGTCGAGGTGGTCTTTCTGCTGGGGGCTGGGCTGCGCCGGTTTAAAAGCGATCGTCAAAGCCTTTGACGGGCGGTAGCGCTGGCGTTCGCTAGCATGGCTGTTGTTCTGGCATTGCCTGGAGGGGTCCGTGTCAACCTTGCCTGTTTTGTTCGTGTCCCACGGTTCGCCGATGATGGCGCTGGAGCCGGGCGCTGCCGGTGCCGCCCTGCAGCAGTGGGGGCAGTCGCTGGCCGTGCGCGACGACCTGCGCGCCGTGGTGGTGATGTCGCCGCACTGGATGGATGCCGTGGCTGCCGTGGGCAGTCACCCCATGCCGCCCACGTGGCACGACTTCAGCGGGTTTCCACCGGCGCTGTACCGCCTGCAGTACCCGGCGCCGGGCGAGCCGGCGTTGGCGCGCACGGTCGCCGAGCGCCTGCGCGGCCGGGATCGCCACCGCCGAGGACACGCAGCGCCCGCGCGACCACGGTGTATGGTCGCCGCTGCGTTTTCTGCTGCCGCAGGCGCGCTGGCCGGTGGTGCAGGTGGCCCTGCCGTCCAATGCCGACCCCGCCGAGGTGTATGCTATCGGTGTGGCGCTGGCCGATCTACGGCAGGCCGGGGTGCTGCTCGTGGGCTCGGGCAGCCTGACGCACAACCTGATGGAGTTCTTTGGCGGCCGGCCGGCCATCGATGCGCCCGCCGATCCTTACGTGCAAGCCTTTTCGGCGTGGGTGTGGGAGGCGCTGCAGGCAGGCGATCTGCCATCGCTGCTGGACTACCGTGCCCGAGCGCCGCAGGCGATGCGCGCCCACCCGACCGACGAGCATCTATTGCCGCTGTTCTTTGCCCTGGGGGCCGCACGTTGGCCGGATGCCGGGCCGGCACCCGTGCAGGCCATCACGCGCGAGACGCAGTATCGCTACCTGTCGATGGACAGCTACGCCATCGGCTGAGTTCGCCTGGGTGGCGGCCGATTCGCGGTTAGGATACCCACTTGGTGGCGTCGTCGGTGCCGGGTGGTTCGTCGTCCTCGATCAGTGCGTCGCGCAGGGCCAGCAGTTCCATCATCACGTCGAACGGAAAGCCGCGGCGGCCGCCGCGCTGGTCATGCAGCAGGTCGTCGAAGCGCTCACGCAAGGCCTGGGGATCGTGTCGGACGGCGGCCAAGGCGTTGGCCAAGCGGGGAAACTGTGTGGTCAGCGCTTGCGGGTAATTCAGGCCCGGTACGGCACGCAGCCACGCATCGGTGTCCGGCAACAGGGATGGCGTATCGATATCGGCCATGGCCGAGCCATTATGCGCGTGCCGCCGCGCCCGCGCAAGTTCGTGTATGCGGTACGCCAGTGCCGCGCTGGTCGCTCGATATGTGCGTTTCATCGCGCGCGCATCGGGTGCGCTCATCGAGCGAGAGATTGGAGATGAATCTATCGACCCTCCTCATCACCATCGAAGTCGGTGGCACCGTCGCCTTTGCCATGTCCGGCCTGATCGAAGCCATGCGCAAGCGCATGGATGTGGTGGGCGTGGTGTCGGTGGCATTCGTCAGCGCCTTTGGCGGCGGCACGGTGCGTGATGTTCTACTCGACCGGCGCCCGCTGTTCTGGACCGAGCACGAGGCGTATGTATGGTTGGTGTTGGCGATGGGGTTGACCGCGCCGCTGTGGCTGTCGATGGCGATGCGCGAGGCGGGGGCACGCCTGATGATCGTGGCGGATGCGCTCGGGCTTGGTCTGTTTGCTGTCTCGGGCACGAGTCTTGCGCTGTCGGCGGGCATGTCGCCGTTGGTGGGTGTGCTGATGGGGGTGACGACGGCGATCGTGGGTGGGGTGGCGCGCGATGTCCTGTGCAATGAGGTGCCGCAGGTGTACCGCGACCACCGGCCCTACGCGGTGTGCGCTTTGGTCGGCAGTGCGGTTTACCTGGGCTTGGCGGCGTTGAACGTCGGCTCGGAATGGGCCAGTTTGGCGGGCGCGTTGGTGGCCACCGGCAGCCGTCTGTTGGCGGTGGCGCTGGATTGGCGGCTGCCCAGCTGGAGCCCACGCTCGCCCCAGTAAGTGCCCGCTCGCCTGGTGCCGCCAACCCAGCGGGCGCGGTGTACTCGACACCGCGCAACGGCTGGCCCAGGTCGCGTGCTCAGGCGTTGGCAAGCTCGGACATGGGCACGCAGCTGCAAAACAGATGGCGATCGCCCCAGACGTTGTCCACGCGTCCCACCGGCGGCCAGTATTTGTTGCCGGCGCCGCCGTGGGCGCGGTGGAAGGGCAGCGCCGCACCGAGTTCGCGCGGGTAGGGGTGCGGCCAGTCTTCGCTGAGGCAACGGCTGGCGGTGTGCGGGGCGTTTTTTAGCGGATTGTCGTCGCGCGGCCACACGCCCAGCTCGACGGCGCGGATCTCCTCGCGGATGGCAATCATCGCGTCGATGAAACGATCCAGCTCCGACAGCGGTTCGCTTTCGGTCGGCTCCACCATCAGGGTGTTGGCGACGGGGAAGGACAGCGTTGGCGCGTGAAAGCCGTAGTCCATCAGCCGCTTGGCGATGTCCTCGGCCATCACACCGCAGCTGTCTTTGAAGCCGCGGCAGTCCAGGATGCATTCATGCGCCACGTGCCCGTTGGCGCTGGCGTACAGCGTGGGGTAGTGCGGGCGCAGGCGGGCGCTCACGTAGTTGGCCGCCAGGATGGCGGTTTCGGTGGCGCGTTGCAGCCCCTCGGCCCCCATCATGCGGATGTACATCCACGAGATGGGCAGCACCGCGGCGTTGCCCAGGGGCGCGGCCGATACCGCACCGACCGGCGCGTCCTTGCTGGCGCCGCCCGCGTAGGCACCTGCGGCGTGCGCAGTGGCGTGGCCGGGCAGGTAGGGGGCGAGCTCGGCAGCCACACACACCGGCCCCACGCCGGGCCCACCACCGCCGTGCGGGATGCAGAAGGTTTTGTGCAGATTCAGGTGGCTGACGTCGCCGCCGAATTCACCGGGGGCGGCGGTGCCCACCAGCGCGTTCATATTGGCGCCATCGATGTAGACCTTGCCACCGTGCGCATGCACGATGTCGCACAGGGTTTTGACGCCGGTTTCGAAAACCCCGTGCGTGCTCGGATAGGTGATCATCACGCACGACAGCCGCGCGCTGTATTGCTCACACTTGGCGCGCAGGTCGTCCAGGTCCACATTGCCCTGGGCGTCACAAGCCACCGCCACCACCTGCAGGCCAGCCATTTGCGCGCTGGCCGGGTTGGTGCCGTGCGCTGAGGTGGGGATGAGGCAGATGTCGCGCTGTGCCTGTCCGCGCGCCGCGTGGTAGGCCTGGATGGCGAGCAGCCCGGCGTATTCGCCCTGTGAGCCCGCGTTGGGCTGCAGGCTCACGGCGGCATAGCCCGTGGCTTGGCTCAGCCAGGCGCGCAGCTGCTCGTCCAGCAGGCGGTAGCCTTCGAGCTGGTCGGCGGGAGCAAACGGATGCACCTGGGCGAATTCGGGCCAGGTGATGGGGATCATCTCGCTGGTGGCGTTGAGCTTCATCGTGCACGAGCCCAGCGGGATCATTGTGCGGTCCAGCGCCAAATCCTTGTCCGACAGGCTGCGGATGTAGCGCAGCATGGCGGTTTCGCTGTGATGGGTGTTGAACACCGGGTGAGTGAGATAGGGGCTCGTGCGGCGCAGCGCGGCCGGGATGAGCGGGCTGACCTCGGCGGCCAAGACGTCGAAATCGGGCTGCGTTTGGCCCGGCGCCGCAAAGACCGTCCACAGCGCCTCGACGTCGGCGCGCGTGGTGGTCTCATCGAGCGCGATCCCCACGTTGCCGTGCCCCAGGTCGCGCAGATTCATCCCCTGCTCGCGTGCGCGCGCCAGCAGCGCCGCGGTGGCCAGTCCGGTGTGCAGGCACACGGTGTCGAACGCTGTGCCGTTGGCCAGGGTATAGCCCAGGGCGCTCAAGCCGTGCGCCAGCACCGCTGTCAAATGCGCCACCCGCTCGGCGATGCGGCGCAGCCCATGCGGCCCGTGGTAGACCGCGTACATGCTGGCGACGACGGCGGGCAGCACCTGGGCCGTGCAGATATTCGAGGTGGCTTTCTCGCGCCGGATGTGCTGCTCGCGCGTCTGCAGCGCCAAGCGGTAGGCGGGTTGGCCGTGCGCGTCCACGCTGACGCCCACCAGGCGCCCGGGCAGCGAACGCTTGAACGCGTCGCGGCAGGCCAGAAAAGCGGCGTGCGGGCCGCCGGCGCCCATCGGCATGCCAAAGCGTTGGCTGCTGCCCACCACGATGTCGGCTCCCCACTCGCCCGGGGGGGTGAGCAGCGTCAGCGCCAGCAGGTCGGCCGCGACGATGAAGGCCGCGCCCTTGGCGTGCACCGTCTGCACGTCGGCGCGCCAGTCGTCGATGCGCCCGTGGGTGGCCGGGTACTGCACCAGCACGGCGAAGTAGTCGTCGCGCGCCAGTGCGTCGTGCCACGCCTCGGCGCTGGCGGTGACGAGCACCCGCAGGCCCAGCGGCCGTGCGCGCGTGCGCACCACCTCGATGGTCTGCGGGTGGCAGTCGCCCGAGACGACGATGGTCTGCCCCGGCGCCTTGACCGAGCGCCGCGCCAGCGTCATGGCTTCGGCGGCGGCGGTGGCCTCGTCCAGCATCGACGCATTGGCGATGTCCATGCCGGTGAGGTCGGAGACCATGGTCTGGAAGTTGATCAGCGCCTCCAGGCGCCCCTGGGAGATTTCGGCCTGGTAGGGCGTGTAGGCGGTATACCAGGCCGGGTTTTCCAGGACGTTGCGCAGGATGACGGTGGGGGTGTGGGTGCCATAGTAGCCCTGGCCGATGAAACTGCGCAGCAGGCGGTTTTTTTGCGCGATGGCCTTGAGCTCGGCCAGCGCCTGGGCTTCGCTGGCCGCAGGCGGCAGCGCCATGGCGCGCGCGCGGGCGATGGCGCGTGGCACGATGCCTTCCACGAGCGCTTGGCGCGAGGCCTCGCCAATGGCGGCGAGCATGCGCTGCTCGTCTTCTGGCGTGATGCCGATGTGGCGAGCGATGAATTCACCGGCACCGTCGAGCGCCGGCACGACAGACGTGGTCATCGTGGGGCTCCGATTACTGCGTCAACTGACCGTAGGCCGTCTCATCCAGCAGGGTGTCGAGCTCGGCGGGCTGGCTCAGGCGCACTTTGAAAAACCAGCCGGCGCCCAGCGGGTCGCTGTTGGCCAGGGAGGGGTCGGCACGCAAGGCTTCGTTGACCTCGATCACTTCGCCGCTGACGGGCATATAGACGTCGGCGGCGGCTTTGACGGATTCCACCACCCCGGCGACATCCTTCTGTGCATACGTCTTGCCGACTTCGGGCAACTCGACGAAGACCACGTCGCCCAGCGCGTCCTGCGCGTGGTGGGTGATGCCGACGGTGCCGACGTCGCCTTCGACGCGGATCCATTCGTGGTCGGGGGTGAATTTCAGGGTCATGGCTGGCTCCAGGAGAAGAGGGTCGGAAAGAAAGGCGTCGGGTCGTCCACGCTGCCGCGTGCACGCCCATCAACCGCGGTGGTAGCGCGGGGGCACGAAAGGCAGCGCCGTCACCGTCATCGGCACCGGCCGGCCACGTACGATGGCGTGTAGCACCGTGCCGACCGCCGCGTGCGCACTGGCCACATAGCCCATGGCGATCGGCTGGTCGAGCGTGGGCGACAGCAACCCGCTGGTGACCTGGCCCACCGCCTCGCCGGCCGGCGTGTGCAAGGGCGCTGGCTCACGCACCGGCACGCGCTCCTGCGCGATCAGGCCCACGCGCAGGCGCTGCAGCGGTGCGCTGCCGTCGAGCTGGGCCAGCACGCGCTCGGCGCCCGGAAAGCCGCCCGCGCGCGCGCCGCCGCGCCGGCGCACTTTCTGAATCGCCCAGCCCAGCGCCGCTTCGGCCGGCGTGGTGGTGGTGTCGATGTCGTGGCCGTGCAGACACAGGCCCGCTTCCAGGCGCAGTGAATTGCGTGCGCCCAGGCCGATCGGCTTGACCTCGGGCTGCGCCAGCAGCGCCTGCGCGAAGGCGGTGGCGGCGTCGCCCGGCACCGAGATTTCGAAGCCGTCTTCGCCGGTGTAGCCGCTGCGCGTGACGTAGAGGTCGGCGCCTTCCCAGGTGGCGGGCATGCCGGTCATGAACACCAGACGCTCGACCCCGGGCAGCACGCGTTGCAGCGCTTGCACGGCCAGCGGCCCCTGCAGCGCCAACAGTGCGCGCTCGGGCAGCGGCTCGACGTGGCAGCGTTGTCCGATGCGTGCTTGCAGGTGGGCGATGTCGGCGGCTTTGCAGGCGCCGTTGACCACCAGCCACAGGTCGTCACCGCGGTTGACGAACATCAGATCGTCCAGAATGCCGCCATCGTCATTGAGCAGCAAGCCGTAGCGCTGGCGGTGCAGGCCCAGCCCCAACACGTCCATGGGGATCAGCGTCTCGAGCGCGGCGGCGGCTTGCGCACCGTGCAGCCGCACCTGCCCCATGTGTGAGACGTCGAACAGTCCGGCCGCTTGCCGCGTGTGCTGGTGTTCGCGCAGCAGCCCCTGCGGATATTGCACCGGCATGTGGTAGCCGGCAAACGGTACCATGCGCGCGCCCAGCGCCAGGTGCAGGTCGTACAGCGGGGTTTTGCGTAAGGTGTCGGTGGCAGCGGACATGGGCGATGCTCCAGAAGGTGGCAACATCCGGCCTCCCGACGACGGGGAGCCGGGGCACACCTGCTGTCCGCTTTACCTGAGAGATTCACGCCATCGCGCCGCCAGCTCGGCTGCCATGGCATTTGCTCCTTCGGTGGGTGCGGCCCCCGAACGGGCCGACCGGTGGGTCCAGCGGTCGTCATGACCCTGCACCGCACCGCGGCCCCGCTGGGCGCGCGACACCTCTCTCCAGCAGGCAAGCGCCCGCACGCGAGCGCTGCATCAGTCCTTTTGCCTGAGCGTTCGGCGGTGGGCCTGCGCCTTCGGCGGCCGCTGGGCGGGCTGCAGTGCGTGCCTGCAAGCCCGGGCTGGCTCTCTCCTGATGAACCGCATTGTAGCGGCCAGACGTGCGCGGTGTCAGGTCCGGCCCGCGCAGTCGTTCACGGCGCGCGGTGTGCGGCCGCGTCTGCACGCTCGTTCACATACCGGCGTAGTTGGGGCCACCGCCGCCTTCGGGTGTGACCCAGACGATGTTTTGCGTCGGGTCTTTGATGTCGCAGGTTTTGCAGTGCACGCAGTTCTGTGCGTTGATGACGAGTTGCGCTGCGCCATCCTTTTCGACGAACTCGTACACGCCAGCCGGGCAGTAGCGGCTCTCTGGCCCAGCGTACTGGGCCAGATTCACCGCCACCGGGACGCTCGGGTCCTTCAGCGTCAGGTGCGGCGGTTGGTTTTCCTCGTGGTTGGTGTTGGAGAGGAAGACACTGCTGAGGCGGTCGAAGGTCAGTACCCCGTCAGGCTTGGGGTAGCGGATCGGCTCGACCTGGCTGGCGGCATGCAGGCGCGCGTGGTCCGGGGTGTGTCGGCGCACGGTCCACGGCGGGCTTTGGATGCCGAGCTTGGGCAGCAGCCAGTGCTCGATGCCGGTCATCAGCGCGCCGATGGTGTTACCTTTTTTGAACCAGGATTTGAAGTTGCGCGCGCGGTGCAGCTCCTGGTACAGCCAGCTTTGCTCGAAGGCGGCCGGGTAGGCCTGCAATTCGTCGTGCTGGCGGCCGGCTTGCAGGGCCTCGAAGGCGGCCTCGGCGCACAGCATGCCGGTCTTGATGGCGGCATGGCTGCCTTTGATGCGCGCGGCGTTCAGATAGCCCGCATCACAGCCGACCAAGGCGCCGCCGGGGAAGACCGTTTTGGGCAGGCTCAGCAGGCCGCCCGCGGTGATGGCGCGTGCGCCGTAGCCGATGCGCTTGCCACCTTCGATGTGCGCGCGAATGGCCGGGTGCGTCTTCCAGCGCTGCATCTCCTCGAAGGGGCTCAGCCACGGGTTCTGGTAGTCCAGTCCGACGACGAAGCCCAGCGTGACCTTGTTGCCTTCCAGGTGGTACAGAAAGCCGCCGCCGTAAGTATGCTCATCCAGCGGCCAGCCAGCGGTGTGTACCACCAGCCCGGGTTTGGCTTTTTCCGGTGGAATCTCCCACAGCTCCTTGATGCCGATGCCGTAGGTCTGCGGATCTTTGCCCTCGTCGAGCCGAAAGCGCGCGATGAGCTGTTTGCCCAAGTGCCCGCGCGCGCCTTCGGCAAATACCGTGTATTTGGCGTGCAGCTCCATGCCAAGCTGGAAGGCCTCGGTGGGCTGGCCATCTTTGCCCAGCCCCATGTGGCCGGTGGCCACCCCTTTGACGGCGCCCTCGTCGGTGTAGAGGATCTCGGCGGCGGCGAAGCCCGGGAAGATTTCCACCCCCAGGGCTTCGGCCTGCTCGGCCAGCCACTTGGTCACGGCTCCCAGGCTGATGACGTAGTTGCCCTCGTTGTGGAAGCACTCGGGCAGCAGCCACTGCGGGATGCGCAGAGCACCGTCGGCTTCCAAAAACAGGACCTCGTCGGCGGTGACGGGCTGGTTCAGCGGGGCGCCGCGCGTCTTCCAGTCGGCAAACAGTTCGGTGAGGGCGCGCGGGTCCATCACCGCCCCCGACAGGATGTGTGCGCCCGGCTCGGAGCCCTTCTCCAGCACACACACGCTGACCTCGGCGCTGCGCTCGGCCGCCAGCTGCTTGAGGCGGATGGCGGTGGCCAGGCCGGCCGGGCCACCGCCAACGATGACGACGTCGTACGCCATGGCCTCGCGCGGGCCATACTGTTCGATCAGATGCGCGGGCGTTTGCATGGGGGTCGGTCCTCCGGGTGGAGCGGCGCATCGCGGCTGCCGCTGTCAGATGGGTGTCAGGGTGGCGCGAGATTGTAGTCGGCGCTGTCGCACAATGTTTGTCAAGCCATTGACACGAAAGCCATCATCATGCGACTGGAACTGCCTGCCGAGCGAAGCCTCGTGCACACCATGACGATCCCCATTCGGTGGGGCGATATGGACGCCATGGGGCACGTCAACAACACCATCTATTTTCGCTACATGGAGACGGCGCGCCTGCAGTGGATGGACGAGTGGGGCATGCCGGCCAATCCGCGCGGGCAGGGCCCCGTGATCGTCAACGCTTTCTGCAATTTTTTGCGCCAGCTGCAATACCCGGGGGAGGTGATCGTGCGCAGCTACGTCGGTGCGCTGGGGCAGCGCTCGTTCGACATGTTTCACGAGATGAGCCGCAGCGACGACCCCGGTACGGTGTACGCGACCGGGGGCGCCACCGTGGTGTGGGTGGATTTTCCGGCGCAGCGCTCGCAGCCGCTGCCCGATGTCTTGCGTCAGCGCTTGGCAGCGGGCTAGGCGGGGCCCGCCGTGTGGGCCGCGGCACGCCAGCGCGGCCATTCGTTCAACGTGTTTTGGGGATGCGGCCAATCAGGTAAAACTCCGGATTGGGCACCATGCCGCTGAATGAGGCCATCCGGTTGGACAGACCGAAAAAGGCGGTGATGGCGGCGATGTCCCAGATGTCTTCGTCATCGAGCCCATGAGCGTGCAGGGCAGCGAAGTCGGCTTCTTCGATTTCGTGCGAACGCTGGCACACCTTCATCGCGAAGTCCAAGATGGCACGCTGGCGCGGCGTAATCTCGGCTTTGCGGTAGTTGACGGCGACCTGGTCGGCGATCAGTGGTTGCTTTTCGTACACGCGCAAGATGGCGCCGTGTGCCACCACGCAGTACAGGCATTGATTGGCGGCGCTGGTGGCCACCACGATCATCTCGCGTTCGCCCTTGGTGAGATTGGAACTGCGCCCAACGGTCTCGGGCATCATCAGCGCATCGTGGTAGGCAAAGAAAGCACGCCACTCCGCCGGCCGGCGGGCGAACATCAGAAAGACATTGGGTATGAAGCCGGCTTTTTCCTGTACCTCCAAGATGCGCGCGCGGATGTCGTCAGGCAGGGTGTTGAGGTCGGGCAGCGGGTAGCGATGGCTCATCGGGTGGCTCCTCGAAGAAGGCGTCGGCGTGGCCCACGGGCCGTCGAGACGAAGTGGGTGGGCACACGGCGTGATGCGACTCCAGTGCGGACGAGGACAGCCGCAACGGGCACCTGCGGCGACACGATATCGTACGTGGATCTGCGGGGCACCCCATCCGAGCGCCCTCGAGCGCCGCTCAGTCTTCATCGAGCGAAGCGCTCCAGCGTGCGTTCCAGCTCGGGCGTGCCTGCCCCGCACGCTCCCACGCTTGCAGGCGGCGCCGGTCGCGCTTGGTGGGGCGACCCTGGGTCAGGGTGGCAGCAGGCTCTGGGGCCAGGCGGCGCTGCTCGGCCCAGCGCTCGCGCGCCGCCAGCGACTCCGGCGTTTCCTCGTAGAGCAGTGCCGCTTGGGCGGCCGGCCCGCGCACGCGGCTCAAGCCCCGCACGATCACGGTGCGCCAGACGTCGCCCGTGCGCAGGCGCAGCGTGTCGCCCACGCGCGGCTCGCGGCTGGCCTTGGCGGCAGCATCGTTGACCCGAACCCAGCCGCGCTCGATGGCCTCGGCCGCCAGCGCGCGCGTTTTGTAAAAGCGTGCGGCCCACAGCCACTTGTCGAGCCGGATGCGGTCGGACGTGGCGTCGTCACGGGAGGATGGTCGCTGGGCTGACATGATCGATTCGACAGAGCAGTCGATGACCCTGAGGCAAGCAGGCGTGCGGCCTGCGTCGCTGGCGCATTAGGCGCTGGCCCCCATGGCCAGCGCCCGCTCGCGCGTAGCCTGGGCGGCAGCGGGGTCGGGTGCAACCGTGGTGGGCCAACCCGCCAGATGCCGCTCAGCGATATCGGCCAGTGCCCGCAGCCAGGCCGGATCGTCGTTCAGGCACGGGATGTAGTGAAAGGTGTGCCCGCCGGCGGCGAGAAAGGCGGCGCGCGCTTCCAGGTTGATTTCTTCCAGTGTTTCGATGCAGTCGCCGGTAAAACCCGGGCAAATGACATCGACGCGGCCCACCCCTTGCCGGGCCAGCGCCACCAGCGTCGGCTCGGTGTAGGGCTGCAGCCATTTGGCCCGGCCAAAGCGAGATTGGAAGGTCACCACGTACTGCTCGCGCGCCAAGCCCAGCGCTTCGGCCAGCAGGCGGCCGGTTTTGTGGCATTCGCAGTGGTAGGGGTCGCCGCGCAGCAGCGTGCGTTCGGGCATGCCATGAAAGCTCATCACCAGCCGCTCGGGCCGGCCATGTTGCGCCCAGTGCGCGCGCACCCGTTGGGCCAGCGCGCCGATGTAGCCCGCGTCGTCGTGGTACTGGTTGACGAAGCGCAGCTCCGGCACCCAGCGCAGCTGGCGCGCCCATTCGTAGACCGCGTCGAAGGCGCTGGCGGTGGTGGCGGCGCAGTATTGCGGGTACGCGGGCAGGATGAGGATGCGGGTGCAGCCGGCCGCCTTGAGGGCGTCGAGTTGGTGCCGGATGGCGGGCTCGCCGTAGCGCATGGCCCAGCGGACCGTGACGTGGTGACCCCGCTCGCCGAGCAGTCCCTGCAGATAGGCGGCTTGGCGCTCGGTCCAGACCTTCAGCGGCGAGCCCTCTGCCGTCCAGATGGTGGCGTACTTGGCGGCCGACTTGGCCGGCCGCACGTTGAGGATGATGCCGTGCAGGATCAACCACCAGATCGGGCGGGGGATTTCGACCACACGCGGATCACCCAAAAATTCCGCCAGATAGCGGCGCAGTGCGGCTGCCGTCGGGGCAGCCGGGGTGCCCAGGTTGACCCACAAAATGCCGGTGGCGGCCGTCTGGCCATGCGAGTAGGGGGGCTCGGTGCGCATGCTCATGCGCTATTCTCGCCCAGGGGCCAGCGGCGTGCAGCGCGCCCCGTAATGACCAGCGTGGGCAACCGGTTGACCGCGCGCCGGTCGATGTCGTGTCGATTCGTTCAAGGAGTGGCTCGTGCTGACGATTTACGGTATTTTCGCCTCGCGCGCCGTGCGCCCGTTGTGGGCCGCGCAGGAGCTGGGGTTGTCTTACACCCATGTGCCCACCCCGTATCAGGGCGGCGCCACGCGCACGCCCGAGTTTTTGGCGCTCAACCCCAACGGGCATATTCCAGTGCTGGTGGACGAGCGCCCCGAGGGCCGCGTGGTGGTGTGGGAGTCGATGGCCTGTGCGCTGTATCTGGCGCGGCACCATGGTCGCGGCGATGGCAGCGACATCGCGCCGGCCAATCCGGCTGAAGACGCCGAGGCGTTGCGCTGGGCGTTTTGGGCCATGACCGAGCTGGAGACCGATGCGCTTGCCGTGTTGATGCACCGCATCGGTTTGCCGCCGCAGCGGCGTGACGCTGGCAGACTGGCCGTGGCAGAACAGCGCTTGCGTGGGCCGTTGGGCGTTTTGGACGCGCACCTGGCGCGGCAGGCCGAGCACGGCTGTGCGTACTTGGCTGCCGAGCGCTTCACGATCGCCGATCTGTGCGTGGCCTGCGTTGCCAACTGGACCCGTCCGTCGCACGAGCTGATGCATGCCTTCCCCCATGTGCACGCCTGGGTGCAGCGCTGCCATGCGCGCCCGGCGTATCAGACGCTGAAGGCTGCTGACAAAGCGGCGGCGGCCGCCAGCCCGGAGCGCACTGCGCCTTCCAGCGTGGCGGGGTAGGGGCCGTCGATCGCGTCGCCCGCGGCCATCAGGCCGGGTGCGATGGTGGCAGGCGGTCGCTGCAGTCCAGCGGTGCAGGCGAAGGTGGCGCGCTTTTCGATCACCGTCAGCAGCGGCTCGGTGTGGGCCAGTCCGAGTTGCGTGCGGGCTTGCGCCTGTACGGCGCGCGTCAGCGCTTCGCGGTCGGTGGCCAGTGCGGGTTCCGGGGCGCTGGCCACCCACGCCAGATAGGGCGACGGCGCCCCCATGCGCCGGTGCCAGAACACGAACTGGGCCGGTGCCGACGCCGGGTCGCTGCGCAGCGCCAGCAGTGGCGCTGTTGCCGGCCAGCGCCACTGTGGCGGTGGGCGCAGATAGACGGTGGCAATCGGCAGATGGGTCAAGGCGCGCGCGCTGGCGCACCAGCGTCGAATGGGGTCTTCGTCGGCGCCCAGCGGTGCCAACAGGCGCGCTGCCTCCCACACCGGGCAGGCCAACACCACGGCGTCACTGGATAGGGTCGTGCCGTCGGCCAGCCGCACCTGCCAGCGCGCATCGGTATCACCGTGCTGCAGCGCCACCGCCCGTGCGCCCGTCAGCGGCCGCGCGCCGCGCCGCCGCAAGGCCGCAACAGCGGCGTCGGGCAGCAACGCGCCCAGGTCCACCCGTGGCACCAGCAGGTCGCTGGCCGCATACGGCGGTGGGGTACTGCCCAGCAGCGCATCGTGCAGCACGCGCAGAAAGACGGCGCCACTGGCCTGCGCCGGTGGGGTGTTGAGCGCGGCCACGCACAGCAACTCGAACAGCTCGCGGCGCACGCGCTCGGGCAGCGGCGCGCACAGGTCGGCCACGGTGGTCGCGGGCGTACAGGCAAAGCCTTGGCGCTGCCAGCGCAGTGTCACCTGCAGCGTCGCCAGCCGCTCGCGCAGGGTCCAGCCGCGCGCGCCCAGTAGCCCCACTGCCACCGCCAGCGGGGCCAGGGCGGCGGGCAGGTGCGCGCCCCAGCGCGGCAGCGCCACGCCATCGCCCTGCGGGGTGCGCAGCGTCAGCGGCAGGCGCTGCACACACGCTTGCGGCACCACGCCCAGGCGTCGTAGCAGTCCGAGGGTGGCGGTGTAGGCGCCGATCAGCAGATGTTGGCCATTGTCCAGAAACCAAGCGGCGCCATCGGCGTCACGTACGGTCAGTCGCCGCGCTCGGCCACCCCAGTGGCGCGCAGCCTCCAGCACGGTCACCTGCCAGCCAGTGTCAGCCGCGGCGACAGCCGCAGCCAGCCCCGCCCAGCCACCGCCGACGATGGTCAGCCGCCGTCCACTCACAGCCGCCCCAGTGCCTGCACCTTCCACGCCAGCCAAAATTTGCGCAGCGGTGTCAGCGCCACACGCTGCGTCAGTACCAAGCCGGGCTCGCGTGCGATCTCGCGCAACAGGGTGCGGTAGATGCTGGCCATCATCAGCCCCGGCTTTTGCGCGCGTCGGTCGGCCAGCGGCAGCAGGGCAACGGCCTCGTCATAGGTGGTCAGCGCTCGCTCGATCTGAAAGCGCAGCAGCGCGTCAAAGCGCGCTGCAAAATCGGGCCCGGCGCCGATGCCACGCTTCAAGATCTCGTGCGCTTTGACGCCGAAGCGCTGCAGTTCGTCGATGGGCAGGTACAGCCGCCCGCGCAGCGCGTCTTCGCCGACGTCGCGAATGATGTTGGTCAGTTGCAGCGCCAGCCCCAAACGATGGGCGTAGGCGGTGGTGCCGGGGTCGGTTTGCCCGAAGATACGCGCCGACACTTCACCCACCACACCAGCGACCAGATGGCAGTAGCGCTGCAGGGCCGCAAAGTCCAGGTAGCGGTTTTGGTGCACGTCCATCTCGCAGCCGTCGATGATGTGCCACAGCGGTTCGGGTGTCAGTCCAAAGGCGCCGATGTGCGGCTGCAGAGCTTGCAGCACCGGGTGCTGCGGGCGGCCCTGTGCGGCAAAGGTCAGCGCCACCTGCTCGCGCCACCAGTGCAGTTTGGTCTGCGCTACCTGCGGGTCGTGCGTTTCATCGACGATGTCGTCGATTTCCCGGCAAAACGCGTAAAAAGCGGTGATGGCGGCGCGACGCGCGGGTGGCAAAAACAAAAACGCATAGTAGAAGCTGCTGCCGGAGGCGGCAGCGCGCTCCTGGACGTAGGCCAGCGCGGTGGCCGGCACTGCCGTGGAAGGGGACCCCGTGGGGGCAGGAGAACGATTCATGGCACGGGACTCCGCGGTCGGCGCGTGGCCCGCATGGTCAACACGTACAAGGGGGGAATCACGAACAGCGTCAGCGCGGTGGACACCAGCAGCCCCCAGACGATGCTGGAGGCCACCGGCCCCCACAGCAGGCTGTGTCCGCCCAGACCAAAGGCCAGCGAGATCAAGCCGCCGATGGTAGTGGTGCTGGTGATGAGCACCGGCACCACGCGCCGCCGCGCCGCCCACAGCGCGGCGTGGATGATGCCCATGCCGGCGCGCAACCGCTCGTTGGCGGCGTCGATGAGAACGATGGCGCTGTTGACGGCGATGCCGGTCAAAGCGATCACACCGTACAGGGTGTACAGCGACAGCGGGTTGCGGGTGACGGCCAGCCCGATGGCCACGCCGGCAAACGCCAGCGGCACCGTCACCAAGATCAACAGCGGCTGCCCGTAGCTGCGGAACTGCGCGGCCAAAATCAAATAAATCAAACCGACGCCGAGCAGGAAGAGCTGCTGCATCGCGCCCAGGCTTTCTTCGATGTCTTCCAGCTCGCCCGAAAAATCGAGGTCGATGCCGGGGTGCTGCAAGTGCAGCGTCTCCCAGGCGGCGCGGATGCGGCGGTTGGCTTCGGCGGTGTCGAGTACCTCTTTGTCCAAATTGGCCTCCACCGTGATAGCGCGGCGCAAATTGTGGTGGCGGATGAAACCGCGCACGGGCTCGATGTCGGCGTGCACCAATTGGCCCAGTTGGGTGACCTGCCCGTTGGGCAGGGCCACCGGTGTGCGCAGCAGCGCCATCGGGTCGGGCAGGGGCTCGGGGGGCTCGGGGTGGCGCACGCGCAGCTCGATTTTGTCGCCGCCGTCGCGTGTGAACGCCACCACCTCGCCGTCGATGGCCAGGCGCACCAGGCGCGCGGCCTGGGCCGCAGGCACGCCCAGGGCGCGCGCGGCCTCGGCGTCCACCTGCAATCGCAGTTGTGGCCGGCCGGGCACGTTGTCGTCTTGCACGTCGCGTGCGCCGGGCAAAGCGGCAATGACCGCCTTGAGCGCGTCCGCCGCCGCTTGGATGCGCTCGAAGTCGTCGCCGCGTACCTTGACGCTGATGGCCTTGCCCGCCGGTGGCCCGCCCGACAGCAAGGTGAAACTCTTGCGTCCCGGGCCCGGAAGGTTTTCGATGTCGGCGCGCATGGCCTCGACGATTTCGCGCACCTCCCGGCTGTCGGGGGTACGCGGGTTGAGCGACACGAATACCTGCCCGTAATGGTCCCCATAGACCGGTTCGGTCTCGGTGAATTTCAGCCCCGCGGTGGAGGTGACGGCACGGGCCTCGTGCCCGGCGGTGGCGTCACCGACGCCGCGCAGGCGCGCGCGCACCGCCTGCTCGACGCGCTCGACCTCGGCCAAGGTGTCCTCCAAAGTGGCGTTGGCGGGCATGTCCACATTGACGTAGAACGCGCGCACCGGGTCGAAGGCGAAAAATTGCACCCGCACTACGCCAGTGACCACCAAGGCGCCGGCGCTGGCCATGATCAGCACGGCGACGGCCAGAAAGAGACCGGGGCGCCGCAACACCACCGCCAGCGCCTGCCCGTAGCGTAAGCGCAGCGCGCGGTTGAAGCGTTGGCGCCAGGCCTGCACGCGCGACGGCCGATCCAGCCGCAGCCGCAGCATGCTCACGTGCACCGGCATCATCCAGAACGCTTCCGTCAGCGAAATGAGCAGCGCCAGCGTCACCACGAACGGGATGACGAACATGAATTTGCCGACGATGCCCGGCAGCAGCATCAGCGGCAAAAACGCAGCCAGCGTGGTGGCCACCGACGCCACCACCGGCTTCCACACCTCGGCAATGCCCTCCAGACTGGCTGCCAGCGCGGCCTGCCCGCGCTCGATGCGATAGTAAATGGCTTCCACCACCACCACCGCGTCGTCCACCAACATGCCCAACGCGATCACCACGCCCAACAGCACCGAGATGTTGAGCGTGTAGCCCAGCCAGTGCAGCACCGCGAACGTGCCCAGCAGCGAAAACGGAATGCCCAGCGCTACCAGCACGCCGATGCGCCAGCCCAGGAACAGCCAGCTCACCGCCAGCACCAACAGCATGCCGTACAGAGCGTTGGTCTGCATGACGTCGATGGCCTCGCGCGTGGGGATGGTCTGGTCGTCGGTCAGCGTCAGGCGCAAGCCCAGCGGCGCCAGCACCGCGTTTTCACGTTCGATGTAGGCGCGGATCGATGCCAACAAGGTCAAGGTGTTGGTGCGTGCTTTTTTGGTCAGCGCCAGCGAGATGGTGGGCTGGCCATCCATCGAGGACAGTTGGCTGGGCTTGGCGCGCGCGCGCTCGATGCGCGCCACGTCGCCCAGGCGGGCGTGCACGTCGCTGCGGCCGGCCGCCGTCACCGGCAACTGGGCCAATACCTGCGGGTCGAGCGTGACGCCACGGACGCTGACCGACCACAGCCCGTCGGTCGTGCGCAGAGCGCCGGCTGCGGTGTCGCGCCACCAGGCGCGCAGGGCATCGGCGACGTCGGCGCTGGTGAGCCCGCGCGCGGCCAGCGCGTGCGGGTCGGGACGCACCAGCAGCTCCGGGTCGCGCAGGCCCGAGGCGAACACTTGATCCACACCCGCCAGCCGCTCCAGGTCGGTGCGGATACGCCGACCCTCGCGCCGCAGCACTTCATCGTCGGCTTGGCCCGCCAGCCGCAAAATCGCCGTGGGAAAGCCGTTGGAGGTGGAAATCTCCAGCACGCGCGGCTCCTTGGCCGTCTCGGGCAACTCGGCGCTGGCCTTGTTCTGGATCTCGCGCCGCAGGTCATTCATGCGCTTGTCGAACGTGCGATCGTCGATGTCGCGAAAACGCACCAGCATGCTGGAGACGTTTTCGCGGGAGCTGGAAATAACGAAACGCACGTCGGCCACACCCTTGATCGCGTCTTCCAGCGGATCGGTGACCAAACGCTCGACTTCTTCGGCGCTGGCCCCAGGCAGCACCGTGGTGATGTTGACCCAGTTGAAATTGATCTCGGGATCGCGCTCGCGCGGCAGGCTGAGGTAGCCCAGCAGGCCGAGCGCCATGACCACCACGAACGCGATGTTGGCCAGCGGATGGTTGGTGATGAGGGCGCGCAGCAGCCGCATGGTGCGTCCTCAGGGTTGATGCGGTGCCGCCGCGTCGAGCACGCGCACCGGCTGCCCCGCCTGCACGGCCTGCTGTCCGCGCACGATGATGCGCGCATCGGCCGGCAAATCCACCGGCGCCGCACGGCCTTCCTGGGCGGCGGGCAGCGGCACCCAGCGAGCGCGCGGCGGCTGCGCGCCATCGTCCACGACGAACAGGCCCAGCGTATCGCCGCGGCGCACCAGCAGCGCGGGCGGCACGTGCGGCTGGGCGCTGCGCCAGCGCAGCTCGCCATCGCTGCCGGGCAGCAGCTCGGTGGCGCCCAGCACCGCCAAGCGCACCGTCTGCAAGCGCGTGCCGCTGGCCACCGCGCCGGTGGCGCGCAGCCAGCGCAACGGTACGGTTTGGCCGTCGCGCGTCACCAGCTCGGCGTCACGCGCGTTGCGCAGATCACGGGCGTCGGCGGGGCTCAACTGGGCTTGCACCTCGGGCGCGCGCAACTCGGCCAGCACGAACAACGGCGTGCCGGTCGCCACCACCTCGCCCTGCTGGGCCAGGCGCTGCATCACGGTACCGGCAAAGGGCGCCCGGATCACGGTCTTGCTGAGCTGGTGTTCGGCGCTGCGCCATTGGGCGTGCGTGTTGGCCACCTCGGCGCGCTGCAGCGCCACTTCGGTTTCGCGTTGGTGCAGCGCCTCCGGCGACAAAAAGCCTTGCGCCTGCAGCTCGCGCGCGCGCCGCAGCTGGCTTTCGGCCAGCGCCAGGCGCGCCTGGGCGGCCTCCCAAGCGGTGCGCGCACGCTCGCGGGCCAGCGCGAGGTCGGTGGCGTCCAGCTGCGCCAGCGCTGCGCCGGCCGCTACGCGCTGCCCGACGTCGGCAAACCAGCGTTCGATGCGCCCGCTGACCTCGGCGCTGATGCGCGCCTCATTGCGCGGCAGCAACTGGGCCGGCGCACTGCGCAGTGGATATTGCCGCACGCTGGACCAGGCGGCGGTCGAAACCAACGCCGGCGCCACCGTGGGCGCTGCGTTGTCCGCAGAGCGGGCGCTGCCCGTGCTGCTGGCCCAAGAAGCGCTGAGCCAGCCCAGCGCACACGCCAGCACCGCCAGCCGTGGCTGGCGCAAAAATCGAATGCATTTCATGTCGTTGACGAATGAAAAACCGGGTCGGGAATGGTCACTGCGGGCGCACGGGCGTGGCGTCGATGGCGCCACAGGCTGCGCCACAGCAGCGCTGGGGCATCGGCCCAACGCAGCCGCGGGCGCTGCTGCCACGTACGTCCCCCCGTGCGCTCGATGCGCTCGGCGATGCGCCAGCCCCCCTCCAGGACCAGACGCAACTCCCAGCCGAAGCGTCCACCGACGCGCTGCGGCAGCGGCCAGCCGCGTGCCAACAAAGCGCGACCCGAGGCAGCCAGCTCGCGTACCGCGCTGGCCAGCCGGGCGGGGTCCCACCGTTCGGGGGGCTGCGCCGGGTCCAGGCCGTGGCGGCGCAGTCGCGCGTCACTCAAATAACAGCGTCCGCGCGCCAGGTCGATGCCCACGTCCTGCGCCATGTTGATGAGTTGCAATCCACTGCATATCGCATCGCTCTGCGCCACCGAGGCGGCGTCGTGCACCCCGGCCAAATGCAGCAGCATCCGCCCCACCGGCTGCGCCGAGCGGCGGCAGTACGCCAGCAGTTCGGCGTCGTCGCGCCAGCGTCGCCCACTGGCCTGCCAGCGCACGTCCTGCTCGAAGGCGTCGAGCAGGTCGAGTAAAGGGGGCAGCGGCAGCTGGTGGCGCTGGCGCGCCTGCGCCAGCGCTGCCAGCATCGGCGCGGCGGTGGATGCCGCCGCGGTGGGGGCGTTCCACAGGGCCATGACCTGCACCCGCAGGGCCTGCAATGCCGCCAGTCGTTGCGCTGGCGGGGCGCGCCCCTCGTCGGCCAAATCGTCGGCCGTGCGCGCAAAGGCGTACAGCGCACGCACGGCATCGCGCCATGCCGGCGGGCACAGCCAGGATGCGACGGGAAAATTTTCAGGGTGGTCGACGCCGTGGATGAACGCCATGTCGCGATGGTGCCACAGCTGAAGCGGCCACCGTGGCCATCCGGGTTTGCCCGCGCACTGCCCGCCAGGCGTTCGGTGCACAATCGAGCATCATGAGCAGACCGTGTGCGGTGCCGTCTTCCGAGGCGGCGCTGCACCGAAGCCAAGACAACAACAACAACCAACGACGCCTTCGTGTGCGGTCGCCATGCGGCACGTCATCGAACATCTCGAACACATCCAGCGGCTCACGCGTGGGCGCGACCGCGACAGCGTCGATGCCACGTTTGTCGAGGTGTTGCGGGCGTTGCTCGATGCGCGCCGGGTGGCGCTGGTGCAGGTGGTGCCAACCGACGACGGCGAGCGGTTGTGGACCCGGGTCAGTATGGAGCGGGGCTGGACCGAGCCGCAGTCGGCATCGGTATTGGCGGCGTTGGAGCAGGGACCGCTGCTGGCCGCGGACGCGGCAATCGCACAAGCCCTGGCGCAGCGTCGCACGCTCGCGCTGACGGACACGGGCGGGGTGCGCGTCGTCGTGCCGGTGGTGACGGACAGCGCCGACCGGCTCGCGATCGTCGTCGAGTGCGACGCCTGCGCCTCGGGCGCCGACTGGGCCGTGCGCCTGGTCGAGGGCTTGGCGCGCATCTACGAAAATTTCATCAATTTGCTCGACTCCAGCGAGCGCGACACCCTCACCGGGCTGCTCAACCGCGAGTCGTTCGACGACACGTTCTACCGCGCCACGCAGCCCGGGCCGGCTGCGGACGATGCGGCTGATCCGCGACGACACCGAGGCGGCGATGCGTATTGGCTGGCGGTGGTGGATGTCGATCACTTCAAATCGGTCAATGACCGCTTCGGTCATTTGATCGGGGACGAGGTGGTTGTTGCTGATGGCGCGGTTGCTGCGTAAGACGTTTCGGCACGACGATCGCATCTATCGGTTTGGCGGCGAGGAGTTCGTGGTACTGATGCGCGCGGCCGACCCGGAAGCAGCCCGCGCCGCCCTCGAACGCTTGCGCCTGCAGGTACAAGACTACCCATTCCCGCAGGTGGGGCGCATCACGGTCAGCGTTGGCTATACCCGCATCCGGGAACACGACACCCCGTCGGATGCCTTCGAGCGTGCCGACCGCGCGCTCTATTTGGCCAAGAGCCAGGGACGCAATCAGGTCTGCAGCTACGAAACCGACGTCAATCCCGCCGAGCCGAGCGCTGCCTCCCGCGGCGCGGAAGGCGACATCGAACTTTTTTGAGACGAGCAGGCGCCGGTGCGCTGCGATGCGGAGCTCTGGCGGCGTGGGTCTGCCGCTACAATCACGCCACTTTGTTCAGATGAGGTGCGCGCCCGTGGCCGCACCGCGCGCGGGTGGCGAAATTGGTAGACGCACCAGGTTTAGGTCCTGACGCCAGCGATGGCGTGGGGGTTCGAGTCCCCCCCCGCGCACCAAGCCGCACCGTCGGTGCGCCCCGCCGGCTCGTCCGCACGCCCCCCAGATGCTGACCGATGGCTTGGCGCCTCCGTGGCGCGACATCGCGTCTGCGACCATTTTTGCCGTGGTCTATATCGGTATGTTTCTGGGTGGCCTGCCGCGTCTGAAACTCGACCGCACCGGGGTGGCGGTGCTGGGTGCGATTGCCATGACCGCCGTGCATGGCTGGAGTGTGCCGGAGGCCGCGGTGGCGATCGACCTGCCCACCCTGGCGTTGTTGTTTGCCTTTATGTTGATTTCGGCGCAGCTGCGCCTGGGCGGCTTCTATGTCGCGGTCACCCGCGCGGTGGGCGCCTGGCCACTGCCGGCGTCGGCCTTGCTGGCGGTTTTGCTGACCGTGGTGGCGGCGTTGTCGGCGGTCTTCTCCAATGACGTGGTGTGCCTGGCGGTGACGCCGGTGGTGGTGCGCATCGCGTGGCGGCGCGGCTGGGACCCGGTGCCCTGGCTGGTGGGCGTGGCGTGCGCGGCCAATATCGGCTCGGCCGCGACCTTGATCGGCAATCCCCAGAATATGCTGATCGGTTCGGTGCTGCAGGTGCCGTTTGGCGCCTATGTGCGCGCCGCGGCCGCTCCGGTAGCGCTGGCCCTGCTGGCGCTGTGGGCATGGCTGGCCTGGCGGCTGCGGGCAGCGCCCGCAGCCCCGTCCTCGCCAGACGCGCAGTCCCGGTCGGACGGTGCGGCGGTGCCCGCTCGCCCCGACGCGCCCGCGCGGTTCGAGGTGCCGGCGGACGATACCGCAGACCGCTGGCAATCCACCAAGGGGTTGATGGTGGCTGCGTTTTTGCTGATCGTTTTTCTGTGGACCGATTGGCGACACGATGTGGCCGCCCTGGTCGGCGCGGGCGTGCTGTTGCTCAGCCGCCGCCTGCATTCCGCCCACGTGATGGGTTTGGTGGACTGGCCGCTGTTGCTGCTGTTCGTGGGGTTGTTCATCGTCAACCGCGGGTTCGAGCTGACCGGCTGGCCCGCACAGGCGGTGGCGACGCTGGCGCAGCAGGGCGTCACGCTGGCCGATCCCTTGGTGTTGGCCGCCGTCGGCGTGACGCTGTCCAACCTGATCTCCAACGTCCCCGCCGTGATGCTGCTGCTGCCGCATCTCAGTACCCCGGAGCAGGCGGTGACGCTGGCGTTGGTGAGCACGTTCGCGGGCAACTTGCTGCTGGTGGGCTCGATCGCCAACCTGATCGTGGCCGATTTGGCCGCGCGCGATGGCGTGCTCATCGATTGGCGGCAGCACTTGCGCATCGGGGTGCCGGTGACGGCAGCGAGCCTGCTGGCCTGGTGGTTGGCGCACGGCGGGCTCATCCGCTGAAGCCGCGCTGTCAACCAGCCCTGTCGGCGTGCAGGCCGATCGGCGTCGGGTTCGCGCCGGTAATCGCCTTCGCTACAATCCCTGATTTACCCTGCGGCGCGGGCGTTTGCCTGCGCTCGTTGGCCGCGGCAGCGGCGCGCGACGCAGCGGCCGTCCGTGCAGAGAGACGGCTGCGGCCAGCCCCCGCACCCCCGATCTCGGGATTTGCCCATGCGCAGATCCCCCAAACCCCAACAGGAGTCATCATGGCAGTCAACGTCGAAACCCTGGACAAGCTCGAGCGCAAGATCACGCTCGAGGTGCCGCTGGAGGCGATTCACAAGGAGGTGGACGCACGCCTGAGGCGCCTGCAGCGCCAGGTGAAGATGGACGGTTTTCGCCCGGGCAAGGTGCCGCTGTCGGTGGTGGCGCAACGCTACGGCGCCTCGGTGCAGTACGAAGTCGTCAACGATCAGGTCGGCGCTGCCTTCGGTCGCGCCGTCACCGAGGCCCAGCTGCGCGTGGCCGGGCAGCCGCGCATCACCGAGAAGGACAGTGCACCAGAAGGCATGATGGCCTTCGAGGCGGTGTTCGAGGTCTTCCCCGAGGTCAAGCTGGCCGACTTGTCGGCATTGGAGCTGGAAAAGCTCGACGCGCAGGTGGATGAGGCCGCCATCGAGCGCACGCTGGAGATTCTGCGCAAACAGCGCCGCACCTTCGGCCCGCGTGCCGAGGGCGAGCCGGCGCAAGACGGTGACCGCGTCACCATCGACTTCGAGGGCAAGATCGACGGCGAGCCGTTCCAGGGCGGGCAGGCCACCGATTTCACCTTCGTGATCGGTGAGGGCCAGATGCTCAAGGAGTTCGAGGGCGCCGTGCGGGGCATGAAGGTTGGCGAGTCCAAGACCTGCCCGCTGGCCTTTCCGCAGGACTACCACGGCAAGGAAGTCGCCGGCAAGACGGCCGACTTCTTGGTGACGCTGAAAAAAATCGAGCAACAGCACCTGCCGGAGGTCGACGAGGCTTTCATCAAGTCGCTGGGCGTCGAGGCCGGCACGCTGGAGGCGTTGCGTGAGGACATTCGCCGCAATCTGGAGCGCGAGGTCAAATTCCGCCTGCAGGCGCGCAACAAGAGTGCCGCGCTGGAAGCGCTGGCCGCGGCTTCCGAGCTCGACCTGCCCAAGGCCGCGGTGCAGGCCGAAATCGATCGCCTGGTGGAGGGCGCGCGCAACGATCTGAAACAGCGCGGCGTGCCCAACGCCGACCAGGCCCCGATTCCGCGCGAACTGTTCCAGCAGCAAGCCGAGCGCCGCGTGCGCCTGGGGTTGGTGGTGGCCGAGCTGATCAAGGCCAACGATCTGCGCGCCACGGCCGAGCAGGTCGACGCGCATCTGCGCGAGCTGGCCTCGTCCTACGAATACCCGGACGCGGTGGTGAACTGGTACAAGTCCAACCCCGACCGCTTGTCGGAAATCGAGGCCATCGTGCTGGAAAACAACGTCGCCGACTACATCTTTGCCCGGGCGCGCGTGACGCCCAAGACCATCGGCTTTGCCGAGCTGATGGGGCAGGGCTGAGCGGCGGGCGCACGGCTGGTGGGCTGCGGCTGCGGCGGCCACACGGCGCTGCAGCCCCAAAAGGGCGGACGCAGTGTCCGCCCTTTTTACTGGCTGCCGCCCAACCCGGGCGCGCAAGCGGTTACAGTAAGCCCTGGCTACGCATTCTTTTCGACACGGAGCAACCGACGCATGAGCGCATTGGACGTACAGAACCTGGGCCTGATTCCGATGGTCATCGAGCAGTCGGGCCGCGGGGAGCGGGCCTACGACATTTATTCCCGCCTGCTCAAGGAGCGGGTGGTATTTCTGGTCGGCCCGGTCAACGATCAGACCGCCAATCTGGTGGTGGCCCAGCTGCTATTCCTGGAAAGCGAAAACCCGGACAAGGACATCTCGCTCTACATCAACTCGCCGGGCGGCTCGGTCAGCGCTGGCATGGCCATTTTCGACACCATGAACTTCATCAAGCCCGATGTCTCGACCTTGTGCATCGGCATGGCGGCCAGCATGGGGGCGTTTTTGCTGGCCGCGGGCGCCAAGGGCAAGCGCTTTGCGCTGCCGAACTCGCGCGTCATGATCCACCAGCCGCTGGGTGGTGCCCAGGGTCAGGCCACCGACATCGAAATCCACGCCCGTGAAATCCTGCGTCTGCGCGCCGACCTCAACCGCATCCTGAGCGAGCGCACCGGCCAGCCGCTGGAGAAAATCGAGCGCGACACCGAGCGCGACTACTTCATGTCGGCCAGCGAGGCAGCGGCCTACGGCCTGGTCGACAAGGTCATCGACAAACGCGCCTGAGCGCTTCGCTTTCCTCTACCACACCACAGGCTCCATACCCATGCCCGAGAAAAAAGGCAGCCGCGACAAGACCCTGTATTGCTCGTTTTGCGGCAAGAGTCAGCACGAGGTCAAAAAACTCATCGCCGGACCGTCCGTGTTCATCTGCGACGAGTGCATCGACCTGTGCAACGACATCATCCGCGACGAGGTGGGACAGACGCCATCGGCCATCGGCGGCGACGGCGATGCCCTGCCTACGCCAGCGCAGCTCAAGGAGCACCTGGACCAGTACGTCATAGGCCAGGAAGTGCCCAAGAAGACACTGGCGGTGGCGGTGTACAACCACTACAAGCGCCTGCGCCACAACGAGCAAGGGCGCAAGAGCGGGGTGGAGCTGGCCAAGAGCAATATTTTGCTGATCGGCCCCACCGGCTCGGGCAAAACCTTGCTGGCCTCGACGCTGGCGCGCAAGCTCGACGTGCCCTTCGTCATGGCCGACGCCACCACGCTCACCGAAGCGGGCTACGTCGGCGAAGACGTCGAAAACATCATCGCCAAGCTGCTGCAAACCTGCGACTACGACGTGGCCAAGGCGCAGCGTGGCATCGTCTACATCGACGAAATCGACAAGATCACGCGCAAATCGGAAAACCCCTCCATCACGCGCGACGTCTCGGGCGAGGGCGTGCAGCAGGCGCTGCTCAAGCTGATCGAGGGCACGGTGGCCAGCGTGCCGCCCCAGGGCGGGCGCAAGCACCCCAACCAAGACATGCTGCAGGTGGACACCACCAACATCCTGTTCATCTGTGGCGGCGCCTTCGCCGGGTTGGAGAAGATCATCGAGCAGCGCACCGAATCGTCCGGGATCGGCTTTGGTGCGGCCGTGCGCAGCAAGCGCAAGCGTCCCATCACCGAGTTGTTTGCCCAGGTGGAACCCGACGACCTGGTGCGCTACGGGCTGATCCCGGAGTTGGTCGGGCGCCTGCCAGTGGTCACGGCGCTGGCTGAACTGACCGAGGATGCGCTGGTCGATATCCTGACCGTGCCGAAGAATGCGGTGGTCAAGCAGTTTGCCGAACTGTTCGCGATGGAAGGGGTCGAACTGGAGGTGCGGCCCGAGGCGCTGCGCGCCATCGCGCGCAAGGCGCTGGAGCGCAAGACCGGTGCTCGCGGTCTGCGCTCGATTCTCGAACAAGCGCTGATGGACACCATGTTCGAGCTGCCCAGCCTGCGCAACGTCGAGCGCGTGGTGGTCGAGGCAGCCACGATCACGGAGGGCAAGGCGCCGCTGCTCGTCTATCGCGAAGAGGCCAAGCAGGCCTGATGGGGGCGCCGGCTGCTTGAAGACGGCGCCCAGTGCCCCCACCTGCCCAGCCAGAAAGGAATTGCCGATGTCCGGACAAACCCCGCTGCCCTCTGAGCCCGTGGCGCTGCCGCTGTTGCCGCTGCGCGACGTGGTGGTGTTCCCCCATATGGTCATCCCTCTGTTCGTGGGGCGGCCCAAAAGCATCAAAGCGCTCGAAGCGGCGATGGCGCACGAGCGCCGCATCGTCTTGGTGACGCAAAAAACCGCGGCCAAGGAAGAGCCCAAGCCGAGCGATCTGTTCGAAATGGGCTGTGTGGCCAGCATCTTGCAGCTGCTCAAATTGCCCGACGGCACGGTGAAGGTGCTGGTGGAGGGGGTGCAGCGTGCCAAGCTGCTGCAGGTCGATGAAGGCGAGACGCATTTTTCCGCCAATGTGCTGCCGGTGGATGCCGAGGCCGAACGTGCCGACGCCGACCCGACCGAGCTGGAGGCGCTGCGTCGCGCCGTCATGCAGCAATTCGACCAGTACGTCAAACTCAACAAAAAGATCCCGTCGGAGATCCTGACCTCGATCGCCAGCATCGACGACCCCGGGCGCTTGGCCGACACGATTGCGGCGCACCTGCCGCTCAAGCTCGAGGCCAAGCAGAGCGTGCTCGACTTGGAGCGCTTGGTGCCGCGCTTGGAGTACCTGTTCGCGCAACTCGAAGCCGAGGTCGAAATTCTCAACGTCGATCGGCGCATCCGCGGGCGCGTCAAGCGCCAGATGGAGAAAAACCAGCGCGAGTTCTATCTGAACGAGCAGGTCAAGGCGATTCAGAAGGAACTCGGCGAAGGCGAGGCCGGCGCCGACCTGGAGGAGCTGGAGAAAAAGATCAAAGCCGCGCGCATGCCAGCCGAGGCGCGCAAAAAGGCCGAAAGCGAGCTCAAGAAGCTGCGGCTGATGTCGCCCATGTCCGCCGAAGCCACCGTGGTGCGCAACTACATCGACGTGCTGGTCAATTTGCCGTGGAGCAAAAAGACCAAGGTGCGCCACGACCTGGCCTATGCCGAGGAAGTGCTCAACGCCGACCACCACGGCCTGGAAAAGGTCAAAGAGCGCATTCTGGAATATCTGGCGGTACAGCAACGGGTGGACAAGGTCAAGGCCCCCATCCTCTGCCTGGTCGGCCCGCCCGGGGTCGGCAAAACGTCGCTCGGGCAGTCGATTGCCAAGGCCACCGGGCGCAAGTATGTGCGTATGGCCCTGGGCGGCATGCGCGACGAAGCCGAAATCCGTGGCCATCGTCGCACTTACATTGGCGCACTGCCGGGCAAGATTCTGCAGAGCCTGACCAAAGTGGGCGTGCGCAACCCTCTGTTCCTGCTCGACGAAATCGACAAACTCGGGATGGACTTCCGGGGCGATCCAGCGTCGGCCCTGCTGGAGGTGCTCGATCCCGAGCAAAACCACACCTTCCAGGACCACTACGTCGAGCTCGACTTCGACCTGTCGGATGTGATGTTCGTTGCGACCTCGAACTCGCTCAACATCCCGCCGGCGCTGCTCGACCGCATGGAAGTCATCCGCCTGTCGGGCTACACCGAAGACGAAAAAGTGGCCATCGCGCTGCGCTATCTGCTGCCCAAGCAGCGCGCCCACAACGGGGTCAAGGACGACGAGCTGGACGTCACCGAAGCCGCGGTACGCGACATCGTGCGCTACTACACCCGCGAGGCCGGCGTGCGCGCGCTGGAGCGCGAAATCTCGCGCATCTGCCGCAAGGTCGTCAAGGGTCTGCTGCTGGGCAAGATGAGCAAACCAGTGGTGGTCACCCCCGAGAATCTGTCGGACTTCCTGGGTGTGCGCAAGTACACCTATGGCCGCGCCGAGCAGCAAAACCAAGTGGGCCAAGTGGTGGGGTTGGCCTGGACCGAGGTCGGCGGCGACCTGCTGACCATCGAAGCGGCGATCATGCCTGGCAAGGGCAACGTCATTCGCACCGGCTCGCTGGGCGACGTGATGAAGGAGTCGGTGGAGGCGGCGCGCACCGTGGTGCGCAGCCGTGCACGGCGCTTGGGCATCCCGGACGAGCTGTTCGACAAGCGCGACATCCACATCCACGTGCCCGACGGCGCGACGCCCAAAGACGGACCCAGCGCCGGTATTGCAATGACCACGGCGATGGTGTCGGCCTTGACGGGTATTCCCGTGCGCGCCGACGTGGCAATGACGGGCGAGATCACCTTGCGCGGCGAGGTCACCGCCATCGGCGGCCTGAAAGAAAAACTGTTGGCGGCGTTGCGCGGGGGGGTGCGCACCGTGCTCATCCCGCAGGACAATGTCAAAGATCTGGCGGAGATTCCCGACAACGTCAAGCAAGGCTTGGAGATCGTGCCGGTGCAATGGATCGACCGGGTACTGGAGCTGGCGCTGGAGCGTCTGCCCGAGCCCCTGCCCGACGCCGAGCCGATGACGCCTACCCCAGTGGCCACGCCGGCAACCGAGGCGCCAGCGGTCACACACTGAAGCGCGGCCCTGCCTCCGTGCGCGCGGCCAGCGTAGCCACCGCCGACGCCGAGCGGCGGTGTGCGGTGGAGACCACCGCGCGGTGACGGGTTGGTGGTCTCTCGTCGATCGAAGCGATCCTTTTTTGGTGTAGAATACAGGCTTCAGACGGCAACGGCGGTGACAGCGAAACGGCTTCATCGAAAGGGGTCGTCAGACAGGTCAAGCGGGAATAGCTCAGTTGGTAGAGCGCAACCTTGCCAAGGTTGAGGTCGCGAGTTCGAGACTCGTTTCCCGCTCCAAACAGTAGGTGCCTGATGACACGCATCAGGTATCGAATCCGGCGGTCTGTCGGGTTGAACCAGACAAGGCGCGGTAGCAAAGCGGTTATGCACCGGATTGCAAATCCGAGTAGGTCGGTTCGACTCCGGCCCGCGCCTCCAAATTGGCGTCGGTGTCTGCATGACGCCGACACAGGCGGGAATAGCTCAGTTGGTAGAGCGCAACCTTGCCAAGGTTGAGGTCGCGAGTTCGAGACTCGTTTCCCGCTCCATCGTCATCCAGGGCCGGGGGTCTAAGCCCCGGCCTTTTCGTTTTCGGCCCAGCATCGTTTGAATGGAGCGTCCGGCGCTGCGCAGCGTGCGGCGGGGCATTGACCGGCGCTTGGCACAACCCCGCAGGGCGGGGCCCCCGGGCGTGCCGATGATGCGGGGCTCAGCGTGCTGCCGGGGTCTGGGCGACGCGCACGGCTTTTTGGTCACCGCTGGGCTGGCCGCGCTGGGAGGCTCCAGCCGTGCGAGACATCTGCTTTTTCGCCCGAGCGTGCTGCGGGTTGGCACTGCGCCCGGCTTGGGCTGCGGCCGTGCCGCGCGCCTGCGTGGGGCCAGGGTGCTTCTTCTTCCGGGCGAGCGCTGCAGCCTTGACCGGCAGCTGCAGCCGTAATGTCTGTCCGGCGCGCAAGCGGGCCTGCGGCGTCAGGTCATTCCAGGCCGCCAGATCGGCCACGCGCACGCGGTGGCGACGCGCCACGCTCACGAGCGTATCACCGGCGCGCGCGCGTACCTGTACCGTGCGGACAGCCGCGCGCTCGGGCGCCAGCAGCAGTTGGGCGTTGTCGGCCAAATGTTCCGGTACATCGCGGTCCAGTCGGCCATCGCGCGGTACCAGCAAGGTGGCACCGGCCTTCAGCCGCATGCGCGGCGGAATGTGGTTGACCTGGCGCAGGGCAGCTTCCTCCCAGCCGAGCTGGCGCGCTGCCTCGGCGGCCGTCATATCTTTGGGTACACGCCAGGCGGTCCAGCTCGCCAGCGGGCCATCGTGCTGTCGGAGCCGTTGCACGAACAGGACGGCGTTGTCCCAGGGCAGCAGAATTTCGGGGGTGCCCGCGGCCATGATCACGGGCTTGTTGTGCGACGGGTTGAGGGAGCGAAAATCGGCTTCGCTGATGTCGGCCAGACGGGCGATCAGGGCCACGTCGATGTCACGCTCGATGCGGACGGTGTCGAAAAACGGGTGGTTGCCGATCGCGGGCAGCATCGTGGTTTGGCGCTGGCCAGCGACCAAATTTTTCATCGCCTGCAGTTTGGGCACGTAGTCGCGCGTTTCGGCCGGCAGGCGCAGGTCCAAGTAGCCCGTGGCCAGTCCGGCGTCGGCGTTGCGGCGCACCGCCCGCTGCACATTGCCTTCGCCCCAGTTGTAGGCCGCCAGCGCCAGGTGCCAGTCGCCAAACATCTGGTACAGCCGCTGCAGGTAGTCCAGCGCTGCGCGTGTGGAGGCCAGCACGTCGCGCCGGTCGTCGCGGAATAGGTTTTGCTTGAGGTCGAAATGCCGCCCGGTGGCCGGCATGAACTGCCACATGCCCGCGGCCTTGGCGCGCGAGACGGCCTGCGGGTTGAAGGCGCTTTCGATGAAGGGCAGCAAGGCCAGTTCCAGCGGCAAGCCCCGCCGCTCCAGTTCCTCGACAATGTGGAACAGGTATTTGCTGGCGCGGTCGGTCATGCGTTGCAGGTAGTCGGGCCGGCTAGCGTACCAGCGCTCCCAGTAATCCACGCGTTCGTCCACCAGGTCGGGCATGGCAAAACCGCGTTGCATCCGTTCCCACAAGTCCTGTGGGGCCACGACGTTGGCCACCGGGGCGGTGGGCGGGAGCTGCGCTTGCGGCAGGCTCGCTGCGACTGAGGCGGTGTCGGTGGTCGGCGCGCCGGAGGGCGCCACCAGGGTGGCGTTGGCGGTGGTCGCGGCGGGATCCGGGGTGGGGATGGCTGTCGGTCGATCCGACATCGTGGCGCTCGGCACGCTTGAGGGGGAGGCCGTGGGGGCCGTCGGTAGGGTGGAGCAGGCGCTCAGCGCCGCGGCCAAACACAGCATTCCCAGGCGGAATACACACGTCATGGTGTTGCAGGTCTTGTGGTGCAGAAAAACGTCGAAAAAAACCAAGTGCGCGCGGCGGCGTCTCAGCGAAAGCCGTCTTTCCAGCGACGCAGGGCGGCGAATACGGCCACGTCGTCGCCAGCGCACGCCATGTGTTGCTGAACCGCGGCGCGCACGGTGGGTTCCCGTACGCGCAAAAACGGGTTGATTCGCCGCTCCTGGCCGATGGTGCTGGGCAGGGTGGGGGCGCCGCGTGCGCGGCGTTGCTCGGCCTCGCGCATGGCCGCCTGGACGTCGGCATTGTCGGGTTCGACGACGCGGGCAAAGCGCAGATTGGCCAGCGTATATTCGTGTGCGCAGCACACGCGGGTGTCGTCGGGCAGATGGGCCAGACGATCCAGCGACGTCAGCATTTGTGCCGGCGTGCCCTCGAACAGGCGGCCACAGCCGGCGGAAAACAGGGTGTCACCGCAAAATAGCCAACGCGGCTGGCCGGCTGCGGCCTCGTTGACATAGGCGACGTGGCCGGCGGTATGCCCTGGCACGTGCCACACCTGCCAGCGCTGGCCGAGGGCGTCGATAGTGTCGCCCTCATCGACCGCGCGCACGGCAGTGGGCAGCGCTTCACGCCCCGGGCCGACGACACGGCAGCCGGTGGCTGCTTGCAGCGCCGCCACGCCGCCGACGTGGTCGCCGTGGTGGTGGGTGATGAAAATGCCGGCCAGCGGCAACCCCAACGTCTGCAGGGCCTGTTGCACCACCGCCGCATCGCCGGGGTCGACCACCCACGCCGCTTGCCCGTCGTGTAGCAGCCAGATGTAGTTGTCTTCGAAGGCGGGCAAGGGCCGCACGTGCAGCGCCGCCGGCTCAGACGGTACCATCGTCATATGGGGATGATACCCGTCGATGAGGCCGTGGTCGAGCGCTTTGCCGACGCGCTGTGGCTGGAAGATGGTTTGGCGCCGCGCACCTTGGCGGCCTACCGCGGCGATGTGCAGGCGCTGGCCGCCTGGCTGGCGCAGCGCGGCAGCGGTTTGCTGCAGGCCGACGCCGCCTTGCTGCAAGGGTATTTGGCGCACCGTCTGCCGGGCAGCCGCCCCAGCTCCAGCAACCGGCGCCTGTCGGCCTTGCGGCGCTTTTTCCGCTGGGCGGTGCGCGAAGGGCTGATGAGCGCCGACCCGACCTTACCGCTGCTGTCGGCGCAGCGCCTGCAGCGTGTGCCGAAGACGCTGACCGAGGCCCAGGTCGAGGCGCTGCTGGCTGCGCCCGATGTGATGCAGCCGCTGGGTTTGCGCGACCGTGCGATGCTGGAGCTGATGTACGCCAGTGGCTTGCGTGTCAGCGAATTGGTGGGCCTGCGGCTGTTCGAGGTGAGTTTGGGGGATCAGGTGCTGCGCATCACCGGCAAGGGCGCCAAGGAGCGCCTGGTGCCGTTCGGCGATGTGGCCGCCGACTGGCTGCGCCGCTACCTGGCCGACGCTCGGCCGGCGCTGTTGGCCGGACGCCGCAGCGACGATGTATTCGTCACCGAGCGCCACGGTTGTGCCATGTCGCGGGTGATGTTTTGGCGTTTGGTCAAGCGCTACGCCGTGCAGGCCGGCATCCGCGTGCCGCTGTCGCCGCATACGCTGCGGCACGCCTTCGCCACCCATCTGCTCAATCACGGTGCCGATCTGCGTGCCGTGCAGCTGCTACTGGGACACGCCGACATTTCCACCACCACCATCTACACCCACGTGGCGCGCGAGCGCCTCAAGGCCTTGCATGCGCGCCACCATCCGCGCGGTGGCGGCTAGCGCCCGCCGCGTGCATTTCGCTCCCCCCACCTACCACCACGGGTGAGGGACGCACGCGGTGTCGATGCACCGCACGCCAGGGCGCACCGTGTTTGCCGCAAGCGGCCTGCGCCGGCGCCGCTCAGACGACGTGTTGCGCCAAAAAGGCCAGCTCCTCGGCGCTGAAGCCGGCGCGCTGCCGGGCGGCGGTATTGAACGGGGGTTTGAGGCGCGGCGCGCGGTAGGCGTCGACCAGGTAGCGATAGTGGGCCACGGGGTCGAGGCCGGCACGCGCACACAACCAGCGATACCAGTGGTTGCCGATGGCGACGTGGCCCACTTCGTCGCGCAGAATGATGTCGAGCACAGCGCAGGACTGCTGCGCCGCCGGTGTGCCGACGCGACGCAGCTTGGCCTGGATGAGCGGGGTGGCGTCCAGGCCGCGGGCCTCCAGTGTGCGTGGCACCAGCGCCATACGCGCCACGGGGTCGCCGGCGGTTCGCTCGCACATCGTCCACAGGCCGTCGTGGGCGTCAAAATCGCCGTAGTCCCAGGCCGCACCGTCAGGGCCCGGCAGGGTACGCAGATGCCCGCGCAGCAGACTGAAGTGCTCGGCCTCTTCGGCGGCCACGCGCAGCCAGTCGTCGTAGAACTCCGCCGGCATGCCGGCAAAGCGCCACAGCGCATCCAACGCCAGGTTGATGGCGTTGAACTCGATGTGGCAGATCGCGTGCAGCAGGGCGGCGTGGCCTTCGGTGGTGAATGGCGAGCGCGGCGGCACGGCCTGCGGCACGACGAGGCGCGGACGCGCGGGGCGTCCGGGCAGCGGCACTGCCGGCGCCGCCAGGCAGGCTTGGCTGTCCACCGGTAGGGGTGGCGTGTCGTCGCTCGGGTGACGGGCCTGCCACAGCGCCCGCACACCAGCCACCTTGGCGTCGGGATCAGCCACCAGCAGACAGTGCAAGGCAGCCTGGCGCAGCTCGCGCGGGGCGGTCGTGTGCACCGCCGCGCCTGCCGGGGCGCAGCCGGTGCCTGGCGTCGGGATGCAGGCTGCGGCACTGGCCGCTGGCGTCGGTCCGGCCGTCGCCGGTAGCGATCCATCCACCCCGTCAGACGGGCCGATGGAACTGGGATTCGACAAAACGGAGGGCATCCGTACAATTCTACGGATGAGCCTGTATCAACTCGACGACATTGCCCCCGACGTGCACCCGTCGGTGTTCGTGGCCGACAACGCGCGCGTCATCGGCCGCGTGACCCTGGCCGAAGATGCCAGCGTGTGGTTTGGCGCGGTGCTGCGCGGCGACACGGATCCGATCACCATCGGGCGCGGCAGCAATATCCAGGACGGCAGCGTTTTGCATGCCGACATCGGCTACCCGCTGACCATCGGCGACCATGTGACGGTCGGCCACCAGGTGATGTTGCACGGCTGCACCATCGGTGACGAGTCGCTCATCGGCATCGGGGCCGTGGTGCTCAACGGCGCGCGCATTGGCCGCCACTGCCTGGTGGGCGCGCGCGCCCTGGTCACCGAGGGCAAAACCTTTCCCGATGAGGTGCTGATTTTGGGCAGCCCCGCCAAGGTGGTGCGCGCCTTGACGGCGGAGGAAATCGAGGGTCTGCGCCAAAGCGCCCGCCACTACATCGACAACGCACGGCGCTTTCGCGTCGGGCTCCAACCCATCGGCTGACCAAGGGGTGCGCGTGTCCGAGCTGCACAAATTTCTGTTCGACGGTGCGCCGGTGCGCGGTGCGCTGGTGCGTCTGACCGACGGCTGGCGGGAGCTGCTGCAGCGGCGTGCCGAAGCCGGAGGCTACCCCGCCCCGGTAACCGAGCTGCTGGGCGAGATGACGGCAGCCGCCGTGTTGCTGCACAGCAACATCAAATTTGCCGGCGCGCTGGTGCTGCAAATCGTGGGGGACGGGCCGCTGAAGGTGGCGGTGGCCGAGGTGCAACCCGATATGGCCTTTCGCGCCACGGCGACCGTGACGCCGGGCGTGGACGCTGCGGCCGACTTGGTGCAGCTGGTCAACGTTCACGGACAGGGGTGCTGCGCCATCACGCTCGACCCGCGCCAACGTCAACCGGGCCAGCAGCCTTATCAAGGGATCGTGCCGCTGCACGATGCCGACGGTCATGCGCTGCACCGCTTGAGCGATATGCTGGGGCTGTATATGCGCCAGAGCGAGCAGCTCGACACCCGGCTGGTGCTGGCAGCCAACGACGAAGTGGCCGCTGGTTTGCTGATCCAGCGCATGCCCACCGCCGGACTGGGCAATCTGGCGGGCAGGGGCCACGAGCGCAGCGAAGCCGACGAGGACGAGGATTTTCGGCGCATCGCGACGCTGGCGATGAGCCTGACGCGCGATGAGCTGCTGCGGCTGGATGCCGACACACTGCTGCACCGTCTGTTTTGGCAAGAGCACCTGATGCGGCTGGAGGGGCCGCGCAGTGCGCCGCGCTTTGCCTGCACCTGCTCGCGCGAGCGTGTGGCCGCCATGTTGCGCGGCTTGGGGCCGGCCGAGGTGGAGTCGATTCTGGCCGAGCGGGGCGAGGTGGACGTAGGCTGCGAATTTTGCGGTCAGCACTACCGGTTCGATGCGGTCGATGCCGCGCGGCTTTTTTTGGCGCAGGCGCAGCAGCCGCCGGGGTCGGACCACGTCCAGTAGGGCCGGCAGCGCCACCGGCGCCGACTCACGGCGCGCCGCCTTGGATCTGCACGAAGATTTCGTTCGGTTTGACCATGCCGAGCGACTCACGCGCGATTTCTTCCACCGTCTGTAGCCCTTCGCGCAGATCGTGGACTTCGGCCGTGAGGCGCTCGTTGCGCTGGCGCGCCGCCTCGTTGGCCTGCTCCTGGCGCAGCAGCTCGCGCCGCAGCGCCTCGACGTTGGCGACGCTGGCGCGGCCCCACCAGATGTGCGCGTGGACCGCGCCGAGCAAGGCGAGCAGCCCGGCCGTGACCCAGCGCGCACGCATGGCAGGCCGTCGTCAGCGCAGGTTGTAAAACGCGGCCCGGCCGGGGTAGGCGGCCACGTCGCCCAGGTCTTCTTCGATGCGCAGCAGTTGGTTGTATTTGGCCATGCGGTCGCTGCGGCTCATCGAGCCGGTTTTGATTTGTCCGGCATTGGTGCCGACCGCGATGTCGGCGATGGTGGCATCCTCCGTCTCGCCCGAGCGGTGGCTGATGACGGCGGTGTAGCCCGCGCGCTTGGCCATCTCGATGGCGGCGAAGGTTTCGGTGAGCGTGCCGATCTGGTTGATTTTGATCAGGATGGAGTTGGCAACACCCTGCTCGATGCCTTGCTTGAGGATGCGGGTGTTGGTCACGAACAGGTCGTCGCCCACCAATTGGACCTTGCGACCCAAGCGCTCGGTGAGGTGTTTCCAGCCCTCCCAGTCGCCTTCGCCCATGCCATCTTCGATGCTGATGATCGGATATTTGTCGCACCAAGTGGCCAGCACGTCGGTCCATTCGGCCGCACTCAGCGTCAAGCCCTCCCCGGCCAGGTGGTAGCGACCGTCGCGGTGGAATTCGCTGGCGGCGCAGTCCAGCGCGATGGCGATTTGCTCACCGGCGACATAGCCGGCTTTGTCAATTGCTTCCAGGATCAACTGGATGGCGGCTTCATGGTTGGCGACGTTGGGCGCGAAGCCGCCTTCATCGCCGACGGCGGTGCTCATGCCGCGCTCGTGGATGATTTTTTTCAGCGCATGGAACACTTCGGCGCCGTAGCGCAGGGCTTCGCGCAGGCTGGGTGCGCCCAGCGGCACGATCATGAACTCCTGCAGGTCCAGGTTGTTGTTGGCGTGCGCGCCGCCGTTGATGACGTTCATCATCGGCACCGGCAGCTGGGTGGCGGCGCTGCCGCCGAAGTAGCGGTACAGCGGCAGGCCCGACTCCTCGGCCGCGGCACGCGCCACCGCCATGCTTACCGCCAGCAGCGCATTGGCGCCCAGGCGCGACTTGTTTTCGGTGCCGTCCAGCTCGATCAGCGTCTTGTCGAGGAACGCCTGCTCGCTGGCATCCAGCCCCAACACGGCTTCGGAGATTTCGGTGTTGATGTGTTCGACGGCTTTCAAAACGCCTTTGCCGCCGTAGCGCTTGGGGTCACCGTCGCGCAGCTCGATGGCTTCACGGCTGCCGGTGGAGGCGCCGGAGGGCACCGCAGCGCGGCCCATGACGCCGGACTCCAGCAGCACGTCACATTCCACGGTGGGGTTGCCGCGGCTGTCCAGAATCTCGCGGCCGACGATATCGACGATGGCGCTCATGTGGGTTCCTTCGATACGAACAAATAAACCTGGGATGTCGGAGATGGCGCTCAGCGTTGCCGCGGGTTTACGCCACTCCTTCGACGACGATCATGCGCATGATGGCGGCGTGTGCGCGCGCTTGGCGCGCGCGTCGGTAGGTGGGCGAGTCGTGAAACGCGCGCGCGGCCGCCACGCTGGGAAAACGCAGCACCACCACGCGCGTGGGGTGCCAGTCGCCCTCGAGGACGGTGACGGCGCCGCCACGCACCAGGACCTCGGCGCCGTGCTCCTCGATGGCCTGCGTGGACCAGCGTTTGTATTCCTCGTACTGCTGCGGGTCGGTGACCTGGACGTCGGCGATGATGTAGGCACTCATGGCATCAAGCGGTGAAAGCGTTTTCCAAAAAGCCGCGGCGCTTGACCACCTGGTCGATCTCTTGCAGCGACGCCAGCAGCGCGCGCATGTGTTTCAGCGGCACGGCGTTGGGGCCGTCGGACAGCGCGCGCGCGGGGTCTGGGTGGGTCTCCATGAACACCCCCGCCACCCCCGCGGCCACGGCCGCACGGGCCAGCACGGGCACGAACTCGCGTTGCCCACCGCTGCTGCTGCCTTGGCCGCCCGGCAACTGCACGCTGTGGGTGGCGTCGAACACCACCGGGGCCCCGGTTTCGCGCATGATGGCCAGCGCCCGCATGTCCGACACCAGGTTGTGGTAGCCAAAGCTCACGCCGCGCTCGCAGGCCAAGAAGTTGTCTTCCGGCAAGCCTTTTTCGCGGGCCGCGGCGCGCGCCTTGTCGATGACGTTTTTCATGTCCTGCGGCGCGAGGAACTGGCCCTTCTTGATGTTGACCGGCTTGCCCGACTGCGCCACGGCGCGGATGAAGTCGGTTTGCCGGCACAGGAAGGCGGGTGTTTGCAGCACGTCCACCACCGCCGCCACCTCCGGCACTTCGGCTTCGGTGTGCACGTCGGTGAGCACCGGCACGCCGATGTCGCGCCGCACCTTGGCCAAAATCTCCAGCCCGCGCGCGCGCCCCGGGCCGCGGTACGACTGGCCGCTGGAGCGGTTGGCTTTGTCGTAGCTGCTCTTGAAAATGAACGCAATGCCCAGCTCGGCGGTGATCTCTTTGAGCTGGCCGGCGACGTCGAGCTGCAGTTGCTCGCTCTCGACCACGCAGGGGCCAGCGATCAAAAAGAAGGGCCGATCCAGCCCGACCTCGAATCCGCACAGCTTCATGCCGCCGCTCCTGCGCCGGCACGCTGGTGTGCCAGCGCAGCGGCGATGTAGGCGTTGAACAAGGGGTGTCCGTCCCACGGGGTGGATTTGAACTCGGGGTGGAACTGCACCCCCATGAACCACGGATGCACGTCCTGTGGCAGTTCGATGATCTCGGTGAGCTGCTCGCGCTGGGTGAGGGCCGAGATCACCAGCCCGGCCTGGCGCAGCCGCTCCAGATACTGGGTGTTGGCCTCGTAGCGGTGGCGGTGCCGTTCGGTGACCACCGGGCCGTAGATTCGGTAGGCGAGTGTGCCCGGCAGCACGTCGGCGCTTTGCGCTCCCAGGCGCATGGTGCCGCCCAGGTCGCTGTGGGCGTCGCGTTTTTGCAGCGTGCCGTCGGCGTCCAACCATTCGTCGATGAGGGCGATGACCGGGTGCGGCGTGTGCGGGTCGAACTCGGTGGAGTTGGCCCCGGCCAGCCCGGCGACGTGGCGGGCAAACTCGATCGTGGCCACTTGCATGCCCAGGCAAATGCCCAGGTAGGGGATCTTGGCTTCGCGCGCGAACTGCGCGGCGCGGATTTTGCCCTCGACCCCGCGCTTGCCAAAGCCGCCCGGCACCAAAATGGCATCGAAGCCGCTCAGGCGCGCGGCCACGTCGCCGCTTTCCAGCGTCTCCGAGTCGATGTAGGTGATTTCGATGCGCACGTGGTTGCGCAAACCGGCGTGGCGCAGCGCTTCGTTGAGCGACTTGTAGCTGTCCGACAGGTCCACATACTTGCCCACCATCGCGATGCGCACCGCACCCTGTGGGTGCTCGACTTCATAGACCAGATCGTCCCAGCGTTTGAGGTTGGCCGGCGGCGTGTGCAGGCGCAGCTTGTCGCAGATCAGACCGTCGAGCCCTTGCTCGTGCAGCACGCGCGGCACCTTGTAGATGGTGTCGACGTCGGGCATGGAGATGACGCCCCACAGCGGCACGTTGGTAAAGAGGCTGATCTTTTCGCGCTCTTCATCGGGGATGACGCGGTCGGCGCGACACAGCAGCGCGTCGGGCTGGATGCCGATCTCGCGCAGCTTTTGCACCGTGTGCTGCGTCGGCTTGGTCTTGAGCTCGCCCGCGGCGGCGATGTAGGGCACGTAGGTCAGGTGCACGAAGGCCGCGTTGTTGGGCCCCAAGCGCAGGCTCATCTGTCGCGCCGCTTCCAGAAACGGCAGCGACTCGATGTCGCCCACCGTGCCGCCGATTTCGGCGATCGCCACGTCCACCCCTTCGGCACCACGCTGGATGAAGGTCTGGATTTCGTTGGTGACGTGCGGAATGACCTGCACCGTCTTGCCCAGGTAGTCGCCGCGGCGCTCCTTCTCCAGCACGGACTTGTAGATCTGGCCCGTGGTGAAGTTGTTGCTGCGCTTCATGCGCGTGGTGATAAAGCGCTCGTAGTGTCCCAGGTCGAGGTCGGTCTCGGCGCCGTCGTCGGTGACGAACACCTCGCCGTGCTGGAACGGGCTCATGGTGCCCGGGTCGACGTTGAGGTAGGGGTCGAGCTTGATGAGGGTGACGCGCAGGCCGCGCGACTCCAGCAGCGCAGCCAGCGACGCGGAGGCGATGCCCTTGCCCAGAGAGGACACCACGCCGCCAGTGACGAACACGTATTTGGTCATGACGTTGGGCGGGCCGATCCCGGCCCGTCTATGGAAAGGCCGATTATAAAAGCCGCTGCGGTGCTGCCAGCCCCTCGTGAGCTTGCCGCGCATGGCCCGCGAGCAGGCCGGCAGCGGTATAGTGCGCTCGCATGAAAGATCTCGACGGCAAATCCATCGTCCTTGGTCTGTCTGGTGGCATCGCCTGCTACAAGTCGGCGGAGCTGTGCCGCCTGTTGGTGCGCGCGGGCGCCACGGTGCAGGTGGTCATGACCGAGGCGGCGGCTCAGTTCATCACGCCGGTGACGATGCAGGCCCTGAGCGGCCGGCCCGTCGTCACCACGCAGTGGGACTTGCGCGAGCCCAACGCCATGGCCCACATCAACCTGGGGCGCACGGCCGACGCCATCGTGGTGGCGCCCGCCAGCGCCGACCTGATTGCCCAACTGGCGCAGGGCCGCGCGGCCGAGATTTTGACCCTGCTGTGCCTGGCGCGGCCCATCGAGCGCGTGCCGCTGCTGCTGGCGCCGGCCATGAACCGCGAGATGTGGGCCCATCCGACCACACAGCGTAACCTGGCGCAGGTGCAGGCCGACGGGGCCACCGTGCTGGGCGTGGGGCAGGGCGAGCAAGCGTGCGGCGAGGTGGGCGACGGCCGCATGCTGGAGCCCGAGGAGATTCTGGAGGACGTGGTGGCGTGCCTCAGCCCCCAGGTGCTGGCTGGGCAGCGTGTGCTCATCACCGCCGGGCCGACGTTCGAGGCCATCGACCCCGTGCGCGGCATCACCAACCACAGCAGTGGCAAGATGGGCTTCGCGCTGGCGCGCGCCGCGCGCGAGGCGGGGGCCGACGTGACGCTGGTGGCCGGTCCGGTGCATTTGCGCACGCCACGCGGTGTGCACCGGGTGGACGTGCGGTCGGCGCAGCAGATGCTGGACGCGGTGCTGGCGCACGTGCACGAGGTCAACATCTTCATCGCCGCCGCAGCGGTGGCCGACTGGCGTCCGGCGCAGGCGGCCACGCACAAGCTCAAGAAAGACGGCAGCGGGCAGCCACCGGCACTGACGTTCGTGGAAAACCCCGACATCCTCGCTACCGTGGCAGCCTCACCCCGGGCGCAGCGTGGCGAGTTGTATTGCGTGGGTTTTGCTGCCGAAAGCCACGACGTGCTGGCCCATGCCCAGGCCAAGCGGGTACGCAAGGGCGTGCCGCTGCTGGTGGGCAATATCGGCCCCGCCACTTTTGGGCGCGACGACAATGCGTTGTGGCTGGTGGATGAGCGCGAGACGGTGGAGCTGCCACCCGCCAGCAAGATCGCGCTGGCGCGGCAGTTGGTGCGCGAGATCGCGCGCCGACTCGGCACCGACGCCGGCGCGGGAGATCTCGGCCCGCAGCAGGCCGTTGAAAAATCCCCCCTGCACCCCTGTGGGGCGCTAAGATCTGAGCTATCCGCGAACAACCCGCACGAAGACGATGAGAGGCAGCCAAGACTTTCAGGGGACGATGTTCAGTGACATCAGTCTCGAAGAGTGAGTGCCAGCGGCACATCCCTTGCGCAAGCTGCGCGGCGTGGTCGATGCGCTGCTGGCGACCATGGACCGCGAGTTCGAGGCGGTGTACGCCCGACGTGGCCGACCCTCGGTGCCGCCGGAGATGCTGCTCAAGGTCACGCCGCACGTGGCCGCCAAGGACAAGCACTCGGCCGTGGACGGCCGCATCGAGCGGCACGAGGGCTACCAGACCTGGCAGCCTCGGAGGCTGGCGGGACGCGCACCATGCGTGAAACAGGAGGGTTAGTGCGCCCAAAATGGGCGAGATGGCGTCAAAGCGGGCATTGGAGACGGCCGAAATCGCCGCGCAACTCCTTTTGAGCCGCCCCAAGCGTCGAAATCAGGGGATGCGGTGTGTTTGATTGGCACTTTTTCAACGGCTTGGTAACGCTTGACCCGAATTCGCTCGCGCACCTGATCGAGCAACTTGGGAGGATGGGCTGGAGGTGTGTCTGTAGTCTGCACAAGCGTCCCCTATCGATAACGAGTCACAAACAGAACAACGACTTGCCATGCAACTGGACGCGTTATACACCTTCTGGCCATTTCGATATACACCTGTTCAGGTGTCTATTTCACGTTAGGTATTTGTGGAGGTACTTATGGCAATTGATCACTTCGCGAGAGCAGAGAAGGCCTGGCCATTACTGGTTCAACGAGCTAAAAGCGGTGGGTCTCCATTTACCTACGGCGAACTGTGCTCTCTACTCGGGCTGCACCCCCGCGCAGCCGGTTGGTTCTTAGGTGTTATCCAAGAGTACTGCTATCGCCACAAACTCCCACCACTTCAGGCTTTGGTTGTAAACAAAAAAACTCGCCGTCCTGGCCATGGGTACAAGGGGTCATCAATAAATGCTCATATTTATGATCTCGAATTAGCTGAGGTGCGTAGTCACGAATGGCCGTTGAGAGCACCCAACCTCCGCACCTAACATGGCACTCAACCTCGCTGCCTTCGGTCGCTGGACGCTGCGCGATGAGGCCGCGCAGCGCCGGTGACTTCTGCGTTAGACAGCACGGATCACAGCGCATCGAATGGCTCGCCGCAAAAAATATGTTCCTGCAGCTCCCCCGGCTCCGCCGTCGGCACCTCCCAAGGAGCCCTGGTACAAGCGGACGTGGGTCATAATCGCTGCTGTCGGATCGGCCGCGTTCACGCTCGGGATGAATGGATCAATACTGCTTCAGAACATCCGCAAACTTCCAACTGAAGTCGAAATGACCTACGATCAGTTCGTGAGTTGGCTGAAGGGGGATGCGAAATGGGCGGGAGATTGGTCGACTTTTCCCGAAGGGATCGTCGACATGGCGGACATGCGCTTGAGCGAGGGCATCGACCTCAAGATCTCACTGCAAGCGAAGAACGGTGAGCTTAGCGGAATGATCGCCGCAGGAAAGGTCTGCTCAAACGCGCCCTTCGACTTCCTACTGCTTAGGGGAAGTGTCTCCGGAACCGAAGCCAACGTAGAAGTTTTTGACATTATTGGTGGACACCAGCGTGTTTTTGAACGCCTCAAACTGGTCAGAGACGGAAACGTCATCACCGTTCATCCCCTCGGAGGGGCGTCGTCCTGGTTTCCCCAAGGCGCAAGAATAGGCAAACATCTGGATGCCAATGAAGCATTCATGAATGACTTCTGCAAGGAAAATAAGCTGCCAAGGACGGGACAGTGATGTCTAACTGTTCGTTCGTGTGGGACGGCTTCGCCGCCCCACAACTTCAACGCTAGGCCTACTCACAATGGAGATGAACGAATGGACAAAAACAGACAGTGGTGGCAAACAGTGCCTTGGAATGAGCGGACCCGTGGCCAAAAAATCGCCATGATCGCTGGATGGTTTGTAATTATCAGCGTTTTAATTGTTGGAGTCATTGAACAACCTAAGGATGACGGCGATTCCCGGAAACAAATTGGCGAAGCCAAGACTACAGAGCCTATCCCGCAACCTCAAGTATCGGAGGGAACGAAATTAAATGTCCCGAGTGCCAAAAATGTGAAAGACTTTCTCGCTAGGCTGGACGAATCTGTAAAAGCAGCAGATTTGGCTCTTCAGCGAGGCGACCTCAAAAGCCTTCACGAGCAAAGCAAGCTCATGAACCAAATTGCAAAGGATGGTGAAAAATTCGGTAATTCTGTTTTTGAAGAACCTTATGGATATTGTTTCGGAGCGGGAGTATTCGCACAAACTTGGTGGTTGGCGCGGCTCAACGCAGCACGGCGTGGTGGGGTTGAAGCAATTCATGGAGAGATTGCTGACGCTTTGAAGCAATACCAGCAAAACCGTTCAGCATGCGAGGCGGCATTGGATGCCGGAGGAAATGGTGTCGATACTAAGAAACACACAGGCTCAAATTTAGCTAAGTAACGCATGGGGTCAAGTCTCGCAAACATGTATCTGGCTTAACTTGCTCAAGCAGGCAGGCGTATCGCCTGACGAGTTCGTCAAGGCGCTTCATGCCCTAACAGGCCGTTGAAAAATCCCCCGCCGGCACGCCCGATGGCTGCTACGATCTGAAGCCAATCCAGCACGCGGACGAAGAGGACGATGAGAGGCAGCCAAGACTTTCAGGGGACGATGTTCAGTGACATCAGTCTCGAAGAGCGAGTGCCAGCGGCTCACCCCGTGCGCAAGCTGGGCGCTGTGGTCGATGCGTTGCTGGCGACGATGGACCGCGAGTTCGTGGCGGTGTACGCCCGCCGGGGCCGGCCCTCGGTGCCGCCGGAGATGCTGCTCAAAGTGCCGCCCGCTCGCCGGTGACGAACCCACGAGAGCACCACGGATGCCGATGCTCGCCTGTTCAAGAAGAGCCCGGGCGACAAGGGCGACGACTGCAAGGCCTTCATCGAGGGCTGCCGAAGGCTCAAGGTCACGCCGCACGTCGCTGCCAAGGACAAGCACTCGGCCGTGGACGGCCGCATCAGGCGGCACGAGGGCTACCAGACCTGGCAGCATCGGTGGCTGGTGGGACGCGCATCATGCGTGAAACAGGAGGGTCAGTGCGCCCAAAAGGGGCGAGATGACCTCAAAACGGGCCTTGGAGACGGCCGAAATCGCCGCGTAACTCCTTCTGAAGCTGCCACAAGCGTCGAAATCAGGGGATGCGGCGTGTTTGATTGGAAGTTTTTCAACGGCCTGGTAGGGGCGGCGGCCGCCCCTTCTGTCCACCAACGCCCGCTCAGGTAGCGGGGGCGCCGTCGGGCCGGATGCGGAACCACAGCGCGTACAGCGCCGGCACGAACAGCAGCGTGATGGCCGTGCCCACGGCCACACCGCCGATCAGCACGTAGGCCAACGGCCCCCAGAAGCTGTCCTGCGTCAGCGGCACGAACGCCAGCACCGCCGCCAGCGCCGTCAGCACCACGGGCCGCGCCCGCTGCACGGCGGCTTCCACGACGCCCTCAAACGGCGCCATGCCCGCCTCGAAGTTGTCGGCCACCTGCTGCGTCAGGATCAGCGTGTTGCGCATCAAGATGCCGGCCAGGCCGGTCAGCCCCAGCAGCGCCACGAAGCCAAAGGGCTGCTGGAACACCAGCAGCGCCAGCACCGCGCCAATCAGCCCCAGCGGGGCGGTGGCCACCACCATGAAGGTGCCGGCGAAGGAGCGCATCTGCAGCATGATGAAAATCAGCATGAAGGCCACCATCACCGGCTGCAGCTTCTGAATCGAAGCGTTGGCCTTCTCCGACTGCTCCACCGAGCCGCCGATGGCCACCCGGTAGCCCGCAGGCAGCTCGGCGCGCAGCGGCTCGAGCGCCTTCCAGACGGCGGCGGTGACGTCGTTGGCCTGCGCGCCGCGCACCTCGGCCTGCACGGCCACGAAGGGTTCGCGGTTGTAGCGCTTGATCACCGGCTCCTCGTAGCGCACCTCCAGCCGGCCCAGTTGCGTGACCGGCACCTTGCGTCCGTCGCGGTTGAGCAGCTCCAGTGCCGACAGGGCGGCCACGTCCAGGCGCGTTCCCCCCTGCGTGCCGCGCGCCACCAGATCGACACTGCGGTTGTCGCGGCGCAGCTGTGTCACCGGTACGCCGTCGAGCAGGAACTGCAGTTGCTGCGCCACGTCCTGCGGGGTCAGTCCCATCAGGCGCAGGCGTTCCAGGTCGGCGTGCAGGTGCAGCACCGGTACGCGTTCGTCCCACTCCAGGTGCGCGTCCACCACATGGGGGTTGGCGGCCATGATGTCGCGCACCCGGTAGCCGATGGCGCGCACGGTATTCGGGTCGGGGCCGAAGACGCGGAACTGCACCGGCCAAGCCACCGGCGGGCCGTAGAGCAAACGTGCCACCCGCACGCGCGCCTCGGGGAACTCACCCTCGCGAATGTGGCGGTCGAGTGTGTCGATGATGGTGTCGCGCGCGCGCTCGTCGTGCGCCACCACGATCAGCTTGCCAAAGGCCGCGTCGGGCGGCTCGGGGCTGGCCGAAATGAAAAAGCGCGGCGCCCCCGCCCCCACGTAGGCCGACAGGGTTTTGACCTCCGGCATCGGGCTCAGAATAGCTTCCAGCCGTCGCACGGTCTGGTCGGTGACGGCCACCGAGGTGCCTTGCGGCAGATAAACGCTGACCAGCACCTCCGGCCGGTCGGAGCTGGGGAAAAACTGCTTTTGCACCACCGTCGCCATGCCGATGGCCGACAGTGCCAACAGGCCCACCGTACCCACCACCACCGTTTTGCGGTGGACCACGCACCACGCCACCAGTGCGCGCAGCCGCCGGTAATTGGGGGTTTGGTAGAGCGCGGCGTGGTCATGCTGCTGGCCGGCCGGCACGCTGCGCAGCAGCTTCACGCCCAAGTAGGGCGCAAACACCACCGCCACCAGCCACGACACGATGAGGCTGATGCCCAGCACCCAGAAGATGTTGCCCGCGTACTCCCCCACGCCCGAGCGGGCAAAGCCGATAGGCAGAAAGCCCGCCACCGTCACCAGCGTGCCAAACAGCATGGGCGCGGCGGTGACGTTCCAGGCGTGCGCGGCGGCGCGCACCCGGTCCCAGCCTTCCTCCATCTTCACCAGCATCATCTCAACGGCGATGATGGCGTCGTCCACCAGCAGTCCCAGCGAAATGATCAGTGCCCCCAGAGTGATGCGGTCGAGGTTGATGCCCATCAGCTTCATCACCAGGAAGCTGATGCCCAGCGTCACCGGCACCGCAATGCCGACGATGAGGCCCGCACGCAGGCCAATGGCCAGCATGCTCACGCCCATGACCACCGCCACCGCCACCAGAAACTTGATCTGGAACAGATCGACCGCCTTGCGGATGGCGTCGGCCTGGTTGGTCAGCTGCGTCAGCTCCATGCCCAGCGCCAGCTCGGCCTTTTCGCGTTGCAGGTAGGCCTCCAGCCGCTGGCCGAGCGCCAGGCCGTTTTCGCCTTTGTTCATCACCACGCCGATCAGCACGGCATCCTGACCGCGGGCGCGCACCAGGTAGCTGGGCGGCTCCTCATAGCCGTGGCGGAGGGTCGCGATGTCGCCCAGTCGCAGCACCTTGGTGCCGGCGCGGATCGGCACTTGCGCCAATGTGTCGGGGTCGGAGAGGTCGGCGTCGAGCCGCAGGTACAGGCGCGGCCCGTCGGTTTCCAACCGGCCGGCGGGCACCAGCCGGTTGCTGGCGTCGATGGCCTCGAAGATGGCTTGCGGACTCAGCCCCAGGTTGACCAGGCGCGCGCTGTCGAACTCGACATAGACGCGCTGCGTGCGCTCGCCAATCAGTACCGCCTTGTGCACGCCTTCGATGCGTTGCAACTGATCGCGCAGCCGCTCGGCTTCCTGCACCAGATCGCTCATCGGCAGGCCCGGCGCCGTCAGCGCCAACAAGCTGAAGTACACGTCGGCGAAATCGTCGTTGGCCAGCGGGCCGATGACGCCGCTGGGCATGTCGCGCTGCGCATCCCACATGCGCTTGCGCACTTGGTAGAACAGCTCGGGCACCTTGGCCTGCGGGGTGTAGTCGTGAAATTCCACCTGCAAGGTGGCCTGCCCGGGGCGGATGGTGGTTTCGATACGGTAGAGGTACTCGACCTCCTGGATTCGTTTTTCCAGCCGGTCCACCACCTGACGCTGCAGTTGTTCGGTCGTGGCACCGGGCCAGGCCACGTTGACTTGCATCACCCGCACGGTGAACGCGGGGTCTTCCGCGCGCCCCAGCGAGACGAACGCGTACAGACCGCCCAGCACCGACAAGATCAGCAAAAACAGCGTGACGGCGCGCTCGCGCACCGCGAGCGCCGACAGGTTCGGGAAGCTCATGGCGCCAGCTCCCGCACCTTCATGCCTTCGTGCAGCAGGTGCGTGCCGAGCGCGACGACCCGGTCGCTGGCTTGCAGGGCGCCGGCGACCGTGGCCATACGCTCATCCACCGCCACGATGCGAACCGGCACGGGCTGCGCCTGTTCGCCGTGCAGGCGCCACACGCGCGCGCCCTGCCCGCGCTCGTCGAGCGCTCCCAGCGGCACGCGCCACAGGGACTCGGCGGCAGCCGGCACGGCGGCTGCGGCCGCCGACGGCCGCAAGGGGAAACGGGTGGTAACGATGCTGCCCAGCGCCACGCTCTCGGGCAATGCGTCAACGCTGTAGCGCACGCGGCGCGTGCGCCCCACGGGCTCGACCATCGGCGCGGCTTCGCGCAGGCGCAGCGCGCGGGTCTGGCCGTCGGCCAGCACCGCCTCTCCCTGGGCCGGCGGCGTGACGCCGTCCGGCATATATACCTCGACTTCGCGTGTGCCATGCTGCGCCAGCACGGCCACGGGTTGACCGGCGGCCACCACTTGGCCGGGTTGCCCGGTGACATCGACCAGCACCCCGGCCGCCGGGGCGCGCAGCTCGGTGTAGCCGCGCGTGTTGCGTGCCTGACTCAAGCGCGCCTGCGCCGCGTCGCGCCGGCTCTGTGCCTCACGCAGCGTCAGCTCCGCGCGCTCCAAGGCTTGTGCGCTGACGAATTCGCGCGCGTGCAAGGTGCGCACCCGCGCCAGCTCCGCCTGAGCGGTGCGCCAAGCCGTCTCGGCGGCGGCGGCGTCGGCCTCGGCGGCGCGCACCGCCTGCTCGACATCGGCGGGGTCGAGCTTGAACAGCAGTGCGCCGGCGGCCACGTTTTGGCCGGCGTCGGCCCAGCGCGCGCTGATGCGCCCGCCGACCTGGAAAGCCAGGGGCGCCTCGATACGCGCCCGCACTGTGCCCGACAGCCCCAGCACCGACGGGCCGACGGGCTGCACCGCGGCCGCGCGCACCAGACGCACGGCGTCGGCTGAGGCCTCGCTGGCCGGCGCCGTACGTTGACAGGCGCTCAAGGTCAGGATGCTGGCCAGCCCAAGGGCCAAACTCAGGTGGGATCGATAGCGGGAGTGTGCAGAACGTGGCATAGTGCAGACGATGCCCAATCACAATAACTGAACGGCATCGTACAGGAAATGGAGCCTTCTTGCAGTCCTACGCCGTCGCGTGAGCGTCTGCGGCGCGCGCCCGGACGGCCGGTTGACCCGGGCAAAGACCGGGTCATATTGGCAGCCGCGCGCGCGCTCATCCGCGCGGGTGGCCCGGCCGCCGTGACCATGGAGCGCGTGGCGCAGCACGCCGGTGTCTCCAAGGTCACCCTGTATCGGCGTTACGCCAACCGCACCGCCTTGCTCGAAGCGGTGGTGCGGCAACGGGCGCAGCGTTTGTGCCGGGCCTTGCGCGCGCCACCGGTGTCGGATGCCGACGTGCGCGCGCGCTTGTATGCGTTCGTCGAGGCGCTGCTGGCGTTTTTGTGTGGTAGCGAACACCGCCAGTTTTTGCGCGCTCTGAGCGGTGTGCCGCAGTCGCCGGCCGACGTGCAGCGGATCTGGCAATTGGGGCCGGCGACCGCCCATGCCGCCCTGGCAGCGTTTTTGCGCGCCGCGCATGCGCAGCAACAACTGCATTGCCCCGATGCCGATGCGGCGGCCGAGCAGCTGCTGGGGCTGGCCATGGGGTTGGATTTGGTGCGTTCGCTCTACCGGGTACCGCTGGCACGGCAACGGCGCGTACACCGCCGAGCCCATGCCCAGCAGGTGGTCGATGGGTTTTTGCGGGCGTACGCTGGCGGCTTCACGGCCGCCGCTGTCGCAAGCCCGGGGCCTTCGGCGCCAGCGGGCTGATTCGGAGGGGTTATCGGGGCGAGGATGGGGCGCTGAGGGCGGCGCGCACGGCCTCCTCGTCCAGGCCCTCGATTTCCACGCACTTGAGGCGGCTGGTGTGCCCGTGCACGATGCGTACCCGTGAGCGCGGCACGCCGCAGCGCTGGGCGATGAACGTCACCAGCGCGTCGTTGGCTGCACCGTCCACGGGCGGGGCGTGCAGTTGGATTTTCGGTTTGCCGTCGTGCAGGCCCGCCACACGCGTGATGCGCGCGCCCGGTTGGCAATACAGGACAATCGAGGCCATAGACGAGCGTGCATTGTCGCACGCGTGTTTCACCGTGTGCGACCGCGGGGCAACGCGCCGGTCTGCACGGCGCACCGTTGCGCATCTGGCGCGGGGTGGGCAGGCACAGGATGTTTTCGGCAGAGAAGGACGGATGGAAGGTTGGCTTTTGGCACTGGCGTTGGGCGCCGGCGTGCAGTGGGCGCGGCGGCGCGAGCAACAGGCGCGCATCGAGCGCTTGGGCCGCCATTTGCAGGGCAATCCGCTGGAGCGCTTGATGGCGCACGTGCTCGATGGCTATCTGCGCGCCTTGGACGAAGGGGATACCCAGCGACGCCAAACGCTGTGGGCCGCGCTGGAGGCCACCGAGCGGGAGCTGGCCGCGGCGGCGCGGCGACTGGCGGTGTCGTTTGCCGATGTGTGGCCCGATGACGCATTGGTCAGTACCCTGCCCGTGGCGCTGCCGTATGCGCACAAGCTGTTTCCGCGCGCCACGTTCGATATGCGGCGCGCGCTGCAGCTGCATGCCGACGGCATCGCCGCGGTGGTGGATAACGCGTCCGGGCGTTCGCGTCGCGATCGGGCGTATACGCTGACGGCGGAAGCACTGCTGCTGCAGCACACCTGTCACTGGTATTGCCGCTCCCGTGCCGTGGCGTCGGCTCGGCTGTTGGCGCGCCACCGCACCTCCTATGCCCAGGTGCTGGACGCGGTATCGCCGCAGACACGTTCTGCTTACCTCGCCCTGTTGGGGCGCTGAGGCGAGCGAGTCACCCGGCGGCCCGTTGCCTGCGCACTGTCTGGGCCGCCCATGTGCTGATGTGCCACTCCGCCGTGAGACGGGCGCACTCGGCGACGGGACTGAAAAACACAAAGCCCGCACGCGGGCGGGCCGTAGGGCAGCATGGTTTGGTGCCGCAAAGAGGATTCGAACCTCCGACCTACTGATTACGAATCAGTTGCTCTACCAGCTGAGCTATTGCGGCCCGCCGCGCAGTGGCTCAAAACGACGATGCGCGACATCAAAGGCTGCGCATTATAGCGCGCTCGGCGCGGTTGGCGCCGCCTCGGTGTGGTAGCGCGTGACGCGCTCGACTTCGTTTTTCGAGCCGAGGATCACGGCCACGCGCTCGTGCAGATGGCGCGGCTGGATGTCGAGAATGCGCTGCACGCCGTTGGTGGCCGCGCCGCCGGCTTGTTCGATGATCCAGGCCATCGGGTTGGCCTCGTACATCAGGCGCAGTTTGCCGGGCTTGTCGGGTTCGCGCTTGTCCCACGGGTACAGAAAGATGCCGCCGCGTGAGAGGATGCGGTGCACGTCCGCCACCATCGAGGCGATCCAGCGCATGTTGAAATCCTTGCCGCGCGGGCCCTCCTTGCCCGCCAGACACTCGTCGATGTAGCGGCGCACCGGCGCGGCCCAGTGGCGCATATTGCTCATGTTGATGGCGAACTCGCGGGTGTCCTCGGGGATGCGCACGCGGTCTTGGGTCAGCACCCAGGCGCCTTGCTCGCGGTCCAGCGTGAATATGGCCACCCCGTTGCCGACGGTCAGCACCAGGGTGGTTTGCGGGCCGTAGAGGCAGTAGCCAGCGGCCACTTGTTGGCGGCCGGGCTGCAAAAAGTCGGCCTCGCACACCGGGTCGATGACACTCGGGTCTTCGCGCTGCTTCTTCAGCACGGAAAAGATGGTGCCGATGCTGACGTTGCAGTCGATATTGCTGGAGCCGTCGAGCGGGTCGAACAGCAGCAGGTATTCGCCCGCCGGATAGCGGTTGGGGATGGGGTGGATGCCGTCCATTTCCTCGGACGCCATCGCCGCCAGGTGCCCGCCCCATTCGTTGGCTTCGATGAGCACCTCGTTGGCGATGATGTCGAGCTTCTTTTGCACCTCGCCTTGGACGTTTTCGGTGCCGACGCTGCCCAGGACGCCGCCCAGCGCGCCTTTGCCGACGCTGATGGCAATACGCTTGCAGGCGCGGGCGACGACCTCCAGCAGCAGGCGCAGTGGCGGCGGGATGCTGCCGTGCACGCGTTGCTGCTCGATCAGGTAGCGGCTGAGGGACACGGAAGACATGGGGGCTCTCCAAGCAGTGGGCGTCAGTCGGCCAGGGCGCGCGAGACGACCTCGCGCACATCGGTGCTCAACGGCTCGTGCGCCGCTACCACTCGTAGTGCCGCGTGGGCCTGCGACCGGTAGGGTTCGGCCAGCTTCTTCCAGCGATCGAGCGCACGCGCCAGGCGCGCAGCCACCTGCGGATTGAAGGCGTCGATTTCCAGCACGCGGTCGCGCCAGAAGGCGTAACCGGCGCCGTCGGCGCGGTGAAAGGCGGCTGGGTTGGCATGGCAGTAGGTGCCGATGAGGCTGCGCGCCCGGTTGGGGTTGCGCAGGTGAAAGTCGGGGTGTTGCAGCAGGGCCTGCACGCGCGGCAAGATGTCGCCGCCGCGGTCGGGGGCACCGGCTTGCAGGGCAAACCATTTGTCCAGCACCAGTTCTTCGTGGCGGAAGCGTTCGTGGAACAGCGCCAGCGCCCGTTCGGCCAGTTCATGCCCGGCGCTGACCAGGGCGCTGAGGGCCTGGTAGCGGTCGGTCATGTTGGTGGCATCCTTGAAGCGCTGGTAGGTTTTGCCGGGCCATACCGGGTTGCCGCTGTCGCGCGCCGCCAGGCACAGCATGTGCAGCGCCATGCCGGTCAGCGCGCGGCGCCCGGCGGCAGCGGCGTCGGGGCGGTAGCCGCCGCTGTCCTGGTGCGCTTCATAAGCCCAGATCCAGTCCTCGTGCAGGGCGTGGGCCAGCTGGGTGCGCATCGCTTCGCGTACGGCGTGGATACGTTGCGGATCGACCTCGTCGAGCTGCTCGGCGATATAGGTGTGGGCCGGCAAGGTCAGCGCCAATTCCTTGAAGGCGGCGTCCAGTGTGGGGTGGCGCAACACCGCGCGCAGCGCCTGCAGCGTGGCGGCATCCAAAGGCGCGTGCACGGGGCCCTCAGCGCGCACGGCCGCCAGCGCACGGCGCAGCAGCAGCTGCTGACCCGCCTCCCAGCGGTTGAAGGGGTCGGTGTCGTGCGCCAGCAGCACCAGCAGTTCGTCGTCGCTGAGCGGGTGTTCCAGGATGACCGGGGCGCTGAAGCCACGCAGCAGCGAGGCGATCGGGGGGCTGTCCACGTCGGGGAACACCACTTCGGTGTGCGGCTCGTGCAGCACGATCAGGCGTTCGCTGCCCGGCAGCAGGCGTCCTTCATGGTCGAACAGCGCCGCCGCCACCGGGATGACGAAGGGCTCTTTGTGCGGTTGTCCCGGCGTTGGGGGGCAGCTCTGGTGCAGCGACAGCGTGTAGGTGCGGGTCGCGGGGTCGTGCTGGCCACTGATCTGCACGCGCGGCGTGCCGGCCTGGGCATACCAGCGCATGAACTGCGGCTGCAGGCGCGCCAGCGGGCTGTCGGGGTTGGCGTCGGCGATGGCCTGGACCAGGTCGTCGCAGGTGACGGCCTGGCCGTCGTGGCGCTCGAAATACAGCTTCAGCCCCCGGGTGAAACCCTCGCGCCCGACCAGCGTCTGCATCATGCGCACGACTTCGGCGCCCTTCTCATACACCGTGACGGTGTAGAAATTGTTGATTTCGGCGTATTGGTCCGGACGCACCGGGTGCGCCATCGGGCCGGCGTCCTCGGGGAACTGGGCGGTGCGCAGCACGCGCACGTCTTCGATGCGCTTGACGGCGCGCGCCGACGGGCTGCCGGCCATGTCCATGCTGAATTCCTGGTCACGAAAGACCGTCAGCCCTTCTTTGAGGCTGAGCTGGAACCAGTCGCGGCAGGTGACGCGGTTGCCCGTCCAGTTGTGGAAATATTCATGCGCGACCACCGACTCGACGTTGGCGAAATCGGTGTCGGTGGCGGTGGCGGGGTGGGCCAGGATGTACTTGGTGTTGAAGATGTTGAGGCCCTTGTTTTCCATCGCGCCCATGTTGAAGTCGCTGGTGGCGACGATCATGAAGCGCTCCAGATCGAGCGGCAGGCCAAAACGCGTCTCATCCCATGCGATGGCGGCCATGAGCGAGTGCATGGCGTGCTCGGTCTTGTCCAAGTCAGCCGCTCGCACATAGATTTGCAGCAAGTGGTCGGTGCCGCTGCGGCTGCGGATGGGTTGGCTGCGACAGACGAGGTTGCCCGCTACCAGCGCGAACAGGTAGCATGGTTTGCGGTGCGGATCGACCCAGCGCGCGTAGTGGCGTCCGCCTTCCAGGTCGCCGGCCTCCACCAGGTTGCCGTTGGACAGCAGCACGGGGTAGCGCGCCTTGTCGGCGCGCAGCGTCACGCTGTAGGTGGCCATGACGTCGGGCCGGTCCAGGAAGTAGGTGATGCGCCGAAAGCCCTCGGCCTCGCACTGGGTGTAGAAGGTGCCCTGGCTGACGTACAGCCCCATCAGCTGGGTGTTTTTCTCGGGCGCGCAGGTGGTGAAGATCTCCAGCTCGAAGGGCTCGTCGCCTTCGGGCAGGTTCTCCAGCACCAGCTGCGCGCCGTCGATGCGAAAGCTGGTGCCGGCGCCGTTGACGAGCACGCGCGCCAGCGTCAGGTCTTCGCCGTCCAAGCGCAGCGGCTGCCGCGGCTGATCGGGGTTGCGGCGCACGCGCATGCGGTTGAGCACGCGCGTCTTGGCGGGGTCGAGGTCGAAGGTCAGATCGACGGTGTCGATCCAGTAGGCCGGCGGGCAATAGTCCTCGCGGCGGATGAGGCGGGCAGCGCCGTCACGCAGTGCGGTCATTGTCTGGGTTCCGTGGAGGGTGGGCGGGGCCGTCAGATACCCTGCTTGAGGGCGGCTTCGATGAACGCATCCAGGTCGCCGTCGAGCACCTTCTGGGTATTGGAGACTTCGACGTTGGTGCGCAAGTCTTTGATGCGGCTTTGGTCGAGCACATAGCTGCGAATTTGGTGTCCCCAGCCGACATCGGTTTTCGATTCTTCGAGCTTTTGCTGGCTCTCCAGGCGCTTGCGCATCTCCAGTTCATAGAGTTTGGAGCGCAGGCGCTGCCACGCCAGGTCGCGGTTGGAGTGCTGGCTGCGGCTGTCTTGCGCAGTGACGACGATGCCGGTGGGCAGGTGAGTCAGACGCACCGCCGAGTCGGTTTTGTTGATGTGTTGCCCGCCCGCGCCGCTGGCCCGGTAGGTATCCACGCGCACGTCGGCCGGATTGATCTCGACCTCGATGTTGTCGTCGATCTCCGGGTAGACGAACACCGAAGCGAACGAAGTGTGGCGTCCGCCGGAGGAGTCGAAGGGGGACTTGCGCACCAACCGGTGTACGCCGGTTTCGGTGCGCAACAGGCCGAAGGCATAGTCGCCTTCGACGTGGATGGTGGCGCTCTTGATGCCGGCGGTGTCGCCGGGCTGCTCGTCTTCCACCGTGGCCTTGAAGCCCTTGCGTTCGGCGTAGCGCAGGTACTGGCGCAGCAGCATCTGCGCCCAGTCGCAGGCTTCGGTGCCACCGGCGCCGGCCTGAATGTCGATGAAGCAGTTGTTCGGGTCGGCGGGGTTGCTGAACATGCGACGAAACTCCAGCCGCTCGACTTCCGGCGCGATGCGCTCGACATCGGCCTCGATGGTCAGCAAACCGGCCTCATCGCCTTCTTCGCGCGACATGGCAAAGAGCTCGGTGTTGTCGGTCAGCTCTTGTGCCAGTCGGTCCAGCACCAGCACCACGTCTTCCAGCGATTTTTTTTCCTTGGCCAGATCCTGCGCGCGCTTGGGATCGTTCCATACATTGGGATCTTCCAGCGCGGCGTTGACTTCCGACAGCTTCAGGGCTTTGGCGTCGTAGTCAAAGAAACCTCCGTAGGTCGGCGACGCGCTGCGTCAGGTCTTGCAGGCGGTTGGACAGGGCGTTGATACGTTCGGCTTCCATGGGCATGACCCTTGTTCGATGAAGAATCGTTGTATTCGGACAAACATGCAATTTTCTCACGCCCCGTGGCTTTGGTGTGGTTGTCCACCCAAGGCCGCTGAGGCTGCGATGGGCAGTGTACGGTGGCGTGCGGTGGCAGAGCGCAGCAGGACAGGACGGGAAAGGACAGGGCGCGACGGGGCAGCACAGGGCAGGGCGGAGGGCGCCCCACCACGGCATAAGCCATGGGCGGCCTACGTCCCGTCACGCCGCCCCAGTTGGGCCAGCAGCATGCCGGCGACGATGAGGGCCGCACCGCCCCAGCCGCGCCAGCCGATTATTTCGCCCAGCACCCACCAGCCACCGATGGCGGCAAACACCCCTTCACTACTGTAGATGATGGCAGCGTGCGAGGCACGCGCGCTGCGCTGCGCCACCACCTGCAGCGTGTAGGCGATGCCTATCGACAGCAGGCCGCCCCAGGCGATGGCACCGGCGGCCTCCCACAGCGCCTGGGCGGTGATGGGCTCGTCTCGCCAGACGGCGGCGACCCACGACAGTGCCCCCGCGACCAGGTACTGCAGGATGGACAGGCGGATGGCGTCGTGTCGGCGCGCCCAGTGGCCCACCAGCAGCACGTGCACCGCCCACACCGCAGCGGAGCCGAGCTGCAGCCAGTCACCGGGGGCAATGGTGGCGTCGGGCGGCACGCTCAGGAAGTACAGGCCCGCCGTGGCCAGGGCCACCGCGGCCCACACCGCCCAGCCCACGGGCTGCCCCAGCACGCGCATCAGCACCGGCACCAGCACCACGTACAGCCCGGTGATGAAGCCGGCGTTGGACACCGTGGTGCCCAGCAGCCCCACCTGCTGCAGGTTGATGGCGACGAACAGCACCACCCCCAGCAGGGCACCGTCGCGCCACAGGCCCACACTGTCCAGCCGCGGCACGGCCGCAAACGGTCCGCTACGCCACCACCACAGGGGCGCGATCAGGGCCACGCCCAGCATCATGCGCGCCGCGGTGTACGTGAATGGCCCGACGCTGTTCATGCCCAGTTGCTGGGCCACGAAGGTCGAGCCCCAAATCGCTGCAACCCCGACCATCAGCAGGTCGGTGCGCCAGGTGTGCGTGGCCACGTCAGCCTCCCGTGGCACCGCTGCTGGCGGCGGGCAAGGGGTCGGGCGCGTCCAGATGGGCTTCGATCAGCGCGGCGACCTGTTGCGGCTGGTCGTGGTGCAGCATGTGGCCGGCGTCGTCCACGCGCGCGGTGCGGCAGTGGGGCACCACCTGCAGGCGGCGGAAAAACTCTTCCAGCGAATGCTCACCGTTGCGAAACCACTGCGCCAGACTGTCGTCGCTGGCCACCACCGCCAGCACCGGCGCCGCGATGGCGGCGTGCACCGCCAGCACCTCGTCGAGCCGGTAGAGCTGGCTGCTGCGTACTTTGTGGGCCACGTCGCCGCGGATCACCCACGGGCCGTCGGGCTGCGCGGGATCGGCCGGGCGCCCCCAGTGCTGGGCCAACCAGCGGGCGCGCTCGCGTGTCAAGCGCCGGTTGGTTTTCATCAGGCGCTGCGCCACGCCGTCGAGGCCGATGTAGGTTTTCAAGGCCAGTGTTCCCTCGCGCAGGGCGCGCAGCTCGTCGAGCCAGGCCGCATAACGGCGCGGCGCCTGGCTGGGGTGCGACGCTGGCAGGCCAAAGCCTTCCAGATTGACCAGCCGGCGCACGCGCTGCGGGCGCACGCCCGCGTACAACATGGCCACATTGCCGCCCATACTGTGCCCCACCACGTCCACCGGCGCATCGGGCGCGCGCCCCAAGCGATGGTTGATGCGCTCGATGAGCGCGTCGAGATCGGCCAAGTAGTCAGCGAACAGGTAATGGTCGCCGTTGCCATAGGGTGGCGGGTCGGTGGGGGGTGGCAGGTGCGCCGCGCACGTGCGCCCAAAGCCCCGCCAGTCGGGCGCGATGCAGTGGCGTGCCTGCGCGAATGCATCCACCACGAACTGCCACGAGGCGCCCACGTCCATCCAGCCGTGCAGCAGCCACAGCGGCGGGCGGTGCGGCGTCGGCTCGCCCCATTCCCACAGGTGATAGCGTTGGCCGCGCAGCGTCTCGTAGGTGCTGCGCGCGGTGTGTCGAACTTGGTACATTTGCGCCATTATTCAGGAGACAACGGGGGTGCCGACGATGCCGAGTCCCGTCCACGACACAGCTGCCGAGCGCGACGATTACACTGCCTTGTACGCAACGTTTCGCTGGCACGTGCCGGCGCTGTAGAAGCAAGATAGTAATGTCCGCTTCCGGCAAAGTAGAAATGTCCGCTTGTTGGTCTGGAAGCGGAGGGCTGGGTGGACAAGCGCATCGAGATGAGCGAGCGGGAGATCGAGCGGCTCAAGGTG
>NZ_VJON01000019.1 GCF_007556685.1 Tepidimonas charontis | reverse complement strand
CGATCCTGCTCCAGCCACCCCCAGCGCCGTCGATGACAAGACGCTCAATGCGCGGGTGGATGACATCCTCAAAGCGCGCCAAGTCAAACAGCCATGGTGTCCCGGCCCTGAGCACCCCTGGCGTCGTCTCTTCAGCGCTCCGCCCTCATGGGCTGGCCCATGGGCCAGCCCATGAGGACATACCTTCGGCGTCAAACCGGACATTTCTAACTTGCTCAGAGGGCGGACATTTCTACTTTGCCTTGACAGGCACGTGCCGGCGCGCTTCAACATCGCCGAAGTGTGTGTGCGGCGCTGGGCACGCCGCCGCCGCAGCGCTGCGGCGCCGGCCATCATCGAGGATGGCCCGGGTTGGGCGCGCCCGCGCACCCATACCTTTCGCGATGTGGCCGAGGAGGCCAACCGACTGTCCAATGCCCTGCGGCTGTTGGGCGTGCGACCGGGTGACCGTGTCGCCATCGTGTTGCCGCAGCGTTTCGAGACCGCGGTGGCCTACATGGCCGTGTGGCAGCTGGGCGCGGTGGCCGTGCCGTTGTCGCAGCTTTTCGGCGCCGAGGCGCTGGAGTACCGGCTGCAAGACAGCGCGGCGGCCGTGGCCCTGGTGGACGATGTCACCGGTGCCGGCGTACAGGCGGTGCGCGCGCGCTGCCCCGCGCTGCGCCACGTCATCGGGCTGACCGGCGCCTTCGATGTCGAAGTGATCGACTGGCCACAGGCGCGCGCCGGTCTGCGCAAACGATTCGAGCCGCACGACACCGCTGCCGACGACCCCGCGGTGCTGATCTACACCAGCGGTACCACCGGCAACCCCAAGGGGGCGCTGATACCGCACCGGGCCTTGATCGGCAACCTCAGTGGCTTCGTGTGCAGCCAGAATTGGTTTGGCTTCGACCCCGCCGATGCGCGGGTGCGCAGCGACGCCGTGTTCTGGAGTCCGGCCGACTGGACGTGGACGGGTGGGTTGATGGATGCGCTGCTGCCCACGCTCTATTTCGGCCGCCCCATCGTGGCCTGGTGCGGTCGCTTCGATCCGCTACAGGCGTTTGCGCTCTTGCAGCGCCATCGGGTCACGCACACCTTTTTGTTCCCGACGGCGCTCAAGGCGATGATGAAGGCCGTGCCCGAGCCGCGTCGGCACTACCGGCTGCATCTGCAGGCCATCATGAGCGCGGGCGAGGCGGTGGGTGACGCGGTGTTCGCTTACTGCCGCGATCAGCTTGGCGTGACCGTCAATGAGATGTTCGGCCAGACCGAGATCAACTATGTGGTGGGCAACTGCGCGCGCCTGTGGCCGGCCAAACCCGGCAGCATGGGGCGCGCTTATCCGGGGCACCGTGTGGCGCTGCTGGATGAAGATGGTCACCCGGTGCCGGTGGGTGCGGTCGGTGAAGTGGCGGTACACCGGCGCGACCGCCACGGTGACCTCGATCCGGTCTTTTTTCTGGGCTACTGGGGCAACGACGCGGCCACCCGCGCCAAATTCACGGGCGATCCGTCCGACAGCTGGTGCCGCACCGGTGACTTGGCGCGGCAGGATGCCGACGGCTATCTGTGGTATCAGGGGCGCGCCGACGATGTATTCAAGGCCGCCGGGTACCGCATCGGGCCCAGCGAAATCGAAAACTGCCTGCTCAAGCACCCAGCGGTGGCCAATGCGGCGGTGGTGCCCAAGCCCGACCCCGAACGCGGGGCGGTGGTCAAAGCCTTTGTGGTGCTGACGCCCGAGTGGGCCGAGCAGCGCGCGCGCCGCACCGATCCCGAGCGCGAGTTCGACCCGCCGCTGGTGGCCGAGCTGCAGGCGCACGTCAAAGGGCGTCTGGCACCTTACGAATATCCGAAAGAGATCGAATTCATCGAGGCGCTGCCGATGACCACCACCGGCAAGGTCCAGCGGCGCGTGTTGCGTCTGCAGGAGGAGGCCCGCGCGCGCATCCAGGCCGCCGCGCGCCCCCCAGCCAACGATCCCACGGAGCGATGAGCGCATGAAACCCGTTGTACTGGGCCGCAGTGGACTGCGTGTTTCGCCCATCTGCTTGGGCACCATGACGTTTGGCGAGCAGGTGGCCGAGGCGGACGCGCACGCCATTTTGGACCGCGCACTGGAGCGCGGTGTTGCCTTCATCGATACGGCCGAGATGTATGCAGTGCCAGCCCGCGCCGAGACCTACGGCGCCACCGAGACCATCATCGGCCGCTGGCTGGCCAGCCGCCCCGGCGTACGGCAGCGCGTGGTGCTGGCCACCAAAGTGGCGGGGCCCGCGCGCGGCATGCCCTGGATTCGCGGCGAGCAGGCCGGCCTGACCAAGGCCGAAATCATCGCCGCTTGCGAGGGCAGCCTGCGCCGGCTGCAGACCGACGTCATCGACCTCTACCAGATCCACTGGCCGGCGCGCAATGTGCCGATGTTTGGTGCGCTGACGTTCGATCCGTCCAAGGAGCGCCCCTGCGCCAGCATACGGGAGCAGCTGGAGGCGCTGGATACCCTGGTGCGTGCCGGCAAGGTGCGCGCGGTCGGCCTGTCCAACGAGACCCCTTATGGCGTGCACGAATTCGTGCGCTTGGCCGAGCAGTACGGTTTGCCGCGCGTAGCCAGTGTGCAAAACCCATACTGCCTGATCAACCGCAGCTACGAAAACGGGTTGGATGAAACCTGCTACCGGCTGGAGGTGTCCTTGTTGGCGTACTCGCCACTGGGCTTTGGCTTGTTGACCGGTAAATACGACGCCACCGGGCTGGCGCACGACGGCCCCCCGCAAGGGCGCTTGGCGCTGTTCGAGAGCATGCGCAAGCAGCGCTGGGGGCGGCCGGAGGCGCTGGCGGCGGCGCGCCGCTACAACGCGCTGGCGCGCGCCTACGGTCTGACGCCGGTGCAGCTGGCGCTGGCGTTTTGTTACCGCAACTGGCGCGTGGCCAGCACCATCATCGGCGTGACCTCGCTGGCACAGCTCGACGCCTGCCTGGATGCGTGGGACGTGAGCCTGACCCCCGAGTTATGGCAGGCGGTGGACCGGATTCGCTGGGAGATCCGTGACCCGGCTCAATGAGCCGAGCAAACCGACCGCGCACACGGCAAGAGGAGGGCGCCGCGTGCGCCGGCGCACGCTCGATTAAGCTAGAGGCTCGTTACGGCCTTGCGGGCAGCCTTGCCGCGGGGCGCCAAGCAGGCGGCCGACCCAGGGGCCGAGGGTTCTCGGGTCTCGGGCGCAGGTGCAGTCCATTCAGGAGTGAAGGGTATGCATGAGGTTTGGATGCCGTGGGCGGCGGTGGTGCTGGCCTATGCGGTGGGGTCGCTGTCGTTCGCGGTGCTGGTCAGCCGGCTGATGGGTTTGCGCGACCCGCGCACCTATGGCAGCAAAAACCCGGGGGCCACCAATGTGTTGCGATCGGGCAACAAGGCGGCGGCGGCGTTGACGCTGTTGCTCGACGCCGTCAAGGGCTGGTTGCCGGTGTGGGCCGTGGCGCAGTGGGGCGGCGCGTGGGGCTGGGGGCCGATGACGGTGGCCGCCGTGGGGCTGGCGGCGTTTCTTGGGCACCTATTCCCGGTGTTTTTCCGTTTCCAGGGCGGCAAGGGCGTGGCCACCGCGGCTGGCGTGCTGTTGGCGTTCGAGCCCTGGCTGGGCGTGGCGGTGATCGCCAGTTGGATATTGGTGGCGGTGTTCTTTCGGTATTCGTCGCTGGCGGCCATCGTGGCGGCGGTGTTTGCCCCGCTGTATTACTGGTTCGGTGACGGCGCGGCGTGGGACGTGCAGGCGCCCGTGGGGGCGGCGGTGGCGGCGATGTCGGTGCTGTTGCTGTGGCGGCACGCCGGCAACATCCAGCGACTCATCGCCGGGCAGGAGAGCCGTATCGGCGAGAAGAAAGCGGGGCGCCGCTGAGACAGGCGCCCGGGGCGCGCGTGGCCCTGTCGCGCCCGCATCGCCGCGTGTGGGTTGATGGGCTAGCGTTGCAGCGCCAGGCGCGACAGCTGCAGCAGCCGGTTGTGGTTGGGCCGCACGCGCACGGTGGCGGTTTGCAAAGCCGCCTCGATGGCGTGTTTTTCGTCGCCGGTGTCGATCAGGGCTGGTTCGGGAATGGGGTGCCCGGCGGGGTCGAGCACCGCGCCCACCCATGGCTCGCCGGGCCGACCCGAGCGGCGCAGTACCAGCGCGATACTGCCGTCAGCCAGGCGTACGTAGGTGCCGGGTGGGCAAATGCCCAGCGTCTGCAGCAAAGCGCGGCCGATGTCGTCCACGCCACCCTCATCGCCCAGGAGCAGCGCGCGTGCCGAATCGGTGACGTTGCGCCCCAGTCGGGTGCGGCGCGGGCTGATGAGGGCGGTGTAGCGGTCCATGCGCTGCAGCAGGCGCAAGGTGATATCGCGTGGCGCGGGTTCGTGGTGCTGTTCGACCAGATCGAGCCAGCGCGCATCGCGCACACCGCGTTCACGCAACCACTGCGCCCCGCGCGCCGGGTGGGTGTCGATGAGGGCGCGCTGTTCCGTCGTCGGCGGCGCCTCTTGCTCGGCCAGCGTATCTTGCAGCCGCGTCATGCCGATATTCATCGTCAGAGCGGCACACTCCAGCGCGTCTTGATCGACCGCCGGCACACGGGTCAGCGGTGCCAGCAGGCGGCACATCGCCCAGCATGCCATCGCGTGCGCGCTGCTGTAGCCCACGGTGGAAGCGGTGGCGAGCTGAAAGAGCCAGTATAGGGTCGCGTCTTCGTCGGTGGCCAGCAGCGCTCGTGCCTGTGTCAGTAAACGCTCGAAGCGCGCCAGCCAAGCCTCGTCAGTGGGCGGCGCCAGCAGGAGCGCCGCCAGATGCATCTCCAGCTCGGACCAGCGCGCCATCCAGTCGTGCATGGTGGCGTCAGCGGGGTCGGGGTGAGCGTCGAGGGCCATGATCACCACCGCGCCACGGTTTCAGTCACGGAAGTTGGTGAACTGCAGCGGCAGTTGCGCCATGCTCTGGCGGATGAGGGCGATGGCGGCTTGTAGGTCATCCTTTTTGGCGCCGCTGACGCGCACCACCTCGCCCTGGATGGCGGCCTGTAGTTTGAGTTTGCTGCCTTTGATGAGCTGCTGAATTTTTTTCGCATCTTCGGTGGCGATGCCGTGGCGCACCGTCAGCACCTGCTTGAGCTTGTCGCCGCCGATTTTTTCCATTTTCCCCGGGTCCAAAAAACGCACATCGACGCCGCGTTTGGTGAGCTTGTTGCGCAGCACGTCCAGCACCTGCTGCAGCTGAAAATCGCTGTCGGCCAGCGCGGTGATCTCCTGGCCGCTGAGCGTGACGGCGGCGCTGCTGCCTTTGAAGTCGAACCGGGTGCCGATTTCGCGTTGCGCTTGCTCGACGGCGTTCTTGACCTCGACCATGTTGGGCTCGAGCACGGTGTCGAAGGAGGGCATGCCTCTGATCTTCGGAATGGATGGGTTTGCGACAATGCGCGCATGGTAGTCGAGAACCACGTGTCGTTGCAGCCCTTCAACACCTTCGGCATCGCCGCGCGCGCCCACCGTCTGGTGCGCGTGCGCAGCGAAGATGACGTGCGGGCGCTGGTGCGGCACCCCGACTGGCGTGCGCGCGAGACCTTTATCCTGGGTGGCGGCAGCAATATCGTGCTCACCGGCGATGTGCGCGCCCTGGTGTTGAAGGTGGAGCTGCGGGGGCGCCGCTTGCTGCACGAGGACGCACGCGGCTGGCTGGTGGAGGCTGCCGCCGGCGAAAATTGGCACGCCTTCGTCCAGTGGACCCTGGAACAGGGCTGGCCGGGGCTGGAGAATCTCGCCCTCATTCCCGGCACGGTGGGGGCGGCGCCGGTGCAAAACATCGGCGCCTATGGTGTGGAGCTGCAAGACCGCTTCCACTCGCTGGATGCGATCGACCTCGACACGGGCGAGCCCCTGACGCTGCGCCACGAGCACTGCGCCTTCGGCTACCGTGATTCGGTGTTCAAGCACGAACGCGCCGGCGCGCGCGGCATGGGGCTCAAGGGTCGGGCGCTGATCACGCGCGTGCGCTTTTGGCTGCCGCGGCGCTGGCGGCCGCAGCTGGACTACCAGGACTTGCAACGCAAAGTGGCCGAGACCGGCGTGGCCGAGCCGACGCCGCAGCAGGTGGCTCAATGGGTGTGCGAGATTCGGCGCGCCAAGCTGCCCGACCCGGCGGTGCTGGGCAACGCGGGCAGTTTTTTCAAAAATCCGACGGTCACGCCCGAGCAATGCGCCGACATCATCGGGCGTGACCCCAAGCTGGTGCACTATTCTTTGCCGGACGGCCGCATCAAGCTCGCGGCGGGCTGGTTGATCGACGCCTGCGGCTGGAAGGGCAAGACCGTAGGCCGTGCCGGGGTGTATGAAAAGCAGGCGCTGGTGTTGGTCAACCGCGGCGGGCGCGAGCAGCCGTGCACCGGCGGCGAGGTGATGACGCTGGCGCGGCTGATTCAGACCAGCGTGTACGAACGGTTCGGGATTCGCTTGGAGCCGGAGCCGGTGGTGGTGTGAGGACGCGGGTCGATGGTTGTACGAGGATCGGTGTACCCGCTGGACGCGTGACGGCCCTGGTAATGAGCGTCGCGGGCAGGGTTCCAGTTGCGGTCGAGGCATGTTGAGTCAGAGGGGAAGCGGCGATGGACATAGGGATACGGCCAGCGCGGCCAGCCATGCGGCCATGGGTGCGACGCCTGGGGTGGATGGTGGCGCTGTTGGTATGGCTGCCACTGGCGCTGTGGTGGGGCGGGCCGCGCTACCACGGTGGCCCAGATGCGCCGCAAGCACGCCCGCAGCCGCCGGCGGATGTGCGCGCGTTGCCCGATTGGTTGGCCCAGCAGGAAGCACAGGTGCCGGGCTTGCGGCCCGACGCCGCCAAGCGCATCGTCTGGCACGGAGAGCCGGGGCGGCGTGCGCCATGGGCGGTGGTGTATCTGCACGGTTTTACCGCCACGCGCGCGGAAACCCATCCGCTGGCCGCTCGGGTGGCGCAGGCGCTGGGCGCGCACCTGTACGAGGCGCGCCTCAGTGGCCACGGACAGGATGGCACCGCCTTGGCGCGCGCGACGATGCAGCAGTGGCTGGCCGACGGGGTGGAGGCGCTGCGCATCGGCCATGCGCTGGGCGAGCGTGTGCTGGTCATCGGTACCTCCACCGGCGCGACGCTGGCGGCGTGGCTGGCGCAGCACCCCGACGCAGCCGGAGTGCCCATGGCGCGTCAGGTCTGGATATCGCCAAATTTCGGCCCCCAGGACAAGCGCACCGAGTGGTTGCTTGGGCCCTGGGGACGGCAGATCGCGCACATCGTCACCGGTGGCACCGTGGGCACGCCAAGCGAGGATCCGCGCATCGAGGCCGCTTGGACGCGGGTCTATCCGGTGGAGGCGCTGCTGCCGATGATGGCGTTGGTGCAGCGTGTGCGCGAGGGCGACTGGGCGCGCGTGCGCACGCCCGTGCTGGTGCTGTTCAGCCCAGCCGACCGCACGGTCGATCCGGCACTGACACAGGCGGTGGTGGCGCGCCTGCCTCCCGGCGTGGCGACGCTGGAGGCGGTCACCGACAGCACCGATGCCGAGCAGCACGTGCTGGCGGGCGAGTTGCGCTCGCCCGGCACCACCGAGCGCTTGGCCGAGCGCATCGTGCGCTGGGCGCAGGCCACACCGTGACGGCGGCGCGCGCCCAGGCGCCCCCGCCTGGGGGCATCGGCGCTCAGCCGCCCAGCTTCAGCAGGTCGCCATCCTTGCCGATGGCCAGCAGCCCCGCTTGGGTATAGATGGCCAGTTTGTCGCGCGTATCGCTGATGTCGAGGTTGCGCATCGTCAGCTGGCCGATGCGGTCGCGCGGGGTGAAGACCGACGCGCCCTTTTCCATCGTCAACCGCTCGGGGTGATAGGTGAGATTGGGGCTTTCGGTATTGAGGATGGAGTAGTCGTTGCCGCGGCGCAGCTCCAGGGTCACTTCGCCGGTGATGGCACGCGCCACCCAGCGTTGAGCCGCCTCGCGCAGCATGATAGCCTGCGGGTCGAACCAGCGGCCTTGGTAGAGCAGCCGCCCCAGTTTGCGGCCGTTGTCGCGGTACTGCTCGATGGTGTCTTCGTTGTGGATGCCGGTGACCAGTCGCTCGTAGGCGATGAACAGCAGCGCCATGCCAGGGGCCTCATAGACGCCGCGGCTCTTGGCCTCGATGATGCGGTTTTCGATCTGGTCGCTCATGCCCAGGCCGTGGCGCCCGCCGATGCGGTTGGCCTCCAGGAACAGCTCGACCAGGTCGGGGTATTCGCGGCCGTTGAGCGCCACCGGCCGACCTTCTTCGAAGCGAACGGTGACCTCTTCGGGCTGGATCTCGACTTCCGGCTTCCAGAACGCCACCCCCATGATGGGGTTGACGATGCGGATGCCGGCGTTCAGATATTCCAAGTCCTTGGCTTCGTGCGTCGCTCCCAGCATGTTGCTGTCGGTGCTGTAGGCTTTTTCGACCGACATCTTGTAGTCGAAGCCATTGCGGATCAGGAACTCCGACATTTCCTTGCGTCCGCCCAGCTCGTCGATGAAGGTCTCATCCAGCCAGGGCTTGTAGATCTGCAGCGCCGGGTTGGTCAGTAGTCCATAGCGGTAAAAGCGCTCGATATCGTTGCCCTTGTACGTGCTGCCATCGCCCCAGATGTGGACGTCGTCTTCTTTCATCGCCGCCACCAGCATGGTGCCGGTGACGGCGCGCCCGATGGGGGTGGTGTTGAAATAGGTCAGGCCTGCGGTGCTGATGTGAAAGGCGCCGCACTGCAGCGCGGCCAGCCCCTCGGCGGCGAGCTGCGGCCGGCAGTCCACCAGGCGTGCGCGCTCGGCGCCGTAGGCCAGCGCCCGCTTGGGGATGGCCTCGTAGTCGGGCTCATCCGGTTGGCCCAGGTTGGCCGTGTAAGCGTAGGGGATGGCGCCCTTTTGGCGCATCCACAGCAGGGCGGCGCTGGTGTCCAGGCCGCCAGAAAAGGCGATGCCGACCTTCTGGCCGACGGGCAGGCTTTGCAGGATGGTGGACATGACGGTCTGTGCAGAAGGCTAAAGGAGTGACGAACACGGGTGGGGCGCTGGGCGCGGTGCGCCGCCGCTGGCCCCGATCCCGGGTATCAGCCGAAGTGACAAATGTAGTGATAGGGTTGGCCGGTGACGCGAATCTGGAAGCTGGCGTTGCCGGGGACGGCAAAACGCTCCCCCGGGCCGAAGCGTTGCCACTGGGTGGCACCGGGCAGCAGCACTTCACATGACCCAGCGACCCCCTCCATGATTTCGGGGGCGCCGGTGTTGAAGGTGAGCGTGGCGGGCAGAATCACCCCGACCGATTTGCGCGAACCGTCAGCCAGGGTCAGACTGTGGCTGACGCATTGGCCGTCGAAATAGACGTTGGCGCGCGTGTGGACGACCGCGCCGCTGAGGGTGTCGGTGATGGCGTGCATGGTGCGCCGATTGTAGGCGCTATGCCCGACACGACGGCACACCACCGCGCCGACGTGGACCAACGCCGCGCCGTCAGAGCCGGCCTTGCCAATCGTCCGGATCGAAGCCCGCCGTGACGGCGTGACCCCACTCGACCACCGGTCGGCGGATGACGCTGGGCTTGGCCAGCATCAGCGCACGGGCGCTGGCCGCATCGGTGACGGCGGCGCGGGTGGCCTCGTCCAGCTGGCGCCAGGTGGTGCCGCGGCGGTTGAGCAAGGCCTCCCAGCCGAGGGCGGCCAACCAGGCGTCGAGCCGTTCGGTGGGCACCCCCTGTTTTTTGAAATCGTGAAAGGTGTGCGGCACGCCACGCTCCTGCAGCCAGGCCCGGGCCTTTTTCACCGTTTCACAATTGACGATGCCATAGACCGTGATCATGGCGTGATGGTAACGCAGCGCCGCAGCCCGCCTCGCCCGCCGCCTGCCCGCTCGCTAGCCCGTATTGCGCAGCCCGGCGGCGATGCCGTTGATGGCGATGTGGATGCCGCGCTTGACCTTGTCGGAGGTGTTGCCGGCGCGGTAGCGGCGCAGCAACTCCACCTGGAGGTGGTGCAGCGGGTCGATGTAGGGGAAGCGGTGGGCGATCGAGCGCGCCAGCGCCGGATTGTTGGCCAGACGCTGCGCGTGTCCGGTGATGCGCTGCAGGGCCTCGTGTGTGCGCTGCCACTCGGCTTCGATGGCGCTGAAGACGCGTCGGCGCAGCCGTGCATCGGGCACCAAGGCGGCATAGCGGCGCGCAATCGACAGGTCGCTCTTGGCCAGGACCATGTCGATGTTGGACAGCAGGGTGGCGAAAAAGGGCCACTCACGCGCCATGCGGCGCAGCAGCCGGGTACCGGCGCGCTCGCCGTGCTCGCCCAGCAACGCCGCCACCGCACTGCCAAACCCGTACCAACCCGGCAGCGTGGCGCGGCATTGGCCCCAGCTGAACACCCACGGGATGGCACGCAGGTCCTCGATACGCTGACTCGGCTTGCGCGACGCCGGACGCGAACCGATGTTGAGTTCGGCGATCTCGCGAATCGGCGTGCCGTGGAAGAAATAGTCGGCAAAGCCCGGGGTTTCGTACACCAGCTGGCGGTAGGCGCGCAGACCGGCTTGCGACAGCGTTTCGGCGGCGGCCAGGAATTCGGGTGGGGTGTCGGTGACCGGCGGGGCCAGGGTCGCCTCCAAGGTGGCGGCCACCAGGGTTTCCAGGTTGCGTCGCCCGATGTCGGGGTTGGCGTATTTGGAGGCGATGACTTCACCTTGCTCGGTCAGCCGTATCTGACCGTGCACCGTGCCCGCTGGCTGCGCCAGAATGGCCTGGTAGCTGGGGCCGCCCCCGCGCCCGACCGTGCCGCCACGGCCGTGGAACAAGCGTAGCGTCAGCGCTCGCCCCCACTGCGCGGACAGGCGGTCGAACAGCTCGGCCAGCGCCACCTCGGCGCGGTACAGCGCCCAGTTGCTGGTGACGATGCCGCCGTCCTTGTTGCTGTCGGAGTAGCCCAGCATGACCTCCTGTTCGTGGTACTGCAGCGGGCCGGCGCGCGCGAGCATCTCGGCTACCCCGGGCAGCCGCAGGTAATCTTCCATGATACGTGGCGCGCGCGCCAAGTCATCGATGGTTTCGAACAGCGGCACCACGATCAGGTCGGCGCAGGCGTCGTGGTCGAGGGTGCCGCGCAACAGACCGGCTTCCTTTTGCAGCACCAGCACTTCCAGCAGGTCGCTCACCGCTTCGGTGTGGCTGATGATGCTGTGGCGGATGGCGGCTGCTCCGTAGCGCGTGCGCAGCTCACGCGCGGCCTCGAAGATGGCGAGCTCGCTGAGGGTGTGCTCCTCATAGGGCTGCCCCGGCACGCGTAGCGGGCGCACGTCATTGAGCACACGCAACAGCACCCCTCGTTTTTCGTTTTCGTCCAAGGCGCTGTAGTCGCTACACAACCGAGCCTGGGCCAGCAAATCGGCCACCGCCCGTTCGTGTTGGTCGGAGCTTTGCCGCAAGTCCACGGTGGCCAGATGAAAGCCAAACACCTCCACCGTTCGGATCAGCGGTTTGAGCCGTGGCTGGGCGAGCGCCTCGCAGCGCTGCGCCGCCAGCGCTGCGTCGAGCACCCGCAGGTCCGCCAGCAGTTCGTCGGGGCTGGTGTACGGGTTTTGCGGGGCGACGGCATGGCGCGCCGCCTCGCCGCCGGTGAGCTCGCGCAAGGTGGCCGCCAGCCGGGCGTACATGCCGGTGAGCGCGCGCCGATAGGGCTCGTCTTGGCGGTGGGCGTTGGTGTCGGGGGAGCGCTCGGCCAGCGCCGCCAGCGCCGGCGGAGGTGGCAGCAACATCGCCGACAGCGACAGTTCCGCCCCCAGCGCGTGCAGTTCGCGCAGCAGGTGGCGCAGGATGACGTCGCTTTGCCGCTGCAGCGCCAGACGCAAGGTGGCGGCGTTGACGTTGGGATTGCCGTCGCGGTCGCCGCCCACCCACTGGCCCATGCGCAAAAAGGGCGGCACGGGCGTCTGCGGCAGCGCTGCTTCCAGCTCGGCATACAGGCGCGGAATCTCGGGCAGAAAGGTCACCGGATAGTAGGCCAGCGCGTTTTCGATCTCGTCGGCCACCGTCAAGCGCGTGAAGCGCAGCAGCCGGGTGTGCCACAGTTGGGTCACGCGCGCGCGCATCAGCGCCTCGCAGGCGCTCAACTGCCGCGCCAACACGGGGTCGCGCTCGGGTTGGGCGCCGCAGGCCGCCTGCCGGATGGCGTCGCGCTCGGCCAGCAGACGCGCGATGTCGCGCTCGGCGTCTTGGATGCTCTTGCGCTGCACCTCGGTGGGGTGGGCGGTGAGCACCGGGCTGATGTGGGCGCGCTCGAGGGTCTCGGCCACGGCGTCGGCGCCGACGCCGCGCGCCTGCAGGCGCCGCCACAGGTGCGCCAGGCTGCCCTCTTGTACGTCGCCCGCACGTTCGTGCACCGCACGCCGCCGCACGTGGTGGCGGTCTTCGGCCAAATTGGCCAGGTGGCTGAAAAAAGTGAAGGCGCGAATGACGCTGACGGCCTGGTCGTCGCTCAGCCCGGCCAGCAAGGCGTCCAAGCGCCGACCGGCGCGTGGGTCGCCCTGACGTCGGTAGGCCACCGAAAGCTGCCGGATATCCTCGATCAGCGCGAAGGTGGCCTCGCCCTCGTGTTCGCGTATCACGTCTCCCAGCAGCCGCCCCAGCAGCCGGATATCGTCGATGAGCGGATGGTCCTTGTGCGGATCGCGGCGGGCGGTGCGGGACGAGGTGGCCATGCGCGGAAAGAGGGTGCATCGAGTCGATATACCCGACAGTCTATACGCTCACGCCGGTGAATTTTGCAGTTGGCGCAGTATCGCCTTGCCCAGTTCCACGCCCCATTGATCGAAGGGGTTGACGCGCCAGATGGCCGCTTGGCAAAAGACCTTGTGCTCGTAGGCCGCCAGCAACGCCCCCAGCGTGCGCGGCGTCAGCGCCTCCAGCCACAGGATGTTGCTGGGCACGTTGCCGGCAAAGCGCCGGTGCGGCGTGAGCGCCTGCACCTGATCAGGCGGCAGACCGGCAGCGCGCAGCTCGGCCGCGGTGGCCGCGTCGTCACGCCCCAGCGCCAGCGCGCGCGCCTGCGCGCGCAAACTCAGCTGCACCAGGCGCTGGTGGTCAGCCGCCAACGGCAGCGGGGTGTCGTCTTGCTGCACGCCGATGAAGTCCACCGGCACCCGGTGGCGGCCTTGGTGCAGCAGCTGAAAATACGCGTGCTGGCCGTCGATGCCGGACCCCCCCCAGACGATGGGGCCGGTGTCGATGGCGCAAGGCGTGCCATCGATGTGGACCGATTTGCCGTTGGACTCCATCTCCAGTTGTTGCAGATGGTGCGCCAGGGTGGCGAGCCGGCTGCTGTAGATGGCCAACAGGTGTGTGGGGCAACCCAAAAAGTTGCGGTTCCACACACCCAGCAGCGCCAGCGCCAGCGGCAGGTTGCGCGCGGGCGGCGACTCCCAGAAGTGGCGGTCCATCGCGTGCGCGCCATCCAGCAAGGCGCGAAACGCCTCGGCGCCGATGGCAATGGCCAGCGGCAGCCCGATGGCCGACCACACCGAGTAGCGTCCGCCCACCCAGTCCCAGATACGGAAGGTGTGTTCGGGCGCATAGCCCTGTGCCGCCGCCAACGCCGGCGCGGCCGTGACGGCCAGCAGGTGGGCGCGTTGCACGTCGGCCGCGATGCCGCCGTCGGCCAGCCAGCGCCGCGCCGAAGCGGCCAGTTGCAGGGTCTCGGCTGTGGTGAACGTCTTGCTCTGGACGATGAAGAGGGTGCGGGCCGGCGTGCACTGGCGCAGCACGCGGTACAGCGTCCAGGCGTCCGGATTGGAGACGAAATGCACCCGCACCGTTGGGTGCACGAGGGCCTGTAGCGCCTGCACCGCGGTGCGCGGCCCCAGGTCCGAGCCGCCGATACCCAGGTTCACGACATCGGTGATGGACTCGCCGGTGGCCCCCTGCCAGCGCTGGGTGCGAATGCGTTCGGCGGCAGCCAAAAAGCGCTCGCGCTCAGCGTGGACCGCGGCGGCGATATCGGCGCTCCACGGCCCCGTGGCGTTGCCGGGTGCGCGCAGCGCCACATGCAGCGCGGCCCTTCCCTCGGTGGGGTTGACGATCTCGCCGCGTGCCAGTGCCGCTGCCTGCTCGCGCACGCTGCTTTCTGCAGCCAGTGCCAGCAGTGCGTCGAGCACCTCATGCGTGACGGCCTGGTGGGTGGCGTCCAGCGTGATGCCGGCGGCGTGCCAATGCAGGCGCTCGGCACGGCGGGCGCCGCTGTCGCACAGCAGCTCGCGCAGGTGCGGCACGCCGTTGGCAGCCAGCCGTTGCAGACGTTGCCAGGTGGGGCGCTGCGCGGGGGGGGAGGTCGGCGGGGAAGCGATGGCGGGTGTGACAGAAGGCTTGCTGGAAATCATGGGCTCGATCACATCGTCGTTGGTAGCCGTGATTGTCGGGCAGCGCGGACCGATGGCGGCGCGCGCCGCAACCCTGGGGGCGGCATGGAGTGCGAAAATAGTGCGTCGCCTCGGCTGCGGCGTGCCCGGCCGAGGTCGCGCTGCGTTCCACCACACCCCAAGTTGCATCCAATGTCCGAACCCACGGCGCACGCCGCCTCGACCGCTCCCGGCGCCAACGCGCCGTTGAGCGATTGGCTGGCCTACCTGGAAGCCCTGCACGGCCAACGCATCACGCTGGGCCTGGAGCGGGTACGGGCGGTGGCGCAGCGGCTGGGCGCAGCCCTGCAGCCGCGCTGCCCGGTCGTCACCGTTGCCGGCACCAATGGCAAGGGCTCGACCTGTGCGATGCTGGAGTCGATTTACCGGCACGGCGGCTACCGCACCGCGCTCTACACCTCCCCGCATCTGGTGCATTTCGAGGAGCGCGCACGCCTGGACGGTGAGCCGATGTCGGCGGTCGACCTGACGCCGTCTTTCGCTGCGGTCCAAGCCGCCCGCTGCGCCGGCGAAGTCGTCCCTTTGTCCTATTTCGAATTTACGACGCTGGCGCTGGTGCACGCGCTGCTGGCACGGCGGCCCGACGTCCTGATCCTGGAGGTGGGGATGGGCGGGCGGTTGGACGCGGTCAATCTGTGGGACGCGGATTGCGCCATCATCACCAGCATCGACCTCGACCACATGGCCTTCCTCGGTCCCGACCGCGAGACCATCGGCTATGAGAAGGCGGGGATTTTGCGCACCGGCCGGCCCGCGGTGGTCTCCGATCCGGCACCGCCGCGCAGCGTCCTCGATCGCGCGCTCGAAATCGGCGCCGATCTTTGGTTGGCGGGGCGCGATTTTCACTACAGCGGCGACCGCCAGCAATGGACGTGGCAGGGGCGGGGGCGGCGCTACGCGGGGCTGGCACCGCCCGCTTTGCGCGGGGCCAATCAGCTCGTCAATGCCGCTGGCGTGCTGGCAGCGGTAGAAGCCCTGCACCCGCGGCTGCCGGTGGTGGCGCAGGCGGTGCGGCAGGGGTTGGCGATGGTGCAATGGCCGGGACGCTTTCAGATCGTGCCCGGGCAGCCTGTGCTGGTGCTGGATGTGGCGCACAACCCGCATGCGGTGGCCGCTTTGGCCGAAAGCCTGGATGCGATGGGCTTTTACCCGCAAACGCAGATGGTGTTTGGCGCCATGGCCGACAAGGACCTGGAACCGATGCTGCAGCGCCTCGACGCGCTGGTGGACGTGTGGCATTTTTGCGATTTACCAACCGAGCGCGCGGCCACGGCCGAAGCGTTGCACGCCCAGTGGCGGGCGTTGACGCGTCGCCGCGACGCCGTGGCCCACTGCCACGGGGGGGCAGGGCCGGCCTTGCAGGCTGCGCTGGCCGCAGCCAACCCGGCTGGTAGAATCGTGGTCTCGGGATCTTTTTACACGGTCGGTGGCGTGCTGCAACAGGGGTTGCCGCGCCTGGGCGCCAAGCACCTGCAGGGCTGACGCATGTTTGCACTTCGCTCCGGTTCCGGCTCGTCGTCCCCATCCGCCGGGGCCAGCCGCGAGGCGCCGCCCTCGGTCGAGACCCTGCGCCGGCAGGCGCGCCGGCGGCTCATCGGCGCGGCGGTGCTGGTGCTGGCCGCAGTCTTCATCCTGCCCGCGGTGCTGGAGCATGAGCCGCGCCCGCTGCCCGAGGACGTCATCATCGACATCCCGGCGCGTGACGCCGTGCCGGCCTTGGCATCACCCACGGCCGCGCCGGATGCGGCAACCCGTACCACCGATGCAGGCAATGTCGATGGCACCACCGCTGCCCAGGGCCCCAGCGCCGATGCGCGCGGTGCGGCGCCGTCATCCGGCGCGCCCGCTGGCACCGTGCGCGAGCAGCTCTCGTCAGCCGTTGCTCCCGCGGCTGCGGCGCAACCGGCCGCCGGTGCGGCGGCCCAGGGGGCTGGCGCAGTCGGCGGCGCTGCCTCGGGGGCACCTGCCGCGTCCGGCCCGACACCGGCCGCCGCCGAGCGTGCCACCGACGCCGCCAAGGTGCGCGTGGTCGTCCAAGTCGGTGCGTTTGCCGAAGCGGCGCGGGCCCAGGAGGTGCGCCAGCGCCTGGAGCGTGCCGGCCTGAAAACCTACACCCACGTGGCCGAAACCCCGCAGGGCAAGCGCATCCGCGTGCGCGTGGGGCCGTTCGATTCGCGCGCCGAGGCCGAGCGGGTGGCCGAAAAAGTCAAGGCGCTGGGTTTGCCGGCGGCGATTTTGACCCTGTGAACCATGATGCCGGTGGACGTGGCTTTGTCGTGCGTGCTGGCGGCGTCGATCGTGCTGGGGCTGTGGCGCGGTCTGTTGTATGAAGTTTTGGCGCTGCTGGCGTGGGTGGCGGCGTATTTCGTCGCGCGGCACGGGGCCGATCCACTCGCGCAGTGGTTGCCTGTGCCGCACTGGAGTCCGACGTGGCGTTGGTTGCTGGCCTTCGCTGCCTTGTTCATCGTCACCGTCTTCGCCGGGGGGCTGCTGGCGTGGGCGGCGCAACGCGGCGCGCAGGCCGTGGGTGTGCGGCCCATCGATCGCACCCTCGGGGCGCTGTTTGGTGCGGCGCGCGGCGTGTTGCTGTTGCTGGCGCTGGCCGCGGCGTTGCAGTGGACGCCGTGGGCCGATCATCCGCAGTGGGAGCAAGCGCAGGGGGCGCGTTGGCTGGAGCAAGGGCTGTCGCTCATCGCACAGCTCGCGCCGCTGCCGGTGGCGCAGGTTTTACCGTGATCGAAGAAGGACATCGACATGTGTGGCATCGTCGGCGTGGTCAGTACCCAGCCGGTCAATCAGCTGATCTATGACGCCCTGCTGCTGTTGCAGCACCGCGGGCAGGACGCCGCCGGCATCGTGACCCATGCCGGGCGTAAATTTTTCATGCACAAGGCCAAGGGCATGGTGCGCGACGTCTTTCGCACGCGCAACATGCGCGCCCTGCCGGGCGACAGCGGCCTGGGGCAGGTGCGCTACCCCACGGCCGGCAACGCCGCCAGCGAAGAGGAGGCGCAGCCGTTCTACGTCAACGCGCCGTTTGGCATCGCGCTGGCGCACAACGGCAATCTGACCAATGCCGCGGCGTTGAAGGATGAGTTGTTTCGACTCGACCATCGCCACATCAACACCGAAAGCGACACCGAGGTGCTGCTCAATGTGTTGGCGCACGAGCTGGAGCGCAGCACCCGCGGGGCCGCGCTGCGCGCGGACGACTTGTTTGCGGCGGTGGCGGCGGTGCACCGGCGTGTGCGCGGCTCCTACGCGGTGGTGGCGCTCATCGCCGGCCACGGCATGTTGGCGTTTCGTGACCCGTATGGTATTCGCCCGCTGTGCATCGGCCGCGGGCCCGACGGCACGGTGATGGTGGCCAGTGAATCGGTGGCGCTGGAGGGCACCGGACACCGACTCGAGCGCGACATCGCGCCCGGGGAGGCCGTATTCGTCTCCTTCGACGGCGAAGTGACGGCGCGGCAGTGCGCCGACGCGCCGGCGCACCATCCGTGCATTTTCGAGTTCGTCTATCTGGCGCGCCCCGACTCGGTCATCGACGGCATCTCCGTCTATCAGGCCCGCTTGAATATGGGGCAGGCGCTGGCCACGCGCGTGATTTCCACCGTGCCGCCAACGGAAATCGACGCCGTGATCCCGATTCCCGAATCCAGCCGCCCGGCGGCGATGGAGGTGGCGCGTCTGATCGGACGCCCCTACCGTGAGGGTTTCGTCAAAAACCGCTACGTCGGCCGCACCTTCATCATGCCGGGGCAGGCGGTACGCAAGAAGTCGGTGCGCCAAAAGCTCAACGTCATCGCCAGCGAATTCGCCGGGCGGCGCGTGTTGCTGGTGGACGACTCCATCGTGCGCGGCACCACCAGCCGCGAAATCGTACAGATGGCGCGCGAGGCCGGCGCCCGTCAGGTCCATCTGGCCAGTGCCGCCCCGCCGGTGCGCTACCCCAATGTGTATGGCATCGACATGCCCACCCAGGCCGAGCTGGTGGCGCACGGCCGCACGGTGGAGGAGGTGCGCCAGATCATCGGCTGCGACGCCCTCATCTACCAGGACGTGGAGGCGATGAAGCGGGCGGTGGCGGTACTCAACCCGTCGTTGCGCGGCTTCGAGGCTTCGTGCTTCGACGGCGTCTACGTCACCGGTGACGTCACGCCGGAGTCCGTCGCCGCGCTCAACGCGCCGCGGCGCGCTGCCAGCGCCGCCGCCGAGGCGGCTGACGACGATGGCAACGCCACGCGGTTGACCTTGCCCAACGCGCAGGAGGGCTGAGCATGGCCGAGGAGTCCGCGGCGGCAACGCCGCACTGGCACGCCGAGACGGCGGCCGTGCGTGTGGCCGTGCCCCGTACCCCCTACGGTGAAAACGCCGAGGCGCTGTTTTTGACCAGCGGCTTCGTGCAGCCCAGTGCCGAGGCGGCGGCGGCGCGCTTCGCCGGCCAGGAAGAGGGCTACACCTATGCCCGTTATGGCAACCCAACCACCACCAGCTTCGAGCAGCGGCTGGCGGCGCTGGAAGGTACGGAGGCGGCGATTGCCACCAGCTCGGGCATGGCTGCCATCCTGATGCTTTGTCTGGGCTTGCTCAAGGCGGGTGACCACATCGTGTGCTCGCGCTCGATGTTTGGCGCCACCATCCGCCTCATCGGCACCGACATGGCCAAGTTTGGCGTGCAGGCCACCTTCGTGCCGCAGGCCGATATCGATGCGTGGCGCGCTGCCGTTCGGCCCGAAACTCGCCTGCTGCTGGCCGAGACCCCCACCAACCCGCTCACCGAGGTGTGCGACATCGCGGCGCTGGCCGACATCGCGCACCGCGCCGGAGCTTGGCTGGCGGTGGACAACTGCTTCGCCACGCCGGCGCTGCAGCGGCCGGCGGCGTTGGGGGCGGACATCGTGGTGCACTCCGGCACCAAATATCTGGACGGGCAGGGCCGGGTGATGGCGGGCGCACTGTGCGCGCGCCGCGCGCTCATCGACGAGACGTTTTTGCCGGTGCTGCGCAGCGCTGGTATGACCTTGGCGCCCTTCAACGCCTGGGTGGTGCTCAAGGGCTTGGAGACGCTGCACCTGCGACTGCGGGCGCAAAGTGCCACGGCCTTGCAGCTGGCACACTGGCTGCAGGCGCACCCCGCGGTGGCGCGCGTGTACTACCCCGGCTTGCCCAGCCATCCGCAGCATGCGCTGGCCATGCGCCAGCAGTCGGGCTGCGGCGGCGCCATCGTTGCCTTCGACGTGCGTGCCGACGGCCCCGAGCAGGCGCGCGCGCGCGCGTTCGCCGTGCTCGACGCGCTGCGCACCCTGTCGCTGTCGACCAATCTGGGAGATACCAAAACCCTCTGTTCGCACCCGGCCAGCACCTCGCACGGGCGGCTGACCGAGGCGCAGCGCCAAGCCGCAGGCATCTCGCAGGGCCTGATCCGCGTCTCCGTCGGACTGGAGCACATCGACGACATCACGGCCGACCTGGCCCGCGGGCTGGACGCGCTGCACTGAAAGCCCGCCCACCCTGGACATCATGAGCACACGCATCCGCACCCGTTTTGCCCCGTCGCCCACCGGCTTCATCCATCTGGGCAACATCCGCTCGGCGCTGTATCCGTGGGCGTTTGCCCGCGCCAATGGCGGCGACTTCATTTTGCGCATCGAAGACACCGACCAGGAGCGTTCCACCCAAGCCGCGGTGGACGTCATCCTGGAGGCGATGGCGTGGTTGGGCCTGACCCCTGACGAGGGGCCGTACTACCAGATGCAACGCATGGCGCGCTACAAGCAAGTGATCGGCGAGATGCTGCAAGCCGGGCTCGCCTACCACTGTTATATGACACCGGCCGAGCTCGAGGCGCTGCGCGAGCGCCAGATGGCGGCCAAGCTCAAGCCGCGCTACGACGGCACCTGGCGTCCGGAGCCGGGCAAGACCCTGCCGCCGATTCCGGAGGGTGTGCAACCCGTCATCCGCTTTCGCAATCCCACCCATGGCAGCGTGGTGTGGGACGACAAGGTCAAGGGCCGGGTGGAAATCCGCAACGACGAGCTCGACGACCTAGTCATCGCGCGCCAGGCACCGCTGGGCGACATCGGCACCCCCACCTACAACTTTTGCGTGGTGGTGGACGACATCGACATGCGCATCACGCACGTCATCCGCGGTGACGACCACGTCAACAACACGCCGCGCCAAATCAACATCATCCGCGCGCTTGGCCACGAGCCACCGGTGTACGCGCACCTGCCCACGGTGCTCAACGAGCAGGGCGAAAAGATGAGCAAGCGCCATGGCGCCAAACCGGTGACCTGGTACCGCGACGCCGGCTTTTTGCCCGATGCGATGATCAACTATCTGGCGCGTCTGGGCTGGAGCCACGGGGACGACGAAATCTTCACGCGTGAGCAATTTTTGCAGTGGTTCGACCTGGACCATCTGGGGCGTAGCGCAGCGCAGTTCGATGAAGCCAAGCTGCGCTGGGTCAACGCCCAGCACCTGAAAATGACGCCCGACGAACGCCTGGCGCCGCTGGTGGCCGAGCAGCTGGCGCGCCGGGGGCTGCAGGCCGACGCGCGCCTGCCGGCCATCTGCGGTCTGTTCAAGGAGCGCTGCGACACCACGGTAGCACTGGCCGACTGGGCACAGCCGTACTACGCGGCGCCGACGCCACGCGCCGAGGATCTGTCCCATTACGTTACCGACGCGGTGCGCCCGGCCTTGCGCGAGCTGGCCGCGCGCTTGGGCGATGTGCCATGGCACGCGGCCGACATCAACGCCGCCGTCAAGGCCACGCTGGCGGCGCACGGGCTCAAGATGCCCCAGCTGGCCATGCCGGTGCGCGTGCTCGTCATGGGTACGCCGCAGACGCCGTCGCTGGACGCGGTGCTGGCGCTGCACCGCCGCGAGGATGTGTTGGCGCGTCTGGCGGCCGTGTGACGGATACAAAAAAACACCGGCTCACGGCCGAAGGCAGAACGAAATATGGCTATAATGCAGGCCTTGTCGATGCACGACGGTCAGTGATATCGCGAGCGATACGCTGGTCAGCGTTAAAAGCATCGTCTGTATCCGTGGGGGTATAGCTCAGCTGGGAGAGCGCTTGCATGGCATGCAAGAGGTCAGCGGTTCGATCCCGCTTACCTCCACCACGAATGTAGACCCTATCGTCTAGAGGCCTAGGACATCACCCTTTCACGGTGAGTACCGGGGTTCGAATCCCCGTAGGGTCGCCACTTCGGAGCGGTAGTTCAGTTGGTCAGAATACCGGCCTGTCACGCCGGGGGTCGCGGGTTCGAGCCCCGTCCGCTCCGCCAACCGTTTGTCATCGACGACCCTATCGTCTAGAGGCCTAGGACATCACCCTTTCACGGTGAGTACCGGGGTTCGAATCCCCGTAGGGTCGCCACTTCGGAGCGGTAGTTCAGTTGGTCAGAATACCGGCCTGTCACGCCGGGGGTCGCGGGTTCGAGCCCCGTCCGCTCCGCCAACCCATCCTATGCATAACCCTCGACACCCGGCCGCGCGCCGGGTGTTCGTTTTTTTGCGAAACGCGCGGTGCCGTGGCACCCAACGCGGCAGCGGGTGTCGTCCCCGCCGTCACTGCGCCGCGTTCGGCTGCCCGTCGAAGGCATCCATCCACGCCACCAGTTGTTCCCACGGCATGGGACGCGCGAAACAATAGCCTTGCACGCACATCGGCCCCATCGTTCGCAAAAAGTCGAGCTGGCGCCGCGTCTCCACCCCCTCGACGACGACGCTGGCGCGCAGTGCCTGGGCCACGTCCAGCACCGCCGCGACGATGCGCTCGCTCGGCCCGCCGCTGCCCAAGTGGTCGGTGAAGCTCTTGTCGATCTTGAGTTCGTCCACTGGCGCGCGCATCAGATACGACAGACTCGAGTACCCGGTGCCGAAGTCGTCCAGCGCCACCAGAGCGCCACCGGCGCGTACGCGCTGCAGCCAGCGCTGCGTGATCGGGTTGTCGTCCATCCAGGTCGACTCCGTCACTTCCAGGGTCAGGTGCGGCAGCAGGCCTTGACTTTCGTTGAGCCACGCCTCCAACGCCGCGTCGCCAAACTGCGCCGCCGACAAGTTGATCGAGACGCGAAACGGCGGCCCCCAGCGTTGGGCGGCCTCCAGCGCACGCAGGCCGGCCTCGCGCAGGGCCCAGCCGCCGATGCGCCGAATCTGGCCGGTGGTCTCGGCCACGGGGATGAACTCGCTCGGCGCCACCAGGCCGCGGGTGGGGTGGCGCCAGCGCAGCAGCGCCTCCACCCCGACCACGCGCGGTTGCGGCCACATCACCAACGGCTGAAAATGCAGCTCGAACTGCGACTGCGCCAGCGCCTCTTCCAGTCCGACCTTGATCTCGGCCTGACGGCGGGCGCGGCTTTCCATGTGCGGCGAGTAAAAGCGCAGCCGATCGCGTCCGCTGTTTTTGGCGGTGTACATGGCGGTGTCGGCCATGCGCAGCAGCTCTTCCACCGTCTCGCCATCGTTGGGGTAGGCCGCGATGCCGATGCTGGCGGTCAGGTGCTGTACGGTGCCGGCCAGCTCCACCGGTTGCCGCGCGGCGTGCAGCAGCACGTCGCCAACGCGTTCGGCCACCATCGGGGTCTCGGCGCCATCGAGCAGCACCACGAACTCGTCGCCGCCAAAGCGCGCCACGGTGTCGTTGGCGCGCACGGCGCGCCGAAAACGCTCGGCCATTTGGGCCAGCAGCGCATCGCCGGCTTCATGGCCGTAGACGTCATTGACCTCCTTGAAGCCATCGAGGTCGATGAACATGACATAGACCGGCTGCATGTCGCGCCGCGCACGCAGCAGGGTTTGTTCCAGCCGGTCGCGAAACAGATTGCGGTTGGGCAGTCCGGTGAGCGGGTCGTAGTTGGCTTGCCGGAAGATGGTTTGCTCGCGGACTTTGACGTCCTCGATATTTTCGATCATGGCCACCACCAGCGTCCCCACCGGATCGGGGTGATGGGCCATGTGCAGATATTGGCGCGCCCAGTGCTGGGTGCCGTCCAGGCCGTGCAGGCGTTTCTCCAGCGCAGCCACGGGCTGGCCACGCAGCAGCGCCTGCCACTGCACCGCGTCCTCGGCGCGGTCGGGCTCGGCGGTGAAGTCGCGCCAGGCGCGTCCCCGCAGATCGGCGCTGGCCGCACCCAGCAGCGCCGCCAGGGCATCGTTGATGTCCTGGATCAGGCCCTCGGGGGTGAGCACCGCCACCCCCACCGCTGGATTGCTCCACACCGCCTGCAGGCGGGCGCGCACCGCCGCTTCGCGCCGCTCCAGCTCGATCAGATCGGTGATGTCCAGCAGCGATGCGGCCAGGAAGCGTTCACCGCCGCTGCCGTCCCGTATGCGGCTGCAGCGCTCTTGCACCATCAGGATACCGGCGCCGTCGCGCAACAAGCGGTAGCGCTGTGTCCAGCGATCATCGTCTTGCGCCTGCCAGCGCGCCAGCACGCGGGGCCGATCCTCGGGGTGGATGCGCTCGATCAGCGCTGCACCGTCGGCATTCGGTGTGCCCAGCCATTCGGTCAGACGCGCCGAGGCATACAGCAGCCGCCCGCTGGCCGGCTGCAGCAACAGCACCGCCTCGTGCAGGGCGTCGGTGAGAGCGCTCAGCCGTGTTTGTAACTCCAGTCGTTCGTGCTCGGCGCGTTGCAGCGCGCTCATGTCGGTGACGGTGAGCACCGTCCCGTGACGCTCGTCGGCGGTACGCCACGGCGCGATATGCAGCAGATAGCGTCCGTTGGGTTGTTCGATCTCCTGCTGCCACGCCTTTGCACTGTCGCGCTCCAGTCGCTCCCCCAAGTCGGCTGGCCAGGGAAAGCGCCGCCGGTCGAAGCGCAGCGGCAGACCGAGGTGCTGTTCGCGCAGCCCGAACCACTCCGCTGCATGCTGGTTGTAGCGCACCAGCCGCCCCTGCCCGTCGATGATGAGGATGGCTCCGGCCAGGCTTTCCTGGACCGTGGCGAGCAAATCGGACAGCTGTTGCTGCTCACGCAGCGACCGGTCGAGCTCTTCGTTGAGCGTGCGCAGCTCCTCGTTGGAGACTTGCAGCTCTTCGTTGGAGGACTCCAGCTCCTCGTTGGCAGCCTCCAATTCCTCGGAGGTGATGCTGAGCGACTCGTTGAGCTGCTGCAGTTGACGCTGCGACTGCTCCAGCGCTTCGATCAGCGACAGTTGTCGCTCTTGCTCCAGACGCCAGCGCTCATCGACGGCATCGGCCGGGGGGACGTTGGCGTGCGTGGCTGCACCCGGCAGGGCGACCGGCGCGAACGACAGCAGCAGGTAAGGGTCGCCCGCCACATCCAAGCGCACACCCAACAGTCGCTGCGGGGGCATGTCGGCCAGCGCCGGCAGCGGCAGCTCCAATTCGTCGGTGCCGCTGAGCAGGCGCTGAATGGCCAGCCGAACGTCACGCTGCCATTCGCGCCGCACGGTGTGCGGCAGTGCCATGGCCGACGCCGACCCTTCGGGCCAATGCAGGATGGCGGCCATATCGCCATGCACGTGCAGCAGACGACCCTCGCGGTCGGTGAGCATCGTGGGCGGGGCGTGGCGGCGCAGCAGATGCTGCACCAGGGTCTCGTGCAAATCGGCCTCCAAGCGGTCGGCCGGGCGCAGCTGGCGCGCCGGGGAGCCCAGCAGCGCCGTCGCCGGGCGTTCGGCGCGGTGCATCACCACGCTACCGTGGCGCCAGCCACGCCGCTCGCCCTCACGGCGGCGCCACAAATGTTCGTTGGCCACCACCGGCGCAAACAGCGTGCGCGTGCGCGCCGTCAGCGACTCCGAGTGACCCAGCAGCAACAACCCATCGGGCTGCAGGGCGAAGTGCAACTTGGCCAGCACCTGCTCCTTGGCGCTCGCTTGCAGGTAGATGAGCACGTTGCGGCACGCCGCCAGGTCCATGCGCAAAAACGGCAGCTCACGCAGCACGTCGTGACGCGTGAACACGCAGTGCCGCCGCAGGTCTGGGGTCACGCGCAGGGTCTGGCCGATGCGGACGAAATAGCGCTCGCGCCAGGCCGCCGGCAGTGCCCGCGCCCCTTCCGCGTCGAACATGCCGCTGCGCGCCTGCTCGATGGCCTGGGCATTGACGTCGGTGCCCAACACCATCCAGTCGTCCTGACGTCTCAGTTCGCGCAGCAGATCGTCCAGCAACATCGCCAGTGTGTAGGCCTCTTCTCCGGTGGAGCATCCCACCGACCACAGGCGAATCGGCAGCGTGGTCGTCGTGCGCGCGGCAATGCGTTCGCGCAGCGCCACGCGCAGGGCGGCGAAGGCGCTCGGGTCACGCAGCCATGCGGTCACGCCAATCGTCACCGATTGCGCCAGCGTGGCCAGCAACTCGGGGCGGCGCTCGACGGCGCGTTGCAGGGCAGCCAGATTCGGTAGGCCCTCCTGCCGCATCACACGCTCGAATTGGCGGCGCAGGGTGGCCTTTTGGTAGTCGGCCAAATCGATACCGGTGTGCTGACTGACCTGGGTGATGAGGGCAGCGAGGGCATCGGTTTCACCAGCCATGCTGCTGGCTGGGCCGGTTGGAGCCACGCGCGCCGCGGCCAACGTGGCCAAGCGGTGCCCCAACCCCGCCGCGTTGTCCACGTGGTCGGCCAGGCCGCGGGCGATGATGGCCTGCGGCATCGAGGCAAAGGGCGCTTCTTGTGGCTGTTCGGCCCAGACGCTGCCGCCGGCATGGCGCACCGCGCGAGCGCCGACCGCACCATCCTGCCCGGTACCGGAGAGGATGATGGCGACGACGCGCGGACCAAGGGTGGCGGCGCTGCTGAGCAGACGGTCGATGGACGGTGCGGGCGAGGCGCCGGCAGGCACCGGATACAGCCGCAGGCGGCCGTGTTCCCATTCGGCGTGACAACCGGGTGGTATCACCAACACCGTGCCCACGGCGGGGCGCACCCCATCGGGCGCCGTCTTCACTTTCAGCGGCGTGACCGACTGCAGCAGATGCACCAGCGCCGACGGCTCCTGCCCACTGAGATGCTGGGCGACGATGATCGCCAGCCGTGCCGAACCCGGTAGCGCGGCGAGCAATTCACGCAGCGGCTCCAGCGCCCCCGCGGAGGCGCCCAGGATGGCGATCGGATAGGTGGCACGGGGAGGCATCGACTGACCCGACAGACCGCGCTGTGTCCGTCCGATGGGGACGAATCGCCGTGCGCTCGCAAACCATTGTAGCATTGTAGTGCGCCATTGTCGTGCCCCGTCGCTTGGCGGCAGCCCTTACACTGCCGCCATGCGTTTTTTGGGTATTGAATCATCGTGTGACGAGACGGGGGTGGCGCTGGTGCAGCTGCTGCCCGACGGCGCGGCGCGGCTGCGGGGCGCGGCGCTGCACAGCCAGGTGGCCATGCACCGCGACTACGGCGGCGTGGTGCCGGAACTGGCCAGCCGCGACCATATCCGGCGCGTACTGCCGTTGATGGAGGCCGCACTGGAGGAGGCCGGTGTGGACTTGCGTGCGGTCGATGCCGTGGCCTACACGCGCGGACCCGGCTTGGCTGGTGCCTTGTTGGTGGGGGCGGGGGTGGCTGCAGCTCTGGCCATGGCCCTGGGTGTGCCGGCGCTGGGCGTGCACCATTTGGAGGGGCATTTGCTGTCGCCGTTTTTGAGCGCCGACCCACCCGCTTTTCCATTCGTGGCCTTGTTGGTCTCGGGCGGTCACACCCAGTTGATGCGCGTCGATGGGGTTGGACGCTATGCGCTGCTGGGCGAAACCATCGACGACGCCGCCGGGGAGGCGTTCGACAAGTCGGCCAAGCTGCTTGGGCTGGGTTACCCGGGTGGGCCGGCCCTATCGCGTTTGGCCCAGCAGGGTGATCCGGCTGCCTTCGCCTTGCCGCGGCCGTTGCTGCACAGTGGCGACCTGGATTTTTCCTTCGCTGGCCTGAAGACGGCGGTGCTGACCCAGGTGCGCAAGCTCGGGCCCGCGCTGGCGGCGCGGCGCGCGGATCTGGCGGCGGCCACGGAAGCGGCCATCGTCGATGTGCTGGTTCACAAAGCCGCGCAGGCGATGCGCGCCACCGGGCTGCAGCGTTTGGTGGTGGCCGGCGGCGTCGGTGCCAATCAGCGCCTGCGCGCTCAGCTCGATGAGCGGGCGCGTCGCGCCGGCTGGCGCGTGCACTACCCGGAGCTGGCGCTGTGTACCGACAACGGCGCCATGATCGCGCTGGCGGCGGCAATGCGCTGGCAAGCCGGGGGCTGGCCACCGCACGGTGATGGTTGGGCGTTCGACGTGCGCCCGCGCTGGCCGCTGCAGGCGTTGACGCCGGCAGCGCCGGCGTGATACGCCACCTCGACGGCGAGTGATGGCCGCCGTGCGTTGGTGGCCCCCGGTTGGGGTGCGAGCTATGTGTAATTATGAATTATCACGCCGCATTTCCCGCTACAATGATCCCACGCAGCGCGGCCGAGCGTCGAACCGGTGCCGCCGCGCGTCCGCGCCATAAGCAACGAGGACCCATCGAGAGATGAAGACGAACGACATGGAAACGACAACCCTGCGATCCGCCGCGCTCGGCAAGATGAGCCGGCGCACCTGGCTGGGGACGGCAGCGGCCTGGGTGGCCAGCGGCTGGGCGCCGACCTGGGCCCAAAACGGACGCGCCGCCGACCCGGTGCGGTTGGCGCTGATCGAGGGCCTCTCGGGCCCGATGGGCAACACCGGTGAGGCCGTGTTTCGCAACCTGGTGTGGGCCGCCGAACGCGTCAACGCCCGCGGCGGGATCGACCTGGGCGGCGGTGTTCGCCGGCCGCTGCAGATCGCGCGCTACGACAGCAAGGGGCAGGCGCAGGAGGCGCTGTCGGCGCTGCAGGCGGCGGTGGACGATGGCGTGACCTTGGTGGCGCAAGGCAATTCTTCGGCAGTGGCGGCTTCACTCATCGAGGCCATCAACCGCCACAATGCGCGCACGCCGCAGCGCGCCCTGCTGTATCTGAACTACGCCGCCGTCGATCCGGTGCTGACCAACGAGCGCTGCAGCTTCTGGCATTTTCGCTTCGACGCGCACGTGGACATGCGTATGGCGGCGTTGATGAGCGTGCTCAAAGACGATGCGACCGTGCGCGACGTGTATTTGATCGGACAGGACTACAGTTTCGGGCAGGCTGTCTTGCGCGAAGCGCGGCGCCAATTGGCGCTGCAGCGGCCCGATGTGCGCATCGTGGGCGAAGAGCTGCATCCGATGGCACGCATCAAGGACTTTTTGCCCTACATCACCAAAATCAAAGCCAGCGGTGCGCAGGCGGTGATCACCGGCAACTGGGGCAATGATCTGACGCTGCTGGTGCGTGCGGCGCGCGAAGGCGGCTTCGAGGGCAAGTTCTACACCTTCTACGGCAATGCGCTGGGGGCGCCGGCGGCCATTGGCGACGCCGGGGTGGGCAAAGTGTTGGCCGTGGCCGACTGGTTCCCCAACGCGCCCGGCGAGGCCTCGCGTGCGTTTTACCAGGCGTTCCGCCAGCGCTTCCCCAATCCGGCCGACGACTACATCCACATGCGCATGCAGCTGATGATCGAGGCGCTGGCGCAAGCCATCGAGCGCGCTGCGCGTGCGCCGAGCGCCAGCGCAGGGGTGCTGCCGCATGCGCAGGACATCGCCTATGCGCTGGAGCGCGCCGACGTGACGCTGGCCGGACAGCGCTTGCGCATGCGCGCCGACGACCACCAGGCCCAGCAGCCGCTGATGGTGGCGGTGATGGAGCGCCAAGGCGCTCAGGGCGTGCCGTTCGACGTCGAGGGGTCCGGCTACGGCTTTCGTGTGGTCAAGCGCATCGAGGCCGAGGCGGCCGAGATGGCGCATACCTGCCGCATGGCCCGTCCCTGATGGTACAATAAGGAGCTTTTTTCACGCCAGTGTGGCGCGAAGAAGTCACGTCCGCAGCGGCAGTGTGCGTTGGTGTTGGACGCCGGCGCACACGTGGGCTGCCGCGGATCGCATGTCCGTTGTCGAGGTTATCCATGATCACGTCCGAAGTCAAAGCCAAAGTCATTGCCGAGCATGCGCGCGGCGCCAACGATACCGGCAGCCCCGAAGTCCAGGTGGCGCTGCTGACCGCGCGTATCAACGAACTCACCCCGCACTTTCAAGCCCACAAGAAAGACCACCACGGCCGTCGCGGTCTGCTCAAGCTGGTCAGCCGTCGCCGCAAGCTGCTCGACTACCTCAAGCGCAAGGACTCCGACCGCTATGTGGCGCTGATCCAGAAACTGGGTTTGCGCAAGTAATCGGTGGTTGTCTGTCTGACCGTGTGCGCGCGGCGCACCTGCACGACGCCCGGGGCCGGACTGCGGTCCGGGGCGTTTTTTGTTGCATGATTGGCGGCGCAACACCGCCTCAACCCAGGGACCGACCGGTGCAGAGCGAAGCTGTGTCATTCCAAGGCCGTGCGCGCGTCGGCGTGCGGCGCTGGAATGGCATCGTGTTCTGAGCGGCGGCCCCCTCTTGTCACGGAGTTTCGTATGAGCCTGTTTCAGAAACACACCCAAACGTTCCAATGGGGCCGCCACACGGTCACGATGGAGACCGGCGAGATCGCGCGCCAAGCCACGGGCGCCGTGCTGCTGGACATGGACGGCACCGTCGTGCTGGCCACGGTCGTCGCGCGCCCCGAGGCCAAGCCCGGTCAAGATTTCTTTCCGCTGACGGTCGATTACGTCGAGAAGGCCTATGCCGCCGGCAAGATTCCGGGCAGCTTTTTCAAGCGCGAAGGCCGCCCCAGCGAGTACGAGACGCTGACCAGCCGTCTGATCGACCGCCCGATTCGCCCGTTGTTTCCGGACGGTTTCTTCAACGAGGTGCAGATCGTCGTGCACACGTTGTCGCTCAACCCGGAGGTGGACGCCGACATTCCCGCGATGATCGCCTCCAGCGCCGCGCTGGCCATCAGCGGTATTCCCTTCCATGGCCCGATCGGTGCGGCGCGGGTGGGTTATATCAATGGCGAGTACGTGCTCAATCCGGGGCCGGCCGAGCGAGCCAACTCGCGCCTGGATTTGGTGGTGGCGGGCACCGAGTCGGCGGTGCTGATGGTGGAGTCCGAGGCCGATCAGCTCAGCGAAGAGGTGATGCTGGGCGCGGTCGTCTTCGGTCACGAACAGGGCAAGCGTGCCATCGAAGCGATCAACGCCTTGGTGCGGGTGGCCGGTAAACCCGCGTGGGATTGGCAGCCGCCGCCGCGTGACGAAGCCCTGATCGCCAAGGTTACCGAGCTGGGCGAGGCGGCGCTGCGCGCGGCCTACCAAATTCGCAACAAGCAGGCCCGCACCCAAGCCTGCCGTCAGGCGTATGCGCAGGTCAAGGCGGGCTTGACCGAGGCCGGCGTGGCCTTCGACGAGGTCAAGGTCGATGGTTTGCTGTTCGAGATCGAGGCGCGCATCGTGCGCCAGCAGATCTTGGCCGGCGAGCCGCGCATCGATGGACGCGACACCCGCACCGTGCGACCGATCGAGATCCGCACCGGGGTGCTGCCGCGCACCCACGGCTCGGCGCTGTTCACGCGCGGTGAAACCCAGGCGCTGGTCATCGCCACCCTGGGCACCGAGCGCGACGCGCAGATCATCGATGCGCTGTCCGGGGAATACCAAGACCGCTTCATGTTGCACTACAACATGCCGCCGTTTGCCACCGGCGAGACGGGCCGCGTGGGAGCCCCGAAGCGGCGTGAAATCGGTCACGGCCGTCTGGCCAAGCGTGCGCTGGTGGCGGTACTGCCCAGCAAGGACGAATTCCCCTACACCATCCGTGTCGTCTCGGAGGTCACCGAGTCCAACGGCTCTTCGTCGATGGCCACCGTCTGCGGTGGCTGTCTGGCGCTGATGGACGCGGGCGTGCCGATGAAGGCGCACGTGGCCGGCATCGCCATGGGCCTGATCAAGGAGGGCAATCGGTTCGCGGTGCTGACCGACATTCTGGGCGATGAGGATCACCTGGGCGACATGGACTTCAAGGTGGCCGGTACCACCGAAGGCGTCACGGCGCTGCAGATGGACATCAAGATCCAGGGCATCACCCCGGAGATCATGCGGGTGGCGCTGGCGCAAGCCAAGGAAGCCCGGCTGCACATCCTGGAGAAAATGCAGGCGGCCATCGCCGGTGCGCGCGCGGAGATTTCGGCCTATGCACCGCGCTTGTACACGATGAAGATCAACCCGGAGAAGATCCGCGACGTCATCGGCAAGGGCGGGGCGACCATTCGCGCCATCACCGAGGAGACCGGCACGCAGATCGACATCGCCGAGGATGGCACCATCACCATTGCTTCCACCGACGCCCAGCGCGCCGCCGAAGCGCGTCGGCGCATCGAGGAGATCACGGCCGAGGTCGAAGTCGGCCAGATTTACGAAGGCCCGGTCACCAAGATTCTCGACTTTGGTGCCCTGGTCAACATTTTGCCGGGCAAGGATGGGCTGCTGCACATCAGCCAGATCGCGCATCAGCGCATCGACAAGGTCACCGACTTCCTCAAGGAAGGGCAGGTGGTCAAGGTCAAGGTGATCGAGACCGACGACAAAGGCCGCATCAAGCTGTCGATGAAGGCGCTCACCGAGCGCGACGCCGCGGCGCAACAGCAACAACAGCAGTGAGCGCGCGGCGGCGTGTCTTGCGGCAGGAGGCGGCATCATGGCCCGTGACATGCAGGCGATCGAAATCGCCGCCCATGGCGGCCCGGAGGGTTTGCGCCTGGTGCGTCGGTCGCTGCCCGAGCCGGGTGAGGGCGAGGTGCGGATCCGCGTGAGCGCCTCCGGCATCAACCGACCGGACGTGCTGCAGCGCCTGGGGCGCTATGCACCGCCGCCCGGCGTCTCCGACCTGCCGGGGCTGGAAGTCGCCGGCGTCATCGATAGCGGCGACGTCGAGGCCATGGAGGCCGCCGGACTGCGCATCGGCGACCGCGTCTGCGCCTTGGTCGCGGGCGGCGGCTATGCCGAGTATTGCGTGGCCCCGGTGGGGCAGTGTCTGCCCGTGCCGCGCGGCTGCAGCGACATCGAAGCGGCCGGCCTGCCCGAGACTTTTTTTACCGTCTGGAGCAATGTCTTCGACCGCGGCCGCTTGCAGGCCGGCGAAACCCTGCTGGTGCAAGGCGGCGCCAGCGGTATCGGTGTGGCGGCCATTCAAATGGCGCGTGCCATGGGCGCGCGTGTGTTCGTCACCGTGGGCAGCCCCGACAAGGCCGAGGCATGCCTGCGGCTGGGGGCGGAGGCGGCCATTCTGTACCGCAGCCAAGACTTCGTGGCTGAAGTGCAGCGCCTCACCCACGGGCGCGGTGTGGACGTGATCCTGGACATGGTGGCTGGCGCCTACGTGGGGCGCGAAGTGCGCTGCCTGGCCGAGGACGGACGTCTGGTCATCATTGCCGTGCAAGGCGGCACCGACGCGTCATTCGACGCCGGTTTGGTGCTGCGTCGGCGCTTGACGATCACCGGCTCCACCTTGCGCCCACGGTCGGTGGCGTTCAAGGCGGCGATTGCGCGTGAACTGCGTCGCCACGTCTGGCCGCTGATCGAGCGTGGCGCCATTCGGCCGGTCGTCTACCGGGTATTCGCGCCTGAAGAGGCGGCGCAGGCCCATGCGCTGATGGAGTCCAATCAGCACATCGGCAAACTGATCATCGATTGGAGTCGGGCGTCGGCCTGATGCGGCCCGTCCGTTGCAAATCTTCTCGTCGTACAAGGAAGCTACCGATGCGCAAGCTGATCGCGGGCAATTGGAAGATGAATGGCAGCCTGGCGGCCAACGCCGAGTTGTTGCAGGCGCTGCGCGCCGCGCTGCCGGCGGCGCCAGCGGCCGACGTGGCGGTGTGCGTGCCGTTTCCGTATTTGGGGCAGGTGCAGGCGGCGTGCACCGGCAGCGCCATCGCGTGGGGGGCGCAAGACGTGTCCGTACACGTGGCGGGCGCCTACACCGGCGAGGTCAGCGCCGCGATGCTGCGTGACTTTGCATGCCGCTACGTCATCGTCGGCCATTCGGAACGCCGCCAATACCACGGCGAAAGTGACGATATCGTCGCCCAGAAGGCGCGGCGCGCACTGGCAGCGGGTATCACGCCGATCGTGTGCGTGGGTGAAACGCAGGCGCAGCGCGATCAGGGTGATACCGAATTCGTCGTCAAGCGGCAGTTGGCGGCGGTGATCCATGCGGTGGGCCATTGCGTCAGCGAAATCGTGGTGGCCTACGAGCCGGTGTGGGCCATCGGCACCGGGCGCACCGCCACCCCGGAGCAGGCACAGGCGGTGCACGCCGTGCTGCGTGCCCAGCTGCGTGCCGCCGTGCCCAGTGAGCGGCGCGTGCGCATCCTCTACGGCGGCAGCATGACGGCCGACAACGCAGCGGCATTGCTGGCGCAGCCGGATATCGACGGCGGCCTGGTGGGCGGTGCGTCGCTCAAGGCCGACGCCTTTTTGCGTATCGTCGCGGCGGCGTAATGGGTGGGGCAGGTCGATCTGAGCCAACGGCGTGTGTGCGGGCACACGGCGGGTGTTGGGACGATGGTTCGCCGTGGCGCCGTGCGCCCGGCGTTTGGTTTGGTATTTTCAACTGGAGTGTTTGATCCATGACGGTGTTGTCCACATTGCTGATGATCGTGCAGGTGCTGTCGGCGCTGGCCATGATTGGCCTGGTGCTGATGCAGCACGGCAAGGGCGCCGACGCTGGGGCCGCCTTTGGCGGCGGTGCGTCGGCCAGTCTGTTTGGGGCTTCGGGCGGGGCCAACTTCCTCTCACGCAGCACGGCGGTGCTGGCCACGGTGTTTTTGGCCTCCACCCTGGCCCTGGCCTTTTTGGGCTACCAGCGCCCGCAGTCCAGTGGCGGCGGCAGCGTGCTCGAGACGGTGCCGGCGGCGCCAGCACCCGCAGCGCCTGCAGCGCCTGTGGAGGGTGCCCCGGCATCCCAGATTCCGGGTCGTTGAAGCTGGCGGTCGTCGCTCACACGACGGGCCCCCGCGCCGTTTCGGCCGGGGGCTTTTTTACGGCTACAATAGCGAAGTCGTCGATGCACGGTAACTCGCTGGAGCGGTGCAGCCAATCCAGCGCTCGACGAACAGCCCCTTGCCGACGTGGTGGAATTGGTAGACACGCTATCTTGAGGGGGTAGTGGCGAAAGCTGTGCGAGTTCGAGTCTCGCCGTCGGCACCAACGGTCAAAAACCGCATCCAACACCAAGCCCCTGCAACAACCCGCCGCTGGCGGGTTTTTTGTTGCCCAACAAGGGCTTAGCGGCGTTTTGCGGCCCCTGCGCAGTCGTCGTCGAGGCTGCAAGTGGCATCATCTGGCGGCATCGGGTAGCATCGCGCTACGCACGATTTACGCACGGTGTTACGCAAGGGGAGATACGGTGGCCTTCATCCGCAAGCTCAACAAGGGCTGGCGCGCCGAAGTGGCGCGACTCGGCGTGCGCACCTCCAAGGTGTTCCCGACCAAGGCGCAGGCCAGCGCCTGGGCCGCACAGGTCGAAGCCGAAATCCTGGCCGGCAAGCGCAGGGGCGGCAGCGGCGTGACGGTGGCGCAAGCCATCGACCGCTACCTCAAGGAAATCGTGCCGCACCGCAGGGGCGGCCCCTTCGAAAAACGCCGTCTGCTGGCCCTGCTTCGTCTGTGCCCGTGGCTGGCGCAGATGCCGGTGGCAGACGTTCGCAGCGAGCACATGGCGCGCTGGCGCGATGAGCGGCGGGCTGCGGTCAGCGCCGCGTCGGTAGCGCGCGAGTCCTCCGATTTACGCACGCTGTGGAAACACTGCCGCACCTGGGGATGGATGGATGTCGATCCGTTCCATGAGCTGCCGGTGCCTGCCAACTCGCACGCGCGGGATCGCCGCACCGACTGGCGCGAGCTGCGCCGCCTGCTGCGAGGCTTGGGCTACGTCACCGGGCAGCCACCGCGCACGCTTCAGCAGGAAGTGGCCTGGATGTACCTGCTGGCGCACCACACCGCGATGCGTGCGGGCGAGCTGCACAGCCTTTCCACCCGCACGGTCGATCTGCAGCGGCGCGTCATCCGGCTGGAAGAGCACAAGACCGTGGAGCGCGTTGGCGTGCGCCATGTGCCCTTCACGCGCAAGGCCGCGCGGCTGCTGGCTGTGCTTGATGCCGCAGCACGCGAGCAGGGACGCGAGGCGTACTTCACCGTCTCGCCCCAGTCGCGCGATGCGCTCTTTCGCAAAGTGCGTGACCGGCTGCTCATCCGTGACCTGCACTTCCATGACGCGCGGGCGGATGCGCTGACGCGCCTGTCGCGCCGGGTCGATGTCATGACGCTTGCGCGCATCTCGGGCCACCGCGATCTGCGCCTGCTGCTCAACACCTACTACCGCGAGTCGGCGGAGGAGATTGCGGCGAGGCTTTGAAAGCAAAACGGCCCCATAACGGGGCCGCGCTGGTGTGGGCAAAGGCTATAGCTCCAGTTCAGCGCTTACTCGCGCCCGCGATCGCGGTTTTTCCTTTTCTGCCTCGGCATCTTGCTGCATTTCAGCTTTTTGCTGTTCAGCTTTTTGCTGTTGTTCGTTATCAATCTTTGCTTTCTTTTTTTCCTTTTCAAGTCCGCCTTGACGTGAGGCAATACTAGCCAACACCCGCGCAATGTCCTCGCGCGATGTCTCAAGGTCACCTGCATCGCGATCCCCGGCTACACGATGAGCAATTTTGCGCTTGTACTCAACCGTCTGGGCCATTGCATCGTCTATTGTGCCCGCCGCGTGAATATACCACACATTCACAGCGTTTTTCTGCCCCAGCCTGTGCGCGCGGTCTTCAGCTTGGTCATGGCTGGCGGCTGTCCAGTCGTACTCTGCAAATACAACGTTGGATGCGGCGGTAAGAGTAAGTCCGGTGCCAGCCGCTTTTTGTGAGCACACAATAACGTCGGCCTGCCCGTACTGAAAGCGGTCTACTGCCGCCTGCCGCTGCTCAGACTCCATTTCGCCGGTAATCGAAGCGACCCGAAGCTGCTCGGCTCGCAAACCATTAAGTATGGCATCCTGAACTTCTTTGTGAATGGCAAACACAATTGCCTTTTCGCCGGTGTCCACAATGTCTTTGACGAAGGATATCGTCGGCTCGATTTTGCCCTGACCCACGGCCTGCCGCAGCGCAGTAATGCGACGCAGCGTTTCGGCGGAATTGTCGTCGGTAAAGCCGCGATACCAGCTTGCAAACTCACGCTCCACGTCCGCGTATGCTTTTAGCGCGGCAGGAGGCAGCGTAATTTCAACGGCGGTGCGCTGCTTATCCGGCAGTTCCTGCAACACCTGATCCTTGGTGCGGCGGATATAACAAGTCGCGCGCAGCTTTTGCTCCAGCTCGCGAATGTTAGAAGCGCCGCTAATATCCCAGCCCCAACGTGTTTGCTTGGCGTTGCAGTACCGTGTGACAAAGCCCTTCCAGCCGCCGAATTCATTCAAGTTGCCCATGATCTTGAGCGGCGCGATAAGATCGGCAGGACGGTTGATAACAGGCGTACCAGTGGCAAGAATAACAACGCTATCGCGGCGTTGCGTCAAATCGTGCGCCATATCCTGAATTGCCATGCCGCGCTGAGATTTCAGGTCTTTCACATAATGCGCCTCATCGCAAATAAGTGCTTTGGGCTCAATGCCAGCATCCTGCAAAGCGGGCAATACATCCTTGGCAATGTCGTAATTGAGGATGATAATGTCGGCGTCCTTGGCGTTCAAAATCTCTTGATCGCGCTTCTTGCCACCACCCAAGCCAATTACGGCGGCTTTCTTGTCAGGAAACCATTGCTGCGCCTCCCGCTGCCAATTTATGCGCAAGCTGGCCGGACATACCACCACAGCCGGCCAAGCATTGGTGGCTGCCACCGTGCACAGCGATTGCAACGTTTTACCGGTTCCCATTTCGTCGGCAAGAATTGCGCGCCGCTTACTTGCCAAATAAGCCACCCCGACCTTTTGATAAGGCCGAAGCTGGGCTTTGTCTGAAAGCCCGGGAATAGTAATGTTGTCGGCAGCTTCGTGCGCCACAGCCGCGGAAAGCTCATGCGCTTCCTTCAGCTTGCCGGACATTGCCATAACTTCATCAGTAATGTGAATGCCGTACTCGCGGGCTACGCGAATTGCGGCTGCCACCTCTGTGGTCGGCACCGTCCAATCGCGGCTATATTTGTTCCAAAGACGTCCGGGTATGCTTTTAATATCCTCCACCAAATCGGGGTCGTACCCAGTTTTAAAAACGAGGCTTTTACGAATCGGATCAAAGGTTAGAGTATCCATACAAACAACCTCCATCAAAGTATAGTTCAATCAACCTTTCTGCGCCCGCTTGCGCGCCCACTCCCAAATGTCTCGCTCATCCCACCAAACGGTCATGCGCGACACGCGAATGATGGGCTTGGGAAAGTCCGGCTGTTTGCTGATGCGGTTGACGACATGCGTGCGGCTAACGCCTAAGATTTCGGCGATCTGCGTATAGCCGACTTTGCGTACCCCGATCATTGCTCGCCTCCTTTGCCCCCTTCGCGCCGCATGGCCTTCACGCCAAGGATCACCACACCCTGGCATGCGGCATCGCTGCGGCACTCGGCTAGCATGTCCGCAAGCTCCAAAAACATCTCTGGCCGGGTCGTGTCGGCAATGATCGCGCTGCCTTCTTCGGCACGCCACAGCACACCGCCGCGCACCTGCCGTTCGTGCTCGTCCGGTGCCGCGGCTATGCCGCATTCGTGCGCGCAGGCCCAAGCGCCGCCCGCCGCGGCCAGCATCACCAGTCCCATCACGGTTGCCTTCATGTCCTGCTCCTCCAAAGTCAATCACCACCCCCGGTGTCAGGCGGCGAGCAATCGATGGCCGGCACGGTCAGCACCGCGCGGGCGTTGTTGCGCCCGTTTTTCAAGACCTCCGCCTCGATCCAGCGCTGCCGGTCAAAAGGGCGCGGCTGGCGCCCCTGGGCCACAAGCGATGCATTTATGTCGGCCATGCGTTGCTGCGTGCTGTCCACGCGGGCTTCGGCCTGCGCAGTCAGCCCGCCCGGCGCTATCAACACGTGCCAGCCCGCAGTGCCATAGGTGGCCTGGGCACAGCCGACTTCGCCGTATTCGTCGATGCGAGCAAAGTCCGGCACACACGCCGACACCGCCACGCTGGCCGGCATGGAAAGGGCGGGGCGGTAGTCGCCGTACTGCGGCGTGCGGTCATAAATCCAGCGCCCGTCCTGTGACAAATAAGCGCCGTACTGCTCATACGGCGACATAATCCAGACCGCCACACCGCCGGGCCGACCCACGATGTCGGCGGGCACCGGGGTGGCAACGGAAAGCTGCGCGGTGTAGCCGCTGCAGTACACGCCAGCATGGGCCGCGGCTGCCGCCGCGGTGAGCAGGGGCAAAAGGAGGGTTTTCAGGCGGCCCATGACTCCCCCCTTGCGCCCACTGCCGCATTCCCGCTGTGTTTCGTGATGTGAAATGGCATATTGGACACCCCTTTCTTCGGTCGCGAGCACGCCGCTCGCACCCTATAGAGAAAGGGGTGGAACAAAAAAACCCAGCAGCGGCGATGGCGGGCGACACCGAGCCCGGGACCGGATGGGCGACGGGCGGCGGCCCGGATGCGGCAGCTTCGGGGTGTCGGGGCGAAGCCCTGACTGACGACGCTTCGGCGGAGTCATCGCCGTCCCCCGATCCGGTGCGCAGCGCCGGGCGGTGGGCGGCCTACCTTGCACTCGTTTTGGGGTAGGTCTCGGCTATCGGCGAGCTACCAACACGGCCAGCAATTGGCTACCAAGGCGGCTACGCCCGCAGCCGCCCATCGGGTGCCGATCGGCTACCGCCAGAGCTACCAAGCGGGCAGCCATCGGCCATCTGTCGGCCAGTAGCGGGCTACTAAGCGGGCTTGAGTGGCAGCCACCCATCGGTCAGCGACCGGGTGCCGCTGAGCCACCAACCGGTTTGTGATCAGCCATCAGTCGGCCAGCGTTTGGCTACCAAGGCGGCTACGCCCGCAGCCGCCCATCGGTCACCACTCGGCTGCTGCGGCGGACAGAGCCACGGCTATCAAGCGGGCACCCGACGGCTAGCCCTTTTTTGTTCCAGACCTTTCTCTAAGGGAGGCGACTGTGTGCCGCTTTGACCTCAGAGGTGAAACATGAAAACTGGTCTCGACGAACTCAAAGGAATGACCCCGCCCAAGCGCCGCCCGGCTCTTGATCGGATGGTGGAACTGCTGCCACATATCGAGGAAGTGCATGCCGCCGGATGGTCGCTGAGGGAAATCCATGCCTGCTTAATGCGCAACGACGACTTTCATGGTCGTCGCTTCAATCTGGCGAGATTCAAGTGGCTCCTCGCCCGCGCCCGCCAGGTGCAACAGCAGACCGCCGCTGCCAAGCCGGTGGTGGCGCCCGCGCCTGCGCCGGTGGTAGTGCCCGCGCCTGCCACCCCGGTGGTGACGGCAACACCTTCGAAGGCGGCGATGCCGGTCACGACGCAGGCCTCGGCAACCCCCCCTGTTACCGGCACCCCCCATGCGCAGGCCTCGGCGGCCAACCCGCAGGCCCCGATCCCGGTGGCGCAGCAGTTCAGCATCGAGGAGCTCATGCGGCTGGCGCGGCCTTTCAAGGAAGTGCCGCAGGTGCCCATTCCGCAGCCGATTGAAACACCGCAGCTGACCGGAGAGCAAGGGCGGCTGCGCAAGATCGAGCTTGGCGAGCACGTCACCACAGTCGAGGAAATGCTGAACAACAGCATGCGGCTGCTGTCAGTGCCGCCGTGCCCGCCGGAGCAATCGCGCGCCGTGGCGCAGGCGATGATCGATCAGCACCTGCAAGACATCGCAAACACCAGCGGCGGCAGCCAGCGCCCGCCGTTCCTATACGAGCTGGCGATCTTCTTCTATGCCCACTTCGTGCGCGACTATGACCGCTCGCACGACCCGCTGATCGGCTTTCGCGATGCGGGCGACGTGTGGGAGCCCATGATGATCGAAGTTCTCAAGCGCCGCCCGCCCTACGGCGACGCGGTGGAGCTGTGGGCGCTGCGCCGCCTGCGACTGCCCGACGAGGAAAAAGCCAAGCTGACGATGACCAGCTTCGTGCGATATGTCTCCGGCCTGATCCGCGACATCATCACTGATGCGGTGCGCCGCCGCCGTGCGCAGCTTCAGGTCAAACCCGCCTAGCACCCCTTTTTGTTTTGTTCCACCCCTTTCTCTATGGGGTGCGGGCGGCGTGCCCGTGATGTCTCAAGGAAAGGAGCCTCTTCATGAAACCTGTCATCTTCTCCCACGGCGAAAAGGGCGGTGTGGGCAAGTCCACGGTGGCCGCACTCATGTGCGATGCCCTTATCTTTCGCGGTGAAAAGCGCATCGCCATCGTCGATGGGGATGGCACCACCGACGATGTCACCCGGCGCTACGGCGCGCACGCGGCATCGAGTGCCATTATCGGTCTTGCCGACCCGAGCGAAAAAGAGCGTGCAATCAACAAGCTGGTGGACTACATCGAGCAAGTCCACCTCGATGTCGATGCCATCGTCGTCAACTTGCCTGCCACCGCCTCCGAGACGGTCGATCCCGAGGCCGAGATCATCCGCCATGCGCTCGAAGACCTCGATCTTGAGCTGCGCATCGTGTACTCGGCCAGCAACAACACGGTGGCGTTCGAAGCGCTGAAGCAATCGTTCGAAAACGGTCTTGCCCAGGCCTGCGAAAAGCGCCTGGCGCTGGCCCCGGCATTCCTGCGCGACGATGGGCTGCTTGAGCGGCTGAAAAAGGTCGTGCCTGATGCGGCGGAGTTTGAGCGGCTGCCTGCGGACACCTACGCGCTCATCCAGCAGCATGCGACGATCCCGATGTACCACTTGGCCCTGGGCAACCATCCCGATGCGCTCAAAAGCCCGATCCAACGCATCCGCATCTCGGGCTGGACGCAGCGCGGCATCAAGACGCTTGCGCCGGTGCTGGAGGACCTGATGGGAGGCGGCGAATGAAATACGAAATCGAAAAGCAGAAAGTGATTGAAAAAATCACTGACGTCGAGCTGAAAACGGCACTTGCCGCCCGCGACGCGAGCGATGACCTGTGGCCGGTTGCCGCCGCAATTGGCAGCGTTACCGCGGAAATTGTCGGCAAAATGCATGCCGACATGCAATCGCGCGTCAATGTTGCGCTGGGGCAGCAGTCAGAAGATGCGCTGAAGCGCATCATCGGCGAGGCCGCAAAGGAAGCGGTTAGCAAAAAAGCTGAGGAACTACTAAAGGTAGCAGTAGACAACGCGCTGGCGGACGAATTCGCGGCGCTTAAAAATGCGCTTGTGAATGCTGCAAACACTGCAGCCAACAAAGCCGCGGACCGCGCCGCCGCTGCAGCAGCGGATGCGGTGTCGGCACAACAACCAGCGCCCGCAGCCCCGCCGCCGACAGTAACAGCGCCAGCACTATTGATCGAGCAAATCGCACAAACCGCGGCGCAGCAAGCAGCCCAGCAAGCGGCACAAGCCGCCGCACAGCAAGCGGCTCGCAGCGCCGCCCAACAAGCGGCCCAACAAGCGGCGGAGGAAGCGACCGGGCACATAAAGCCGCTCCGCGACAAAGTACTGCTAGCTTTTATTGCTGCAATTTCCTTTGCCGCCGCGGCCGGTTACGGCGTGGGCATGCTACACGCGCGCGCCGACCTTGCCGCCGCCGCGGCGGAATTGGCGGCACAAGCCCAGCAACAGCCGCTGCGCGGCAAACAGCGGTAGCAGTTAGGCTGCCAGCACAAACAACGACAACGCCAGTTGCCGCGGCACAGCAGCCGCGGTATTTTTTTGCTTGTGCTTGTGCCGACGAACGGGCTGCGGCGGGTACACAACTTTATTGCCACGACCCGCCCGGACTATACCGGTGAACACGTCCAGCCCGCGCATGTCCGCCGCAGCAACCGCGGCAAAGGCAAAGCTGGCAATAACCGCGACGGTTAGCCGCGGCAGCCGACCCGTTTGCGGCGCGCCGCCGGGGTAGCGATTGCGCACGCTTGCGCCGGTCTGCAGCAACAGCGCAAACACGCGCTCTGCAGGAAGCTGCATAAGCTCATACAATGCCCGACCCGACCGGCACAGCGGGGCAAGCATTGCTATTGCGCAGCGACGATGTTGCTCAACCTCGTCACACAAAACGACGGCTTTGCTAAAGCGATCAATTTCATCACGCACCTTCTGCGCAATCCTGCCGCCCAGCAGGCGCCGCAACGCATACTGCGAAATACCAACAGCAAGTTCGCTATTATACGCTAAATCAACAAATGCGTTCGCGCTGCTTCGCTTACCCCGCCTCCGAAGCGCCGCCCGCCGGGCAATTTCGGCGGACAAACGCACAACGTTAAACAGCTTCTCTTTGACTGCATCCAAGCCAATCCCGCCTCGATTCGCCAAAGCCTTGGCAAGCTTTGCACGTTCGTCTACACCATCAGCCCAAAAACCGGGCTCGAAATCCGGTTCCGGTTCAGGTTCCGATTCTGGTGCCGCCAGCAAAGCCGCCAACCCGCCATGACCATCGGCGTCGTCGTCCAGGCTTTCCGTTCGCCCCATGATCATCACATCGCGCGGGCAAACAATTCGCGTTAGCAATGTGTCGCCGCAAACAAGCCCGTGCTTAGCAAACAAAGCAAACGCCTCGTTCACAATCTCCGCATCGTCCCAATTGACTATCGCTTTTTGCGCTAACGCAATGTTTGTGCGTGCATCAAACCGATTGCGCAAAGCATTGCCTTTATAACTTAGCACCCGCCTAACTGCAATTACCGCTTCATTACCCCAGTTCGACTTAATAACGTCGAGCACTTTATTAACATAACCCGCCACGATACACCCCGCGAACCAATCGCGGCGGCGCCAAGCAAGAGGGGTGTAAAACGGGCAGCGCTAACCCCGGGGGATTAGCCCCGGGCGCCGCCGAAAAAGCAGGGTATTCGCCCGGGGTCAGCAGCCCGGGCGGAAGGCGAAGGCGCGGGTGTGCGCGCGCGGTAGTGCTACAAAAGCCGCGTGCATGCGTGCACGCGCAAAAGCCAGCGCCGCGACTGCGGCGGCGCGGGAAAAGGCGCTGCGGGAGCGCAACGAAAGCAGCTGCGAAAGCAGCTGCTGTTGCTGCTGCGCAACAGCGAAAAGGATGGCGCGCGGCAAAAGCACCGCGCCATCACGTTTAGTTATATCGTCGGCAGCGGTGCGCAACGCTTCCGCACGCTGCGCATCTGCGCGAGCCGCGCGGCGACGCTCGGACCAACGCACCGCGAACGCGGCGGGGGCGGCAAGCAACACGCCCACCCCGGCACCGGCCAGCTCAAGACAGCGCTGTAGCGGCAAATGCTCGCCCGCAGCAAGCTGCGCCGCAGTTAGCACGGCGGCGCACAGCGCGCATAGCAGAATAAAAGCTGTAGCAACGCCGTACACCGCGCCGTGCGCACGCAAACCCACCGCCCGCGCCGCAGCGGAGGCGGCGCGTTTGAGGTGGCGGTAAGCAGTGCCCGACATGCTGTGATGTTAGCAAAAAAGTCTGACAAGCGCAAGTGTCCAACGCTGCAGCTCACCTTCTAAGTCGCCTGCACGATTTCGCCGGCCAGGAAGCCACGGATCATGCACGCCAGCACAAACGCGGCCTCATGATTGATGCCCACGATACTGCGCTGCAGATCGTCGAGACTCGTTAGATACGTAAACAAATCATTACGTGACGCACGCATGTACATGTCTCGCTCGATATTGGCTCCGCGCGGCTCGACAGGAATCGGCGAGGCATCGCTGTTTGCGGCATACCACGTATCGATCGTGCGTATAGCGTTGCCGATTTTGTGGTCGCGAATAGCAGCAACACCCACATCAACAATGTCAGCAGCATACGTGTCTGCATTGTCATTGCGCATGATGCGCAACAGGTCCTGCCGTGACATGCGTTTAAGCTTGTACAGGCTGCGCGCAAAGCCGTCTGGTTTGTCAGAGACAAAATTCTGCGAAGGAAACACCTCGATCGCGCCCGTCATGCCAAAGTCGATGCGCGCGCAAACCTCGAATTGCATCGGCTGCTGCGTAAAGCCGATGAACAGCCACTCCGCCAGCTTGTTTTCGGCGTCGCTATAGCCCGATTCAAACGTCAGCGGCACGCTTAGCGCATCGACCTCCATCGTCTCACCGCCCCCAATCTCCTTTACCGACACTGCAATCGACTTGCCAAGCAAACGGTTGCGCCACAGCCAGCGCCCGTTCAAAATATTGCGGGCATAACGCCGGCAAAGCTCCCTCATTTCCTCGCTGTCCGCAAACCGATCAATAAATGTCTTCAGGTAGGTGCGAAACGCATTATCGTTGCACGCAAACAACAAATGTTCCAGCAGCAGCGTGCGCATCGTGAATGTCACATCAATACCGCTCGCGCGAAAATCTGTTTTTGCAGTTTCGAGCATCACGCTATCAACAGCATATCTGTTCCTATACTTATCAGTCTTTACAAGTTTCCGCCGTTGTTCAGAAAAAACAGAAACCCCATCCGCCCGCGCACCATCAATAACGTTATAAATTTTTGCATCAGAAAAAAGCATTCCGCGCTGAAATGAGCAAGATACTGCAGATTGCGATTTCATGACTTACCCCACCCCCCCCCCGACAAATGCAGGGGGGGGGTTAAACAAACATCACACCTCGAAATGAATAGCCTCGCAAGAAATATCTGTCAAAGCAAGCGCATCGCAAATTTCATCAGCATTGCTAAGATAATCAAGCTCGTGCTCGCGCATATAAGACTTGATCATATTTTTCAGCTCCTCATCGTCACCGCAATAAGCGAGATTGTCGATGCGAGCAACATAACCGCTTTGCGAAGTGTGTGTAGGCCCCCAGACAATCGAACCGTCATCAAAAATAAAGTAATAAGAAGCAGATTTGCGAGACCAGCAGTGCAAACCTTCGTTATACACATACTGCTTGACAGCTTCAGCGACATGCTTGTCGACGTCATCGCCGAGCTCTCCGTCAAAGAACACAACGACATCAAGAGCACTGCCGTCATCGAAGCTGAAAGCATAAACATTGCCGATCGAACGACCGTCAACGTCAAACGAATCAACATACTTGTGCGAAACAACTTTCATGACTTTCTCCTCTACATTTACCGCACTGCACCGCGCTGTGCGTAATTGTATGATACAGCATTCGCGACGAAATTCAAGCCACAGCGCAAACGCACAAACCTTCCTTTGCCCCCTATTCGCGCCCCGAAGGGGCGCCCCCTTTGCAGCTTATGCAAATTGCGCGTTTCTACCCCAGCCGCCAGCGGCGGCTCTGGCGGCTTTTAGCCGCGTCGCCAAGGCGGCAGCAGCCCGGTCCCGGGCCTGCCACCGCCGCTGCGCACCACCGCCCCGCCGCCGCCGATGGCTGCAAACGGCCCTAAACGGGCCGTAGAGCGATTTTTGGAGCGCGAGGCTACCACCCCAGCTACACCACAAAAAAACCGCTCTACCGGCCCGCTAAAGCGCTTCTGCGGCCACCGCGGTCCTGCAGCCAGCTGCGCTCCAGCATCATCGCCAGCAAGCTACGCTGCTGGCGCTCGGGAGGTATGAGTGCCGCGCTGCGCGCGGCGGGTAGGGGGCAAAGGAAGGTGCCAGTTGCTGGCGGTCCAAAAACCTTCTCTTGCCCCCTCCGCCGCCCCGAAGGGGCGGCCCCTCTTCCTGAAAACGGGGGGCCAGCCCACTCAAAGGGCTGGCCCCTGAATCTGTATCTGATTCATGTATCTGCTGGCCCCGGGCCTTTGCTCCAGGCCCCGGGCCTTTGCTCCATGTCGTCGGGCCTTTGCTCCATGTCGTCGGGCCTTTGCTCCATGTCGTCGGGCCTCGGCTTGCCTCGCCGCACTCGGTCGTCCTCCAGCAGCACCCCGGCGGCGGCCAGCCCGTCGGCGTCGGCTCGGGCTTCGCGCCGCTTGTCCCACAGCGCCTGTCCACGGATGTCGCCGCCCGCCACGGTTCGGATGAGGCCGTCCAGCGTCCAGCCTCCGCTCGGCTCGGTCTTGTGCGTGAGCACGTGCCGCGCGATCGCCTGGCTGATGCCGTGCTGTAGCCGCGTGATCGGCATGGGGTCGTGGCCAATCCAGGACTTGTGCGACAAAGCAAGACAATTTCAGCGCGGCCGTGCCAGGCCGGGTGGACGGCGGGGCAGGGAAGGACTATAGTAGCGGAAGGTATTACCTTTCACTACGGGGGCCACATGGCAACGGCAACATCCATCAAGCTCGATGACGAGCTGAAAGGGCGCGTCCAGCACCTGGCCGAAGCCCGCCGGCGCACATCGCACTGGATCATGCGAGAGGCCATCGCGCAGTACGTCGAGCGCGAGGAAAAGCGCGAAGCGTTCAAACAGGATGCGCTCCGCGCCTGGGAAGACTATCAGCGCACCGGCCTGCATCTGACACTTGAGGAAGCCGACGCCTGGCTGGCGAAGCTGGAAGCCGGCGAGGATGCGGAGCTGCCTAAGTGCCACGTCTGACATGGACGCCGCCGGCACTGGCTGATGTGCAGCGGCTCTACCGCTTCCTCGCGCCCAAGGATGCCGACGCAGCGCAACGCGCAGTGAAGGCGATCCGGGCCGGGGTCAAGATTCTGGCCCATCAGCCACACATCGGCCGGCCGGTCGAGGACATGGAACCCGAGTTTCGGGAATGGCTGATCGACTTCGGCAGCAGTGGCTATGTCGCCCTCTACCGCTTCGACGGGGAGAACATCGCCATTCTTGCTGTTCGACACCAGAAAGAAGCGGGCTATTGATGACGGATGACAACAGCGGCCGCCAGGCTGACATTGCACGCGCAATTATGCAAATTGCGCGTTTCCACCCCAGCCGCCAGCGGCGGCTATAGCGGCTTCTAGCCCCGTTTCCACGGCGGCAGCGCGCTCAAGTCAATCACCGCGCTGCGCAGCAGCGGCTCCGGATGCGTCGGCACCAGCCTGCGCACCTCACGTACTCCACGCTCACGCAGCCGCTCGCGGTACGCCGCCTGCCGTTCGGCGGCGGTAGCGTATTTGCGGGGGCGGCCGCGCTTCGGCGGCGGGGTGTCGGACTGGCTTTCCACTTTCGTCACTCCTCACGAAACGTGCATGTATTTTATCACGTGTTACGAAAATAGGGCGGCCAAGATGATGATTTATTTTCATCATGCGCGATGTTACGATAGTTTATTACGTAACGCGTGACGAAAATACAGGCCGCCGCCCGACATCCAGCCCGGTCCCGGGCCTGCCACCGCCGCTGCGCACCACCGCCCCGCCGCCGCCGATGGCTGCAAACGGCCCTAAACGGGCCGTAGAGCGATTTTTGGGGCGCGAGGCTACCACCCCAGCTACACCACAAAAAAACCGCTCTACCGGCCCGCTAAAGCGCTTCTGCGGCCACCGCGGTCCTGCAGCCAGCTGCGCTCCAGCATCATCGCCAGCAAGCTACGCTGCT
>NZ_VJON01000018.1 GCF_007556685.1 Tepidimonas charontis | reverse complement strand
CGGCTCCAGTCCCACTTGTCGTGTACGAACAGACCGCGAAAGAGCGGCTCGTTGCCGGCGAAGAGCTCGGCGAGCGTATCCAGAAACAGGCTCTTGCCAAAGCGCCGTGGGCGCGAGAGGAAGTAGTACTTGCCGGTGGTGGCCAGCCGGTGTGCAAACGCCGTCTTGTCGACGTAGTAGTAGCCCTCCTCGCGGATCTCGCGCAGGGTCTGAATGCCGATGGGGAGCTTTTGGCGCCGCATGTGGGCATTATGCCGGGCTCGCCCGCCGATGGTTGGCTGCATCAGCGGGCGTACGGGTCGGTTGTACGGCACCCGCGGGCGGCGTGCCGACCTGGCCGGCGGCGCGGCCGGCGGCGCTACTGCCATGGCTACGCAGCGCCAAGGCCGCGTTCGAAGGACTCAATGGGCATCGGTCGCCCGAAGTGGTAGCCCTGCAGCAGATGGCAGCCGTGGGTGACGAGATACTCGGCTTGCTCGGCGGTTTCCACCCCTTCGGCCAGGACGGTCGTGCCCAGTTTGCGGCCGAGGGCAATGATGGTGGAGACGATGGCCAAGTCGGCGCGGCGGCGCTGCGGCAGCCGGGCGACGAAGTGTTGATCGATTTTGATGACGTCAAAGGGCAGCTCGGCCAGATACGACAGCGACGAGTAGCCGGTGCCGAAATCGTCCAGGGCGAGCGTGACGCCCAGGGCCTTGAGCCGTTGCAGGGTGCGACGGGCTTCCTCCAGGTCACCGAGGAATACCGATTCGGTGATTTCGAGCTCCAGGTGCTGGGCGGGCAGCCGGTGGCGGCGCAAAACCTCGGCCACCCGATCGACGAAGTCCGCTTCGCGAAACTGCCGCGGGCTGACGTTGACGGCCAGGCGCAGCCGCGCCAGCGCCGGTTCGGTCTGCCAGCGCGCCAGCAGCGTCGCGGTGTGTTCCAGTACCCACGCGCCCAGCGGCAGAATCAGGCCCGACTCTTCTGCCAGCGGAATGAACTCGGCTGGGGACACGAACCGGCCGCCGGGCTGGGGCCAGCGCAGCAGCGCTTCCGCCCCCACCGTATGCCCTCGTGCATCGACTTGCGGTTGCAGATACAGCTGCAAACCACCGCCGTCGATGGCTTGGGCCAGCGCCAGCTGCAGCGCGTGGCGCTGCCGTACTCGGGCTTCCATCTCGGGGTCGAAGAAGGCTATGCCGTTGCGGCCGGCTTGCTTGACGCTGTACATGGCCAAGTCGGCTGCCTTCAGCAAATCGACTGCTGTCTCGTCGTCTCCGTGGTCTCCATACAGTGTGATGCCGATGCTGGCGGACAGGGTAATGGTACCTCCGTTGGGCAGGTCAAAGGGTGCTTTCAGCGCGGCCACGAGCTTGTCGGCCACCGCGCGCGCGGCCAAGGCGGCGGCGTCGCGCTGCGGGTGCACCGCCGGCAGTAGCACCAAAAATTCATCGCCACCCAAGCGTCCGGCGGTGTCCTGCTCGCGCAATGCGCTCCGCAGGCGCCGTCCCACTTCCCGCAGTACTGTGTCGCCGGCGTCGTGGCCCAGCGTGTCGTTGACGTCCTTGAAGTGGTCCAGATCGACGAACAGCAACGCGCCCCAGCGGTTTTCCCGACGGGCTTGTCGAGCCGCTTGCTCCAGCCGGTCCATCAGCAGGCGGCGGTTGGCCAGGCCAGTCAGGGGGTCAAAAAACACCAGCTGCTCGATTTGCGCTTCGGCCTGCTTGCGCCAGGTGATATCGCTGAAAATGCCCACGTAATGGCGAACCTTGCCCGCCGCGTCGGTGATGGCGCTGATGACGAGCCACTCGGCGTAGATTTCGCCGTCTTTGCGCCGGTTCCAGATTTCGCCTTCCCAGTGGCCCTGCGTGCGCAAGGTCTGCCACATCGACTGGTAGAACTCGGGCCCGTGCCGGCCGGAGCGCAACAGCTCCCCGGGTGTGCGACCGATGGCTTCCTCAGCGCCGTAGCCAGTGACGGTCGTAAACGTCCGATTGACGCGCACGATACGGCCACGGTCGTCGCAGATGACCACTCCCTGCGCGCTGTCGAATGTCTTGGCCAGGATGGCGACTTCATCGAGCAGCGTGGATTTGTCACGCAAGGTTGCCCGCAAGAGCCGCCGCTGGTGCAGCGTCCACCCTAGCCAGGCCAGAACGCCCGCTGCCGCGGCGCCGGCCACCGTCAGCGGCGCTGCATTGCGCCGCAGATTTTCCCGCAGCGTCAACCGTGGCACACCAAAGGGGGGCATGCGCAGCGCCCGCAGCAGCGCCTCCACCGCGCCGTAGGGCTGGGGCGGAGCAAAGCCCGCAATGCCGCCGGGCAGGGGCTCGCCGCCGTCCAGGTGCAACAACGCTTCGGTCAGGCGCACGCGTGCGGCTGGCGCCAGGGTGGGCAGCGCCGCCACCGGCCACTCCGGGTACAGCGGGGTACTCACCACGAGCGGATAGCCCGGGATGTCTTGTGTCATCAGCGCGCGCAGACTGCCAGGGGCGATGGTGCCGTCGGCCAGGGCCGCTTCCACGACGCCGTCGCGCACGAAGCCGGCGTCGGCCCGGCCCTCCAAGACCGCGCGCAGCACCGCCTGGTGCGGCATGCCGGTGTAGAGCCAGTGGACGTCTTCGGGCGCGACGCCGGAGCGCAGCAACTCGCCGCGTTGCAGAGCCAAGCCGCCCAGCGATTCGTCGTGCACGGCGGCGACGCGGCGCCCGCGCAGATCGGCCCAGTGGCGAATCGGGCTGTCGGCGCGCACCACGGCCACGCCACCCAGGGTGTCCACCACGTGCGTTCCCACGCGCCGGCGCAGGGTGGCCAGGGGCACACTCAAGCCCTCCTGGTGGTGCAGGATGACGTAGTGCCCCGGGTTGGTGATGATCAGATCCAGCGTTCGGGCACGCACCGCGCGGTCCATGGCCGGGTAGTCGAGCAGTTCCCACCGCAGCGTCCACTCGGGCACGGCGGCTTGTAGGGCGCGGAAGACCGGCTCCCAGTCGGCGCGCTCGACCGCGAGCGGCCGATACGCCAGCACGCCGATGCGCACATGATGGTATGCACTGGCCCGGGCGGGCAGGCTGACGGCCAGAGCGCTGGCCGCAACGCCGCCGGTGACTACAGCGGCCAACAGAGCACGCCGCTTCATGCCCCTGCCTCCAAGTGCACGGTGGGTGCATCCGTCGGCAGCCAGTCGGCTGCGCTCAACGATACCGGAGCGTCGGCGCTGGGCAGCTGGGCGTTGGCGTGCATCACGCGCGCCAGGGCCGCGGCAGCGGCGGGCAAGCGTGGCTGCGCGCCAACGAGCCAGGCGCGGTTGTCGGCCCAGTCGGTCAACCGCAGGCCGCGAAAGCTCGCCAAAACCGTCTCACGCGGCAGCCCCAGCCAGGGACTCAAGCGGTAAGCGCTGTCCACCGGCAAGGTGTGCAGGTGGCGCTGGGCGGCAAAGATGTGGCGCAGCAGGGCGTAGCCGGCTGCTGGGTGCGTATCCAGAGCCCGGGGGTGGACGGCCAGCACGTGGACGATAGCGGTGTCCGCCGGCAGCAGGCTGCTGTCGAAAATCCGCACCGCACCGCGCTGCTGCAAGCGGGTGGCCACGGGCTCGAAGGTCACCAGCACGTCCACCTCATCGCGCGCCCACGCGGCTTCGTGCTGATCGAAGGGGATGTGCACCATTTGCACGTCCTCGGGCTGCAGACCTGCGGCGTCCAGCCAGGCGGTGGCCATGAGCGTACCCACCGCGCCTGCTTCATGTCCCAGGCGCGCGCCGCGCCAGCTCGGCGGCGTGCTGCGCTCGGGACGCGCCAATACCACGTCGGCGCCCTCGGAAAGATCGAACACCGCCACCACGCGCAGCGCCAGCCCGCTGGCGTGGGCGGTGAGCACTTCGTCCAAGGTCAGTGCTGCCGCTTGGGCGCGGCCGGCGCGCAGCTGGGCCAGGCTTTCACTGGCCGAGCCGGTGGCCAGACGCTGCAAGGGCAAGCCCTCCCACCAACCCTGGCTGTGCGCCAGTTGCAGCGGCGCGTAGCCGGGCCAGGGGTGCCAGGCGATGGTCAGCGGCGTGGCGGGGGCTGCGCAGCCAACCAAGGTGGCCGCGGCCAGCGGGCCGCCAGCCACGCCCAGCGCCAGCACCCCCGTGCCCAGTCGGTGCAGACAAGCTCGACGCGAGACCATCATGCCCTTCATCCCACCACAACGCGGTTTTTGCCCGCGCGCTTGGCGCGGTACATGGCGGCGTCGGCGCGCGCGATGGCCGCCTGCACCGGTTCGTCGGCCCGCATTTCGGTGACGCCGGCGCTGAAGGTGATCAGGCGCTGTTGCTCGCCGTGCAAAAACAGGTGGGCGCTGAGGTCGCGTTGCAGGCGCTGTACCACCTGTGCCGCCGTGGCGGCATCGGTGTCGGGCAGCACGATGATGAATTCCTCACCGCCGTAGCGGCCGATGGTGTCTTGCGGGCGCAGCGAGCGTCGTGCCACGTCGGCCAGGTGGCGCAGTGCCTCGTCACCGGCCAGGTGGCCCAGGGTGTCGTTGAGTTGTTTGAAATCGTCGACGTCCAGCAGCGCCAGACAGATGCGGGTGCCGGTGCGCGCGGCGCGCCGCGTCTCGCGGTCGATGGCGCTCTCCAACCCCTTGCGGTTGAGCACACCGGTGAGCAGATCGTGCGTGACCAGATCGGCCATCTGGTCGAGTTCGCGCCGCAGGCGCTGCACTTCGGCCTCGGCGCGCTGGGCACGGTCGCGCAGATCGGTCAGCTCATCGCTGATGCGCTGGGTATCGGTAGCGAAGGCGCGCGCCGCCTGTATCGCCTCTTGCACCACGGGCGCCATGTCGGCCAGGCTTTGCGCGTGTTCCAGCCGCTGGGCGCAGGCCTCGAATTTGGCGTGGTATTGGGTGGATGCGACGGTGGTCTCGGCCAAGCGCTCCAGGAAGGTGGCCAGGGTCTGGCGCATCAGCTCCTGGGCTTGTAGGGTTTGCTCGCGCGCCTGGGCCTGTTTGACGATGACGTCCTTGAGTCGCCCCTTCAGATCTTCCAGCCGGCGCTGCGACAGCGGGGGCTCGGCGGCGCGCACCAGGGCCTGCATCTGCTGACGCAGCCACGGGTTGTCCGGGCTGATGGCGTCGATGTGCTCGAACACTTGGCGCAGCAGTGCCAGCAGTTCGATGCGCACCCCGGCGGCCTCGTCGGCGGCAAACGACAGGCGGTAGGCGAAATCACCCAGCATGCGCTGCAAGGTCGGCAGGTGCCAGTCGGTAGGGGGCAAGCGCAGATAGAGAATCAGTTCCTGCCCCTGCTCGTGCAGACGCGGGTCGTCGGCGGCCAGCACGGGCAGGGCGAACTCGACGATACGTGCGATGTGCACCGCAGCGTCGGTGGGCAGGGCCGGGCAGGGCCGATCGGGCGCTGTGGGCGCCTCGGCGGCCGGTTCGTCGGTGCGGGGCGCGGTGACTGCGCCGTTGTCCGCGGGTGGGGCCAGGGTGGCAGCGGCGGCCGCGGCCCCCAGATGCTGCGTCAGTACCTTTTCCAGATCGTCCCAGCTGTGGCGGGCGATGGCTTTTTGAAACAGGGCTTTGAAACGCACCTGGGCCGGCGTGCGCTCGGGCAGCGCTTGAGCGATTTGCCGCAGCGGCTGCAGTGGGAACGGCTGCAGCGGCCGCGTGCCGGCTACCTCGTGGTACAGCGTCTGGTAATTGTCGGGGGTGGGCGGCAAGCGGCGCGCCGCCAGCCGTTTGATGGCTTCGCGCGCGATGTCTTGCGGGGTTTGCGGGGCGGACATGGCCGGCGGAATGACAGGAGAACGCCTTCGAGGTCCGTAGTGTAGTCGGGGCCGGAAATCGTCCGTGCATCCTCACGCGCACGCCCGGCTCGCACAGGCGCTACACCTGTGCGGGGAAAGCGCGATCCGCCCGCGTTGCCGGGTGCCAAGGGCCCTGGGCGCGCCGGCCGGCGTCTCATTGGGGCGCGGGCGACACCAGCCATCCCTGCGTCAGCGCGGTTGCATGCGAATGGCGCCGTCGAGCCGGATCACTTCGCCGTTGAGCATCTCGTTTTCGATGATGTGCTTGACCAGCTTGGCGTAGTCTTCGGGACGGCCCAGCCGCGACGGAAAGGGCACCATCGCGGCCAGCGCGTCCTGCACTTCCTGTGGCATGCCAAACAGCATCGGTGTGCCGAAGATACCTGGGGCGATGGTCATGTTGCGAATGCCCACTTTGGCCAGGTCGCGCGCGATGGGCAGCGTCATGCCGACCACGCCGCCTTTGGAGGCGGCATAGGCGGCCTGACCGATCTGGCCCTCGAACGCTGCCACCGATGCGGTGGAGACGATGACGCCGCGCTCGCCCGTGGGTTCGGGTTCATTGCGACTCATGGCGTGGGCGGCGACGCGGATCATGTTGAAGGTGCCCACCAGGTTGACCTGGATGACCTGGTTGAACAGCGCCAAACTGTGCGGCCCGTTTTTGCCGACGGTGCGCTCGGCCGGCGCGATGCCGGCACAGTTGATCAGGCCGCACAGCTTGCCCAGGGCGGTGGCGCGTTCGATGACGGCCTGCGCGTCGGCCTCTTGGCTGACGTCGCAACGCACGAAGGTGCCGTCGAGCTCGCGCGCCAGGGCTTCGCCGCGCTCGACTTGCACGTCGGCGATCACCACGGTGCCGCCGCCGGCGGCGAGCATGCGCGCCGTGCCTTCGCCCAGGCCAGACGCGCCTCCGGTGACCACGAATACTTTGCCAGCAATGTCCATCGCCCTTGGTTCCTGCGTTTTGGTTTGACGTTGACGTAAACGTCAATCATAGGCGAAAAAGGACCCGCGCCGTTCGGGCGCGGGCCGCAAGCCCCAAGGGGCACACCAGGAGAAGAGCGGTCAGCGGTAGCCGGCGTGGTCCAACATCTGTTGGACCTTGGTCAGATTTTTGGCCACGGTCGCCAGTGGGATGGTCTCCGCCTTGAAATCGGTGCCGCCGAGCGCGCGCAGTGCGGGGTTGTCCAGCTTCACGCCGGGCACGGCCGGGTATTCGTTGTTGCCATTGGCAAAATATTGCTGCGCCTCGGGCGTGGCCAAAAACTCCAGGAAACGCACGGCCGCCTCCGCGTTTTTGCTGTGGCGTGCCACGGCCGCACCGGCGATGTTGACGTGGGTGCCCGTCGTGGCCTGATTGGGGAAGACCACGCGCACGCGCTCGACCACGCGCCGGTCCTCGGGCTTGTCGGAGGCGACCAGACGCGCAAGATAGTAGCTGTTGGTCAGCGCCAACCCGCATTCGCCGCTGGCGACGGCGCGAATCTGGTCGGTATCACCGCCTTTGGGCGGGCGCGCCATGTTGGCGACCAAGCCGTTGAGCCAGGCCTGCCCTTTGTCGTCGCCCAGGCGTTCGATGACGGTGGCAAACAGCGACAGGTTGTAGGGGTGCGAGCCACTGCGTGTGCACAGCAGGCCCTTGAGTTTGGGGTCGGCGAGTTGCTCGTAGGTGGCGACATCCTCGGCCTTGACGCGCAGCGGGTCATACACGATCACGCGGGCCCGCGTGGAAAATCCGAACCAGGTGGTGCCTTGCGGGGTTGGGGCGGCGCGCAAATGGGCCGGAATCGCCGCCTCGAGTTTCGCCGAGCGAATCGGCAGGAACAGCCCCTGTGCGTCGGCGGCAGCCATGCGGGCCGCATCCACCAGCAGCACGACGTCAGCAGGCGAGGCGGCTCTTTCGGCGCGCAGGCGCGCGACGATGCCGGCGTCGTCGCTGTCCACACGGCGCACGGCGATGCCGGTGGCGCGTGTGAAGGCGGCGTACAAGGCCTCGTCACCGGGATAGTGGCGCGCCGAGTACAGGTTCAGGCTCGGAGTCTCGGCCGCGGCGGGCGCGGCCAGCCAAGGGCCGGCTACGGATAGCGCGAACAATGCCCGACCGAGCGTACGGCGGATGCGCGACGGGATGTGAGCGGGGATCTGCGGCATCGAAAATACTCCAAACAGCGATGACAATGGCGTGGACGATGTCGTTGGGTTGGTGACGACGTTTTCTATCTTAGCATAAACAAGAATGATTCGCATTGAAAATAGAGTGCAACCGACGGTCACCGCCTCGTCGTGGTCGCGCCGACGCTGGCTGGGCGGGGTGTTGGGGGCTGCGGGCGCAGCCCTGCTGGCTGGATGCGCCACGCCGCCGCCCGACGCCCCAACCCAGCCGGCTGAGCCGCCTGCACCGCCGCCGCGTCCCCCCCGGATCGGTTTGGCCTTAGGAGGCGGAGCGGCCCGCGGGTTTGCCCACGTGGGGGTGATTCAGGTGCTGGAGCGCGAGGGCGTTCGCCCCGATTTGGTGGTCGGCACCTCGGCCGGCAGTGTGGTGGCGGCGCTGTTCGCGGCCGGGCTGTCGGGCGCTGAGCTGGAGCGCGCCGCGCTGGAGATGGAAGAGGCGATAATTGCCGACTGGACAGTGCCTTGGTTCAACCGCGGGCTGCTGCGCGGCGAAGCACTGGCGCGCTATGTCAATCGCCTGGTGCAGGGGCGCCTGATCGAGGACATGCGCCTGCCGCTGGGGATCTTGGCAACCGATCTGGCCAATGGCCAGGGGGTGTTGTTTCGTCGCGGCGACACGGGCACGGCGGTGCGCGCCTCCAGCGCCGTGCCGGGGGTGTTTTCGCCAGTGAATATCGGCGGGCGTACCTATGTGGACGGCGGTTTGGTGGCGCCGGTGCCGGTGGAGCAGGCGCGCGCGATGGGGGCGGAGCGGGTGATCGCGGTCGATATTTCCAGTCCGGCCGTGCCGCTGGCCCAAACCGATCCGCTGCGCGTGTTGTTGCAGACGTTCACGATCATGGGGCAGACGATCAACCGCCACGTCTTGACGCATGCCGATGTGGTGGTGCGACCGGCCCTGGACGGGGTGGGTAGCACCGATTTCGCGGCCCGTCAGCGCAGCATCGCGGCCGGGCGCGCTGCGATGCAGGCGGCGCTCCCCGTACTGCGCGAGGCGCTGAAAAAAAGCCCCGCCGAGCGGCGGGGCTGAAGGGTCCCTGAGTGTGACGTCGAAGAGACCCGAGGAGACAACTCGGTACGGGCGACGCTCAGGCGTTGTTGGGGCTGCGGCGCGCGCGCGCGCCGGTGCGGCCGGCCGAGGGCGCTGCGTTGCTGGCCGCAGCTGTGGCGGCGCTGGCCGCGGCTTGCTGCCACTGTTGGGCCTGTTGCGTCAGATGTTCGACATTGGTTTGTGCCAGGGCGCTGGCTTGTTGCATGGCTTTTTGCACCGTCTCCATGGCCACCGCGGCGGCTTGGACGGCATGGCGCATGGCCGCCACCGCCGTTTCGCTGCCGGCAGGCGCATTGCGGGCGATGTTGTCCACCACCGCTTCGACCTTGTGCTGGGCATCGCCTAGGTTGTGCTGGGTGGCCTGCGCAAAGGCTTCATAGGTGCTGGCCGCGATTTCATAGAGCTGACGGCTGTAGGCCAAGGATTTTTCGGCCATTGGCTGCAACAGAGCGGCTTGGCGCTGTAGCAGCTCTTGCACGTCTTTGGCCGACAGCAGGGCGTCGGTTTCGCCGGCCGCGTCACGCAAGGCGGCGCGTGTGGCCTGCAAGTTGAGTTCGACCAGGCGTTCCACCCCTTCCAGGGCTTGCCGCGTCAGGCCAAACAGCATCTCGATGTTGGCCTTGTGCGCCGCGGCCAGTTGTTCGGGGGTCAGCATGGTCATCCTCCGCGTGAGTTCTGTCCTGTCGTTCGGCTGCATCATTGTTGCGGTGCAGCATAGCTCCATTATAGAGATTTGGCGAAAAATCGCAAGCGGTTTGCTGCGCTGCAACATCTGATCCAGATCAAGCCGACGCAGCGGCGGTGCACGCTGGCTCGCGCGAGCGTGCGGCTGCGGGACTCACCATTGGCTTGGCCAGCCCGGTGTCGGCCGGGTCGGCTGGCGCGCGCACCGCTGCCGTCGAGGGCCAGTCCGTGCCGTCGCCAAGCAGGGCTTTGGCGACATGCGACAGCAAGGCGACGCGCCGTGCGGCACACTGCGCTTCATGCGGGTGTTTTATGCCACACAGTTCGTTTTGAACCTGCCCCCAGGGCACCGGTTCCCGATGCAGAAGTACGCGCTGCTGCGCGACGCGCTGGCCGCCGAGCCGGCGTATCGGTTGTGTCAGGCCGAGCCAGCCAGCGACGGTGAGCTGGCGTTGGTGCACACACCGGCCTACATCGAGGCCATCAGCCACGGCACACTGCCGCCTGCGTTGCAGCGGGAGATCGGTTTTCCATGGAGCCCGGCGATGGCCGAGCGCGCCCGCCGTTCGGTGGGGGCGACGGTGCAGGCGGCGCGCGCGGCGCTGTTCGAGGGTGAGGGCGTGGCCGCGAATGTGGCGGGCGGCACCCACCATGCGTATGCCCACAAAGGCGGTGGTTTTTGCGTCTTCAACGACGCCGCGGTGGCCGCGCGCCTGATGCAAGCGGAGTGGGCGCGGCGCAGCGCCCGCCACCGCGCGCGCCCGCTGCAGGTGGCCATCGTCGATTTGGATGTGCACCAAGGCAATGGTACCGCAGCGATCTTTCGCGACGACGCCTCGGTCTTTACGCTGTCGTTGCACGGCGCGCGCAACTTTCCGTTTCGCAAGGAACCCAGTGACTGCGACGTCGAGCTGCCCGACGGCTGCGGCGACGCCGAGTATCTTCAGGCGCTGGAGTGGGCCTTGGGCGAGCTGGAGCGGCGTTTTGCCCCCGACTTACTGATTTATCTGGCCGGGGCCGATCCGCACGAAGGCGACCGGCTGGGCCGACTCAAACTCACCGATGATGGCATGGAGGCGCGCGACCGCCGCGTCTTCGAGTGGGCCTGGCAGCATCGCGTGCCGCTGGCGATGGCGATGGCCGGTGGCTACGGACGCGATATCGCCACCACTGTCCGGGTGCAGCGCACCACGTTTGCGGTGGCACTGCAGTACTGGCGGCGCTGGTGCGCGGTGGCAGAATCGGTGTCCGAGCCGGTTGGGGACGCAGGCGGCCCGATGGCCGCCCCACCGGCCGTCCGCTGACACCCGCGTGGTGCCGGCCACCCATTTTTCGAGCAAGAGGCAAGGAGACCCGCGCGTGAGCATGACTGCGCCCGCGCGCCCGCAACCGTTGGCGCGCCATCATTACCGTTTCTTTCGCTCCATCGGGACGCGCTGGATGGACAACGATGTCTATGGCCATGTCAACAACGTCGTTTACTACAGCTGGTTCGATACCGCCGTCAATGCGTATCTGATCGAACACGGCGCGCTCGATATTCACGCCGGGCGCGTCATCGGCCTGGTGGTGGAGACACAGTGCTACTACTTCGCCCCGCTGGCGTTTCCGCAGGCGGTGGAGGCAGGCTTGCGCGTGGCGCACGTCGGGCGCTCCAGCGTGCGCTACGAAGTGGGCATTTTTGCCGCGGGCGCCGAGCAATGCGCGGCGCGCGGCCATTTCGTGCATGTCTATGTGGACCGAGACAGCCGCCGGCCCGTGGCGGCGCTGCCCGACGCGCTGCAACGTGTTGTGGAGACCCTGCAATGACCGCCCGTGACCCCGTGACCCCAATCGATGCGCCCCTGCCCACGCCACGGCAGGCGGCGGCGCTGCCCATCGATGCCGCCGCGGTGGAGGCGGCCATCGTCGGTCGCCGCTCGGTGCGCGCCTTTTTGCCCGACCGCCTGGTGCCGCGGCCGCTGATCGAGCGCTTGTTGCAGCTGGCCGCCCGCGCGCCGTCGGGCACCAACACACAGCCGTGGAAGGTATACGTGTTGCAGGGCGCAGCGCGCGATGCGCTGGTGCAGAAAGTGTGCGCCGCCCACGATGCGTTGCGCGCCGACCCGGGGCTCGCGGCCCAGTACCAGGAAGCCTACGATTACTACCCACGCCAATGGGTCAGTCCCTACGTCGACCGGCGGCGCGAAAACGGCTGGGGTCTGTACGGGCTGCTGGGCATCGGCAAAGGCGACAAAGACAAGATGCACGCGCAGCATCAGCGCAACTTTCGTTTTTTCGACGCGCCGGTGGGGCTGATGGTGACGATCGATACCGTGATGGGGCGCGGCTCGCTGGTGGACACCGGCATGTTTTTGCAAACGCTGATGATCGCCGCCCGTGCGCACGGGCTGGATACGTGCCCGCAGGCGGCGTGGAACCCGTATGCCCGCATCATCTTGCCGCACATCGGCGCTGGTGACAACGAAATGCTGGTGTGCGGCATGGCGCTGGGGTATGCCGATCCGCACGCGCTGGTCAACCGGTTCGAAACGCCGCGTGAGCCGCTGGAGCGTTTCGTCACCTGGGTCGAGTGAGGCGGCCATCGTCTCGTCGCGGCCGCCAAAACGCTCTGTGGTTCAGACCATTCATGGAGGTCACGCTCATGCCCGACAGGCCACACACCCGCCCCGCCGTCCTGGTGGCGCGTGCCATCTTTCCCGAAACCGTGCAGCGTCTACGCGCCCACTTCGACGTGGAGGACAACCCCGACGATGTCGAATGGTCACGCGAGGAGCTGATCCAGCGCTTGCAGGGCAAGGCCGGGGCGTTGCTGACCGGCACCCAGCGCATCGACGATGAACTGCTGCGGGCTTGTCCGCAGTTGCGCATCGTGGCCAATATGACGGTGGGGTTCAACAATTTCGACCTTGCCGCGCTGGATGCGCACGGTGTGGTGGGCACCAACACCCCCGACGTGCTGACCGAGACCACCGCCGACTTCGGCTTTGCCCTGCTGCTGGCAGCGGCGCGGCGCGTCACCGAAAGCGAGCGCTATCTGCGCGCCGGATGCTGGACGCGCTGGTCCTACGATTTGTTCGCCGGTGCCGAAGTGCATGGCACCACGCTCGGCATTCTCGGCATGGGGCGCATCGGGCAGGCGATCGCGCGCCGCGGGGCGCACGGCTTTGGCATGCGCGTGCTCTACCACAACCGCACGCGACTGGATGCGCGCATCGAGGCCGAATGCCGCGCCACCTACGTGAGCAAGGACGAACTGCTGCAGGCATCCGACCACCTGGTGCTGGTGCTGCCGTATACGCCGCAAAACCACCACATCATCGGCGCGGCCGAGTTGGCCCAAATGAAGCCGACGGCGGTCCTCGTCAACATCGCGCGTGGTGGCATCGTGGATGACGCGGCCTTGGCCGACGCGTTGCGCACGCGCCGCATCGCGGCGGCGGGGCTGGACGTGTTCGAGGGCGAGCCGGCCGTTCACCCCGGCTTGCTGGAGGTGCCCAACGTGGTGCTGACCCCGCACATCGCCAGCGCCACGGTGCGCACGCGGCGCGCGATGGCCGACTTGGCGGCGGACAATCTGATCGCCTTTCTGACCGAAGGGCGGGCGCTGACTCCGGTCAATGCCCCAGCGGTGCTGCGCGCCGGATCGTAGCCGCGGCGGTGGCCACCGCCGCGCCCGGTGCGTTGGCAGGGCGCAGGGGGCGATGCGCGCCCGACCGTGGGTGCCTTCCCGTCATAATCGACGTATGAGCGAACACCTCGTCGTGTGGCTGGTGGTGCTGGCCACGGTGCAGCTGTTGATCGTTGCCTGGCTGGCCGTCAGGGCGTTGCGTCCCGCCCCGCCCGTGGAAGCGCCCGAGGCGGTGGAGGCGCGGCAGCGACTGTGGGCGTGGTTGCAGGCCCAATCCGATCGGATCGAGCGCCTGGAGAGCGAGCTGCGGCGTGAACTGAGCGACTCGGCTCGGGGGCAGCGGCAGGAGGTATCGCAGACGCTGACCGCGTTTCAGGAGGCGCTGGTGCGGCAAAGCGCCGAGGCCGCCCGCACCCACAACGCCCAGCTCGATGCGCTGGTGCAGCAGCTCGCGCAGCTACGCGCCAGCGTCACCGAGGCGTTGTTGCAGCAGCTGCAGGGCCTGACCGAGTCCAACGCGCGCCGCTTGAGCGAGGTGCGCGCCACGCTGGAGGCGCAATTACAGCAGCTGCGGGAAAGCAACGCCGCCAAGCTCGACGAGATGCGCGCCACCGTGGACGAGAAGCTGCATCAGACCTTGGAGGCGCGCCTGGCGCACAGCTTTGCCCAGGTGGCGCAGCGGCTGGAGCTGGTGCATCGTGGCTTGGGCGAGATGCAATCGTTGGCGGCCAGCGTTGGTGACCTCAAGCATCTGCTGACCAATGTCAAGACCCGCGGCACCTTTGGCGAGGTGCAGCTGGCCACGCTGCTGGAGCAAGCGCTGGCGCCCGAGCAGTATGCGTTGCAGCAACCCACCCGGCCTGGCAGTCGGCAGGTGGTGGACGCGGCGATTCGTCTGCCCGGCCCGCAGCGCGACGGCCCGCCGGTGTGGTTGCCCATCGATGCCAAATTTCCCACCGAAGATTATGAGCGGCTGCTGGCGGCGCAGCAGCGGGCCGACCCCGACGCCGTGGAGCAAGCGGCGCGCGCCCTGGAGGCGCGCGTGCGCCAGCAGGCGCGCTCCATCGCCGACAAATATCTGGAGCCGCCGCACACCACCGAGTTCGCGCTGCTGTTCTTGCCCAGCGAGGGGCTGTACGCCGAGGTGTTGCGCCGACCCGGTTTGGTGGAGGCGCTGCAGCGCGAGCACCGGGTGACGGTGGCCGGGCCCACCACCTTGCTGGCCTTGCTCAACGCACTGCACATGGGCTTTCGTACGCTGGCGCTGGAGCGCCGCTCGGCCGAGGTGTGGGAGGTGCTGGGTGCGGTCAAAACCGAGTTCGCCAAATTCGGCGATGTGCTGGCGAAGGTGCGCAACCAAACGCAAACGGTGCTCAATACGCTCGATCAGGCGGAAGTGCGCACGCGCCAAATGCAGCGCGCGCTCAAGCGGGTGGAAGCGGCGCCAGCGCCCGAATCCGTCGGCTTGTCCTGGGACCCGTTCGATGACCGCTAGAAGCGGCTGGCTCCGAGGCGCGCATCACCTCGACCATCGCTGCCGTGACACCCCGTCCGTCTTGCCTAAAATCGGCGGATTCGTCCGTCGCCTGTGTGCGATGACTCCCGGGCGCTGCATGTGCGTGCCCGCTGCAAACCCGTGACCACGCCGTGACGTTACTTTCGATCGTCTTGTTGCCCCTGCTCGTGGGGACGACGCTGACCGCTTGGCTCGGGCAGCGGCACCGCGTCGCCAGCGCAATCGCCGCCGCTGGCGTGACCGCCGGCAGTCTGGTCCTGCTGTTGTCGCAAGCCAGTGTGGTCTGGAGTGGACAGGTCGTTTCGTTCAGCCTGCCCTGGGTGCCGGACATCGGCCTGACCGTGGGACTGCGGCTCGATGGGCTGGCCCTGATGTTCGCTGGTTTGATCACGGTGATCGGCTTGCTGATCATCGTGTATGCGGCCTACTACTTGGCACCCGAGGATTCGGCGGCCAAGTTCTACGCGCTCCTGATGCTGTTCATGGCCGCCATGCTGGGTGTGGTGCTGTCCGACAACCTGCTGCTGCTGGTGGTGTTCTGGGAGCTGACCAGCGTGTCGTCCTTTTTGCTGGTGGGCTACTGGGGGCATCGGCCCGAGGCACGTCAGGGCGCCCGCCAGGCGCTGGCGATTACCGGCGGCGGCGGCCTGGCCATGCTGGCGGGCTTCGTGCTGTTGGGGCTGAGCGCGGGCACCTTCGAAATCAGCGAGATGAGCGGGCGCGCCGCCGAGATTCAGGCCGACCCCTTGTTCGTGCCTGCGCTGCTGCTGATCTTGGTGGGGGCCTTTACCAAGAGCGCACAGTTTCCGTTCCACTTTTGGTTGCCGGATGCGATGGCGGCGCCGACTCCGGTGTCGGCCTATCTGCACTCGGCAACGATGGTCAAGGCCGGCATCTTCCTGCTGATGCGGCTCACCCCCGTTCTGGCCGGCTCGGGTTGGTTCGAGGGCATCGTCACCGTCGTCGGCGTGGTGACATTGCTGTTTGCCGCGTTCATCGCCATCTTCAAGCACGATCTGAAGGGACTGCTGGCTTACTCGACGGTTAGCCACCTGGGGCTGGTGACGTGTCTGATCGGGTTGGCGTCGCCGTTGGCGGCGGTGGCGGCGGTGTTTCACGTGCTCAACCACGCCACCTTCAAGGCGGCCTTGTTCATGGTGGCGGGCATCGTCGATCATGAAACGCACTCGCGCGACATGCGGCGCTTGGGCGCGCTGTGGGCCTTCATGCCCTGGACCGGGACGCTGGCCGTGATCGCCGCCGCCTCGATGGCGGGCGTGCCGTTGACCAATGGCTTTGTGTCGAAGGAAATGTTTTTCACCGAGGCGGTGGCGGTGACGGCACGCGGCTGGGGGGCGTGGCTGCCGGTGGCGGTGACGTTGGCGGGATTGTTCAGCGTGGCGTATGCGCTGCGCTTGGTGCACGACACCTTTTTCAACAACCACCTGGGCGATGTGCCGAACCGTCACCCGCACGAGCCACCGCTGGGCATGAAGGTGCCCGTGGCCGTGCTGGTGGCGGCGGCGGTGGCCATCGGCCTGGCACCGGCATGGGTGGCCCAGCCCTTGGTCGAGGTGGCGGCCACGGCGGTGGTGGGCCAAGCGCTGCCACCCTTTCACTTGGCCCAGTGGCACGGCGTCAACCTGCCGCTGGCCATGAGCGTGGCCGCTTTGGCGGGGGGCGTGGCCCTGTACGCCGCTTTGATGCGCGGGCGTCGATTGCATACACTGGTGTCCGAAGCGTGGTTTGGCCGCTTCACCGGGCGAGGGGTGTTCGAGGCGACGATCGAAGCCCTGTTTGGGGCGGCAGGACGGCTGACGGCCGCGCTGGAAAACGGCTCGCTGCAACGATACCTGGCTTGGGTGGTGGGGACTGCGGTCGTCGTTGCAGCAGCGCCGCTGTGGAATGCGGGGGTTGGCGCCGGCGAGCGCGCGCTACTGCCGGCCAACCCGCTGGCACTGGTGGTGTGGCTGCTACTGGCGGCTACCTGCGCCGCCTTGGTGGCCATGCACCACTGGCGTTTTCAGGCCGTGGTGCTGGTGGGCGTGGTGGGATTGGTGACGGCGCTGACCTTCGCCGCCTTTTCGGCCCCCGATCTGGCGCTGACGCAGCTGTCGGTCGAACTGGTCTCGACGGTGTTGCTGCTGATGGGCTTGGCGCTGCTGCCGCAGCGCACGCCCCGCGAGTCCTCCCCTAATCGTAAGTTGCGCGACGCCCTGTTGGCACTGTCCGCCGGCGCTGGCGTGGCCTGGATCGCCTGGGTGATGCTGACGCGGGACCACGCTTCGATCGCCTGGTACTTCTTGGAGCAGTCGCTGCCGGCCGGCGGCGGCAGTAATGTCGTCAACGTCATCTTGGTGGACTTCCGCGGCTACGACACCTTTGGTGAGATCACCGTGCTGGGTATCGCCGCCATCGGCGTGCTGGCGCTGATGGAGGGGATGCGGGTGCGCCGGCCCCCCGTGGATGAGGCGGGGCGGCGCTGGACCTTCGCCCAGCCGCCGTTGCTGCTGCGTGTGGCAGCCAACATCGTTTTGCCGGCGGCGTTGGTGGTGTCGGTGTATATCTTCATGCGTGGTCACAACATGCCTGGCGGCGGTTTCATCGCTGGGTTGATCACGGCCGTTGCGCTGGTGTTGCAGACCATGGCGCTGGGTCTGTCGCAATCGGAGTCTCTGCTGCGCTCGCGCGGTGGCGCACGCTATGTGCGCTGGATCGGCAGCGGCTTGGCCATCGCCGGGTTGACCGGCGCCGGGGCATTCGTGCTCGGCCGTCCATTCTTGACCAGCGCCCATGGCCATCCGCACGTGCCGCTGTTGGGTGAGCTGCCGCTGGCCTCGGCGGCGCTGTTCGATTTGGGTGTGTATGCAACGGTGGTGGGGGCCACGTTGTTGACCTTGGCCGTGCTGGGGCAGGCCAGCCAGCGGGGGGTGACGCCCCGGGAAGGTGAACCATGTTGAGTATGGAGTGGCTGGTGGCCACCGGCATTGGTCTGGTGACGGCCAGCGGCGTGTATTTGCTGCTGCGCGGTCGTACCTTCCCGGTGGTGCTGGGGCTGTCCCTGCTGGGATACGCGGTCAATGTCTTCATCTTCGTGATGGGCCGGCTGTGGATCGGTGCGCCCCCCATTTTGGTGGGTGAGGGCCCCGTGGTCGATCCGCTGCCGCAGGCGCTGGTGCTGACCGCCATCGTGATCGGCTTTGCCACCACCGGCTTCGTCATCGAGTTGGCGCTGCGCAGCGCGCACGAGTCCGGTAGCGACCACGTCGATGGCAGTGAGCCGGGCGTGCGTCTGGACGGCACCGCCCGCCATGAAGGGGGCGGGACATGATCGGGGCCCTGCTGGACATGTGGGGGCGACACGCGCCGGTGCTGTCGGTGCTGCTGCCGTCGTTGACGGCCGTGGCCTTGCTGCTGTTGGGTGATCACGGCAACGTTTCACCCGAAGGCGGGGGACACGAGGGCAGCCGGCTGGCGTGGCGGCGCCGCCTGAGCCTGGCCTCGGCCGGGCTGGGGCTGGCGATGGCAGCCGGCTTGGTGGTTCGCGCGAGCGGGGGCGAGCTGCAGGTTTATGAGCTGGGTGAGTGGCCGGCGCCGTTTGGCATCGTACTGGTGCTCGATCGCCTCTCGGCCTTGATGGTGCTGCTCACCTATGCGGTGGCGCTGCCGGTATTGGCCTACGCCAGCGGCGGCTGGGATACGCACGGACGGTATTTCCACGCCATCTTCCACTTCCAGTTGATGGGGTTGTGCGGTGCGTTTTTGACCGGCGACCTGTTCAACCTGTTCGTTTTCTTCGAGGTGTTGCTGATCGCCTCCTATGTGCTGTTGCTGCATGGGCGCGGCGGCGAGCGGTTGCGCATGGGTGTGCACTACGTGGTGCTGAATCTGACCGCCTCGGCCCTGTTTTTGATTGGGTTGGCGATGTTGTATGCGGTCACCGGTACGCTGAACATGGCCGATGCCGCCCTGAAAGTGGCCGCGCTGCAAGGGCAGGAGTTGCGTTTGGCGCAGTCGGCCGCACTCATTTTGTTGGTGGTGTTTGGTCTGAAGGCCGCGCTAGTGCCCCTGTATTTCTGGTTGCCGGGGGCCTACGCGGCGGCCAGCGCGCCGGTGGCGGCGCTGTTTGCCATCATGACCAAGGTGGGGGTGTACGCCATTGTGCGCGTGCACTGGGTGATCTTCGGTCTCGATGCCGGCGCGGCCAGTCTGACCGTGCAGCCGTGGTTGTTGCCCGCCGCGCTCGTCACCAGCGTGTTGGGGGTGCTCGGGGCGCTGGCCGCGCACAGCCTGTCGCGGCTGGTGGCCTACCTCACCGTATCGTCGGTAGGCACGATCGGGGTGGGGGTGGCCTTGTTCACGCCGCAGGCACTGTCGGCGGCGTTGTACTACACGCTGCACAGCACGGTGGTGGTGGCGGGCTTGTTTTTGTTTGTCGAGTTGGCTGCGGCGCAGCGCGGGGCGATGGGCGACCGTCTGCAGCCCGCGCCCCAGGTGCACGAGCCCGTACTGCTGGGCGTGATGATGTTGTTTGGCGCCGCTTCGGCCGCTGGGCTGCCACCGCTGCCCGGCTTTTTGGGCAAGGTGATGCTGCTGCAGAGCGCGGCCGACTTGGCGCTGCGTCCATGGGTGTGGACGGTGGTGTTGGGGGTGGGGTTTCTGACCATCGTCGGCTTGGCGCGCGCTGGTGTTATCTTGTTTTGGCATGTACAGCCGCCGGACGGCGGCGCGGCGGCGGGACACAGCGCCCGCTTGCAGCTGGCGCCGTGGGCGTTTATGGCGATGACCGTCGCGCTGGCCGTGGTCGCCGCCCCGGTCAAGGCCTACACCGATGCCCTGGCCCAGCAGCTGACCGACAAGCGCCACTACGCCGACGTGGTGTTGGCACGCCACGGCGGCGCAGCGCTGCCCACCACTCGTCCCTACGATGGGCGGCGCGCGCCGCCCAGTACGCTGCACAGCCCTGAACCCCAGCAGGAGGCGCGGCCATGACGACACCCCCCGCCCCGGCACGCCCCGCTGCGCCTGCGCGCAGCGCGTGGCGGACCTGGTTCCCACATCCCGTACTGTCCCTGTTGCTTGGTTTGACGTGGCTGCTGTTGGCACACAGCGTGGCCGTGGTGCATTGGCTGGCCGCCGTCGTGCTGGGTTGGGGGGTGCCACGCCTGCTGGCGCCGTACCTGAGCCCGTCCAGTCGCCTGCATTGGCCCAGCGCCGTGCGTCTGATGTTTGTCGTGCTGTGGGATATCGTGGTGGCCAACGTCACGGTGGCCCGGTTGACCTTGGGGTCGATGCAGCGCCCCCAGCCGGCGTGGCTGCGGGTGCCGCTGGCGACCGATCACCCACGCGTCAACGCGCTATTTGCCAGCATCATCACGATGACGCCGGGCACCGTCTCGGCGGTGATCGATGAGTCGCGGCGGCTGTTGTTCGTGCATGCACTCAACTGCGATGACGCGCCGGCCATGGTGCAGGACATGAAGACCCGTTATGAAGCGCCGTTGTGCCGCGTGTTCAGGGTGGAGCCGACAACGACAACTGCATCGCAAGGAAGCTCGCAATGATCAGTCCGTTTCTGTCCTGGGCGTTGGATGTGGCGATCGTCGCGGTGGCGCTGTCGGTGCTGTTGTGCGGCTGGCGACTGCTGCGCGGTCCTACCCTGCCGGATCGAATCCTGGCGCTGGACACGCTCTACATGGGGCTGGTGGCGCTCATCATCCTGCTCGACATCCGCTTCGATACGGCCCTGTTGTTCGAGGCCGCGCTGATCGTTGCAATGCTCGGGTTCGTCTCGACCGTTGCGCTGGCGCGTTACGTCACGCGCGGTGACGTGATCGAAGAGTGAAGGGGCAGTCCGATGACGACCGTACTGGAAAACCTGGCGGCGCTGCTGATTCTGGTGGCGGCGTTCTTTTTGTTGGTGGGAGCGATCGGCCTGCTGCGCTTTCCGGACTTTTATATGCGGCTGCACGCGCCGACCAAAGCCTCGACCTTGGGCGTGGGCGGCGTGTTGTTGGCGTCGATGCTGGTCACACTGGCGCACGGCCACCCCGGGTTTGCCGAGTTGCTCATCACGTTGTTCGTGTTCGTGACGGCGCCGGTGTCGGCCAGTTTGCTGGCGCAGGCAGCGTTGCATCTGCGGCTGCACAGCCGCGCCCCGGTGCCGCGCGACGCGGTGCCCGAGCGGCGCACTGCGGAGGAATGAGCGATCGCGGCGAACGCGACTGGCACGCCAGGCGCCGGCGCGCGAGGCGGCCATGAACGTGCGCCAGTGCGCGGCGGGGCCGGAGGGCGGGGAGCAGGGGCGCGGGGAGCAGGGGCGCGGGGAGCAGGGGCAGTGCGGGCCGTGCCTGAGCCCGGCCGGCGGCCGTCGGGCAGGCCCGATATGGGTCAAACCGGGCCAGCGTGGCCTTCTACATCGCCATGCGGTGGTGCCGGACAGGCGGCCGGCAGGTTGTAAAACGCCCGGATGCCGTCCCAGGCATCCTCCGGGCTGTCCACGTAGGTGAACAGGTCGAGATCCTCGGGGGAGATGACGCCTTCTTCGACCATGAACTCGAAGTCGATCAGGCGCTTCCAGTAGGAGCTGCCGTACAAGAAAACCGGTACCGGGCGCGATTTGCGCGTTTGCACCAAGGTCAACACTTCGAACAGCTCATCGAGCGTGCCAAATCCGCCGGGGAAGGCCACCAAGGCTTTGGCGCGCATCATGAAATGCATTTTGCGCAGCGCAAAGTAGTGGAACTTGAAGCGCAGCTGCGGCGAGATGTAGGGATTGGGCTCCTGTTCGTGGGGCAACAGGATGTTGAGTCCGACGCTGGGCGCGCCGCAGTCGTGCGCACCGCGGTTGGCGGCTTCCATGATGCCGGGGCCACCACCGGTGACGATGTAGAGCTGATCCTGCACCGGGCAGGATTGGCTGTAGGCGGCCACCAGTTGCGCAAAGCGCCGCGCCTCGTCGTAGTAGCGGGCATTGCGGCGCAGTGTCTCGGCGCGGCGAATGGCGGCGGGGTCACCGCTGGCCTGCGCAGCCCTCCACTGGGCTTCGGCCTGGGTCGGTTCGCGAAAGCGCGCGCTGCCAAAGACGACGATGGTGTTGACGATACCCGCCTCGGTCATCCCGATGTCGGGTTTGAGCAATTCGAGCTGAAAGCGGATGCCGCGGGTTTCGCGGCGCAGCAAAAACTCCGGGTCGGCGAACGCGAGCCGATAGGCATCGGGCGCAGGGCGTGTGCCCTCATCGGACAGCAGGTGCATTTCGACGGCGGCGTCGGCGAGCCGCTGCACCTGCAGGTCATGGACGGCGTTGCTCGGATGGGTGGGGTCGGATGGCATGGCGGCAGGGGTAGGAGGCAACAAAAAGGCCCCATCAGGGGCCTGTTCAGAGGGCAGCGCTCGGCCCGCTGTGGCGCAGGCGCGCTTCAGACGCGCTTGCGGTATTCGCCAGTGCGGGTGTCGATTTCGATCTTGTCACCCTGTTCGACGAAGATGGGTACCTGGACTTCGAAGCCGGTGGCGATCTTGGCAGGCTTGAGCACCTTGCCCGACGTGTCGCCCTTGACGGCGGGTTCGGTCCAGGTGATCTCGCGCACCACGGTGGTGGGCAGCTCGATCGAGATCGCCTTGCCGTCGTAGAACACCACTTCGGCGGTCATGCCGTCTTCGAGGTAGTTCAGGGCATCGCCCATGTTTTCGGCTTCGACCTCGTATTGGTTGTACTCGGCATCCATCCAGACGTACATCGGGTCGGCGAAATAGGAGTAGGTGCACTCCTTCTTGTCCAGAATGATGTTGTCGATTTTATCGTCGGCCTTGAAGACGACCTCGGTGGCGCTGTTGTTCAGCAAGGCCTTGAGCTTCATGCGCACGGTAGCGGCGCCGCGGCCGCCGCGCTGATATTCGGTTTTCAGGACGATCATGGGGTCCTTGCCGTGCATGATGACGTTGCCGGCGCGGATTTCTTGGGCGAGCTTCATGGATGTCAGCCTGGGAATGGGAGTCTGGTTTGTCAAACCCATCATTTTACCCTGAGGCCCGCTTGGCGTGCACGAAGGCCAGCAGTCGCGTGAGCAGGTCGTCCTGAGCCAGCAGACGCTGGCGCGCGGTGCGCGCTGCTTCGGTCCAGGCCGCGAGGTCGTCTGCGGTCAGGGCAGGGGGCACGGCGCCGGGCACGCCGTTCCACGCCCGCAACCATGCCTGCCAGTGCGGCGGCGCGTCGAGCCAGCGCAGGAAGGCCTCGAGCTTGACGTGATGGGCGTCGTCGTCCTGTGGATAGATCTGCCACAAAAAGGGCCGACCGGCCCACAGCGCACGCACCAAGGAATCTTCGCCCCGCACCAGGTTCAGGTCACAGGCCCACAGGCGTTCATCAAAGGCTGGCTGGGGCACGGTGGGCTGGATGCACGCACTGGCCGTCACCGGCAGCGCAGCGGCGGCGGTGCGCTGCCAGGCGGCGGCGCTGCGTCCGGCGGCCACCAGCCAGCGGGCATGGGCCAGGGCCGGCTGGGCCACCAACGCGGCCAAGGCGGGCGGCTCGTAGCAGAACAGGCTCACCCACGGACCGCTGTGTGGACCCTGGCGGGCCCGCCAAGCCTGTTCATCGAATGCCTGCTGCCGCGCCAACAGGTCCGCTTCGCGCAGCAGGCCGCCGGTGTCCGGCGTGAAGCCGGGAAAGAAGAACCATTTGGTGCGACCCCGCAGCGGCCCATGCAGCACAGGGGAGGGCAGACCGTGGCTGCGCGCCACCCAGGGCTCGGCGCTGAGATATTCCAGGTTGAGCCAGATGCCGTGGGCACCCTCCGGCGAGGTGGCGGGCAGCCGCGCCGCCACCCAGGTATCGGGCACGTGGCAGCCAAAGGCTTCCACCAGCACATCACTCGGGGGCAGCGGCGGGGGCAGGGCTGTCGGTTGCGTGCGTGGCCACGGGTGCACGGCCACTGCGGCGTCGGCGCCGTGGCGCGGCTCGGGCGCCAGCAGGGCCAGCAGCGATGGGTCGTCGATCCACAGCCGTACCTGCTGACCCGCGGCGGCCAGTTGGCGGCACAGACGCCAGCACACCCCGGCGTCGCCCCAGTTGTCGACGACGTGACAAAAAATATCCCACCGCAGCGACGGCCCGGGGGCCGCTGGCCGCGCCGCGGGCGCCGACGCGCTACAGTGTGCATCGGCGCATGCGGTCGTCTTCGCGGCGCGTTCTGTGTGCATTGGGGCCATGTCAGCCGAACATTCCGATACTGTTTTGCGCGACGTCGCAGCGTTGCCATCGCTGCCGGGGGTGTATCGCTTCTACGACCAAGACGGCGAGCTGCTGTATGTGGGCAAGGCCCGCGATCTGAAGCGTCGCGTCAGCAGCTATTTCCAGCGCGCGCACGACGGCACCCGCATCGGCCACATGGTTTCGCGCATCGCCCGGCTGGAGACCACGGTGGTGCGCTCCGAGGCCGAGGCGCTGCTGCTGGAAAACAACCTCATCAAGACCCAGCAGCCGCGCTACAACATTCTCTTTCGCGACGACAAGAGTTACCCCTATTTGCGCATCAGCGCCAGCACGTGGGCAGCGGGCCAAGACAGCGACCCCGCGCGGCCCGATCCCGGACACTTTCCACGCGTATCGTACTACCGCGGGCCGGTGGATCGGCGTCACCAATATTTCGGCCCCTATCCCAACGCCTGGGCGGTGAAGGAGGCCATCGAGCTGCTGCAGCGGGTGTTTCGCCTGCGCACCTGCGAAGACACCGTGTTCGCGCATCGCACGCGGCCGTGTCTGCTGTATCAGATTCGGCGCTGCAGCGGGCCCTGTGTGGGCCACATCAGCCCGGCCGATTACGCCGCCGACGTGCGTGCCGCCAGCGCATTCTTGCAGGGGGACAGCGACGCCGTACTGGCCGAGTTGCAGGCCCGCATGCACGGGTATGCCGAGCAGTTGGCGTTCGAGCAGGCCGCGCAGGTGCGCGACCAGATTGGCGCGTTGTCGCGTGTGTTGCAGCAGCACGCCATGGAGAGTCGCGAAGACCAGGACGTGGACATCATCGCGGTGCGCGTGCAGGGCGGGCGGGCGTGTGTCAATTTGGCCATGGTGCGGGGCGGTCGGCATCTGGGAGATCGGCCGTTTTTCCCTGCGCACGTGGAGGATGGGGCGGCGTTGGCCGACGTCGAAGCACAGGCCCGCTCGCCGGAGCAGCACGTGCTGGAAGCCTTCTTGGCGCAGCACTACACCCAGACCCCGCCGCCGCCCGTGCTGGTGCTGGGGGCGCCGATGCACGACGGTTTGCTCGACGCCCTGAGCGAGCAAACCGGGGTGCGGGTGCGTGCCGTGTTTCACCCGCGCGAGCAGCGCGCCGTGTGGCTGGAGCTGGCGCAGCGCAACGCCGAGCTGCAGCTGGCGCGCCTGTTGGCCGAGGAAGGGTCGCAGCAGGCGCGCACCCGCGCGCTGGCGCAGGCGCTGGGTCTGCCGGCCGATGACCCCGAGGCGCTGGCCGCACTGCGCATCGAATGTTTCGACGTGTCGCACACCGCGGGGGAAGCCACCATGGCCGCATGCGTGGTGTACGAGGGGCACCGCATGCAGCCGGCGCAGTACCGGCGCTACGCGGTGGCGGATGTGACGCCGGGTGACGACTACGCCGCCATGCGCCAGGTGTTGCTGCGCCACTACGGCAAGCGGGTCGAGGGACTGCGCGCCGGCGCCGACGTGCGGCTGCCGGACGTGGTGCTGATCGACGGCGGTGTGGGGCAGGTGAAGGTGGCGCGCGCGGTGTTTGAGGCACTGGGGCTGGACTTGGGCCGACTGGTGGGGGTGGAAAAAGGCGCGGGCCGCAAAGTGGGGCTGGAGGAGCTGGTGTTCGCCGATGGGCGCGAGAAGCTGACCTTGGCCGCCGATTCGGCGGCGCTGATGCTGGTGGCCCAGATTCGCGATGAGGCACACCGCTTCGCCATCACCGGCATGCGCGCGCGCCGTGCCAAGGCGCGCACCGGCGCCAGCCGCTTGGAGGACATACCAGGTGTCGGTCCCAAGAAGCGGGCGCGCCTGCTGGCGCGCTTCGGGGGCGTGCGCGGCGTTGCCGCCGCCAGCGTCGACGATTTGACGCAGGTCGAGGGCATTTCGCGCGCGCTGGCCGAGACCATCTATGCCGCCCTACACGGGGGCGCCAACGCATAATTCGTCCACCATGTTTTTCAATCTGCCAACGCTGCTGACTTGGGCGCGCATCGCCGCCATTCCGCTCATCGTCGCGGTGTTCTATTGGCCGGGTCTGGGCGTGGCATGGCAAAACACCTTGGCCACCGGGCTGTTCATCGTCGTTGCGCTGACCGACTGGGCCGATGGTTATCTGGCGCGCCGCTTGAACCAAACCTCGTCGTTCGGTGCCTTTCTGGATCCGGTGGCCGACAAATTTTTGGTCTGTGCCAGCGTGTTGGTGCTGGTCCATCTGGGGCGCGCCGATGTGTTCGTGGCGCTCATCATCATCGGGCGCGAAATCGCGATTTCGGCCCTGCGCGAGTGGATGGCGACGATCGGTGCGGTGCGCAGCGTGGCGGTGCACATGGTGGGCAAGGTCAAGACCGCCACGCAGATGGTGGCGATTCCGTTTTTGCTGTTCGACGGCGTGGTGTGGGGGGTGGATACCCGCTGGTGGGGTACGCTGTTGATTTGGGTGGCCGCGGTGCTGACCGTGTGGTCGATGGGGTTTTATTTGCTCAAGGCGCTGCCCGAAATCCGCGCCCGCGCGCGTTGAAGGCACACGCCCCCGTGACCGTGGCCGCCGACACCATGACCGCTGTGGACGAATCGCCCTGGATACGGGCGATGCCGGCGCTGTTCGTACTCATCTGGAGCACGGGTTTCATCGTGGCGCGCTATGGCATGCCGCACGCGCCGCCGATGACCTTTTTGGCGTGGCGGTACGCCTTGTCCCTGGGTTGCTTTGGCCTCTGGATTGCGCTGGCGCGGGTGGCGTGGCCGCGCGGACGCGCGCAGTGGGGGCACTTGGCGGTCACGGGTATTTTGATGCACGCCGGCTACCTGGGCGGCGTGTGGGCAGCCGTCAAGGCTGGCATGGGCGCGGGCCTGTCGGCCTTGATCGTCGGCTTGCAGCCGGTGCTCACTGCGGTGTGGCTGTCCGCCACCGGCGCCCGGGTGTTGGCCCGCCAGTGGCTGGGGCTGGCGCTGGGCTTGGCCGGCTTGGTGCTGGTGGTGTCGCACAAGTTCGGCGCCGGTGGGCCTGGCGACACCGCCACCGCGTTGAATCTGGCGTTGGCCGTCGCGGCGCTGCTGTCCATCACGGTGGGCACGCTGTACCAAAAACGCTTTTTACAGCCCTGTGACGTGCGCACCGCCAATACCGTGCAGCTGGGCGCGGCGCTGTTGGTGACGTTGCCACTGGCGTGGCTGGAAAACGAGGCCATGCACTGGAACGCCGAGTCCGCCGCCGCGATGGCATGGTCGGTGCTCGGCCTGACGCTGGGCGGCAGTTCCTTGCTGTACCTGTTGATCCAGCGCGGCGCGGCGGCGTCGGTGTCCAGTCTGATGTATCTGGTGCCGCCGTGCACCGCGTTCATGGCGTGGCTGCTGTTCGGCGAACCCATCACCCTCGCGACCGTGGGCGGCACGGCGTTGACGGTGCTGGGGGTGGCGATGGTGGTACGCGGCGGCCGCTCACGTTGAACCCGCTCTCTGGAGAGTCGAACCATGTCCCGTGCTCATCGCATTGCCGTCATCGCTGGCGACGGCATCGGCACCGAAGTCATGCCCGAGGGCTTGCGCGTGCTGGAAGCGGCAGCCGAGCGCTTTGGCATCGCGCTGGCGTTCGACCACTTCGACTGGGCCTGCTGGCCATATTTCGAGCGCCACGGCCAGATGCTGCCCGACGACTGGAAGGAACGCATCGGCGGGCATGACGCCATTTTCTTTGGCGCCGTCGGCTGGCCGCAAAAGATTCCGGACCACGTCTCGCTGTGGGGCTCGCTGCTGAAGTTTCGGCGCGAATTCGACCAGTACGTCAACCTGCGCCCGGCACGGCTGATGCCCGGCATTCGCTCGCCGCTGGTGCGGCGCGATGGCAGTGCGCGCGCGCCCGGTGAAATCGATATGCTGATCGTGCGCGAAAACACCGAGGGCGAATACTCCAGCATCGGCGGGCGCATGTTCGAGGGCACCGAGCGCGAGCTGGTGGTGCAGGAGACGGTGATGACGCGCCACGGGGTCGATCGGGTGCTGCGCTACGCCTTCGAGCAGGCGCGGCGCCGCCCGCGCAAGCGCTTGACCAGCGCCACCAAGTCCAATGGCATCGCCATCACCATGCCCTACTGGGACGAGCGCGTGCGCGCCATCGCCACCGAGTATCCGGACGTGACGGTGGAGCAGTTCCACATCGACATACTGACGGCGCATTTCGTGCAGCGGCCCGAGCATTTCGACGTGGTGGTGGCCAGCAATCTGTTCGGCGATATCCTGAGTGACTTGGGGCCGGCGTGTACCGGCACCATCGGTATTGCGCCCTCGGCCAACCTCAACCCACAGCGCACGCATCCATCGTTGTTCGAGCCCGTGCACGGCTCGGCACCGGACATCGCCGGCCGGGGTATCGCCAACCCCATCGGCCAAATCTGGTCCGGCGCGCTGATGCTGGATTTTCTTGGCCACCACGCCGCACACGACGCCATCGTGCGTGCCATCGAGGCGGTGCTGGAGCCGGGCAGCGGTGGCCCCCGCACGCCGGACATGGGCGGCAACGCGCGCACGGCCGATGTGGGCCGAGCGGTGGCCGAAGCACTTCGCCGGGGCAGTTGATGGCCCTGGCCGCGCAGTGGATGACGCGCCACCGACACCGCCGCGACGCGACAGCCACTGCCGAGTGGCTACAATACGCGCCTTTTCGCCACCGGAGTCCCCGGAGCCGAGGCGATACTCCAGTGCCAGAGGAAGCCAATGAACAAGACGCAACTGATCGATCACATCGCCGAGCAGGCGCAACTGACCCGACAGCAAGCCACCCGGGCGCTCGACGCCGTGCTGGGTGCCGTCACGGATACGCTGGCGCGCGGCGGCGACGTCACCCTGGTGGGCTTCGGCAGCTTCGTGGTCGATGAGCGCGCTGCGCGCAAGGGCCGCAACCCCAAGACCGGCGAAGCGGTGGACATTCCCGCGGTTAAAATGCCGAAATTCCGACCGGGCAAAGCCCTCAAAGACGCCGTCAACGGCTGACGCCCGGGACTGGGGCTGGCGCCAGTAGCCGGTCTCGGTCACGCTCCTGGATCGGGTGCTTAGCTCAGTTGGTAGAGCGGCGCCCTTACAAGGCGTAGGTCGGCGGTTCGAGCCCGTCAGCACCCACCAATCCTTCCCGATCCCGCGCGCGCCCATGTTCGACCTCATCCGCAACAACACCAAGGTGCTGATGGCACTGCTGATGTTGTTGATCATCCCCTCCTTCGTCTTTTTCGGCATCGAGGGCTACACGCGCTTTCGGGATACCTCCGAGCCGGTGGCCCGCATTGGGCGCGAGCGCATCACGCGCACCGAGTGGGAGGCCGCCCACCGCCGCGAGGTCGAGCGGCTGGCCGCTTCGATGCCGGGTATCGACCGGGCACTGCTGGAGAGCGACGCCAGTCGGCGCGCGACGCTGCAGCGGCTGGTGGATGAACGCGTGCTGGCGCGCGCGGCGCAGGATCAGCGTCTGACGGCGACCGACCGGCGTGTAGCGCAGGAGCTGCTGGCCATTCCCGCCATCGCGCAATTGCGGCAGGCCGACGGCACGCTGGATATGGCGCGCTATCAAGATCTGTTGCGCGCGCAGGGCATGACGCCAGAACAGTTCGAGGCCAGTGTGCGCGCCGAACTGGCACGTTCGGCAGTGCTGCGCACGGTGGCCGACAGTGCCCTGGCTGGTAACACGGCGGCGCAGTTGGCCACCGCGGCCTTCTTCGAGCAGCGCGAAGTGGCCTGGACCGTCTTTCGACCGGCCGACTTCGCCGCCACGGTGCAGGTAGGTGAGGCCGAGGTGCGCGCACACTACGACGCCCACGCCGACGACTACCGTACGGCGGAGCAAGCCGATGTCGAATATGTGTTGCTCGATCCGGAGGCGCTGACGGCGCGCGTGACGGTCAGCGAGCAGGAGCTGCGCGACTACTATCAGCAAAACGTGGTGCAGAATGCGCGCGCCGAGCAACGGCGCGCCGCGCACATCCTGTTGCAGCTGGCGCCGGACGCCAGCGCCGAAGAAAAAGCTCGGGTGCGCGCGCAGGCCGAGCGCCTGCTAAGCGAGGTGCGTGCCAACCCGCAGCGTTTTGCCGAGTTGGCAAGACAACATTCGCAGGATCCGGGTTCCGCCAATAAGGGAGGGGATCTGGATTGGTTCGGTCGGGGCGCCATGGTCAAGCCCTTCGAAGACGCCGTCTTTGCGCTGCGCAAAGGCGAAATCTCCGACCTTATCGAGACCGAATACGGGCTGCACATCATTCAACTGTTGGATGTGCGCCAGCCAGCGGCCGAACCGTTCGAGGCGGTGCGCCCGCGCTTGGAGGCGGAACTGCGGCGCCAATTGGCGCAGCGCCGCTTCGCTGAAGAAGCCGAGCGTTTCAGCAATCTGGTGTACGAACAACCCGACAGTCTGGCGCCGACGGCCCAAGCGTTGGGGCTGACCGTGCGCCGCGCCACCGTCGAGCGTACCGGTGCGCTGCCGACCGCCGACGACACAGCGCGTGCGGTGTTGCGCGAGCCGGCGGTGTTGCGCGCCATCTTTCAAGAAGAGGCGCTGAGCGCCAAGCGCAACAGCGCGGCCATCGAATTGCCGGGCAACCGGCTGGTGGCGGTGCGGGTGGTGGAGCACCGCCCGGCGCAGCGCCGTCCGTTCGAGACCGTGGCGGCCGAGGTGCGCGCCGCGCTGGTGACGCAGCGGGCTCTGGCGGCCGCGCGCGAGGCGGCGCAGGCGCGCCGCACCGAGTGGGCGGCGCGCGAGCCCGCGCCAGCCACACTGCGTGCCCCCGTGCTGGTGTCGCGCCAGGCGCCCAACGGACTGCCACTGCCGGCCGTGCGTGCGGCCTTGAGTGCGCGTCTGGAGGGGGATGCGCCCGCTTGGCTTGCGGTGGATTTGGGCGCGGAAGGGGCTGCGGTGTTGCGCGTGCGCCGTGGCCCGGCCCGGGCCGAGCCCGATGCCGTGCAGCGCAAGCGCGAACGCGATGAGCTGGCCCGCCTGCTGGGTGAGGGCGAGAGCCAAGCCTACCTGGCCGCCTTGCGCGAGCGCTATCGCGCCGAGGTGCTGGTGCGCTGAGGCCCTCGGTGCCGCGCCGGGGCGCTGGAGGCGGCCCGTGTCGCCCCTGTCCAGCCGGTCAAGGCGCCGATTTCTGGCCGATTTGTCGCTATAATTCAAAACTTCTGCGGTGGCTGTAGCTCAGTTGGTAGAGTCCCAGATTGTGATTCTGGTTGTCGTGGGTTCGAGTCCCATCAGCCACCCCAAACATATCAAGGCACGTGAACCACAGGGCCCTGGCGGGCCCTGTGTCTTTTGGCCTCTCTGAGCCATCGCCAGCGCATCGCTCGGCGCCGCAGCGGCAGCGCGCATCGCTTCAGCGCAGAGAGAACGCCCTGCGGTCAACGGCAACGCCCACCTGCCCCGAGGCAGGGTCCGTCGGTGGCCAGCGGCCTGGCACAATCGGGTGCCAGGCAGCCACCCGCGCAGCGGCGGGGCCGTGGTGTCGTGGCCAGCGCAGCCGCTGCCGCCCCTGCCGTACGAACCTTTCTTCAACCGCAACGCGACAACGACGATGGCCAAAGGCATGATTCTGGCCGCGGGACAGGGAACCCGCGTGCGCCCGCTCACCAAGGACCTGCCCAAACCGATGGTGCCCATCCTGCACAAGCCGGTGATGGAGTACCTGATCGAGTTGTTGGCCGCGCACGGTGTGTGCCAGATCATGGTCAACGTGGCGTGGAACCACCACAAAATCGAACAATATTTCCGCGATGGCCACCGCTGGGGCGTGGAGATCGGCTACTCCTACGAAGGGGTGTACGAGCATGGCGACATCCTGCCGCGCCCGCTGGGCTCGGCCGGCGGTATGCGGCGCATCCAAGACCACAGCGGTTTTTTCGATGACACGACCATCGTGCTGTGTGGCGACGCGCTGGTGGACCTGGACATCGGCGCCGCACTGGCCGAGCACCGCGCCAAGGGCGCGCTGGCGACGGTGATCACGCTCGATGTACCGCGCGAGCAGGTCGGCAGCTATGGCATCGTCGTTGCCGACGAGGACGGCCGTGTGCGCTCGTTCCAAGAAAAACCGCGTCCCGAGCAGGCGCTGTCGACGCTGGCCAGCACGGGCATCTATATCTTCGAGCCGCCCGTGCTGGACCTGATACCGCCGGGGCGGGTGTTCGATATCGGCAGCGAGTTGTTTCCGCTGCTGGTGCAGCGGGGCCTGCCGTTTTATGCCCAGACGCGCCCGTTTCACTGGATCGACATTGGGCGTGTGAGCGACTACTGGTCGGTGTGGCAGCGGGTGCTGCGCGGCGAGCTCGACGGCATGCGCATGCCCGGCACCGAGGTCTGCCCGGGCGTGTGGGTGGGGCTCAACACCCGCATCGATTTCGAGCAGGTGGACATCACCGGCCCGGTGTATATCGGCTCCAGCGTGCGGCTGGAGCCGGGCAGCGCCATCGTCGGCCCGGCCTGGATCGGTCACGGCTGCCACCTGCGCGCTGGCTCGCGCGTGGAGCGCAGTGTGTTGTTCGAGTACACGCGCATCGGCGCCGGGATGCTGTTTCAAGACATGATCGTCTCGCCCAGCTACTGCGTGGACCGGCTGGGTCGCGCCACCTACGTGGGCGACGATCGCTGTCCGCTGCGCTGGGGCGACGCGCGCGGCTGACGATCGCCAAGGCGGTGGGCCCCAACGGGGGCCGAGGGCTGCGTGAGGCCAACGGGGGGCGTCAGGCCGTGCGCCGAGCCGGGCGCCACACCGTCCACAGGGCACTCACCAACGCCGAGGCGATCAACGCGCCGGCAAATGGCTCCAGGGTGGGGACGTTGGCCGGAAAGGTCGCTGCGCGCACGCCGTCCCACAGACTGCCGCTGCTCCAGGCCCCCGGCAGCACCGCGCCCAGCAGGCCGGCGGCGCCCCCGGCCAGCGCAGCCTGTGGGGGCACGCGCGGCCACAACCCCAGCAGCAGCGGCACCACGGCGGTCGCACACAACAGGTCGGCAATCAAAAACAGCCGCAGCACCGACAAACCTTCCCACGCCACCGCCACCACCGGCACCATCAGCAGCACGGTGGCCCAGCGCGCCCCCGCCAGCGTGGCGTCGTGGCGCTGGGTGACCAACAAGGCCGCGATACCGTTTTGCAAGGTATCCACCGACGAGGCCACCAGCGCCACCGCCAGCAGCAGCACCGGCCATGCGAGCCACGCCGGCGCCTGTTGCACGAGGGCAAAAAAGGGCACGGGCGGCGTGCCCAACGGCAGGCCACGCTGCGCCGCCAGCATACCCAAGGCACCCACGACGGCGATGGCCAGCCCGGTCGTGATGGCGCCCAGCCACGCGCCACGCCGCAGTGCGTGCGGGCTTTGCGCCGCCCACACGCGCTGCCAGTAGCCCTGGTGGAACAGATTGGCGGCGGTGACGGCGATGATCAGTGTCGCCGCCACCGACAGCCCTACCGGGAGGGGCGCGGCGGCCGGCGCGGAGGGCGTCGCCGCAGCCGGCACCGGCTGTTGCCATACCACCACGCTGACCAGGGCCAACAAGGCCAGCAGCAACGCGCCTTGCCAGCGATCGGTGGCCAAGCTGGCGCGCAGCCCACCCCAGGTGGTGTAGGCCAGCGTGACGGCGGCCACCGCCGCCACCGCCCAGCGGCCGTCGCCGCCACCCAGTAAGCCGACGATGGCCCCCACCGCCGTCAGCTCGGCGGTGACGAAACACAGCATGTACAGCAGCGACAGCAGCAGCGTCCAGGTGCGAAAGACGGGGCCGAAGCGCAGGCCGGCATAGTCGGTGAGGCTGCGCCCCTCGGGTAGCAAACGCCGCACCGTCGCGGCGCTGGCAGCCAGCACCACGAAGGGCAACGCGGCGCCGATCGCGTAGCTGGCCAGCGCTCACGGCCCGACGAAAGCACCGATTTCGGGCGGAACGAAAAGAATCCATGCCCCCAGCCCGGAGGCCAAAAACGACAGTCCGAGCGTGTACGCGCTCTGGGTGTTGCGCGCCGTCAAATAGGCATCCAGCGTGGCTTCAGCGCTGCGCACCCGCAGCCCGACCCACAGAAAAACCAACAAAGCCGCGCCTACGGCGGCCATCGCGCCCACTGGTGTCATGTCGCACTTCCTCCGCCGGTACGAACCGGATCAGGTTCCAGGGTCTGGCCGCACGCCGGCAGCGCGCCTGCCACTCTCAGCCGACGGCACCGCGCACATGCCCGGTACCCAGGCTCCCCTGGCGACTCACAGCCGCGCCATTTTAGGCCGTGTTGCGCAGTACCAGCTTGCCCCGCACTTGGCGCTGGGCCAGGCGCGCGTAGGCCTCGGGCAGGGCGGTCATCGGCAGCACGTCGTCGATCACGGGTTTGATACGGCCTTGCATGTACCACTGCACCAGTGTCTGCAGCATGGCGGCGTTAGCCTGGGGTTCGCGGCGCGCGAACTCGCCCCAGAAAACGCCCACGATCGAAGCGCCTTTGAGCAAGGGCAGATTCAGCGGCAGGCTGGGAATGGGGCCAGCGGCGAAGCCAATGACCAGATAGCGACCGCGCCAAGCGATGGAGCGAAATGCCGGCTCGGCGAGATCACCGCCCACCGGGTCGACGATCACATCGGGGCCGTGGCCGTCGGTCAGGCGCTTGAGTTCGTCCCGGAAACTGCCCGCTGCGGTGTGCTCCGCGTAGTTGAGGGTGGCATCGGCCCCTTGCGCTTGCGCCAGGGCGCATTTGTCGGCACTGGAGGCGGCGCCGATGACCCGTGCGCCCGCCTGTTTGGCGATTTGAACCGCGGCGCTGCCCACGCCGCCGGCGGCTCCCAGCACCAGCACCGTCTCACCCGGGCGCAGCCCGGCGCGGTCGATGAGCGCGTGGTACGAGGTGGCGTACGTCATGACGAAGGCAGCGGCGTCGATCCAATCGAAGCCCGCTGGCAGCGGCACGCAGCGCTGCGCGGGGGCGATGGCGTGGGTGGCAAAGCCGCCGGTGCCCAGCAAGCAGGCCACTGGCTGCCCCACTCGCAGCGTCGTGACGCCTTCGCCAACGGCGTCGACTACCCCGGCGAACTCCGAGCCCGGCACGAACGGTGGCGTGGGCTTGAACTGATAGCGGTTTTGTACGATCAGCCAATCGGGGTAGTTCAGGCTGGCGGCGGCAATCGCCACCCGCACCTCGCCCGGTCCCGGCTCGGGGGTTGGGCGTTCACACCAAACGACGGCTTCGGGGCCGGTGGGCTGTTCGCAGATCCAGGCGTGCATCGCTAGGGTCTCCTCGCGTTGTGGCAATGGTGGGGTTGATGAGGGGCGGTGCGTCGCATTGGTTGCAGCGGCGCGTCCCGTGGGATGCCGCGATGATGCCGGCAGTGGCGCTCGCTGCGCGTCACACAGGTTACTGAGGGGCGCGCCTACAATCGGACCATGCGTATCCTGCTCAGCAACGACGATGGTTACCAAGCCCCGGGGTTGGTGGCGCTGGCGCGCGCGCTGTCCACCTTTGCCGAGGTGGAGGTGGTGGCGCCGGAGCACAACAACAGCGCCAAGTCGAACGCGCTGACGCTCAATGCGCCGTTGTACGTGCATCGAGCCAGCCCCGGCGTGCGCTATGTCAACGGCACGCCGGCCGATTGCGTGCACATCGCGCTGACGGGCTTGCTCGACTACCGCCCCGATCTCGTCGTGTCGGGGATCAACAACGGTGCCAACATGGGCGACGACACCATCTATTCGGGCACCGTGGGTGCCGCGATGGAGGGTTATTTGTTCGGCATTCCGGGCATTGCGTTTTCATTGACGGAGAAGGGCTGGACGCACTTGGACAGCGCGGTGGCGCTGGCCGTGGAGCTGGTACGCAGCTTGCAGCCGGCCATCGAGGCGCACCAGCGCGCCAGCGCCGACGCCCCGCACGATGCGGCGCACCCCGGGCCGTGGTTACTCAACGTCAACATTCCCAATCTGCCGCGCGCGCAGGTGCGCGGTTTCAAGGTGGCGCGGTTGGGCCGGCGCCATGCCGCCGAGCCGGTGATCACCCAAGTCAACCCCCGTGGCGAGACGATGTATTGGATCGGCGCGGCCGGCCCCGCCAAGGACGATGCCGAAGGAACCGACTTTCACGCCACGCGCCAGGGCTATGCGTCCATCACGCCGCTGCAAATCGATTTGACCGACTACGCACGCCTGGGCTATTGGGCGCAGACCGCCGCGGCCTTGACCGCTGCCCTGGGCGCGGCGCCGGCGGCGGCGACAGGGGCCGCTACCGCGGGGGCGCCGCAGCCGTGGTGAAGGGCCGCGTCCCTAATGCCCCGGGGCCGGCGAACCCGTCTCGGGGCGGCGGGCGTTTTCCGGTGTCCCTGGAGCGGGTGGCGCCGACGGCCGCCGGGGGGCGGGTGCCGGATCCACGCCGCCTGTCCACGCCGCTGGCCGAGGCGACCGCAGTGGCTGGCGTCGGGCTCGACTCCGCCGCCGTTCGGCAAGCCATGGTGCGGCGGCTGCACGCCACGGGCGTGACCCATCCGGCCGTGCTGCAGGCGTTTGGCCGCATCGAACGCCACCGCTTCGTCGACAGCGCGCTGGCAGCACAAGCCTATGAGGACACCGCCTTGCCGATCGGCTGGGGCCAGACGATCTCCAAACCAACCGTGGTGGCACGCATGCTGGCGCTGCTCATCGAGGGCCGAGACGTGCCCGTGGGGCGGGTGCTGGAAATCGGCACGGGTTGCGGCTACCAAGCGGCGCTGCTGTCGTGCCTGTGTCGCGAGGTCTACAGCATCGAGCGCGTGCGTGGCTTGCACGACAAGGCGCGCCAACATCTGCGGCCGCTGCGCATTCCCAACCTGCATTTGATTTTGGGCGATGGTACCGTGGGCTTTGCGCGCGGGGCGCCGTATGCGGGCATCATTGCGGCGGCCGGCGGCGACGACATTCCCCCTGCCTGGCTGGAGCAGCTGGCCGTGGGGGGGCGATTGGTGGCGCCGGCGCAGCTGCGTCCGGGGCGGCAGTCGCTGGTGGTGGTGGAGCGCACCGCGGCCGGCTGGCAGCGCCGTGTGCTCGAGGACGTGTGGTTCGTCCCCCTAAAATCGGGCCTCGAATGATGGAGGACAGCGTGCCGATGACGACAGGCCGATGCGACGACTGCGTGGCCGCCCGTGTCTGGGCGGCGGGGGTATGGACCGTGGGGGTGGCGCTGCTGCTGAGTGGCTGCGCGGCGCCCAAGAAGCCGGCCCGTCAGGCCCCGGTGCAGGAGCGCTCACCCGTGGCGGCCCCGGCCCCGGCCCCGACCGGCGCACCCACGGCGCCCGCTGCGGCTTTGCCCGGCAGCGAAAACGCCGGCAAACCGGGCTACTACACGGTGCGGCCCGGCGATACGCTGTATCGCATCGGCTTGGAGCACGGCCAGAGTTGGCGCGACATCGCCGCCTGGAACGGCTTGGCCAACCCCAATCTGATCGAGGTTGGGCAGGTGCTGCGGGTGGCACCGCCGAGTCCGGCAACGTCGCCGGCACCGGCGGCGACGGCCGAGGCGGGGGTCGTGACCCAGCCCGTGAATCAGGCCAGCGTGAAGGCGCGCCCGCTGGAGGGCACGACGGCGAGCGCCTCGGCGTCGGCGGCAGACAGCGGTGCGACGCGCGCCGCGCCGAAGACGCCCGCCCCGCCGGCGGCCGACGTGGTGGCGCTGATATGGCCAGCGCAAGGGCCGCTGTTATATGGCTTCGATGAGACGCGCAACAAGGGCATCGGCATCGGTGGACGCGCCGGTGATCCGGTGCTCGCGGCCGCCGATGGGCGCGTGGTGTATGCCGGCTCGGACCTGCGCGGCTATGGCAACCTGATCATCCTGAAGCACAACAATACCTACCTGACCGCCTACGCCCACAACCAGACTCTGCTGGTGCGCGAGGATCAAAACGTGCGCCAGGGGCAGAAAATCGCCGAAATGGGCAGCAGCGACGCCGATCGTGTCAAACTGCATTTCGAAGTCCGGCGCCAGGGCAAACCGGTCGATCCGTTGACCTTGCTGCCACGTCGCTGATGGACCACGCGCTGCATGAAGCGGGCGCGGCTGGCGCCCAGGACGCTCTTCTTTCCTCTGCTGTGGGTGAGTGCCCGGCGGGGGTGCCCTCCGATGCCCTGTACGTGCAGGCGCTCGACATGGAGGCGCACGGCGTGGCGCGCCGGGCCGATGGCAAGGTGCTGTTCATCGACGGTGCGCTGCCGGGCGAGTGGGTGCGCGTGCAGGTGACGCGCCGCAAGGCGCAGTGGGAAGCCGCAGACGTGGTCGAGGTCGTGCGCGCGTCGCCGTTGCGCGTCACGCCCCGCTGCCCCCATTTCGGTCTGCAGCCCGGCGCCTGCGGCGGCTGCAAAATGCAGCATCTGCAGGCCGACGCGCAAGTTGCTGTGAAGCAGCGTGCGCTGGAAGACAATCTGTGGCGGCTGGGCAAGGTGCGGCCCGAACGCGTGCTGCGCCCGATCGTCGGCCCCGCGTGGGGCTACCGGTGGCGCGCCCGCTTGGCGGTGCGCTACGTGTCCAAGAAGGGCGGGGTGCTGATCGGCTTTCACGAGCGCAAGAGCCGCTACATCGCCGATATGGACAGCTGCGCGGTATTGCCGCCGGCCGTCAGCGCCTTGCTGCCGCCGCTGCGTGTGCTCATCGCTTCGTTGCAGGCGCGCGACAGTTGCCCGCAGATCGAGCTGGCCTGCGGGGAAGGGGTGACGGCGTTGGTGCTGCGCCACCTACAGCCACTGGGCGAAGCGGACCGCCAGCGCCTGCGGGCATTTGCGCAAGCGCACGCCAGTTTGGGGCTGCAGTGGTGGTTGCAGCCCAAGGGCCCCGACAGCGTGCAGCGCCTCGACCCCGACGATGGTACGCCCCCGTTGGCTTACCGCTTGCCCGAATTCGGGGTCGTCCTGCCATTTCGCCCGACCGACTTCACCCAAGTCAACCCACACATCAACCGGGTGCTGGTGGCGCGTGCGCTGCAGTGGCTGCGCGCCCAGCGCGACGAGCGTGTCATCGATTGGTTTTGCGGCTTGGGCAACTTCACCTTGCCCATCGCGACCCAAGCGGGGGAGGTGTTGGGGGTCGAAGGCAGCGACGCGCTGGTGCAGCGCGCGCGCGCCAACTGGGCCGACAACCGGGCCCGTGGCGTGGCCTTGGCGCCCACCACGTTTGTCGCCCGCAATCTGTTCGAGATGACGCCCGAGCAATTGGTGCGTGATGGAGTGGCCGACCGCTGGTTGATCGATCCGCCGCGCGAAGGCGCGTTTGCGCTGGTCAAGGCGCTGGCTGACGTGCATCAGGCCTGTCGTGGCGGCGCACCGATGCCGCACACGCCCACGGGGCAGCCCTGGCGGCCGCCGCGGCGTATCGTCTACGTCAGTTGCAATCCGGCCACGCTGGCGCGCGACGCTGGGTTGCTCGTCCATCAAGCGGGCTATCGCTGTGTGGCCGCCGGCGTGGTGAACATGTTTCCCCACACCGCGCACGTCGAAAGTCTGGCCGTGTTCGATGCCGCGTCAGCGCTTGAGTCCCGCATCGCCGGGTGAAGGCGGCATCCGCGTGCCACGGTGACGGCCAGTTCCTGCCACGGCGTCGCCGCCGCGCGTGCGTCGCGCCGACGTCGTCCGGGTCGGTGTCCGGCGGACCATCGTCCGCGACGGATCCGACCGGCAATGCCACCGCCAGCGGGTGCGATGCCGTGTGAGTTTGGGTGGATGAGGCGCCGAAGGCGCTCAGCGGCGATTGTCGGGCGCCGTCACCGGCCCCAGTGGCGGCACGATGCTGCCGGTCGGCGCCGCATTGGGCGAGGCCGCCGTTGGTGCGCGAGCCGGCGCCGCAGCTGGGTTGGCGGCAGCGGCATTTGGCGCACCTGGTGCAGCGGCGCGGTTGGCGGGGCTCGTCGCGCCCGCCCCGGGCGCGCCGTTGGCAGGATTCGTCACGCCGCCCCCGGTTGCTGGCGCGGCGGAGGGATTGTTGGGTATCGCAGGCGCGGACGCCGTCGGGGAGGACTCGATGACCTCTTCCTCGGCGGCAGTCGGCGTCGGTTGGCTGCGCGGCAGTGGGGCGATGTCGTTTTCGCGCATGTACTCGTCCATCTCGCGCCAGCCGGCAAAGATGGCGGCCTTCGATGCCTTGGGATTGGCGGCGTAGCAATCCTCCAGGCTACGCTGGGTGTGGCGGCAGCCGGCCCCGATGGCTTTGCCCTCGGCTTCGCGCCGCTGCGCCTGTTTGGCGGGCGTGTCGATGCCGAGCTGGTCGCAGCCGCCCAGCGCCAGCGTGCTCAGCAAGAGCGCAGCCACCCAGGTCGATGGGGAACCTGCCCCACCGCGGGGCGGCAGAACGACATTTCGCGAGATGGCCATGCGCGCATTGTCGGCCATGCCGGCGTTGTTGCGCCAGCCCCGTGAAGCGCCGAGAAGCGCGGGCGAGGCCCTGCAAATTCGGCGCTGCGACCCCCGCCCGCGCCCGGGGGCGGGCGTCATTCGCGCTCGCCGCCGAACAGGCCCAGCAAAGCCAACAAGCTCTGGAAGACGTTGAACAGGCTCAAATACAGGCCGAGCGTGGCACTGATGTAGTTGGTCTCACCACCGTCGATGATGCGCTTCAAGTCGACCAGCAAGAAGGCGCTGAAGATACCAATGGCCAGCACCGACAGTGCGGCCATGGCGGCCGTGCTGCCGACGAAGACGTTGATGATGCCACCCACGAGCAGGACGATGGCGCCAAAAAACAGCCAGCGCGCCAGCCCTTGGAGGTCACGTTTGATCACGGTGGCGAGGTTGGCCATGACGAAAAAGACCGCCGCGGTGCCACCAAAGGCCGTCATCACCAGCTGGGCCCCGTTGGCAAAGCCCAGTACGGCCGCCAGCAGCCGCGACAACATCAACCCCATGAAAAACGTGAAGGCCAACAGTACCGCCACCCCGGTGGCCGAGTGTTTGGTGCGTTCGATCGCGAACATGAAGCCGAAGGCGCCCGCCAAGAAGACGATCAGCCCGAGGCCGCCGGACAGGGCCGCGGTGACGCCGGTACTGACGCCGATCCAGGCGCCCAACACGGTGGGCACCAGGCTCAGCGCCAGCAGTCCGTAGGTATTACGCAGGACCCGTTGCCGCTCAGCGGCCAGGGTGGACGAGGTCGCGGTGGAAGAAGCGGTCATCAGGTTCATCGAAGGTGCCTCACGTGAGCATAACGGGAACGGATGGACATCGCGCCACCGGACAGCGCCTGCCACCCACATGCCGTCACCGGCCGCCGGGCTGGCGGGCGCCATCCGCCCCGAGCCGCGCCGCACCAGTTGTGGTGGCGCGCCAAGGCATGCGCATGCCCTTGGACTGGCGCAGCGTGCCAAGGTTCCCCGCCGCGTGCGGCGTCGCGCTTGAGCAGGTCAGGTGCTGACCGCTCCCAGACAGGTTGTTCGCCGCGTGGGGTGGCGCCCGTACCTCGGCTGCGATGCCGGACTCCGAAAGCGGCTCGTCGCTGCGCCCACAGGGTTGCCCGCCAGCCATGCGCCTTTCGCAGCTGGCCGCCGGATTGGCGCCGCATCCATGGGGCTGCCCCTCGCGGCTACTGCGTATGCCCAGCGGGTTCGGTGACGAAGCCCACGTTGCGCACCCCGGCCTCGTGGGCGGCGGCCAGCGCCTGCGCCACCCGCTCGTAACGCGCCTCTTTGTCGCCGTGCAAATGCAGTGGCGCCTGCGGTTCCTGACGGGCCAAGTGCTGCAGTCGCTGGGTCAGCGTGGCGTCATCGATGGGTTCGTCGTTCCAGCGGTAGCTGCCGTCGGCGCCGACGCTCAGGCGCACCGCTTGAGGCGGCGGGGTCAGCGGCTCGGCGCTGGCTTGCGGCAGCCGGACGCTGACCGCGTGGTGCATGACGGGGATGGTGATCATGAAGACGATCAGCAGCACCAGCATCACGTCGATGAGCGGCACCATGTTGATTTCGCTCATCAGCGCATCGTCGTCGCTGTCATGGAAAGCGGGGCCAGCCATCGGGTTGGTTCTCCTCGTGGGTCATTGGCTGCGCAGAGGGCGCACCGTACCGGCTGAGCCGACACCGGGGGCCGGGGCGCGCGCGGCCAAGCGAGTCCCGGTGACGAAGTAGGCGTGCAGCTCGTGCGCGAAGCGGTTGATGTGGTGCACCAGCATCTTGTGGCCACGCGTCAGCGCGTTGTACCCCAGCACCGCCGGAATGGCCACTGCCAACCCCAGCGCCGTCATGATCAGGGCCTCGCCGATCGGCCCGGCCACCTGCTCCAGCCTCGCCGAGCCGCTGGCACCGATGCCCACCAACGCATGGTAAATGCTCCACACCGTACCAAACAAACCGATGAAAGGGGCGGTGGAACCGATCGAGGCCAGGATCCAGAGGCCAGCTTGTAGCCGCGCCACACAGTCGTCGATGGCGTGGCGCAAGGCACGCTGCACCCACTCGCTGGCGTCGAGCGAGTCGTGCAGCTGGGGCGAGCGCGGGGTACCATCGGCGCCGCTGAGGTGGGCGGCGGCGTCACGCCCGTGGGCGGCCAGCAGGCGGAAGGGATTGTCGGCTTCGCGACCCAGGCGCTCCAGGCCCTCGGCAAAGTCACTGGCATGCCAGAAGGCCTCTACTCGCTGGGCCTGCGCGCGGTGACGGCGCAAATCCCAGGCTTTCATCACGATGATGACCCAGGTCAGCACCGACATCAATAGCAAGGCGATGGCGATGGCGCGGATGAGCGCGTCGCCCTGCGCCCACAGGTGGGCCAGGCCGAAGGTCGGGGGAACGTTGTCCATGCTGAGGGCTCCAGAAAAGAAATGTACAAAAGTAGGAATGGTGAAATGGCAAGCGAAAACGGCCTTCGGTAGGGCGTGTTGGGGCCGCCCGTGGGCCGCAACGGCACCGGCGGCGACTACTCCAGCTTGAAGTGGATGGGAACCAGAAACCACATGGCTTCGGGCTTCCCATTGCGCGTGCCCGGAACATAACGCCAACGCAGCACCGCCGCCAAGGCCGCTTGGTCCAGTCGCTCATAGCCGCTGGAGGTGCGGATTTCGGCTGCCGACGCCGTGCCATCGGCTTCGATGCGCACCCGCAGCACGACCCGGCCTTCCTCACCCAGACGGCGCGACAGGGCGGGGTACGGTGGCGGCGGATTGTTCAAATAGGCCGCCGAGGCCGAGGGCAGTTCGATGCGTGCAGGCGGGGGCGTCGGGCTGACCGCGGGTGCGGTGGCCGCTGCGCCAGCAGGGGAAAACGCTTCCGCCTCGGATGTGGGCCGACCAGTTGGATGGGGCGCCGCTGGGAGCGCAGAGGGGGGGAATGGCTCGCCGCTCGCCGATGCCAGCGGCACGGCAAGGGCGCTTTGGGGCTCAGTCGGGTTGATCGAGCGCGCAGTGGGGGTGACCATCGGCGGCGTCGGCGTGGGTTCCAGAGGGCGCACCTGCTCGCGCGCAGCAGGCGCGGCTGCGCGCTGGGGTGGTGAAGGCGGAGGCGGCTGCAGCGGGCGCGCCGGCGGCGCCGGTGGTCGGCTGAGCATGGCCGTGCGGTCGGCAGGCGCTGGCGCCGGCACCGATACAGGGACGAGGGCGGCGGCGACCAAGCGGGGTGCTTTCGTGTTGACGGTGCCGTGGTCGAGCCGGTAGAGGGCAGCGATGCCCAGCCCGTGCAGGGCGAGCACGGCCGCGGTGACGACGAGGCGGCGTTGCCGCGCCGTCAGCGGCGTGGGCGGCGGCGTACTGATTGCCGGGGGAGAAGGCGGCAGCGGGACTGAGGTCATGGCATGCGCAAGGCCCAGTAGGCGGCGCCGATGGCCGCCAGCAGACTGGCCACGATGGTCAGAAGGAGGACGCTGGCGTTCATGGGTTCGGTGCGGGCATGGGTTGAAGTTCGGTGTGCAGGGGCGGCAGGTCGTCGAGCGAAGCGGCGCCGAGCAAAGCCAAGGTAGCGGCGAGCTCATCGCGCCAGCGACGCCACAACTGTGCCACGGCGGCAGCGCCCCCGCTGGCCAGGGCGACCAGCAGCGGGCGGCCGATCAGGACGGCGTGCGCGCCCAGGGCACGCGCCTGCACCACATCGGTAGGGTAGCGCAGGCCGCTGTCGACCAGGATGGGAACGCGACCGCGCACGGCGGCCGACACGGCGGGCAAGGCGGTCGCCGTGGGGGGGACGCCGTCGAGCACCCGCCCGCCGTGGTTGGAAACGATGAGCGCGTCGCACAGCGACTGCGCACACGCGCGCTCGGCGTCGGCGGGGTGCAAGATGCCTTTGAGGATCAGCGGCAGCGGGCAGCGCTGGCGCAACCAGGCCACATCGTCCCAGTGCAGCGCCTGCGCCAACAGTTCCTCCAGTGTGCCACGCGGTGGCGGCGCCGGCAAATTGGGCTGGGGCCATGCAGGCGGCAGGGTGAATCCGGCTTCGCGCGCCCGTGTCGGCACTTGCTGAACGGGCGCGTCGACCGTCAGCACGATGGCTTCGAAGCCGGCGCGCGCAGCGCGTTGGGCCAGCCGCAGCCAATCTTCCCGCTCGCCGTAAGGGTAGAGTTGAAACCACAGCGGGCCACGCTCGGTTTCGGAACGACAAGCGGCGGCCACGTCCTCCAAGGCGACGGTGGCGTGGGTGGACAGCACGAAGCCAGCCCCCTGCGCGGCGCTGGCCAGGGCTAGGCCGAGTTCGGCTTGCGGGTGGGCCAGGCGCAGGTGCGCCATCGGCGCCGCCAACCAAGGCGTGGGGCAGCGACGGCCCAATAGGGTCACGGAGGTGTCGATGCGCGCCGGGGTCGCCAGCACGCGCGGCCACAGCCAGTCTTTGCACCAAGCGTGCTCGTTGGCCGCCAGGGTCTGCTCGCGTCCCGCACCGCCAAAGAAGTAAGCGTGTGCCGCTGCGTCCATCAGGTGCTCGCCCATTGTCGCAACAGGTTGTGGTAGATGCCGGTCAGGGCCGTCGACTCCGCCGTCTCGCCCCAGCGTTGCCGCAGTTTCAGCAGATTCATGTCCAGCTCGAATAGCAAGCGCCGCCGCTCGTCGCTGCGCACCATGCTCTCGATCCACAAGAAGCTGGCCAGGCGGGTGCCGCGCGTGACGGGAGTGACCGCGTGTACGCTGGTGCTCGGATACAACACCGCATCCCCGGCCGGCAACTTGATGCGCTGCACACCGAAAGTGTCCTCGATCGTCAGCTCGCCGCCGTCGTATTCGTCGGGCTCACTGAGGAAGACGGTACACGACACATCGGTGCGCACCCACTGTCCATCGGCGTGCGAATGCAGCACGGCGCCGTCGATGTGGGCTCCGTAGGCGGGGGCATCCGGATGGTAGCGATTGAACAACGGGTTGTAGATTTTGCGCGGCAGTGTGGCCGAAAAAAAGAGCGGTTCGCGCTGGAGGGCGCGCAGGACGAGCGCGCGCAGTTCGGCAGCTGGCGCGCTGTCCTGCGCCAATTGCTCATTGCGTTTGACCTCCCTGGCTTGCGCGCCGGCGCTGTGGCGCCCATCGATCCACGGGGCATCGTCGGCCATCAACAGCGCGCGCGCATGACGCACCTCGTCTGGGGTGAGGATTCGTTTTAGATGCAATAGCATGGCGCAGCGGTCGGTGTATCGGATCAAAACACCGTCTTGACGCTGAGATAGACCCGGCGCGGGGTGCCCGGGGCATAGAAGCCGCGGTACAAGGCGTCGGCGTAGCGCTTGTCGGTGAGGTTGGCGATGTGGAGCTTGACGGTGGTTTTTTCATCCACGGTGACCTCCAGCATGCCGTCCCAGACAGTAAACGCCGGCGCCACCACGGTGCGGTTGCCCTCCGGGCTTTGCTGGCCGCGGTGGGTCAGACCGAGGCCGACGCGCCACTGCGGGGCAAACCGGTAGGTGGTCCAGGCGCTGAGGCTGTGCTTGGGTGTCAGGCCAGGGCGGTCGCCTTCGCGCTGGGCGGCGCCGGCGGGGTTGCAGGTGGTGGTGTTGCAGCGATCGATCCGCGCCTGGGGAATCCAAGTGTGGTTGTAGAACACCTCCCAGCGCGGTGTGATTCGGCCGGCCAGATTGAGCTCGACGCCGCTGGCGTGACGCTTGCCCGACAGCAGCAGCTGCGTGGCGGCGCTGTCCGGGTCGGTGTTGCGTTCGTTGGTTTTCTCGCTGCGAAAGACCGCCACGCCAAGCAGGGCACGCTGCTCGAACAGCTCCCATTTGGCGCCCAGTTCCAGGTTGCGGCTTTTCTCCGGTGGGGTATTGGCCAGGCGCGCGTTGTTGGTGCCGGGGTCGAAATTGCCCAGCGCAAACTGGTAGGTGTCACCCGACGTGTTGTAGGACTCGCCATAGGACACGTAGTACGAAGACAGCGCGTCGGGCTGCCACAGCGCGCCGATGCGGGGGCTCCACAAACGGTGCGTCATCGTGCCGCGGTTGCCGTTGAGGTCGTGATACGTGGCTTCGAAGCGATCCAGCCGCAGTCCCCCCACCAGTTTCACCGTGTCGCTCAGGCTGACGACATCCTGGGCATACAGGCCGATGCTCTGGCTGTCAAAGTGACTGTACTGCCAGCTGCGTGTATCCGGGCGGTAAGCCCCATCGTTGGGGGTGCCCACGCGGGTCAGACGAATGTGGGCATTGTCGGGCAGCACCGGCAAGGCGCCTCCGCCGTTGTTTTGGTTGCGTTGCGCGTCTTCATGGGTGAAATCGACGCCGGCAGTGAGCAGGTGGTCCAGACCGCCGGCGCGCACGCGAGTGCTGTAGTCGCTTTGCAGCTGCGTGATGTCGCTGCGGCCGCGGCGGCCCTTGAAATTGTTGCGGGTGAGGATGGTGTCGGCAGTGGGCGGTTGCTGCAGGCTGACGGTTTGCCCGGGACAGAGGGTGGCGTTGTTCTGGCAAAAGCCCACCACCGTGGTCCAGAGATCACGTTCGTAGCGCCCGTGGCGCAGTGTCGTTTTGAGCTCCTCGGTGGCGCTGAAGCGGTGGGTGTGCGACAGCGTCAGTACGCTTTGCTCGCTGCGGTTGTAGTCGCTGGCCAGCCCGTAGAAGTTTTTGGCCGGCAACACCGGCACCAGGGTACGTTGCGCGTCGCCGCTTTGCCCGGTCAACAGCCAGGGGTGGTTGTAGATCGGTCGGGCGTCGGTTTTGAGGTGGTACAGATCGACCTGAAACTCGTCGCGCTCACCGATGCCGGTGCGCCAGCTGGCCGCCACGCCCTGGCGGTCGTCCTGCGCGCCCGCATGGTCGGCGCGCTGCACCATGGCGTTGAGTCGTACGGCGCTGCGCTCACCCACGGGCCGGTTGATGTCGGCCTGCAGGCGCCGGTGCTGGCCGCTGCCCAGGGTTAGCTCGGCTTCGTAGTGTTCGCGCAAAAACGGTTGTTTGGTGACTTGGTTGACCACGCCGCCGGTGGAGCCTTTGCCAAACAGCATCGAGGCCGAACCCTTGAGCACTTCGACGCGTTCGGTGGCAAAGGTGTCGCGGCTGATCAGCGGCGCTTCGCGCAGGCCGTCGCGATAAATATCACCCGCCTGTCCGAGCGAGAAGCCGCGCAGGCGCACGTCCTCTTCGCCCGTTTCGCCAGCTTGAAAGGTGACGCCGGCGGTGGTGCGCAACACCTCGCGGAAGTCGTCGAGATTGCGCTCGTCCAGCAGCCGCTCGGTCATGACAGTCAGATTCTGCGGAATGTCGCGCAGCGCCTGCTGGCCTTTACCCAGACGGGTGGTCTCGGCTTTGAGGGTGCTCTTGGCGCGAATCTCGGCCGGCTCGCGTTGATCGGTGACGGTGACGGACCCCAGGGTGGCCTCCGCGTCGCTGCCGGCAGAAACACTTTGGGCGGTGGCGTGCAGGCTGGCGGCCAACAGCAGCGCCCCCAGCGGGATGGCCGGCACGGTCGGCGCGCCGCTCGGGCGGCAAGGGGTGTGGTCTTCCAGCGGGGGTGAGAGACGTGGCGGGCGCGGGTGCGGGGTCGGGTCTGGGG
>NZ_VJON01000017.1 GCF_007556685.1 Tepidimonas charontis | reverse complement strand
CTGCAGCAGGATCATGATGGTGGCGCGCTCTTCGGCGCTCAGGTGCTGGTAGTGGGTTCCCATGGGACGGCGGCAGGGTCGAGTGCAGGGCAGATCAGGGGTGTTGCACTTGATTATTGACTCCACCTATTTTTAAAGGAGTGTCTGATGTCGGTCTTGAGTGAAAGGGAGTTGACCTCCAGCCCGCAAAAACCGAAAAAATCGGTTGCTTTGTCGGGGGTGGCCGCTGGCAGTACCGCGCTGTGCACCGTCGGGCACAGCGGCAATGACCTGCACTACCGAGGCTATGACATCCTAGACTTGGCTGAGGGGTGCGAGTTTGAAGAAGTGGCGCACCTGCTGGTGCATGGCGAGCTGCCTCAACGTGCCGCACTGATGGCATACAAGGCGCGGTTGCGTTCGCTACGCGGCTTGCCACAGGCGGTGCGTCAAGCGCTGGAGTGTTTGCCCGCCAGCGCCCATCCGATGGATGTGATGCGCACCGGCGTGTCGGTACTGGGGTGCACGCTGCCCGAAAAGGACGACCATAATTTGGCCGGAGCGCGCGACATTGCCGACCGGCTTCTGGCCTCTTTGGGTTCGATGCTGCTGTATTGGTACCACTGGAGTCACCACGCGCGTCGTATCGAGGTTGAGACGGACGACGATTCGATCGCGGGACATTTTTTGCATCTGCTGCATGGGCGACAGCCGCCGGCTGAGTGGGTGCGAGCCATGCACACCTCGCTCAACCTGTACGCCGAGCATGAGTTCAACGCCAGCACATTCACCGCGCGGGTCATTGCAGGCACCGGCAGCGACATGTACTCCTGCATCGTCGGGGCCATTGGCGCGTTGCGCGGACCCAAGCATGGTGGCGCCAATGAGGTGGCGTTTGAAATCCAAAAGCGCTACGCGTCACCTGATGAAGCCGAGGCCGACATTCGCCGTCGGGTGCAGGCCAAGGAAGTCATCATCGGCTTCGGGCATCCGGTCTACACCGTCAGCGATCCGCGCAATGTCGTCATCAAGGAGGTCGCCCGCCGTCTGTCGCAAGCCTCGGGATCGATGGCTATGTTCGATATTGCCGAGCGCATCGAGCAGGTCATGTGGGCGGAAAAGCGCATGTTTCCCAACCTCGACTGGTTCAGCGCTGTCAGCTACCATCTGATGGGCGTGCCCACGCCGATGTTTACACCGCTATTCGTCATTGCGCGCACCAGTGGTTGGTCAGCCCACGTCATCGAACAACGCATCGACAACAAAATCATTCGTCCCAGCGCCCACTATGTGGGACCCGAACCCCGCCCCTTCGTACCACTGGATCGCCGGGGGTGACCCGGCACAGCGTTGGCCGAGTCGGGGAGTCTGGATCAGTGACCACCATCTCATCGCCGCGGCTGGGTCGTACGCTGCCCATACGTTCACGACCCGTGCTGTAAGTGTGTTTTGAATAGAAACCATGAATTTAGCCCACCGCAAGCCACTGCCCGGCACACCCTACGATTACTTCGACGCCCGTGAGGCCGTGGAGGCTCTGCAGCCCGGCGCATGGGCGCGCCTGCCCTACACCGCGCGGGTGCACGCCGAGAACATCGTCCGTCGGGCCGAACCGGTGCGCATCCCAGATTATTTGCGCCAGTTGGTGGAGCGCCGCCGCGATCTGGATTTCCCTTGGTTCCCAGCGCGGGTGGTCTGCCACGACATCCTGGGGCAGACCGCCCTGGTCGATCTTGCCGGCCTGCGCGATGCGATTGCCGAGCGTGGGGGCGATCCGGCTCAGGTGAATCCGGTGGTGCCCGTGCAACTGATCGTCGATCACTCGCTGGCGGTGGAGTGCGGTGGGGATGATCCGCAGGCCTTCGAGAAGAACCGCGCCATCGAGGACCGCCGCAACGAGGATCGCTTCCACTTCATCGAGTGGACCCGGCGCGCTTTTCGCAACGTCGAGGTCATCCCACCCGGCAACGGCATCATGCACCAGATCAATTTGGAGAAGATGTCGCCGGTGATTGGTGTGGAGCGCGACGCTGCGGGGCGGGGGGTGGCCTACCCCGACACCTGCGTCGGCACCGATTCGCACACCCCGCACGTGGACGCGCTCGGTGTCATCGCCATTGGCGTGGGCGGTCTCGAGGCGGAGAATGTGATGCTGGGACGTGCCTCGTGGATGCGCCTGCCGGAGATCGTCGCCGTCGAGCTTTCGGGCCGCCCGCAGCCCGGCATCACCGCCACCGACATCGTGCTCTCGCTCACCGAGTTTTTGCGCCAGGCGAAAGTGGTGGGTGCCTATCTCGAGTTCCGTGGTGAGGGGGCGGCAGCGCTGACGCTCGGCGACCGCGCAACCATCTCGAATATGGCGCCGGAGTACGGTGCAACGGCGGCGATGTTCTTCATCGACGACAACACCCTCGACTACCTGCGCCTGACCGGTCGCTCGCAGGCACAGGTGGCCCTGGTCGAGGCCTACGCCAAGACCGCCGGCCTGTGGGCCGACGACCTCAAGACCGCCGAATACGAGCGCACCTTGCACTTCGATCTCTCCACCGTGGTGCGCAGCCTGGCCGGCCCCTCGAACCCGCATGCCCGGGTGGCGACCACCGAGCTCGCGGCCCGGGGCATCGCCGGGAACCTCGCCGCCGCGCGCGAGCAGGAAGCGCAAGGGCTGATGCCCGATGGTGCGGTGATCATCGCCGCCATCACTTCCTGCACGAATACCAGCAATCCGCGCAACGTCATCGCCGCCGGTCTGCTGGCGAAGAAGGCCAATGCACTGGGCCTCAAGCGCAAGCCCTGGGTGAAGAGCTCGCTGGCACCCGGCTCCAAAGCCGTGGCGCTCTATCTCGAGGAGGCCGGGCTGAAAGCGGAGCTCGAAGCGCTGGGTTTCGGTATCGTGGCGTTTGCCTGCACCACCTGCAATGGCATGAGTGGCGCGCTCGATCCGAAGATCCAGCAGGAGATCATCGACCGCGATCTCTATGCCGTGGCCGTGCTTTCGGGGAACCGCAACTTCGATGGGCGCATCCACCCCTACGCCAAGCAGGCCTTTCTCGCCTCGCCGCCGCTGGTGGTGGCCTATGCCATTGCCGGCACCATCCGCTTCGACATCGAGAAGGACGCGCTGGGCCATCGCCCCGACGGCACCCCGATCCTGCTGAAAGACCTGTGGCCAAGTGACGCTGAAATCGATGCGGTGGTCAAGCAGGCGGTGCGCCCCGAACAGTACCGGCAAGTCTATGAGCCGATGTTCCGCGCGGCAGTCGAACACGGCGAGGCGGTGAAGCCGCTCTACGACTGGCGGCCACAGAGCACCTACATCCGTCGCCCGCCCTACTGGGAGGGCGCCTTGGCCAAGCCGCGCACGCTCTCCGGCCTGCGTCCGCTCGCCATCCTCGGCGACAACATCACCACCGACCACATCTCCCCTTCGAATGCGATCCTGCCAGACAGCGCCGCCGGCGAGTATCTGGCGAAGATGGGCCTGCCGCCCGAGGACTTCAATTCCTATGCCACACACCGCGGCGATCATCTGACGGCACAGCGCGCCACCTTCGCCAATCCCACCCTGCGCAACGAGATGGTGCGCGATGCCGAGGGCCGGGTGCGCCAGGGCTCGCTGGCCCGGCTGGAGCCCGATGGCACGGTGATGCGCATGTGGGAGGCCATCGAGACCTACATGCAGCGCGGCCAGCCGCTCATCATCATCGCCGGTGCCGACTACGGACAGGGCAGCTCGCGCGACTGGGCGGCCAAGGGTGTGCGCCTCGCCGGCGTGGAGGCGATCGTGGCCGAGGGCTTCGAGCGCATCCACCGCACCAACCTGATCGGCATGGGCGTGCTGCCATGCGAGTTCCTGCCCGGCACCACGCGGCTCACGCTCGGCCTCGACGGCACCGAGACTTATGACGTCGTCGGCGCCCGCACGCCGGGGGCGACGCTGACGCTGGTGGTTCACCGCAAAGATGGCACGCGCGTGGAATGCCCGGTGCGCTGCCGTCTCGATACCGCCGAGGAGGTGGCGATCTACGAAGCGGGCGGGGTGCTGCAGCGCTTCGCACAAGACTTCCTCGATGCGACCAAGGCGGCCTGACATGACGACCTTCCGTCCGCAGCTGCGTATTCCCGCCACCTACATGCGGGGTGGCACGTCGAAAGGGGTCTTCTTCCGTTTGCAGGATCTGCCAGCCGCTGCGCAGATGCCGGGCCCGGTGCGCGATGCCCTGCTGCTGCGCGTCATCGGCTCGCCCGATCCCTATGGCAAGCACATCGATGGCATGGGCGGTGCCACCAGCAGCACCAGCAAGTGCGTGATCATCGGCCCTGCGACCCAGCCAGGGCACGACGTGGACTACCTCTACGGCCAGGTGTCGATCGACAGCGCCTTCGTGGATTGGAGCGGCAATTGCGGCAATCTCTCCAGTGCCGTCGGGCCCTTCGCCATCGCCAAGGGCTTCATTGCGGCCGAACGCATTCCGCACGACGGCGTGTGTACGGTGCGGATCTGGCAGAAGAACATCGGCAAGACCATCGTCGCCCACGTGCCCATCGCCAACGGTGAGGTGCAGGAGGATGGCGACTTCGAATTGGATGGGGTGACCTTCCCGAGTGCCGAGATTGCGCTGGAATTCCTCGATCCGGTGGACGAGGGCGGCGACGGCGGGGCGATGTTTCCGACCGGAAATCCGGTCGATACGCTGGAGGTGCCCGGATTTGGCACCGTGCAGGCGACGATGATCACGGCCGGCATCCCCACCGTGTTCGTGCGGGCGGCAGACGTGGGCCTGACTGGCACCGAGCTGCAGCCCGCCATCAACGAGCATCGCGAGCGCTTGGCGATGTTCGAGGCCATCCGCGTGGCTGGTGCCCTGCGCATGGGCTTGATCGCCGCCCCCGAGGAGGCGGCCAAGCGCCAGCACACGCCGAAGGTGGCGTACGTCGCACCGCCGGCCGACTACGTGGCCTCCAGCGGCAAGCCGGTGAAGGCGGCGGAGATCGATTTGCTCGCTCGTGCGCTGTCGATGGGCCGCCTGCATCACGCCATGATGGGCACGGCCTCGGTGGCCATCGCCACGGCAGCCGCCATTCCTGGCACCTTGGTCAACGAGGCAGCCGGCGGTGTTGCGCGCGAGACCGTCACGTTCGGCCATCCCAGCGGCGTGCTGCGTGTGGGCGCCACCGTCGAGCAAGTGGGCGGCCAGTGGGTGGTGCGCAAAGCGCGGATGAGCCGCAGTGCGCGGGTGCTGATGGATGGCCACGTTCGGGTACCTGCCAGCTTGTTGGAAGAGCAATCGTGATCCAAAAGGATGCCAAGATGTCTACGCGACAACAACTCAAAACGCTGGTGCAGCAGCGCCGCGCCATCATCGTTCCAGGCGCCATCAATGCGCTGTCGGCCAAAATCGTCGAGGACCTCGGCTTCGAGGCTCTCTACATCACAGGCGCGGGGGTCAGCAACATGTGGCTGGGCCTGCCGGATTTGGGCTTCATCGGCCTGAGCGACATCGCCGAGCACACCGCCCGCATCCGCGACGCGGTCGCGCTGCCGCTGATCGTGGACGCCGACACGGGTTTCGGTAATGCCCTCAACGTCTACCACACCGTGCGCACGCTCGAGCGCGCCGGGGCCGACTGCATCCAACTCGAAGATCAGGTCAACCCTAAGCGCTGCGGGCATTTTGCCGGCAAAGCGGTGATCCCCTTGGATGAGGCGGTGGACAAGATCAAAGCGGCGGTTGACGCGCGGCGTGATCCGGACCTGCTCATCATGGCCCGCACCGACGCTGCCGCCGTGCATGGCTTCGATGCCGCCGTCGAGCGTGCACAGCGCTTCGTCGAAGCCGGGGCCGATCTGTTGTTCGTCGAGGCGGTGACCGACACCGAGCACATGCGTGCCTTGCCCCAGCGCGCGCGCCCCCCACCTCATGAACATGGTCATCGGTGGCAAAACCCCCATCGTTTCGGCGGCACAACTGCGCGAGTGGGGTTACAGTCTGGTGCTGTACGCCAATGCCGCCCTGCAAGGGGCATTGGCGGGTATGCAGGCGACATTGCGGCAACTGCGTGATCAACAGCGCGTGGACGAAGACAGTGGGCTCGTGGCCACGTTTGCCGAGCGCCAGCGCTTGGTGGGCAAGGCTCATTGGGACGCACTCGAAGCGCGTTATCGCGCTTGAGCGCAGGCTCAGCATATTCGTCAAGATTTCTCGTCAGCCAAACAGCCGCACGCCAAACAAGGCGCCGTGCGCCCAAAAGGCAAACAGGGCCCAGGCGGCCACACCCACCACCACGGTGGCCACCGTCGCCGCAAGCGTGCTCGGCGCGCCGTCGGTGGCTACCTCGTCGCCGAGGCCATCCGCCGCTGCGTCGTCGGCCGGTGCACGGTTGGGGCCGGGGGCTGCGCCGCGCCGGCGCGCACTGCGGTAATTGAAGATGGCCCACACCAAAAAGCCACCAAACAGCAACACATCGGCCAGCGTGCCGTTGGCCAGCAGGTGTGCAAAGGCCCACAGCTTGACGGCCAGCACCATCGGATGGCCGAGCCGAGCCTTGAGCGCATTGCCCGGCACGTAGGCGGCCACCAACAGCACGAATGCGATCAGCGTCAGCAGTGAGGCGGCATGGCGCATGCCCAGCGGGGGCTGCCACAGCGTCAACGGCGCCTGCCGCGCCAAGTCGTAGCCGACCACGATCAGGGCCAAACCCGCCAGCGACAGCAGCGAGTACACCGCCTTCCACGTCGCCAGTCCCCAACGGTCGATGGTTTGCGTGCGCCAGTCGTCGGCCACGATGCGCACCGAGTGCACGCCCAAAAATACGATCAAACCGAGTACCAGCCACTGCATCTCGTACCTCCGACGGGACCGGCAGCGTCCCTATGCCGCCCATCATAGCCGCAACCCGCGCCGTGTGTGCGGCATGAAGCACACGCTATCGTCGTCATTGACAGAAACGACCACGATAGCGCGCGATCAGGGATAGACTATAGTCATCAATTGACAAGTTTTTTTGATTGATGACGTCTATTGAGTGGTTGCGAGACGACAACGTTTTGCCGCGCTTTGCCATGACGTCGTGTTCCCCCTCACGACAGGAGCCCATCATGAACACCAATGCCCCCGCCACCGGCCGTTGCCCTGTGATGCACGGTGCCGTCACCCGCAATGACCCCGCGCACAGCCCCACCGCTTGGTGGCCGAACACGCTCAACCTCGACATCCTGCACCAGCACGACACCAAGACCAACCCCTTGCCGGGCTTCAACTACCGGGAAGAAGTGCGCAAGCTGGACGTGGCAGCACTCAAGCGCGACCTGGCCGCTTTGATGACCGACAGCCAGCCCTGGTGGCCAGCCGACTGGGGGCATTACGGTGGCTTGTTCATCCGTATGGCCTGGCACGCGGCGGGGTCGTACCGCATCGCCGATGGACGGGGCGGGGCCAATAGCGGCAACCAGCGCTTCGCGCCGCTGAATTCCTGGCCGGATAACGCCAATCTGGACAAGGCGCGCCGCCTGCTGTGGCCCATCAAGAAAAAATACGGCAACCGCATCAGCTGGGCCGACCTGATGATCTTGGCCGGCAACGTCGCCTATGAAACCATGGGGTTGAAGACCTTCGGGTTTTCGTTCGGGCGCGAAGACATTTGGCACCCGGAGAAAGATGTCTACTGGGGGTCGGAGCGCGAATGGTTGGCGCCGAGCGATGCGCGCTATGCCCAGCTCGACGATGCCAAGACGCTGGAAAACCCGTTGGCGGCGGTGCAGATGGGGCTGATTTATGTCAACCCAGAGGGCGTCAATGGCCAGCCCGACCCCTTGCGCACGGCGCAGCACGTGCGCGAGACCTTCGCCCGCATGGGCATGAATGACGAGGAAACCGTGGCGTTGACGGCGGGCGGGCACACGGTGGGCAAGGCGCACGGCAACGGCAGCGCGGCCAACCTAGGCCCGGCACCCGAGGGCGCGCCCATCGAAGAGCAGGGCCTGGGCTGGATGAACCACACCACGCGCGGCATCGGCCGCGACACGGTGACCAGCGGCATCGAAGGCACGTGGACGACGCATCCCACCCGCTGGGACAACGGCTACTTCAAGCTGCTGCTGGGCTACGAGTGGGAGCTGAAAAAGAGCCCGGCCGGCGCCTGGCAGTGGGAGCCGATCGGCCTCAAGCCCGAAGACACGCCGGTGGATGTGGAAGACCCGACCCTGCGCAACCACCGCGTCATCATGACCGACGCCGACATGGCGATGAAGATGGACCCCATCTACCGCCGCATCAGCGAGCGATTCGCCGCCGACCAAGCTTACTTCTCCGAGGTGTTCGCGCGCGCCTGGTTCAAACTCACGCACCGTGACCTGGGACCGCGCACACGCTACATCGGCCCCGAGGCGCCGACCGAAGATCTGATCTGGCAAGACCCGGTGCCCGCCGGGCGCCGCGACATCGACGTCGCCGCCGTGCGTGCGCACATTGCGGCTGCGGGCCTGTCGGTTGCCGACCGGGTGTGCGTGGCCTGGGATAGCGCGCGTACCTTCCGTGGTTCGGATTTTCGGGGTGGGGCCAACGGGGCGCGCATCCGGCTGGCACCGCAAAAAGAGTGGCCGGGCAACGAGCCCGAGCGCCTGGCGCGCGTCCTGCCGGTGTACGAACGCATCGCCGCCGCCACTGGGGCCAGTGTGGCCGACGTCATCGTGCTGGCGGGCAGCATGGCGGTGGAGGAGGCCGCACGCGCGGCCGGTGTGGCGGTCGACGTGCCCTTCGCCCCGGGGCGCGGCGACGCCACCCAGGAGCAGACCGACGTGGCGGCGTTTGCCGTGCTGGAGCCGCTGGCCGACGGTTTTCGCAACTGGCTCAAGCAACCGTACGCCGCGCAGCCCGAGGAGCTGCTGCTCGACCGCGCCCAGCTGATGGGTCTGACCGCGGTGGAAATGACGGTGCTGGTCGGCGGTATGCGCGTGCTGGGGGCCAACCACGGGGGCTCACCGGACGGTGTCTTCACCGACCGCGTGGGCGTGCTGAGCAATGACTTTTTCGTCCACTTGACCGACATGGCCTACCGCTGGGTGCCCGCAGGGACCAACCGCTACCAAGTGGTGGAGCGCGCCAGCGGGCGCGTGCGCTGGACGGCCACGCGGGTCGATCTGGTGTTTGGCTCCAACGCCATTTTGCGCGCCTACGCCGAGGTGTACGCGCAAGACGACAACCGTGAAAAATTCGTGCGCGACTTCGTAGCGGCGTGGGTGAAGGTGATGAACGCCGACCGCTACGACCTGCGGCCCTGACGGGGCAGTCGGGCAGCGTGTTCGGCTGCGGGCGTGCGTCCGCCGCGGCGACTTTGGTCGCCGGGCGGGCCACGTGCGCTGCGGTGCATACAGGCATGGGCTGCGCTTGTGCCGACGCAGCAGGGCTTGCCACTCGCGCTGCGCCGTGTCCCGCAACGGCTGTGATGCGGACGGCGCTGATGCCTGGATCGGCGGTTGCCGACCAGGTAGGGGAGGGGTCCCCCATTTGGGGGATTGCCACGGCGGTTAGGTGAGGGTACATTGATCAGTTTATTGAGTGGTAGGCCCTCCATGTCCGCGTCCCACCGCACCGACACCACCGCGCCCTCATCGGACCGGGTGGGTGGCCTTGCTCACCCAGCGCTGCTGGGGTTGGTGGCCGACTGGCTGTGGGAGATGGATGCCAGTTTGCGCGTGGTGCGGGTCGAGCCCTTGGCCGAAGCGCCAAAGACGCCGCCGCTGCCACGCTTGATCGGGCAGCGGCCGTGGGAGAGCCCGGCACTGGTCTATGCGGGGCAGACACTGCAGCGCCGCTGGCGCCCCTTGTGGTTGCGCCAGCCGTTTCGCGGGCTGGAGCTGCAATGGCGCACGCGCGGCGACCGCCCTTTGTGGACCAGCATCAGTGGTGTGCCGCGCTTCGACGCCCAGGGGCAATTCACGGGTTATATCGGGGTGGCGCAGGACATCACGACGCGCAAGCGGCTCGAGCAGCGCCTGCAGCGTGCGCGTGCCGAGCTGCACGCCACGCTGCAAGCCTTGCCCGACCTGTTGTTCGAGATCGACGGCGATGGTGTCTATCGCCGGGTACATGCGCCGCGGCCCGAATTGTTGTTGGTGCCGCCTGATCAACTGCTGGGGCGACGCTTGGATGAGCTGTTGCCTCCCGAAGTGCTGACGATCGCACAGCAAGCCATGGAGGTGGCGCGGCGCCAGCGTCAGGTCCATGGCCTGCGTTATCGCTTGACCATCGGCGGCGAGGAACGCTGGTTCGAACTGTCGATGGCGCGCGTGGCGGCTGCGGGCGCTCCGGAGCGGTTCGTGGCGGTGGTGCGCGACATCACCGAGTTGAGCATGCTGGCGTTTTTCGATGCACTCACGGGTCTGCCGAACCGACGCTTGTTGCTCGACCGCTTGCAGCAGGCGTTGTTGCGGCAGCAACGCCGCCCGACCTGGGCCGCGCTGCTGTTCATCGATCTGGACGATTTCAAGCGCATCAACGACCAGCACGGCCACGCCGCTGGGGACGCCGTGCTGGTGACCCTGTGCCGCCGCATGCGCGAACAGTTGCGACGCACCGATACGCTGGCGCGCTACGGCGGCGACGAATTCGTCGCCGTGCTCGAGGGCTTGGGCCGCAGCCAGGGCAGCGCGCGCCGCAACGTCGAGCGCTTGGTTGGGCAGGTGCGCGCGGCGTTGACGCAACCCATCGACGGGGTCGTTCCCGGGGAGGCGCTCAACGTCTCGGCCAGTGTCGGCGGTGTGCTGTTTTGGGGCGCAGTGCCGGTGCAGGCCTTACTGCAACGTGCCGACAGCGGCGTCTATCGCGCCAAAGAGGGCGGCAAAAACCGCGCCAGTATCGAGATGTGGGTCGTCGCGCCCAGCGCATGACGGTCCCAGCGTCGAGCGCGACCGGGCGGCGCTGCTTCGGTTGCGGCATTGCCGTTCATGGCTGTGGCGCTGCGCCTCGGGTCCGGGGCCTGCGCGCCGATGCCAAACCCCCTCTACAATGGAGCTGTGCTCCGGGGTGTCCGCCAACGGCGGGCTGAGATGGCCAGCGGCCAAACCCGTGAACTTGATCCGGTTCATGCCGGCGGAAGGAGAGCGTGACGGGCGGTGTGCGCGGGTGACCCAGGCCCGCGCCCGTTCGGTCCAGGCCCCGCGTGGTCACCCTTCGGAGCATCGATATCGCCACCCGAAGGAGTTGCCCCGATGAATGCCCCTGCCGACCGGTTCGTGGCCGCCCAGGCTCACGTGGACGCCGCTGCCGTCCAGCCCTTTCCCAACGCGCGCAAGATCTATGTCGAGGGCTCGCGCCCCGACATTCGCGTGCCGATGCGTGAGATCCGGCAAAGCGACACCCCAGCCGGCCTGGGTGCCGAGCCCAACCCGCCGATCTTCGTGTATGACACCTCGGGGCCGTACACCGACCCCGACGCCCGCATCGACATCCGCCAAGGCCTGCCCGCCCTGCGCCAGCGCTGGATCGAAGCGCGCGGCGACACCGAGGTGCTGGCGCAGCCCAGCTCGCAACACGCGCGCCAACGCGCGGCCGACCCGGCGCTGGCTGCGCTGCGCTTTCCGGGGCTGCAGCGCCAGCCACGCCGGGCCAAGCCGGGGGCCAACGTCACCCAGATGCACTATGCGCGCCGCGGCATCGTCACGCCCGAGATGGAGTTCATCGCCATCCGCGAAAACAACAACCGCCGCGCCTACCTGGAATCGCTGCGCGCCAGCGGCCCGCAGGGCGAGCGCCTGGCCGCCTTGCTCACGCGCCAGCACCGGGGGCAGTCGTTCGGCGCCCGATGGCCCGAGGAAATCACGCCCGAGTTCGTACGCGATGAGGTGGCGCGCGGGCGCGCCATCATCCCCGCCAACATCAACCACCCGGAGAGCGAGCCGATGATCATCGGCCGCAACTTTCTGGTCAAGATCAACGCCAACATCGGCAACAGCGCGCTGGCCTCGTCGATTCAAGACGAAGTGGACAAGCTGACCTGGGCCATTCGCTGGGGGGCGGATACCGTGATGGATCTGTCCACCGGCCGCCACATCCACGAGACGCGCGAGTGGATCGTCCGCAACAGCCCGGTGCCGATTGGTACCGTGCCGATTTACCAGGCACTGGAAAAAGTCGGCGGCAAGGCGGAGGAGTTGACCTGGGAGCTGTTTCGCGACACGCTCATCGAACAGGCCGAGCAAGGGGTGGATTACTTCACCATTCACGCCGGCGTGCGACTGGCCTACGTGCCGCTGACGGCCAACCGGCTCACCGGCATCGTCAGCCGCGGCGGCTCGATCATGGCCAAATGGTGCTTGGCCCACCACCAGGAGAATTTCCTCTATACGCACTTCGAAGAGATGTGCGAGATCATGAAGGCCTACGACGTGGCCTTCAGCCTGGGTGATGGCTTGCGTCCCGGCTCCATTTACGACGCCAACGACGAGGCCCAGTTGGCGGAACTCGAGACCCTGGGCGAGCTCACCCAGATCGCCTGGAAGCACGACGTCCAAGTGATGATCGAGGGCCCAGGGCACGTGCCGATGCAGCTCATCCAAGAAAACATGGCGCTGCAGTTGCAGTGGTGCCACGAGGCGCCGTTCTACACCCTGGGGCCGCTGACCACCGACATCGCACCGGGCTACGACCACATCGCCAGCGCCATCGGTGCGGCCCTCATCGGCTGGTACGGCACCGCGATGCTGTGCTACGTCACGCCGAAAGAGCACCTCGGGTTGCCCAACAAGGATGACGTCAAAGAGGGCATCATCACCTACAAGCTCGCAGCCCACGCCGCCGACCTGGCCAAGGGGCACCCGGGCGCCCAGATTCGCGACAATGCCCTGTCCAAGGCGCGCTTCGAGTTTCGCTGGGCCGACCAGTTCAACCTGGGCCTGGACCCGGACAAGGCGCGCGCCTTTCACGACGAGACCTTGCCGAAGGAGTCGGCCAAGGTGGCGCACTTCTGCAGCATGTGCGGCCCCAAGTTCTGCAGCATGAAGATCACGCAAGAGGTGCGCGACTACGCCGCGCAGCACGGGCTGAGCGAGCAACAGGCGCTGCAGCAGGGCCTGCAGCAGCAGGCGCAGGACTTTCGGCGCACGGGCAGCCAGGTGTATGTGCCCCTGACGCGTCCTTGATGTGCCGTTTCGTGCACCGGCGACGGGTGCGGTGGGACCGCCCGGCAAAGCGCGGTCGACTCCAGCCGGTTCGTCGGGTGCATGAGACGAGACGAGGCGAGCCGCACCCCCCTCGTGTGCGCAGTGTCGGTGGCCGCCGGGGCCACGGCGCTGGCCGCGCCCGCCCGCGGTACCCAGGCCCGAGTGTTCCGGGTCCACGCCGGGTCGCGGTGCGTGGTACACTGGTGGCGCCGCATGGGTTGCTTTCCCCCGTGTGTGCCGTTGGCAACGGTTTGCGGTTTTCCTCAACACCGCCATGGCAGCCGGCGTGGCTACGCCGGTCCATCACCCGATTCAGCGCTCCCCTTGGCAAGCCCCATCCCACGCGCCGGTTGCGGCTGGCGCTGGCGTCCTGTGCCTGCACGGGCATCGGCGGCGCCCGTATTCGGAGGCCCCATGGCCAAGGAAGAATTGATCGAAATGCACGGCAAGGTGGACGAAATCCTGCCGGATTCGCGCTACCGCGTCACCCTGGAAAACGGTCATACGCTGATCGCATATTCCGGCGGCAAGATGCGCAAGCATCACATCCGCATCCTGGCCGGGGATCGCGTATCGCTGGAGCTGTCGCCCTACGATTTGAGCAAGGGCCGCATCACCTACCGCCACCTGGAGCCGCGTACCGGTGCGGCGCCAGCGCCCATGCGCCGCAAGGCGCGCTGAAGCACGGGGCTGGCGCAGTGCAGGCCGCAGCACCCCGCCAGGGCCGCGCTTGGCAGTGACCGCGCCCCGCCGGTGGCCGGCGGGGCCACGCGCAGCGCTATTTGCCCCAGCTATCCTTGAGACTGGCGATGCGGTTGAACACCGGTCGCGTCGGCGCGTGGTCGTGGCGGTCGGTGACGAAGTAGCCGTGTCGCTCGAATTGAAAGCGCGCCTCAGCCGGCGCCTGGGCGAGTGACGGCTCGATGTACGCCGCCGCGACCTTGAGGCTGTCGGGGTTGAGCACGGTTCTGAAGTCTTTGCCGCCTGCGTCCGGTTGGGGGTCGGCGAACAGCCGGTCGTACAGGCGCACTTCGGCCGCCACGGCTTCGTGCACGCCCACCCAGGTGAGGGTGCCCTTGACCTTGATGGCATCCGCACCCGGGGTCCCGCTTTTGGTGTCCGGCACCACGGTGGCCAGCACCGCCGTCACCTGGCCGGTCTCGTCCTTCTCACAGCCGGTGCACTCGATCACGTAGCCGTATTTGAGCCGCACCTGATTGCCCGGGAAGAGGCGGAAATAGCCTTTGGGGGGCTGTTCCCGGAAATCGTCACGCTCGATCCAGATCTCGGGGCCCAGGCTGAACTGGCGCAGGCCGAGTTCGGGCCGTTGCGGGTGGGCTAGGGCGGTGCAGGGCTCGCGGTGGTCGGCGCTGCCGAACACCTGCGCCCAATTGGTGAGCTTGAGTTTGACCGGGTCGAGTACGGCCATCGCCCGCGGGGCCTTGCCCTCCAGGTCGTCGCGCAAGGCGATTTCGAGGTTGCTGTAGTCGATCCAGCCCGGCGCTTTGCTGACACCGGTGCGTTCGCAAAACAGCCGAATCGCCTCGGGCGTGTAGCCACGCCGGCGCAAGCCAACGATGGTGGGCATGCGCGGGTCGTCCCAGCCGCTGACGATTCCTTCATCCACCAGCGCCTTGAGCTTGCGCTTGCTGGTGACGACGTAGGTCAGGTTCAAGCGCGCGAATTCGTACTGGTGCGGCAGGTCGAACGGCTCGGGCTCGTAGGCGCTGAGGGCCTGCGCCAGCACTGGGGTGAATTGGTGCAGTTCGCCCAGCAGCAGGTCGAAAAAGGTGGGCAAGTCGCGCAAGACGGCGTCGCGGTCGTGCTCCCAGCGCGCAAAAAGGGCGGCCATGCGCTGCTCGGCGTGCGTGTTGCGACCGAGTTTGGCGCCGGCGTTGTGGCAGCGCAGCGCGAATTCCTTGCCCGCCTCCAGCCCTTGCGTGCGCAGCGCTTCGATGCGCTGGCGCGCCCGCTCGAACTGCGGCGCGCGCAGAATCGGCACGATGCGCTCGAGCAGCCAATCGTAGAAGGGGCGCTGGTCCTCGAATTCCAGCGTGCAGATGCTGTGGGTGATGTTTTCCAGCGCGTCCTCGATCGGGTGCGCGAAGGTATACATCGGATAGATGCACCAGGCATCGCCCGTGTTGTGGTGCGTGGCGTGCTTGATGCGGTAGATGGCCGGGTCGCGCAGGTTGATGTTGGGCGAGGCCATGTCGATCTTGGCGCGCAACACCATCGCCCCGTCGGGGTGGCGTCCGGCGCGCATTTCGCGAAAGCGCGCCAGGCTTTCCGCGGCCGGCCGGTTACGGTAGGGGCTGTCGATGCCGGGTTCGGTGAGCGTGCCGCGGTTGGCCCGCATCTGCTCGGGCGTTTGTTCGTCCACGTAGGCATGGCCGGTTTCGATCAGATACTCGGCCGCCCGATACATGAAGTCGAAATAGTCGCTGGCGTAGTAAAGGTGGCTGGTGCCGTGGGCCTCCCAGCTCCAGCCGAGCCAACGCACCGCATCGACGATGGCATCGACGTACTCCTGTTCCTCCTTCTCGGGGTTGGTGTCGTCGAAGCGCATGTGGCACACGCCACCGTACTCCTGGGCCAGGCCAAAGTTGAGCCAGATGCTTTTGGCGTGACCGATGTGCAGGTAGCCGTTGGGCTCGGGCGGGAAGCGGGTGCGGATGCGTGCCGGGTCGAGGAGGCCGCGCGCGTGGTGGCTGCCGTCACCGGGGCTGCCGCCCCAGCGGCGTTGCGCGAGGCGGCCGCTGGCCAGATCACGCTCGATGATCTGGCGCAGGAAGTTGCTGCTCGAGCCGTGACCGGAAGAGGAATGCGGGGCGTGGTCGCTCATGCACCCGATTTTAGGCGGCCCAGTGGCCAGGCAGACGGCAGGCGGACGCGGTTACGTCTGCTTACAGCCGTCACAAACCAGCAACCGCTGGCGCGCCGCCGAGATGTTTCAATGTCGATATCGACAACCGTCGTTTCCAGGAGTGCAATCGATGAACGCCATGAGGTTGTTCCATGCGAGGCGGCCATGGCGGTTGCTGGCGGCCGTGGCGCTGACGATGGCGGGCACCGCGCAAGCGGCCGACGTTTATTGGTCGGTGGGGGTGTATCAGCCAGGGGTGTCGGTGCGGGTGGGCAATACACCGCCGCTGGTGTGGGCGACCGCGCCCACGGTGGTGGTGGCCCCGCCCGTGGTGGTGGCGACACCGGTCATGGTGGCTCCGCCCGCGCGCGTCGTGACGGCGCCGCCCGCGCTGGTGGTGGCCCCGGGCGTCGTCTATGGCGTGCCGCCGGGGCATCTCAAACACAAGCACGGCCACCGAAGCCACGGAAGGGGGTACGACGCTGTGGTGTGGGCGGGCAGCCCCTATCACGCCGAAAGCTGGCACGGCAGGCGCTGACGCGGTGACCGCGGTGCGCGGCGGCCCGTCGCGCCGCCGCCCTGTGTCGGTGGCGACGCGGCCGATGCACGGCCGCCCGCTACACTAGCCGCTTTGCTGCTTGTCGCGCCCGCTCATGGACCTTGCACTGCTGCTGAAGGCCGCCCTGATGGGGTTGGTCGAAGGCTTGACCGAGTTTTTGCCGATCTCGTCCACCGGACACCTGATTTTGACGGCGGCGCTGTTGAATCTGCCCGACGAGCGCACCAAGGTGTTCGAGGTGGTGATCCAGACCGGTGCGATCCTGGCCATCGTCGGTTTGTATGGGCAGCGCCTGCTGGCCACCCTGCGCGGCTTGCCACGCGAGCGCACGGCGCAGCGGTTCGCTGCGCACGTGCTGCTGGGGTTTTTCCCAGCCGCGCTGGCCGGGTTTCTGTTCATCGGTCCGATCAAGGCCTGGCTGTTCAACGCCTGGGTGGTGGCCGCAGGCTTCATCGCCGGCGGGCTGGCGATGCTGTGGGTGGAGCACCGGTACGCACGCGCCGCACCCGCGCGGTTGGATGACGTCGATGCGCTGCGCTGGACGCACGCGCTGGGGGTGGGGCTGATTCAGTGCCTGGCGTTGGTGCCGGGAGTCAGCCGGTCGGGGGCCACCATCATCGGTGGCATGGCGCTGGGCCTGTCGCGCCGCGTGGCCACCGAGTTCAGTTTTTTTCTGGCGATTCCGATGCTGTTCGGCGCCGCCGCTTACGACCTGGTCAAGCACCGGGCCCTGCTGTCGAGCGCGGATGTGCCGTTTTTCGCCGTTGGGCTGGGGGTGTCATTCGTGGCGGCGTGGGTGAGCGTGAAGTGGCTGCTGCGTTATGTCGCCTCGCACACCTTCGTGCCGTTTGCCTGGTACCGCATTGCCTTTGGCGCGCTGGTGCTGCTCACGGGGTGGATGGGCTGGGTGCAGTGGACCCCATGAAATGCCGCAGCGCGCGCTCGATGGCGTCGGCGGTGGCCTCGGGGTGCTCCATCGGAAACAGGTGTGTGCCCTCCAGGAATTGCAGGCGCGGCGAGGGCTCGCGGCCACACAGCTTGTGCGTCATGGTCAGACCGACGCGGCGCATTTCCTCGGAGTGCGTACCGCCAATGAAGGCCACCGGACAGCGCAGCGGATGGCGGCGCAGCAGGCGGTCGAGATGGTGCGGCAAGGTGTTGTAGATGGCGGTCTCGACGTCGCGGTCGAAGGTGAGCACGCGCTGCACGCCGTGCGGGGTGACTTCGTCGTGGGTGCCGTGTGCGATGTAGTCGGCCAGCACGCGCGGATCCCAACGGGCGAAGGCCCGCTTGTGGCGGAAATGCTCCAGCGCCTCCTCGGCGCTGGCCCAGCGGTTGCGGCGCTTGCGGCTGATTTGTCCGGGCGACACCGCACCGATGAGCCGGGTGTGTTTGGCAGCGGCCAGCGCGCGCGCTTTCCATCCGCCCAGCACGGGTGAGTCGAGCAGCACCACGCCGCGCACCGGTTGCCCGGCCAGTTCGGGGTGTTGGGCGGCGCACATCAGGCTCAGGAACCCGCCCAGCGAGTGGCCCACCAGGAACAGCGGGGTGTCGTGCGGCTGTACCTCGGCGGTGACGAAATCGGCCAACTGTCGCACCAGGTGCGGCCAGTTGCTGGTGACGGGGTAGCGCGGATCGTGGCCGAAGCGCGCCAGCGCCTTGACGGTCCAGCCGCGCGCACGCAGCGCGTCGAACAGCACACGGTAGGTGCCTGCCGGAAAGCTGTTGGCGTGCGAGAAGACGATGCAGGGGCGGGGCTCGGTCATCGGGCTCAGAGCAGGCGATCGCCGGGGGCGGTGATTTTGCGCAGGGTGGCGTGCTGCGGGCTGCAGGTGGTCAGCGCTCCACCCGGCTGCCAGTTGGGGGCATCGAGCTGATCGAAGGCCTCGCGCAGCTTTTGCCCCCAGGCGGTGCGCAGGGACTGGAAATAGCGGTTGTGCTCGTCGATGCAGACCACGCGGTCGCTGCGCAGCTGGCCGGCTTCGTAGACGGCCAGGTCCAGCGGCAGGCCCACCGACAGGTTGGACTTCAGGGTCGAGTCCATCGAGATCAATAGGCATTTGGTGGCGTCGTCCAACGGCGTGTCGGGGGTGAGGACACGATCGAGGACGGGTTTGCCGTATTTGCTCTCGCCGATCTGAAAAAACGGGGTCTCATCGGTGGCTTCGATGAAATTGCCGGGCGAATAGACCTGGAACAAACGCATGGGCTCGCCGCGGATTTGGCCGCCGAAGATGAGGCTGGCATTGAACTCGATGCCGCTGCGGCGCAGCGCCTCACCGTCGCGCTCGTAGACGCGGCGCACCGTGGCGCCCAGCACGCGCGCCGCATCGAAGAGGCTGCGCGCGTTCCAGATGGTGATCGGCTCGGCCAGGCCAGGGTCGTGTAGCTGCTCGGTTTGCAGCAACTCGCGGATCGACTGCGAAATACTGAGGTTGCCCGCCGACAGCAACACCATGAAGCGCTCACCGGGCTGTTCGTAGACGATCATCTTGCGGAAGGTGCTGATCTGATCGAGACCGGCGTTGGTGCGCGAGTCGGACAGAAACACCATACCGGCCTTGAGCTTGACGGCGACGCAGTAGGTCATGGTGGTCGATTGCAGGGTGAACGGTCGTTCGATTATCGCGCGGCTGGGTCGGCCATGGCGGCCAAGAGCGCCGCGCGCAGGCCGCCGGCACGCTCGGCGCGTCGCGTGCAGGCTTGCAGCAGCGCGGGCACGCCGCCCGGGGCCACCAGCGTCAGACGCTGCCGTGCCCGCGTGATGCCGGTGTAGAGCAGCTCGCGCGTGAGCAGCGGGCTGTCGGCGAGGGCCGGCAGAGCCAGCCACACGTGGTCGAACTCCGAGCCTTGCGCCTTGTGCACGGTCAGCGCAAAAGCGGTCTGCAGGCCGTCGAGCTGGGCCGGCAGGGCCCAGCGCACCCCGGCGGGCAGCTCGGGCGCGGCGAAGGCCAGCCGCCAGCGCAGCGAGTGGCCCTCACCAGGGGGTGCATAGGGCAGCACCAGTCCCAGATCGCCGTTCATCAGACCCAAGGCTGGGGCATTGCGGGTGACCAGCACCGGCCGGCCGGCGAACCAGGCGTGCGCGCTACTCAGACGTGCGTCGAGCAGACCCGCGCGCTGCAAGGCCCGCAGCACACGTTGGTTGAGCCCCTGCACGCCCCAGGGGCCGTCGCGCAGCGCGCACAACACCTGGAAGGTGGCGTGGCGCTGCAGCACCGCGCGGGCCCACGCGTCGCGCTCGGCGGCATCGGCGTCGAAGCCACCGTCGCCGCGTGGGCCGGCGTGAATGGCCTGCAGCAGTGCCCCCCAGGCATGCACGACTTCCTCCCACAGGCTTGCCTCGTCCCAACCATCGAGGCGGGCGTTGCCACCACCGCTGTCATCGGCGGGTGGGCATAGCAGCCGTACGTCCGGCGATGGGGTTTCGGCCAGGCGGACGAGACGTTGCGCGTCGCCGTCGTTGACGGCAGCTGCCCACTGCCCGATGCCGCTGTCACCGCCAAAGCGCCGGCTGTGGCGCAGCATGACGACGGCGGCATCCAGCGCGGTGCCGTCGTCATCGCAAAACGGCGCCGGCAGAGCCTGACCGGTGGCACTGTGCAACCAGGCGGCGACGGCCGCTGGGTAGTGACCGCTGCGCGCACGCTCGCACAGCTGGGCCATGACGGCGCCGGCCTCGACGGAGGCCAGCTGATCGCGGTCGCCCAGCAGGATCAGGCGCGCGTCGGGCGGCAGCGCTTGCAGCGTCTCGTGCAACAGCTCCAGGTCCAGCATCGAGGCTTCGTCGATGACCAGGGCGTCCAGCCACAGCGGGTGGTCGGCGTCGTGGCGCACGCGGCCAATGGCGCCGTGGCGGCCGATGAGTCGGTGCACCGTGGTGGCATGGGTGGGCAGGCTGGCGCGCAGCGTGCCGTGTTGCGCGGTCGGCAGCGGCAGCGCGCACCACGGCAAGTGCGCCAGCGCCCCAGCCACCGACTGCGCCAGGCGTGCAGCGGCCTTGCCGGTGGGGGCGGCCAGCCCGATGCGCCAGGGCGGTGCGCCGTCAGCCAAGCGCAAGCCTTGCAGCACGGCGAGCAGCCGCACGACGGTGGTGGTTTTGCCGGTGCCGGGGCCGCCCGTGATGACGGCCAAGCGCTGGCGTGTGGCCAGGGCCACGGCCAGGGCTTGCCAGTCGGGGCCCGCAGGTGTGTCGGCGTTCGGCGCAAAGAGCGCGTCGAGCCATGGGCGCAGCCGCCGGGCCGCCGCCGTCGGGTCGGTGTCGGCCCCGGGGGCAAGCAGACGCTGGGCCAGTGCCCGCGCCACCGCTTGCTCACTGTACCAGTGGCGCCACAGGTACAGGCGCGCGCCGTCGCGCACCAAGGGGGTGGGGTTGGTACCGTTGCCGATGATGTCGCCATGGTCCAGTCTTGTCGGGCAGTCCGCGAGCTGTTGCATCAGCCAGCGCCGGCATGGGCCTGCGGTGGGTGCCGTCTGCAGCGGCAGGCAGACGTGTCCGTCGGCCACGTGGCGGCTCAGGCACGCGGCGGCGATGGGGACCCAGGGCGGTGCACTCGGGGCCTGGGCGGCGATCCAATGCGCAAAGGCGACGTCGGCAGGACGCAGCTCGCCGCTGGCCAGACCGCGCTGGAGCCAGGCGGCCATGACGCTATTGTGCGCCGTGACCCCTTCCTCGGGGGCGTTTGCCGTCGGCAACAGGCTCATGCAGCGGCCTCCATGGGAGCGAGCAGGGCGTCGAGCCGCTCGATCAGCGCAACCGGGGCGGGCAGGGCCCAGGCGCCGCGGCTGGCGTGGCCCAGGCCGCGCCAGAACACCACCAAGGCGCCGCCCAGGTGCCGCGCGGGATCGTAGGCGATCAGGCGTTGGCGCAGCAGCCGATGCAGCGCCAGCAGGTACAGCACGGCTTGCAGATCGTAGCGGTGGGCCGCCACGGCGGCATCCAGGGCCGCGGGCGCGTAGGCGTCGTCGTCGGCACCGAGCCGGTTCGATTTGTGGTCGAGCACGTAGTAGCGGCCTTCGTGTTCGACCACGAGGTCGATGTAGCCCTTCAGCAGCCCATTGAGGCTGACGTCGCGCACCGGCGCGCGCGGCGCCTTCAGCGGCACGGCCTCATGCAGCAGCGCGTCGATTCGGCGTGCCGGCACAGTGGCCACGCCGAGCCAGAATTCCATTTCGGCTTGCGTGCGGCCGACGGCGTGCAGGGCAGCGGGGGCGGCGCCCGGCCATGGCAGCGGGGTGGTGATGATGGCCTGCATCCAAGCGGCCAAGGTGGCGGCGCGCTGCGCATCGTTGGCCCAGGGCTCACCGCTGGCGCGCAGCGCCGCCGCAGCGACATCGGCCAGCGCTGGGCCCTGCCGGGGCGCGAAGCCGTGGTGGGCGCAGTGCTGCAAGGCGGCATGCAGTGCGCTGCCGGCTGCCGCACCCGCCGGCCAAGCGTGCCACGCTGCGGCTGGTGCGCCGTCGGCGCCGAGGCCGAGCGGCGCCGGCGCGGCTTGATCGCGGCCGCCGTCGGTGGCGCGCCACTCGGCCAGCCAGGCGTCGGTCGGGGCTTCTTCGGGGTCGTCGGCAGGCACCGGGGCGACGCCGGCAGCGGCTGCAGCCGGCGCGTCGGGTTCGGCCAACAGCGCACTGTAGCTGGCCGTCCACCAGCGGGTTTGCTCGCGTCGAGGGGCGTAGCAGGCGCTGCCGGTGGCGGCACGCGCGGCACCAGTCGGCGGGCGCCAGCGCAGCGTCGTCTCACCGTCGGCCATGGTGTCGACGACGATGTCGCGCGGCCGCCGGGCGGCCAAGGCCTGCAGCGCTGCTTGCAGCGCAGCGTCGTCGGCTGTGTCCGGCAGGCCGAGCAGGTACCCCAGCGCGCTGCGTCCCAGCCGGTCGGTGGCGGCCGTGCCCAGCCACAGGGCATGGCGCGCCCGCGTCACTGCCACATAGAACCGGCGCAGCTCTTCGGCCAAGCGCTCCTCGTCGGCCCGGGCCAGCGCCGTCCACCATTGCGGTCCTTCGTCGTTCAGGGTCACGTGCGCGGCGCCATTCTCGTCGTGCCACAGCAGTGTGGTCGGATCTTTGCCGTTTTTGCTGTCGATCACCCGGGCTACCATCGCAAAAGGATAGAACACCACCGGGTATTCGAGTCCCTTGGACTTGTGAACGGTGACCACACGCACCCGTTCCCGTTCGTCGTCCAGGCGCAGCAGGGGGTTGCTGAGCTCGTCGGTGCTGGGCGGGGCATCGGTGGCGACTGCGCGCGCCCGATGCAGGTAACGCAGCAGCGCTTGCGGCCCGCTGAGCCGGGCCGCGGCCTGTTGCAGCAGCTCGGCCAGATGCAACAGATTGGTCAGGCGGCGGTGGCCGTCGTGCGCTGCGCCGCTGGTATCCAACAAGCGGTGCGCCACGTCGAAGTCGTGCAGCAGAGCGCGTACCACCGGCAGCACGCCGCGCTCGTGCAGCCAGCGATGGTAGCGCTCGAAGCGCTCCAGCGTCGTTTCCCAGCGCACCTCGTCGTGTACCCAGGCGTGCAGTTCGCCAGGGCTCAGGTTCAGACACGGGTCGGCCAACGCGGCGCGCACCGCGCCGGTGTCGCGCGGGTGTACGCAGGCGTGCAGCCAGCGCTGCAGCGTGGCGGCCTCGTCACTGGCGTAAACCGATTCGCGCTCGGACAGGTAGACGCTGGCCACGCCGCATGCGTCGAGCGCGGCTTGCACGGCGGCGGCTTCGTCGCGGGTGTTGACGAGGACGGTGATGTCACCTGGGCGCAGCGGTTGCCACTGATCGTGGGCAGGGTCGTAGAAGCCACGGCGGTCGGCGTCGGCCTCGGTCAGCCAGCGTGTCAGTGTCTGGGCGCACGCGGCGGCCACGGCAGCGCGCAAGCGCTCCTGGTTCCAGCAGGCGCCGTCGGTCGGCAGTACGTGTGCCAGCGTCAGCGCCGGCAGTGGCGCAGCATGGCGGCCGGCTTGCCAGCGTTCGCTGCGCCCCTGGGCGCGCGCAGGCTCGAACGGCACCGGATTGTCGGCATGGTGGCGAAAGCGAAACGCCCCCATGGGCTGGCGGGCCTCGGCCAGTCCGAACAGGGTGTTGACCGCCTGCACCATGGCGTCGCTGGAGCGCCAATTGGTGCCCAGCCGCCACAGCCGTCCCGCGCAGGCGCGCCGCGCCTGCAAATAGCTGTGGATGTCGGCCTGGCGAAAGGCGTAAATGGCTTGTTTGGGGTCCCCGATCAAGATCAAGGCGCGGTCGGCGTCGGTGCCGTGCAGGCCGTAGATGCGGTCGAGGATGCGCAGCTGCACCGGGTCGGTGTCCTGGAATTCATCGACGAGGGCGACCGGCTGCTGTGTGCGCAGCCGCTGCGCCAGCTCAGCGCCACCGGGGGCGTCGAGCGCGTCGGCCAGGCGCCGCAGCAGGCCGTCGTAGTCGGTGGCGTCGCGTTCGGCCAGCAGGGCATCCAGCCGCTGCTGGACCCATACTGCGGCGTGCCGCAAGAGCCACCCGTGTGGGCTGGGCAGGTGGGCCAGGGCTTGCCCCAAGGCGGGCACGGTGTCCCACAGATCGAGAGCGCGCCAGGCGGCAGGCAGATCGGGCGTGCGGTCACGAAAATCGGCGGTGAAGCGCTGGGCGCCGGTTTTCAGGTCGGGCGGTCGGTGGTCGTCGGTGTCGGCCCAATCGCGCAGGGTTTGCAGCCAGCGCCGCACGTCGGCGGATTTGCCCAATGCCTTGGGTGCGCCGTGCTGGTCGAGCACGGCCAACGCGGCCTCGGCGCTGGTGCGCGCACGTGCCTTCCAGGGTGCCAGCGCGGTTTGGCGGGCCTGCTCGGCCTGCTGCAGCACCTGTGGCAGTGTCTGCCCGGCCAAGCCCGGCCACTGGGCGGCCCAACGCTCGGCGTGGCGCAGTACGGGGGTGAGCGCTTGCGCCAGCGCGTCGGCGTGGGGCCACACCGCAGCGACACTGGCGGCCAGGGCCGGCGGCAGCCCAGCGTAGTGCACGCGCCACAGGTCGTCGATGGCCTGCTCCTGCAGAGCGCGGGTGTCGGTGAGCAGCTCAAGCGTGAATGGCATGCCGCTGGCGAACGCGGCCTCGCGCAGGGTACGCAGCGCCCAGCCGTGCAGGGTGCTGATGGCGGCTTCGTCCATGCCGTCGGCGGCCAAGCGCAGGCGCCGCGCCAGGTGCGGCCACGTGTGCGGGGGATAGAGCGCGCGCAAGTCGGCCAGCGCTTGCAGCTCGGGCGGCCATGTGGTGCAGCTGGCGTCGGCGGCAAAGACATGGGCGGCTTGCGCCAAGCGTTGGCCGATGCGCAGCTTGAGCTCTTGCGTGGCGGCGTCGGTGAAGGTGACGACCCGAATCTGGGGCGGCAGCAGCGGCGGCAGCGCGGTATCCGCCCCCGGGTGCGGCCCCAGCACCAGTCGCACGTACAGCATGGCGATGGTCCAGGTTTTGCCGGCGCCGGCGCTGGCTTCGATGAGCTGGCTGCCGCGCAAGGGGAAGCTGGTAACGCACAGATCGTTCATGGCTCGCTGGTGTTGGCGATGTCGGTCAGTGCCACCGACGGCGGCAAGGCCGAGCCGAGGGCAGCGTACAAGGGGCCGTAGAGCCTTGCGGCCCATTGGCCCAGTGCGCTGTCGGCGGCCTGCGCACGCGGGCCGGCCAGGTCGGCAAAGTTGGGAAAACAGCGGCGCAGCAGGGCGTCGCGGTCGCGCCGCCCGGGCCGGTGCGGGCTGCCCTCGTAGCGCGCGCATGCGGCGTCCCAGGCGGCTTCGGCGCTTCGGCTGCGCTTGTGCTGCTGGTCGAACCAGGCCAGGGCGCACGCCGGCTCAAATGGGATCGGCTGGTGCATGCCCTGCCACCACAGGTCGATGATCGCCTGCCAGGCTGCCTGCGCGGTGTGGGTTTCCAGCGGTTGCAGCACGGCGCAGCCGCGGGGCGACAGCACCCAGGTGTACAGCGGGCCGCCCGCCAGGTGGTGGGCCAGGTGCGTCACCCAGGCCGACAGCGCCTGGTCGAGCCGCCACGGTGGCCGCTGCCCCTGAGCGCCGGCTTCACCGTCGAGCAGTGTGTGCCCCTGCCACAGCAAGCGGTGGCGGTGGCCAGCGGCGTCGCGCCGCACCTCGCCAACCAGGTCCGCCACGTGCAGCGGCATGCGCGGGTCGTCGCAGCGCCAGTCGAGCCGATCGCGCTGCGCGGTGCGGCCATCGAGCTGCTGCCAGTAAGCGGCAGCACGCTGCCAGGCGAGCCGGGCGGATTCGTCCCACGCGCCGGCCTGCGCCTCACCCCAAGTGCCCAGCGGCCACTGTCCGCTGGCTGCCGCATGGCGCCAGACGCGTTGGGCGGCTGCCAGGGCCTCGTCCACCGGCTGGCCACGGCGCGCCGCTCGCACCACGGCACGCAGCCATTGCTCGTTGAGGCGCCAACGCTGCCGTTCGTCGGGGGCAGCGAGGTCGCGCTCCTCCAGGGTCTCGTCGTGCTCGTACCAGCGCACGTCCAGGCGCTGCTCGTACAGGGTGCGCACCGGGTAGCGCAAAAAACGCTGTAGCGCCGACAGCGACTGCGGCTGCTCGGGCTGCCAGGGGGGGAGGGTAGCCGCGCTAGGGCTGGACGGTGCGGGACGCGGCGCCCATTCGTGGGCGTAGCTGAATGTCCACTGGTCGTGGCGCGGCGCTTGCTGCGGATGAGGGCGCGGCGGAAAGTAGGCGGGGTCGAAGGGGTGCAGGCGGTGCTCGAACGTGAGGGCGCGCAGCAGCGCCGCCCCGTCGGCCTGCGCCAGGCGCCAGCCAGCGGCGACGTGTTCGCGCAGCTGCGCCACCAGCACGCATGGCGCGCGCGCGCTGCCATCGTGCGCGCTGCGCCCGATCCACGAGATGGACAGATGCTCGCGCGCCGACAGCAGCGCCTCCAAAAAGAGGTACAGGTCTTCGTGGCGTGCCAGTCGGTCACCCACGCGCGGGTGGCGCGCCATCAGGTCGAAATCGTCGGTGGTGGGGCGGCGCGGATAGGCGCCGTCGTGCATGCCCAGCAGGTAGACGTGGCGAAAGGGGACGGCGCGCATGGGCAGCAAGGTGGCGATGGTGACGCCGCCGCGCCAATACCCCTGCGCGGCGCCGCGTGCTGTGCCGAGGCGGGCCAGCCAGGCGTCGGCCACGGCGGCCAGTGGCATCGGCTCGCTGCCGGCCGTCTGTGCGTCTGCCGCCCAGGCGTCCAGTGCTTGGCGCAGGCGTTGCAGCCAGTGCCACTCGGCCGCATCGGCCTGCGCATCCGCGCACAGGCAGTCATCCAGCAGGCCGTGTAGGCGCTGAACCCAGACCCGGACGGGCGCGGGATGGCTGAGGGCTTGACGGTGCCGCTGCAGGGTCTGCAGCAGGGCCTGCAGGCGCTCGATCAGCGTCGCCGCCATCGGGCTGACGCCGGGGGTGGGCGGGGCGTCGCGCCACCCTGCCTCGTGCGGCCCCATCGCCATGCCCAGCCACAGCCGGCGCACGCCGTCGGTCCAGGTCAGCGTGTCGTCGGTCGCGGCGGCGGCCCCGAGCGCACAGCGATGTTGGCCATCAAGCCCCCAGCGCACGCCGCTGTCGGCCAGCCAGCGCCGCAGCAGCGCCAAGTCATCGGGCCCGAACCCGAAGCGGCGCGCCAACGCGGGTACCTGCAGCCAGTCGAGCACGGTGTTGACGCCGAGGCGCTGCCGCGGCAGGTCCAGCAGGTCGCGCAACAAGGCCAGCCGCTGGGCGCTGGCAGCGTCGTCGGCGTCGGCGATACCATAGGGTACGAAGCGCGGGTCGTCGGCACCCAAGCGCCCGAAGACGGCATGGATCAAGGGGGCATAGGCGCCGACATCGGGCGCCATCACCACGATGTCGCGCGGGTGCAAGCTCGGGTCACGGTGCAGCGCCGCCACGATCTGGTCGTGCAGTACCTCGACCTCGCGCAGCGCGGTGTGGCAGACGTGAAACCGCAGCGAAGCGTCGTGTACAGGATCCACGGGCGCCCATTGGGTTTGCGTTTCGGCCAGGGTGCGGTTGTGTAGCACGTCGTCTTGCAACTGGCGCAGCAGGGTGGTCGGGCCGCCGGTGCGGTGGCCGTCATCATCGCAGTCGAACAGGTCGATACGCTGGCCCAGGGCACGCAGCGCGGCATCGAAGGCATCGCGCAGCGGGCGCTCGTCGTATTGCTGCAGCCAGGCGATGAAGTCACGGCCCTGCCGTCCCCAGGCGGCCAGCAGTGGGTGGCCAAGTGCTTCGGCGCCCAGTGACGCTTCCATCCGCGCAGCGCCGAGGCGCTGCGCGCGCTCGCGCCAGTGGCGCTCGGCGCGTTCCAGCCACAGCCGCTCAGGGATCAGGTCGGCCCAGTAGGCGCGACAGGGGTTGAGCACGCACACCAAAACCTGGGTCCAGCGTGCAGCCAGCGCCAAGGCCTCGAGGGTGGTGGGCGGCAGGGCAGCCAGCCCGAAGACCGTCAGGCGTCGCGGCCAGCCCGGCGGCGCCGTTTGGGCGGTGCGCATGGCGTGCACGAAGGCCGCATGGATGTCGATCCGGCTGGGCAGCGTTGGGGGTGCTTCGGCCTGCGCATGGACGGGTTGGGCGGCTGAGCTCCAGTCGGCCAGCACGCGCTGCCACAGCGCGGCCTGCCAGCGGTCGGCAGCCGCCAATGCCGTCTGTCGACCATCGGGGCCACGCAGCACCGGCGCGCCGCCTGCCCAGTCGCGCAGCCAATCGCTGCGGTAAACCTGATACTGGTCGTAGAGGTCGGCCAGTCGGCGTGCCAGCTGGTAGCGCCGCCGGCCGTCCGGGTCGTCGCGCAAATAGCGCTGCAGCGGCGCATAGACGGGGTCGGTGAGCGTGGGCAACAGGCGCCACAGGCGCCACGTCAGCGGTCCTTCGTCCAGCGGTGCGCACTCGCCCACCACGTCGGATCCCAACACACTGCGGTAGGCGCGCCACAGCCACTGCGCCGGCAGCAGCATTTCCAGCCCGGCTGCAATGCCTTCGTCTTGGAGGGCTTGGGTCTGCTTGACCCAAAGGCCGACGGCCTGCGAGGGCACGATCCAGGTTTCCGCCGCCAGTGGCGGCTGTGGCCAGCGCCGTATCCAGGTCAGCGCCAGCGCCAGCAGCGCCTCGGCCCGGTGGCCGTGCACCACCATCAGGCCGGGGCGTTGGCCATCTGCCATCTCGGTTCCCTGCATGGTGCCGATTATGCGGTGTCGGCCCGATGGCCTGTGGGCGGCCCGCGGCACGACGGCCGATGGGCGCGCCCACACCGAGGTACATCGGCCCGTGCCATTGGCCGGTGCGGCGCGGTATGCTATGCACGTGAGCAAGGCCTTCATCCAAGAACGCGACACCGACGACGAAGACGACGAGCTGCCGCAGCAGCGGGTGCCGGTGGGCGCCAAGAACTACATGACGCCGGCGGGGTACGCGCGCTTGCGTGCCGAGCTGATGCACCTCATCGACGAGGAGCGGCCACGCGTGGTCGAGACGGTGGCGTGGGCCGCCAGCAATGGCGACCGCTCGGAAAACGGCGACTATCTGTACGGCAAGAAGCGGCTGCGTGAAATCGACCGCCGTATCCGCTTCCTGACCAAGCGGCTGGAACGCGCCGAGGTGGTCGATCCCAGCGTACACCACGGCAAGGATCAGGTTTTTTTCGGCGCCACGGTGACCTACGCGCGCGCCGATGGCAGCGAAGAGACGGTGACCATACTCGGCATCGACGAGGCCGACAGCAGCCGCGGACAGATCAGCTGGATTTCGCCGGTGGCGCAGGCGCTGCTGAAGGCGCGCGTCGGCGACGAGGTGCGCTTGGTTACACCAGCCGGCGTGCAGACCTTGGATATCTTGGCGGTGCACTACCCGGCACCAGGGGCGATGGCAGGCGGCTGAGGCAGCGCGCCGCCCACGCTGGTCAAGCGCTGCCGCCGTCTGCGCTGGCGCGCGCTGGCCGGATGCGCTGCGCCCGCACCACGGAGGGTGTGCGGCGCAGTTGTCGCAGCACCTGCGCCAGGTGCACGCGGTCGCGCACCGCGACCGTGAAGCGCAGCTCGGTGGTGGCTTGGGCGGCTTCTTCGCCCATCTGGATGTGCGTGATATCGGCTTCGGCGGTGGCGATGGCCGCCGCCACCCGTGCCAGCACCCCCTTGCCATTGATCACCGTGACGGCAACGCTCGATTCGAATGGACGGGTCAATTCTTCGGCCCACTCGACTTCCAAAAAGCGTTCCCGGTCACGGTGGAGCAAGCGCTGCACCACCGGGCAGTCGGCGGTGTGTACCGCCAGCCCTTCGCCGCGCCCCAGGTAGCCGACGATGCGGTCACCCGGGATGGGGCGGCAGCACGAGGCATAGACGACGGAGGCGCCTTCGCTGCCGTCCAGCGTCACCACGCCTTGGCTGGGTTGGTCTTCGGTCGGAGCACCGAAGCGCGCCTGACTGATCAGCAGCACGTCGGGGCGAGTGCCGGCTTCGGCCAGCAGGGCCGCCAGCTTCTTGGCCACCATGCCGGCGATGCGCCGCCCCAGCCCGATGTCGCTGAGCAGCTCCTCGCGGCTGCGGTTGCCGGTGAAGCGCAGTAGCTTGTCCCACACCGCGCGGCCGGCCTCGTCGTCGCCCGGCAGGGCGGCGATACCCTCGCCGCGCAGGGCCTGCAGCAGCAGCCGCTGCCCCAGCGCGCGCGACTCTTCCGTCGCCAGGGTCTTGAGGAAGTGACGGATTTTGGAGCGCGCACGCCCCGTCTTGACGAACCCCAGCCAGGCCGGGTTGGGCCGTGCGTGCGGCGACGTGATGATTTCCACCACATCGCCATTGTGCAGCTCGGTGCGCAGTGGCACCTGCTCGCCGTTGACGGTGGCGCCGATGGCGTGGTGGCCGATGTCGCTGTGGATGGCATACGCGAAGTCCACTGCGGTGGCACCGCGTGGCAGGGCCAGGATCTTGCTTTTCGGCGTGAACACGTACACCGAGTCGGGGAACAGATCGATGCGCACGTGGTCCCAAAATTCGCCGGAATCCTTGGTTTCTTGCTGGATATCGAGCAGCGACTGCAGCCACTGCACATTGAGCGCCTGCGCCGAGGCGTCAGTGGTGGCGCCGCTCTTGTAGAGCCAGTGCGCGGCGATGCCGGACTCGGCGACCACGTCCATCGACGGGGTGCGCAATTGAAACTCGATCGGCGTGCCAAACGGACCCACCAGGGTGGTGTGCAGCGACTGGTAGCCGTTGATTTTGGGAATGGCGATGTAGTCGCGAAATTTCCCGGGCAGGGGCTTGTAGAGCTGGTGCAGCACCCCCATCGCGGTGTAGCAGTCGAGCACCTGCGGGACGATGACGCGAAAGCCGTAGATGTCGGTGACCTGTGCGAACGACAGGTGCTTGCTCGCCATCTTGCGGTAAATGGAGTACAGGGTCTTTTCGCGGCCGGTGATGCGCACCTGCAGTCCACTGTGTGCGAAAGCGGCCTCGATTTCACCTTGCACACGTGCGATCAGGTCTTTGCGGCGCGCGCGCGAGCGCGCCAAGGCCTTGGACAGCGCTTGATAGCGCCACGGGTGCAGGTGGCGAAAGGCCAGGTCCTGTAATTCGCGGTAAAAATTGTTCAGGCCCAGCCGGTGCGCGATCGGGGCGTAGATCTCGAGCGTTTCGCGCGCGATGCGGCTCCATTTGTGCCGCGGCATGTCCCCCATGGTGCGCATATTGTGCATGCGGTCGGCCAGCTTGATAAGGATGACGCGCACGTCGCGCGCCATGGCCAGCAGCATTTTGCGAAACGACTCGGCCTGGCTTTCCTCGCGGCTGTCGAAGGCCAGTTTGTCGAGCTTGGTCAAGCCATCGACCAGCTCGGCCACCGCGCTGCCGAAGCGCTCGGTCAGCTGCGCTTTGGTGACGCCGCAGTCCTCCAGCACATCGTGCAGCAGCGCGGCGCACAGGGCTTGGGCGTCGAGCTTCCATTCGGTGCACATCTGCGCGACCGCGATCGGATGGGTGATGTAGGGGTCGCCGTTTTTGCGCAGTTGACCCAGATGCGCCGCGTCGGCAAAACGGTACGCCTGGCGCACCGTCTCCACCTCGTGCGCGTTCAGATACCCCAGGCGGGACTCGAGCGCAGAGAAGCTCGCGGCCGCCGCACCGTTGGCGGCCGCCGGCAACGGCCCTTGCGGTGTGCTGCTGCACGCCTTGGGAGCCAGGGGCGGGACGGTATCGACACTCACCCCGCTAATGTAAACAAAAAAGCGCCCCTTGGGCGCTTTTTTGCATAAAGGTCTGACGCTGCGCTCAGACCGGCACTTTGCGCAGCATTTCCAAGCCCACCAGGCCTGCGGCCACTTCACGCAAGGCCGTCACCGCCGGCTTGTTGCGGCTTTCGATCTTCGGTGCATGCCCTTGGTTGAGCATGCGCGCGCGATAGGTCGCCACCAACACGAGCTGGAAGCGGTTCGGAATCTTCTCCAGGCAATCCTCGACGGTGATGCGGGCCATGGCAAACCTCAAAGCGGAGTGGCGGGTGCAGGCGGCGGCGCGATGCGCAGCGCCGAGAAAACGTCGGCGCGCTGGCGCCGCTGCGGCGCGACGCGCAAGCGCTGCGAGTGCGTAATGGTTTTCAGATCGAACAGCGCGCGCTCGAACACTTCGTTGATTATAACGTAGTCGAATTGATCGACGTGCGCCATCTCACGCGCGGCGTTGCGCAGTCGCAGCTCGATGACCTCGGCGCTGTCCTCGCCGCGCCGTTGCAAGCGCCGTCGCAGCTCGTCCCAACTCGGCGGCAGGATGAAGATCAGCACCGCGTTGGCAAACTGGCGCCGGATCTGCAGCGCGCCCTGGTAGTCGATTTCGAGCACGATGTCGGCACCAGCGGCGATCTTGTCCTCGATGGCCTTGCGCGAGGTGCCATAGCGGCGGCCATGCACCTCGGCCCACTCGACGAAGGCGTCGGCCGCGATCATGCGGTCGAACTCTTCGTCGCTGACGAAAAAATACTCGCGACCATGCACTTCCTGTCCGCGCGGCGCACGCGTGGTGTGCGACACCGACAATTCCATGCGCGCGTCCACTTCCAGCAAGGCTTTGACCAGGCTCGACTTGCCGGTGCCGCTGGGCGCGGCGACGACGAACAGATTGCCAGGGTAGTCCATGGGGTTCATTCCAGGTTCTGGACCTGCTCGCGCATTTGCTCGATCAGGACCTTCATGTCCAGGGCAATACGGGTCAACTCCAGGCTGGTGGCCTTGGACCCCAGAGTATTGGCTTCGCGGTGCAGCTCCTGGATCAGAAAGTCGAGCCGTTTGCCGACTTCACCGCCACGCTCCAGCAGGGCGTCGATTTCACTGAGGTGTGAGTCCAGGCGGCTGAGCTCTTCGGCCACGTCGATGCGCACCGCATAGGCCGTGGCCTCGGCCAGCGCGCGCTCCTGCAACACGCTGGCGTCGACGGGTGTGAGGCCCACCGCTTCGGTAAAACGCTGTACGAAGCGCTCGCGCTGCTGTGCAACCGCCTGCGGCACCAGTGGCTCAGCCTGCGCCGCCAAGGTGCGCAGGCCATGCAGCCGCTCGCGCAGCATGGCCGCCAAGCGCTGCCCTTCGCGCGCCCGCGCGGCGTTGAAGTCCTGCAGTACCCGCTCGGTCAGGGACAGCAGCGCCGCCGTATAGTCGCCGCCGGGGGCCGGGGCGCGTTGAACCAGCTGCAGCACGTCGGCCACCGAGAGCGCACGCGCCTGCGGCAGCCACGCTTGTACCTGTTCCTGTACGCGCAGCAATTGCTGCAGTTCGGCCTGACTGGGGGCCCGCACGCCCGCGTCGCTCCGACGTTCCACCCAGGCACGTAGTTCGACCTTGCCACGCCGCACGTGAGCCGCAACGCGCTCGCGCAGTGCCGGCTCGGCGGCGCGCAGCTCCTCGGCCAAGCGCAGTGTCAAGTCCAAAAAGCGTCCGTTGACGGCGCGCATTTCGACCCCCAGCAGGGCCGTTGGGCCGAGGGGAGCGGGACGGTCTGGGGTGGGCTCGTCCGCGGGACCGTGTGCGGTCGCGTAGCCCGTCATGCTGTACACTGGCATCGACATTCAGGAGAGGGCGACCCTGCGGACGAACCCCGTGCTTGGGGCGTGGGGTGAGCTCATGCATGGATTATGTCAAAGACCAAGCCGGCCCCCTTGCCGCCCGATACCGTCATTGGCGGCTACCGGATCGTGCGCCTGCTGGCCACCGGGGGATTTGGGCTGGTGTACTTGGCGCTGGACGCCAGCGGGCAGGAAGTCGCCATCAAGGAGTATTTACCGGCGGCTCTGGCCACCCGCGCCACGGGTGAACTGCTGCCCCAAGTCGCGCCCGACAAACAGGCCCTATACCGCCTTGGGTTGCGCAGCTTTTTCGAAGAAGGGCGGGCACTGGCCCAGATCGCCCATCCGGCGGTGGTGGGTGTGCACAATTTTTTCCGCGAAAACGACACCGTCTATATGGTGATGGACTATCTGCGCGGGGCATCGCTGCAGGAGTTCATCGTCGCAGCGCGCGGACGGCAGGGCAAAAAAGTCCTGCGCGAGGGCACCATCCGCTCGCTGTTCGATGAGGTGTTGCGCGGCCTGCGCATCGTGCACCAGCACAAAATGCTGCACCTGGACATCAAGCCAGCCAACATCTTCATCACCGACGACAACCGTGCCGTGCTGATCGACTTTGGCGCCGCACGCGAAGTGCTCAACACCGAGGGCACCTTCGTGCGCCCGATGTACACGCCGGGCTTTGCCGCCCCGGAAATGTACCGACGCAGCGCTGCCAGCGCTGGTTTGGGGCCGTGGACCGATATTTACGCCATCGGTGCCTGCATGCTGTCGTGCATGCAGGGCTTCCCACCCCACGATGCGCTGCAGCGACAAGAAAAAGACCGACTGGCGCAGGCGCTGACCCGCTTGCGCGGCGTGTACTCCGAGGACTTGCTGCGCATCGTCGAGTGGTGTATGGCGCTGGACCCTTTGTCGCGCCCGCAGTCGGTGTTTGCACTGCAGCGCGATCTGGCGCACGAGGCCACGCCTGCCCTGCCGGCGCCATCATCGCGGTGGACGCGCTTGCGCGCGCGTCTTGCCTTGTTTGGCTGGGGGCGGGCCGCCCGCATCGCCTCAGGCAACGGCCGCTGAGCGTTCCCGTTTTTCGGCAGCTGCCATCAGGGGCGCGTACCCAACGTCGGTCGGCTCTGCGGCCAGGGTGGAAGGCCACGCATCGAAGCCCGCGCTGTGCCGTGTACGAAAAGAGGTGCGCCGTATCCTCGGCGCATTGCGTCGTGGCGGCTGCGTTGTTCACCCAACCCGTTCAGGCCAATCCGGGTGGGTGCAAGGCGTGTGAAATCGAGCGTACCATTGCGACCATCGACGATGCCATTGGCCGCGGGCACCGTGGTGAGCCACCGGCTGCGACGGGCGCGACGTTGGTTGCACCGCGCGGCGCCACTCTCGAGTGATGCGTGGGTGGCCCCCCAAGCGCCGCACGTGGCCCCGTGTCGCACGGGTTGGATTCGTGCCATGGCGTCGTTGCCCCGTTCGCCCGCCAAATTGTCCATCCATGACGCCAACATCCCTCTGTCCCCCCGCCTCTGCTGCTACCCGCCACGACGGGCGCGCCCCCGATGAACTGCGGCCCGTTCGCATCACGCGCGGCTACACCGTCCACGCCGAAGGCTCGGTGCTGATCGAGTTCGGCCGCACGCGCGTGCTCTGCACGGCCTCGATCGAGGAGCGGGTGCCGCCACACCGCAAGGGCAGCGGCGGCGGCTGGGTCACCGCCGAGTACGGTATGCTGCCGCGCGCTACCCACACGCGCAGCGAGCGTGAAGCGGCGCGCGGCAAGCAAAGCGGGCGCACGCAAGAAATTCAGCGCCTCATCGGGCGCGCGTTGCGCGCCGTGTTCGACCTCGATGCCCTGGGCGAGCGTACCCTCACCCTGGACTGCGACGTGCTGCAGGCCGACGGCGGCACCCGCACGGCCGCCATCACCGGTGCCTGGGTGGCCGCCCATGACGCCGTGCAGACCCTGCTGGCCGAGGGCAAGTTGGCCGCCTCGCCCATCCACGCGCCGGTGGCGGCGGTGTCGGTGGGCATCGTCGATGGCCGTCCGGTGCTCGATTTGGACTACGTCGAGGACGCTGCCTGCGCCACCGACATGAACGTGGTGATGACCGGGGCGGGTCACTTCGTCGAGGTACAGGGTACCGCCGAAGGGGCGCCGTTTACGCGCGCCGAGCTCGACGCGCTGCTCGGCTTGGCCGAGCGCGGCATCGCGCAGCTCATCGCGTTGCAGCGCGCCGCCTTGGCCGGCGCCCAAGTGGGGTGAGCAGGATGGCCGACACCACCGTGGAGCGTCGTTTGGTGCTGGCGTCCAACAACGCCGGCAAGCTCGCCGAGCTGCAGGCGCTGCTGGCGCCGCTGGGGGTGGAGCTGATCGCCCAAGGCCAGTTGGGTATCCCCGAGGCGCCGGAGCCGCACCCGACCTTTCTGGAAAATGCCCTGGCCAAGGCGCGCCACGCGGCCGCGGCCAGCGGTCTGCCGGCATTGGCCGACGATGCCGGCCTGTGTGTGGCGGCCTTCGGCGGCCGCCCCGACGTGGACACCGCCCATTACTGCACCCAATTCGGCTACCCGAAGAGCGACGCCAACAACGTGCGCGCCCTGCTGGAGCAGATGCGCGACATCGACGACCGGCGCGCGGCCATGGTCAGCACCCTGGTGGCGGTGCGCAGCCCCGACGATCCCGAGCCGCTGGTGGCTTTTGGTCGGGTCGAGGGGCTGATTGCGCGCGCGCCGGCAGGCGAGCGGGGCTTCGGCTTCGACCCCATCATGTTCCTGCCTGCCTTCGGCTGTACCTTCGCCCAACTGAGTGACGATGTCAAAAACGCGCACAGCCACCGGGGGCGCGCGGCGCGGGCGATGCTGGCCTTGATGCGCGAGCGCTGGTGGCCGTCGCAGGCGGACCCGTCCTCTGCCTCCGTCTCATGAGCGGCGCATCGCAGGTGCTGCAGCGGTGGCAGCCTGGCCAGGTGCGCCTGACGCAGCTGCCACCGCTGGCGTTGTACGTCCACTTGCCGTGGTGTCTGCACAAGTGCCCTTATTGCGATTTCAACTCCCACGCGTGGGGGATGGCCCGTGGGCAGCAGGGGGCACTGCCGCAGCGCGCGTACATGCAGGCGCTGCTGGCCGATTTGGAAGCCAGCTTGCCGCTGGTGTGGGGCCGCCCGGTGGTCAGCGTCTTTCTGGGCGGAGGGACCCCCAGCCTGTTCGACCCCGACGTGATCGGCGAGTTGCTGTCGGCCATTCGCGCCCGGCTGCCGCTGCAGCCCGACGCCGAAATCACACTGGAGGCCAACCCCGGCACCTTCGAGCAGGCACGCTTTGCCGCCTTTCGCGACGCGGGCGTCACACGCCTGAGCATCGGCGTGCAAAGCTTCGATGATCGACTGCTGCGCGCCGTCGGGCGCGTGCACGACGGCGCCCAGGCGCTTGCTGCGGTGGAAGAGGCAGCGCGCCACTACGCGACGTTCAATATCGATCTGATGTATGCCTTGCCGGGGCAGACACTGGCCGATTGGCGTCGCGATCTCGACGTCGCGCTGGCCTTGCAGCCGCCGCACCTGTCGCTCTACCATCTGACCATCGAGCCCAATACCCGCTTTGCGCAGACCCCGCCGCCGGGGCTGCCGGATGAGGACACGGCCTACGCGATGCTCGATGCCTTGGTGGAGCGCACGGCGGCGGCGGGCTTGCAGCGCTACGAGGTGTCGGCCCACGCCCGCGCCGGTCATCGCTGCCGGCACAACCTCAATTACTGGCATTTCGGCGACTACCTGGGTATCGGCGCCGGCGCGCACGGCAAACTCAGTTTTGCCGAGCGCATCGTGCGCCAGGTGCGTTGGCGCGATCCGGCGCGCTACCAGCAGCAAGCGCTGGCGGGCCAGCCCGTGGCCCAAGAGCACGAGGTGGCCGCGCGCGATTTGCCGTTCGAATTCATGCTCAATGCGTTGCGGCTGCGCGACGGTTTTGCCCTATCGCTGTTTAGCCAACGCACCGGCTTGCCGATAACGACGGTATCGGGCACCATCGAAGCCGCGTGTCAGCGCGGCTGGCTGACGTGGGATCGGGCGCGCGACTGGGTGGCACCGACGGCGCTGGGCTTCGATTGGCTCAGCGATTTGCAGGCCCTGTTCCTGCCCGATTGAGACGTCGACGCCGGCGAGCGCTCGTGTGCGCTGGCCGCGCGGTGGTCCGCGACGGAGGTGAGCGATGCTGGCCATCTACGGCACTTCGGGCTTGATGTATCGCGGTCCCATCGAGGATCTGCGGCGCGTGCTGCCGAGCCTGCGCTCGGCGCGGTTGCGCCCGTTGGCGACAGAGGTGGACCGCCCGGATTTCGCCGATAGCGGTTTTCGAGTACCCGCGCGGCGCGACGGCGACGGTGACCACGGTGGCGGCGCGGCTTTGCCGCGCACCGCCGCCGTGGCCGTGCAGACCTACGGCGAAGTGCAGCGTCCTACGGTGCCCCGTCAGCCGCTGCAACGGGTGCAGGACGTCATGTCGCGCACGGTCGTGACGGTGCGCTCCGATCTTTCGGTGGGGCAGGGGTGGCGGGCGTTGGCCGAGTGCGGAGTGGGGCAGGCGCCGGTGCTCGACGCCGATGGGCGTTTGGTTGGCTTGCTGACGCGGGCCGAGTTGCTCAGTCTGGACCACCTGCCGCGGCCCGAAGACAACGCCTTGGTCTGGCGCGCCTTTCTGGCGCAGCCGCTCAGCCAGGTCATGATCACGCCGGTGCCCGGTGTGACTGCCGACACCCTGCTGCGGCGGCTGGCCTTGGCCCTGCTGGCCACCGGGCTGCCGGGGTTGCCGGTGGTGGACGAGGCTGCCGCCTTGATCGGTTTCGTCTCGCGCAGCGATATCCTCAAAGCGGTGGTGCACGATCCGCCGTTGGACCTGTGGGCCGGCTAGGCGACAATACGGGGGCGTCGGCCGCGCGTCGGCGTATGCCGTTGTCCGCCAGGGCCGATTTGCTCTGGTATTCCACACATGGCGTTGCGGTCGCCGCAACGCGCCCGTACCGTGAACGCGAGCGATATTCCAACCGTGAAACCGACCCCGAGCGATCTCGATCTGCGCACCGGCGGCGTGCTCAGCGCGCCCAATGCAGCCGAGCGCAGCGCGCGCCTGCGCGCCTGGCTGGACAGCGACCCGCCGATGGAGCTGCTGGTCGAGGTCTACCGCGAATTGGCCCACCGCGACAAGGGCGCGGCCAAGCAGGTGCGGGAACGCCTGGACGAATGCCGACGCGCCCGCGCCCAGGACGCACTGGCCGCTCAATGGGCCGAGCGCGCCCAGGCGCTGCTGGCGGCGCCGCGGCTGAATCTGGCCGATGCGATGGCGTGGCTGCGTGACGCCGCCAAAGACGGTGCTCCACTGTCGCGCGAGCCGCTGGCTGGCTTGCGTCAGCAACTGACCGAACGCATGAAGGCCATCGAAGACCTGCAAACCCGGGTACTGGTGGAGCGCGAGGCCGCCAGCCTCCTGGTACAGCGTATCGAGCTGCTGTCCACCAAACCCTGGGCCGACGCGCTGGCTGCGCGCGATGGTTTGGCGCAGGACGTGGCTGCCTGGCAGGAGCGTGCCGCTGCCTTGCAGGGCAGCCCGCATTGGGGCGAACTCGAACCACGCCACGCTGCCCCGCTGCAAACAGCCCAGCAACAATTGACGGCGGTGTGGACGGCGTTCCAGGCGGCATTGACGCAGGCGCAGGCTGCTGCCGCCGACGTCCAGGCGTCACTGCCCGGCGTGCCGGTGTGGGATGACGAAATCCGCGCCGCGCGTGGCGAGTCCGCCGCCCCGGCTGCCGTGCCCAAGGCCGTGATGGCGGTGGCACAAGCGGCGCTGTTGCCGGCCATCGAGGCGCTGGAGCGCGAGCTCGGTGCTGGCCACACCAAGGCCATGGTGCGCTACGCCGGGGAGCTGCGTCACGCCGTCAAAGTGCACGGACGCCATGCCGGCCCGCAGCTCGAAGCACGCGCCCATGCCGCGTTGGCCAAAGCCAAGGAACTGGAAGACTGGCAGCGCTGGCGGGCCGACCAGTTGCGCGAGGAGCTGCTGGCCAAAGCCGAAGCGCTGACACAGGGGACCGAAGACCAGCGCCCCAACGGACGTCAGCTGCAAGAGGCCATCCGTCACCTGCGCGAGCAGTGGAAGCTCACCGACCAAGGCGGTACCTCCAACCATGCGCTGTGGAAGCGCTTCGATGAGGCCTGCAACCGCGCCTATCAGACGGTGCAGGCATGGCGCCGCGAGCTGGCGGCGCAGCACGCCGCGGCGGAGCAGGCGCGGCGACAGTTGATCGACGAAGTGCGCGCCTGGACCGCTGCGCACGCCAGCGATGAAGACTGGAGGTCCCAGGTACGCGATTTGCACGCCTTTGCCGAGCGCTGGCGACAAGGCGGGCACGTCAGCGAAAAGCGCTTTGCCGAATTGCAGACACAGTGGAAAGAGGCCATGGCCGCTGCCCACGCGCGCCTGGAGGCGGCACAGGCCGACAGTGTGGCGCGTCGGCAGGCGCTCATCGCCGAAGCGCAGGCGTTGGCCGCCGAGCCGCGCTTGCGCCTGGACGCGATCAAGGCCTTGCAGCAGCGCTGGCAGGCCGAAGCGCAGCGCGTGCCGTTGGAGCGACGTAAGGAACAAAAGCTGTGGGAGGCATTTCGCCAGCCGATCGATGCGGCGTTCGCGCGCAAAAACGCCGAACGCGAGCAGACGCAGGCGGCGCTCAGCGCCCTGGACGCCGCCGTGATGCAGGCCGTGCGTGCGCTGGAGCAGGCCTGCGCGGGCGACGATGCGCAGCAGATTCGCGCCGCCATGGCGGCGCTGCGGGCCGCCGCCAGCGGGGAAGGCACGGGGCGGGATGGCGCCAGTGACGCAACGGGGCTGGCCGATGCGGCGGCGGCCGTGTCGGCGCAACACACCACCGCGGCGACGGCTGAGGCGGCGGATGCGGTGGCGCCGGCGGCGGGACGCCCGCTGGTGGCGCGCCGTGGCGACGATCGCCCCGGCGCGGTGGCTGCGGCGGCAGCGCCGGCACGCCAGGGCAGGACGCCACGGCCTGCACGCGAGGGTGTGCCGCCGCGGCCACGCCTGGGCGAGGCGGCGTTTCGCGCCCAACGCCAGGCCTTGGAAGCGGCCGAGGCACGCTTGCGTCAGCTGGCCGCGCGCGCCCACGGCGAAGCACTGACCGCCTTGCTGCAGGCGTGGGCCCAGCGGGATGCCGATCGAATACCGCCGACACAGCAGCTCGGTGGTCGCCAAGCCGCTGCGGCGCGGCCGGCCTGGGTGCGCGCACTGCAGCAAGGCGGCGGCACGGCCGAGGCGGCCGACGTCGCTTTGCTGCGGCTGGAAATCGCTGCCGATCTGCCCACGCCCGCCGAGTGGCTGGCGCAGCGTCGGCAATTGCAGCTGCAGCTGCTCACCCGCCGTCACGAACCCGGGCCGGCCGAGACCTGGGGGCAAGACGTGGCGCAGATACTGGCCAGTGCGCACGATACGGCGCGTGAGCGCCGGCTGCAGGCGGCCTTGAAAGTGCTACTGCGACGCTGAGCGCTGCGGATGGGCGAAAAACGCGTCGAGCTGCGCGGTCAGATCGGGGTGCTCGACCGCCAATCGCGCTCGGTCCACGCTATAGGCCTCACACGCCACGGCAAAAAACTCTGCCGGTGAGGTCGCCCCGTAGGCATCCAGCCAGGGCGCCGGCGCGCCGAAGCGTTCGTGCAAAGCCACCCGGCGGCGATGTTCGTCCAGCGCGGCGTGCAGCACGGCGCGCCAGCGCAGCCGCGCTGCCGTCGGGTCGGGGCGCAGCATGTCCGCGGGCAGCAACGGGCAGCCGTCGGGCGCTTGCCCCAGCGCCTTGCCGTGCATGTCGATGGCGTGGGCGAATTCGTGGATCACCAGATTGTGGCCCACGGCCTCGGCACCGGACGGAGCCGTCACGCCACCATGCGCCGTGTGGCCCAGCACCCGCGGCCACGAAAGGAGGATCGGTCCCCCCTGCATGGCTTCGCCCGCCAGCTCCTCGTCATACTCGTGGATGACCCCCGCCTCATCGCGCAGGCGGCGCGGTGCGATCACGTCGGCCGGATGCAACACGATGCCGACGAAATCGTCATACCAGGCCAGCGCCGACAGGCCGCGGTGACGCAGGGGCAAACAGGCTTGGATGGCCACCAGCAGCGCCATGTGATCGTTCACCCGTAAGCCATGGGCACCGCTGAACTGCTTGCGCATCAGAAAGGCCGCGCACAGGGCGCGCAAGCGCAGCTCCTCGGACGGCTCCATGGCAGGCAGCCACGGCAGCGCCTGCCGCACGTGCTCCCACAGTCCATCGGGGATGGCGGTGGGGTCGCCGCGCGCCGCCCGCCAGCGTCGTCCCCAGCGCTGCAGCAGTCGCCACCAGTGCCCCAGTAGCCCCAATCGGGGCGTCGTCACCACGGCGCCGAACCTCCGCCGCTGCCTCTGCACTGCCGCGCGGTGCGTGCTGGCCCGTGTGCGCGCCGCCGCCTCATACGAGGTCTGCGATGCGCTGCACTTGCCAGCCGCCGGCGCCATCGAGCAACAGCACTTCGGCGCGCGGTGGACGGGCGCCGGCGTGCCAATCACTCAGCACCAGGCGCGCCGTGCCGTCACCCAGCCTGTGGGCGGCCGGACGGTGGGTGTGTCCATGCACCACGCCACTGGCACCGGCGGCGCGGCAGGCCTGGGCAACGACGGCGGGGTCGACGTCGCTGGGCGGCTCACGGGCAGCCGCGCGGGCGGCTTGATGGGTGCGGCTGTCTTGCCGCATGGCGCGCGCTTGGCGGAGCCGCTGGGCCAGCGGGCGCGCCAGAAACGCCCGTTGCCATGCGGGCGCCCGTACTTCGGCGCGAAATCGTTGGTAGTCGGTGTCGTCGGTACACCAAGCATCGCCATGACTGAGCAGCCAGCGCGTGCGGCCAAGGGACAGCACGGTCGGGTCGGGCAGCAAAGTCGCACCCGTGGCAGCGGCAAACCCCACCCCCAGCAAAAAATCACGGTTGCCGTGCATCACGTACACCGGCATGCGCGACGCCGTCTGCGCCAACACCCCGGCCGCCCACTGCATCAGCGCTACGTCGGCATCCAGCGCGGGATCGGCGCGTAGTGCGTCGTCACCCACCCAGGCTTCGAACAAATCGCCCAGCACGAACATCGCATCGGCGGCCAGGCGCTGCAGCGTACGCTGCCAAAGTTGGGCGGTGTCGGGGTCGGCGGAGTGCAGATGCACGTCGGACAGACACGCCACCCGTTGCCAGGTGGCAGGCGCGCGAAGCAAGAACGGCGCTGCCATGGGGCCCCGTTCAGGGCGTCACCACCACCGCCTTTGTGATGACCACGTCCTCCAGCGGCACGTCATCGTGAAAGCCGCGGCGGCCGGTGCGCACGGTGCGGATGCCATCCACCACCGCTTCGCCTTGGACCACGCGGCCGAACACGGCGTAACCCCAGCCCTGCAGGGTGGGGGCGGTGTGGTTGAGAAAGTCGTTGTCGGCCACATTGATGAAAAACTGCGCCGTGGCCGAGTGCGGCGCTTGCGTACGCGCCATGGCAATGGTGTAGCGCTCGTTTTTCAGGCCGTTGGCGGCCTCGTTTTCGATCGGGGCGCGGGTGGGCTTTTGCTTCATGCCGGGCCCGAAGCCGCCGCCCTGGATCATGAAGCCGTCGATGACGCGGTGAAAAATCGTGCCGTCGTAGTGGCCGTCGCGCACATAGGCAAGGAAATTTTCCACCGTCTTGGGCGCGCGCTCGGCGTCCAGTTCCAGGGTGATGACGCCGCGGCCGGCGATGTGCAGTTCGACACGAGGATTCACGACAGAAGCTCCAGCAGGGGCGGGGCGAGGCCCCGCCGGGGTTGGGGAAGGGGAGGGGGACGTCGGCGCCGCTGCACCGGAGCGGGCATGGGTTTGCGCCCACGCCGCCAGCATGACCGCCGCGCCGGCGCCGCCGGTCAAAGCCAGCCATTGGCGCCGATTCATCGGTCCTCTCCGGAGGAGACTTGCAGCAACGCGCGCAGCTGCTGCGCACGCGCGGCCAACCGCGGCGTCTCGGGTTGCAGCGCCAGCGCTCGCTGCCAATGGCCCAGAGCCAGTTGCGCATACACATCACCCAGGTTGCGGTGTGCGATCGCGTAGTCGGGGTGAAAGCGCAGCGCGGTCTCCAGGGCAGCGCGCGCCTCGGGCAAGCGGCCAGCGGCGGCGTGCAGCACCGCCAGATTGTTGTACGGCTCGGGCAGCTCCGGGTGGTCGCGTGTCAGCGCCTCGTACACGGTCTGGGCGGAGTCGCTGTCGCCACGGCCGGCCAGCACCACGCCCAGCAACAGGCGGGCCTGGGCGTCTTGGGGACGCTGCTGCAGCCAGCTCTGCAGCCGCTCATGCGCCGCGTCCCACTCACCGGCACCGATCAAGCGCCGTATCTCGGCGTAGGGCGCCGCCGCTGCAGGAGGATCCGCTGGTGTCGGGGCGTGAACGCTCGCCGGTGAGCCTGCCGTGGCCGGTGCCGGCGCGCGGGCGTCGGTGGACGCCGCACCCTGAGCCCATGCGGCGGCGGGCAGCAGCGCGGCCAACAGCCAGGCGGCGGCCCGGCAACCAGGCCGCCCCGGCAGCGCCGCAGCACGCGCGAACAAAGGGGGATGAAAGCGGTGAATCATCGGTGCACAATACGCGCCTTTGCGAATGATTGTAGCCCGCGCCCCTCGGTGGGCACGGCCCTGCCCGCCCATGACCTTGCGCATTTATAACTCGCTGACCCGACGGCTCGATCCGTTCGTGCCATTGGAGCCTGGCCACGTCCGCATGTACGTCTGTGGCATGACGGTGTACGACCTGTGCCACCTGGGGCACGCGCGCTCCATGGTGGCGTTCGACGTCGTGCAGCGCTGGCTCAAGGCCAGCGGTTATCGCGTCACCTACGTGCGCAACATCACCGATATCGACGACAAGATCATCGCGCGTGCGCTGCAAAACGGTGAAACCATCCGTCATCTCACCGATCGCATGATTGCTGCGCTGCACGAGGATGCCGACGCGTTGGGCATCGAGCGCCCCAGCGCCGAGCCGCGTGCCACCGACTACGTGCCACAGATGCTGGGCCTCATCGGCCGGCTCGAAGCCAAGGGCCTGGCCTACCGCAGCGCCAACGGCGACGTCAATTACGCCGTGCGCGCTTTCCCTGGCTACGGCAAGCTCTCGGGCAAAAGCCTGGACGAGCTGCGTGCCGGTGAGCGCGTCGCGGTCGGCGACGGCAAGCGCGACCCGCTCGATTTCGTCCTGTGGAAAGCGGCCAAGCCCGAGGAACCGGCCGAAGCGCAATGGCCCAGCCCGTACGGCCCGGGACGCCCGGGGTGGCACATCGAGTGCTCGGCGATGAGTTGCGCGCTGTTGGGCGAGAGCTTCGACATTCATGGTGGTGGCGCCGACTTGCAGTTTCCCCACCACGAAAACGAAATCGCCCAGAGTGAGGGCGCCACTGGCCGGCCGCTGGCGCAGATCTGGATGCACAACGGCTTCGTGCGGGTGGACAACGAAAAGATGTCCAAGAGCCTGGGCAATTTTTTCACCATCCGCGAGGTGTTGCAAAAATTCGACGCCGAGACGGTGCGCTTCTTCATCGTGCGCGCGCACTACCGCAGCCCATTGAACTACAGCGATGCCCACCTCGAAGACGCGCGCGCGGCGCTCAAGCGGCTCTACACCACGCTGCACCACGTGCCGCCGGCCGAGGGCGTCGTCATCGACTGGGCCGAGCCGCACGCAGCGCGCTTCAAAGCGGCGATGGACGAAGATTTCGGCACACCCGAGGCGGTGGCCGTCCTGTTCGAGCTGGCGGCGCAAGTCAACCGCACGCGCGATGCGCATTTGAGCGGTCTGCTGCGCGCGCTGGGCGCGACGCTGGGCGTGCTGCAACAGGCCCCAGAGGCCTTTTTGCGGTCTGGATCCGGCGTGGACGAAGCCACGATCGCGCAACGCATCGCCGAGCGCGCCGCGGCCAAAGCGGCGCGCGACTTCGCCACCGCCGACCGCATTCGTGCTGAGCTTGCCGCCCAAGGTGTCATCCTCAAGGATGGCCCGCAAGGCACGACGTGGGAGCGCGCATGACGGCGGTGTGGCCGGCAACGGTGGCGCCACCAGCGCCCGCTGGCGGCGGCCGCTGCAGCGGCGGTCGCGCGGGCTGCGTCACGCCGTCCTACTGGAGCGATGCCTGCGCCCACCTGATGGCGCATGACCGGGTGCTGGCGCGCCTCATCCCGCAATTTCCCGGTGACTGCCTGCAGTCGCGCGGGGACGCCTTCACCACGCTGGCGCGTAGCGTCGTGGGGCAGCAGATCTCGGTCAAGGCAGCCCAGGCCGTGTGGGACCGGCTGCAAGCGGTGCTGGGCACCTGTGCGCCCGTGCCGCTGCTGGCCTGCTCGCCCCAGGCGCTGCGTGCAGCGGGCTTGAGCGCGCGCAAGATCGAATACCTGCTCGACCTGGCGCGTCATTTCGCCGATGGGCGCATCGACCCGGCGGCCTGGCAGCAGCGCGACGACGAAGCCATCATTCGCGAATTGATCGCGATCCGCGGCATCGGCCGCTGGACGGCAGAGATGTTTTTGATTTTTCATCTGCTGCGGCCCAACGTGCTGCCGCTGGACGACGTCGGGCTGATCCGTGGCATCAGCCAGGCCTACTTCTCCGGCGAGCCGGTCAGCCGCAGCGACGCGCGCGAAGTCGCGGCCGCCTGGGTCCCGTATCGCAGCGTCGCGACTTGGTATATTTGGCGCTCGCTGGATCCGATTCCAGTGGCGTATTGAGGGGCCGCGGCGCGCGCCGTCCGCGGCCAGCGTGTGTGTGCCCCGCACACTCCCCTGAGTAGGAGGCGCAACTTGGCCAAACGCAATTTTCTCGACTTCGAGCAGCCCATCGCCGAACTCGAAAGCAAGATCGAAGAGCTGCGCTATGTGCAGTCCGAGTCGGCGGTGGACATTTCCGAGGAGATCGAGCGGCTCAGCCAGAAGAGCCAGCAGCTCACCAAGGACATCTACAGCAAGCTCACCCCGTGGCAGGTGACCAAGATCGCTCGCCACAGCGACCGCCCCTACACGCTGGACTATGTGCGCGCCATCTTCACCCACTGGGTGGAGCTGCACGGCGACCGTCACTTTGGTGATGACCAGAGCATCGTCGGTGGGCTGGCGCGCTTCAATGGCCAGCCGTGCATGGTGATCGGACACCAAAAAGGCCGCGACACCAAGGAGCGCGCGCTGCGCAACTTTGGCATGAGCAAGCCCGAGGGTTACCGCAAAGCCCTGCGCCTGATGAAGCTGGCCGAAAAATTTCGCCTGCCGGTGTTCACCTTCGTGGATACACCCGGCGCCTACCCGGGCATCGACGCCGAGGAGCGGGGCCAATCCGAAGCGATTGGCCGCAACATCTACGAGATGGCGCAACTGGAGGTGCCGATCATCAGCACCATCATCGGCGAAGGCGGCTCCGGTGGGGCGCTGGCCATTGCCGTGGCCGACCAGGTGTTGATGCTGCAGTACGCCATTTATTCCGTCATCTCTCCGGAGGGCTGCGCCTCGATTCTGTGGAAGACCGCCGACAAGGCCCCGGAGGCTGCGGAGGCGCTCGGCATCACGGCGCACCGCCTCAAGGCGCTGGGTTTGATCGACAAGATCGTCAACGAGCCGGTGGGTGGCGCGCACCGTGACCCGCAGCAGATGGCCGCCTCGCTCAAGCGCGCGTTGGCCGAGGCGCTGCGCCAGCTGGCCGACCTGGAACCCGCGGCCCTCATCGAGCGCCGCCATGCCCGCCTCAACGCCCACGGCCGCTTCACCGACACCAAGGCCGCCCGCGGTTGAGGGTGAGGCCAGGCGCGCCGCGCCCGCACGGTCGGTCAGGTCTCCGGTGCGGCTGTCCGCTGCCGTCGCTGCGCCGCCATGGTCGGTCGATGCTCGCATCACCGCCGCCGTGGCGCACTGGTGGGCGCAGCATGCGTCAACCGTGGCCCCTACGGGGCTGGACGGCGTCGGCGTGGCCTTCAGCGGCGGCGCCGACTCCACCGCGCTGCTTCTGGCGGCGTGCGCCGTGTGGCCGCAGCGTGTGCACGCCCTGCATGTGCACCATGGGTTGCAAGCGGCGGCCGACACGTTTGCCGCCCACGCCGCCAGAGTGTGCGCGCGGCTGGCGGTGCCGCTGACCGTGCTGCACGTGCAGGCTCGGCCTGCACCGCGCCAAAGCCCGGAGGAAGCGGCGCGGCGCGCCCGTTACCGGGCGCTGGCCGAGGCCGCGCGCACCCACCGATTGGCGGCCGTCCTGCTCGGCCACCACGCCCAAGACCAGGCCGAGACGGTGTGGCTGGCGCTCAGCCGTGGGGCGGGGCTGCCGGGTCTGGCCGGGATGCCGGCGCTGCGCTGGCACGACGGCGTGGCCTTCGGTCGCCCACTGTTGGCACTGGACGGCGCGGCCCTGCGCCAAGCCTTGGCGGCTGCGGGTGTTCCATGGGTGGAAGACCCCAGCAACACCAGTGCGGCCTACACGCGCAACCGCATTCGGCAGCGTTTGCTGCCCGCATGGGAGGCGACGTTCGGCCCGGGTGCGTGGGCGGCGGTGGCCCGCAGCGCGCGCCATGCCGCGCAGGCACAAACCTTGCTCGACGACTTGGCGGCCTTGGATCTGCAGCACATCGGCGAGCCGCCGTCATTGACGGCGTTGCGCGCGTTGTCCAGCGCGCGCGCGATCAATGCATTGCGGCACTGGCTGCGAATGCGCCACGGCGCCAGCGGCAGCGACGCGCAGTGGCAAGAGGTGGCACGACAAATCACAGCCGCGCGCACACGTGGCCACCGCATCGAATTGCGCTTGGGGCAGGGCACCTTGTGGCGAGCGGGCGACTACCTCCATTGGAAGCCGGCTGCCGTCACGTAGCCGCCACCTGTGACCTCAACGCCGCCACCACCACAGCAGCAGCGATAACAGTACCGAGATCAGCAGGCTGGTGCCGAGCGGAAAATAAAAACCGAAGCCCTCGCGCTCGATGGCGATATCCCCTGGCAGTCGTCCCCACGGCAGGCGGCTGAGCCATGGCCACAGCAAGCCGGCAGCCACCAGTAGCAACCCCAGCGTAATCAAAAAGCGAGCCATTGCCATCCTTTATAATGGATGGGTTTTTCCCACAGCTGCGCAAAGGCCGAAGGTCCACACAGCGCAACTCCCTTCAGGCGGCAGCGGTTGGACTGCCATTGCGCCGCAGCGTTCCGCGCGCCTGACTCGAAACATTCTAGGCATGGCACTCATCGTTCACAAATACGGCGGCACCAGCATGGGGTCGACCGAGCGCATCCGCAACGTCGCCAAGCGAGTCGCCAAATGGGTGCGCGCTGGCCATCAAATGGTCGTGGTGCCCAGCGCCATGGCCGGTGAAACCAACCGGCTGCTCGGTCTGGCCAAGGAGCTCGCCCCCGCCCGGCCGGGCAACGCCTACTACCGCGAGCTGGACCAACTGGCCGCCACCGGCGAGCAGGTCTCGGTTGGGCTGTTGGCCATTGCGCTGCAGGCCGAAGGCATCGAGGCGATTTCCTACTGCGGCTGGCAAGTGCCGATCCGCACCAACAGCGCCTACACCAAAGCGCGTATCGAATCCATCGACGACCAACGCATTCGCGCCGATCTGGCGGCGGGCAGGGTCGTCATCATCACGGGCTTTCAGGGCGTGGACGCTGGCGGCAACATCACCACACTCGGGCGCGGAGGCTCCGACACCTCAGCGGTTGCGGTGGCCGCCGCCATCCACGCCGACGAGTGCCTCATCTACACCGACGTCGACGGCGTCTACACCACCGATCCGCGCGTCGTGCCTGAAGCCCGGCGTCTGCAGCGCATCAGTTTCGAAGAAATGCTGGAGATGGCCAGCATGGGCTCGAAGGTCTTGCAAATTCGCTCGGTCGAGTTCGCAGGCAAATATCGCGTGCCCATCCGCGTGCTGTCCAGCTTTACCCCCTGGGACATCGACATCCACGAGGAAGCCCGCTCCGGCACCCTCATCACCTTCGAGGAAGACGAATCCATGGAACAAGCCGTCGTCTCCGGCATTGCCTTCAACCGTGACGAAGCCAAGGTCTCCGTGCTGGGGGTGCCCGACAAGCCTGGTATCGCCGCCCAGATCCTGGGGGCCGTGGCGGACGCCAACATCGAAGTCGATGTCATCATTCAAAACGTCAGCAAGGACGGCAAGACCGACTTCAGCTTCACCGTGCACCGCAATGATTTGGCGCGCACCCTGGACGTGCTGCGCCAGCAGGTGGTGCCGGCTTTGGGTGCCGCGGACGTGGTGGGCGATGCGCGCATCTGCAAGGTCAGCATCGTTGGCATCGGCATGCGCAGCCACGTCGGTGTCGCCAGCCGCATGTTCCGCTGCCTGGCGCAGGAGGGCATCAACATCCAGATGATTTCGACTTCCGAGATCAAAACCTCCGTCGTCATCGACGAGAAGTACATGGAGCTGGCGGTGCGCGCCCTGCATCGCGAGTTCGATCTCGATCAGCCAGCGGACACCCTACAGGGGGCGTGATTTTTCTCCGCTGCGCGCCCAAACGCGGCGGTCTTCGGGCATAATGTTGGCTGTGGCCCAGGAGTGATGACCGAGAGGCCGAAGGTGCTCCCCTGCTAAGGGAGTATACGGGCTAAAACCCGTATCGAGGGTTCGAATCCCTCTCACTCCGCCAAATGAAGCGTCGCGCTGCGTCATCTGCAATCCAATCGTGACGCAGGCTCAGTGCCCGTTTCGGAGCTCCCCCTTTGGGGATAAGGGCATGCCGTCGAACCCAAGCTGACGGGTCGCTGGCAAAGTTGGCACCTACGACGCAGCAAGCATAATCGTCGTATGCCACGCAAAAAGCTCCCCATCGGCATCCAGACCTTCGCCAAGATCCGCGAAGACAACGCCTACTACTACGTCGACAAAACCGCGTTTGCGCTGCGCCTGATCGAGTCGGGCTCGCACTACTTCCTCTCGCGCCCGC
>NZ_VJON01000016.1 GCF_007556685.1 Tepidimonas charontis | reverse complement strand
CAAGCGGAAGAAGTCCTCGGTGGCGGGGCAGGCAAACATCGAAAAACTCCCAGAAAACGGCGCATCAGACCATCAAATCTGGGGGAAATTGTACTCGCAAACAGACAATAACACAAGAAAAATCATGATGTTATGAATATTTCAGGGGCGACTCGATAGGGTCGGCGGCTTTAAAAAATCAAACGGTTCGTCGCAATGGACAATCCGGGTTCAAGCGTTGGTCGGCCGGACGGCGGCATAGAGTGCTTCGATCACGGCGCGCATGTCCGCAGGCAAACGCGCCAAGGCGGCGGCAGCGATGTCCTGCGGGATGCCGAAGCGGGCCTCGGCCACGGGGCCGGCGATGGCGGCATGGGTGTCGGCATCACCGCCTAAGGAGACGGCATTGCGCAACGCATCCTCGGCGTCCCCTTTCACTGGATTTCGTCTGCGTCGATAATCTCGATCTGATCGGACGTCAGAGGCAAACTATAGCGGCTTGCCCCGCGCGCGCCCGTGCGGCGGATCTGGTAGCGAGCAACGGCATTTTCGCCAAGCGCGGCGGCGAACGCCTTGTTGATGCGGCTTTTCTGCGGCTCAAAATACTCGCCGAGCGCTTTGGGGTCGTTCAGTCGCCATTCGATGGCTTTGTACAGGCGCTCGTACTCTCCACCAGCCGGGTTGAGCACCGTTTGCGCCAAACGCATGAACTCCTCGGCCTCCTCACGCCGTCCCCATTGGACCTCCGGGTTATCCTCCATGACTCTTTTGACCAGCCACAGCAGCACGGCAAACTCCGTAGGACCAAGGTCGATGGGCTCGCCATCGGCCTGAGCCTTGCCTTGAGTGATGTTTAGCACCAGACGCGGCTCGGCCAGGCCACGCGCAGCCGCGCGTACCGTTTCACTGAAGCTGCTATTACCGTTGAGCAAACGCTGCGGCAAGCCTTCACGCAGACGAACGAACGGAATCTCCGCCAAGGTGACGCGAGCGTCCTGACAATTGGCCAGCGTATTGTTGCGCACCTGAATGACGCGCTCGTAGGGGGTTGGATAGAAAAAGTCCCAGCTTGACTCAAAAGGCTCCGATACCAGGACATGCGAGAGCCTATCTTGCGGCCGGCCATAGAGCGACAAGGCGTATCCGAGATAAAAACCCATGGTCTTGCGCCCGCCGGCGATCGAGACGTGCAACGCTGATTCGGCGTCAGCCGTGAAACGGCGCACCCAAGCGGTGATGTAATCGGCGGCCCATTCGTTATCTTCGGGTGTGCGGATATCATCGAGCGGGTTGCCGTGCACATCGTGCATCACATGGATACTTCCGCTATTGAAGGCGATGGTATTGCTCAAGCCGAAATCGCGCATGAAGCGATGAAACCAACCAGGCTCTTCGGAAAGCAAGGATAAACGCGCCCGCTCGCTGCCTTCCCGTGTCGTGATGAGGTGAATCTCGGTCGGTATAAAGGGCATCGCCTGCTGCGCAAGGGCATAGAGTGTCTCGGTTACCACCTGCGGCGAAAGCCCGGTGACGGCAAGCAAAATGCGGCGTGGATAGGCGTGGGGAGCAATCGATGGCATAGCGGTCATGGCTCGTCCTGATTCTTGCCCCCACAAGTTAGGCTTGGCACCCAGCGTCGTGCAGGGCTGGCAAGCTTGCGCCTTCGACGCGGTACTGCCCTAGCCCCATGGTGGCGCCGCTGCCGACATGCAGCCACTGCCCGAGCCATAGGTAGCGCCAAAACGGGCGCAGATCCTGGCCGCGAATCTCAATGTGGCCAATGACGCCGCCCAACTTCATCGCAACCTGCTGGCGGGAGGAATAGCGCAACTTGTCTTCCCAGTTAAGAGCGGTTACCGCCTCAATGGCGCGCGCCTGCGCCATGAGCCCTTTGAAGTCAGTCTCCAGCGGCGTGTCGGTATGAAAAAAAGAAAGCATCGAAATGCGACGCAGCAGGGTGCCGAAGAGGTCGGCAAAGCGAAACTCCCGCGGCCCCACGTGGCGGCCGTCGCGTTTGACCCGCAGCGGGGTCAGAAGCTCTATGCGGAGATCACCGGGCGCCTCTGGCGTGAGGGGAACAACCTGAGGTAGGGCCTGCAGCGCCTCCTGCGGTCGGTAGATACAACGCCAGTGCCCACTCCCCGGATAGGTTTCCTGCTCAACTGCCTCAAGCTGCAAGCGATTGCCTGCAACTCCCTTGGGCCCCTGCGCCGCTTGACTCAGGGCGTGGATGAATACAGCCAGCTGCCGGTTGGCCACCCCAATCAGCTTGAAGCCCAGCTGATAACTGCACCCCCCGGCAGTCCCGGGTTCGAGGATGAAAGGGTGCGGCGTCGTCTCATAGCGGCGCATTTTCTGCGCCGTCGGGGGCGGCGGCGTGTCGTAGAAGTAGGGATAGACGCAGCTTTGGTAGAGCGCGCAAGGCCGACATTGCGGCAGGCGCGTGACACAAGCGGTGCGCTTCAGGGCATGACCCAGCGCCCCACGCCAGGCCGAACCAGGAAACTCGCCCATGTGCACCGGGGCATCAGCAAAAAAACGGGCACGGTAACAACCGATTTTCAGCCCTGGCCACTGCCCTGGAGTGGATATTTCGTTGCTCATATGTGCTGTTGACAAGTCAGACACTTCTGCAAGAATCGGTGCCGGCCCCCGAATGGTTACATAAAAATCTGCACACAGGCCCACCCTTTTGCCGCTGCTTGCGTGGCAAGGGCGTGTTTCGTCTGACCTGATGGGATCGGACGGGTGACCGCATCAAAAACAGAGGCGCCGGTGCGACGTGGCCATACGCACGGCCTACGACGCGGGCGCGAGCGGGTGCGCGACATCGCCTTGCGGTATGGGCTGTCTAAACGGAAGATGGGGGCGATCTTGGGGGCCCGAGCAAGTAGCCCCGTGCACACTGACCGCTGTAGGGTCAGTTGACCTTGCGGAATATCCCGAAAAGTCTTTGATTGGTTTGGTAGGCCGTGCAGGACTCGAACCTGCGACCAAGGGATTATGAGTCCCCTGCTCTAACCGACTGAGCTAACGGCCCACAGTCGCCATTGTACGAAGGCCGCGGCAGCCACCGGCGCGTCGCAAGCACCCCCAGAGGCAACCGACCCACAAACCCGTCTTTCTGGCTTCGGCGCCAAGCAGTCCGCGACGGCAAGTGCCTGACGATGGCATTTTGCCCATGTGCTACTCGCGCAGACTCAATCGCCCCGCGTTTGGCTCAGCGCGTTGCCCACCAGCTTGGCGGTGATGTCGACGATCTGGATCATGCGGTCATAGGGCATGCGCTGTGGGCCGATGACGCCCAGCGTGCCCACCACTTGCCCGCCCACTTCGTAGGGGGCACTGACCACCGACAGCTCCTCATAGGGCACGACCTGGCTTTCGCCCCCGATGAAGATACTGACGCCTTCGGCCTGGGCCGAGATGTCGAGCAGGCGCATGACATGGGTTTTTTGCTCGAACAGATCGAACAGCTTGCGCAAATTGCCCATGTCACGCGCGAAGTCGTCCACCTCCAGCAAATTGCGCTCGCCGGCGATGATGACCTCGTCCTGCTGGGCTGCCTCGTGGCCAGCCTCCACCGCCTTGACCATCATTTCGGCGATTTCGCCGCGCAGCACATCGACCTCGTGACGCAGCCGCTCGCGCACCGCCTCAAGCGTCAGGCCGGCGTAATGCGCGTTGAGGTAGTTGGCTGCGGTTTGCAGCTGCTCCTGGGTGAATTCGCTGCTGGGGTGCAGGATGCGGTTTTGCACGTCGCCGTCGGGCGACACCAGGATGACCAGGACACGGCGCTCGGACAAGCGCAAAAACTCGATGTGGCGAAAGACCACCGGGCGGCGCGGCACGCGCACCACGCCCACGAAGTGCGACAGCTGCGACAACAGCTGCGCCGCCTGACTGATGACTTGGCGCGGCTGCTCGGCGGCCAGCGCCGGCGCGGGCAACGCCTCCAACGCCGACAGCTCGGCGCGGCGCACCGTCAGCATCGTATCGACGAAGTAGCGATAGCCCCGCGGCGTGGGCACCCGGCCGGCCGAGGTGTGCGGACTGGCCACCAAGCCCAGCTCCTCCAGGTCGCTCATGACGTTGCGGATGGTGGCCGGCGACAGGTCCAGCCCGGCGGCTTTAGACAGGGTGCGCGAGCCCACGGGCTGACCGTCGGCGATGTAGCGCTCGACCAACGCCTTCAACAGCAACCGCGATCGCTCGTCTAACATCGAGAACTCATCGTGTCCCATGGTGTAATTTGAGCATGAATCCGCCTGCCGTGCAGCCCCTGTCGCCCTCTGCGTCCGCGCCACGTGCGCGGCCATTCCAGCGGGTGGCGCTGGTGGGCAAGTACCACGCCGGCGGCAGCCGCGAGGCGCTGGCGCAAGTGGTGCATTTTTTGCACGAGCAGGGCTGCGACGTGACCCTGGAGCGCGACACGGCCTTGCATTTGGGCCCGCTGGGTGACGCGGTGCGGGATGTGGCCGGCATCGGCGCCCATTGTGAGCTGGCGCTGGTGGTGGGCGGCGACGGCACGATGCTCGGCATCGGTCGCCAACTCGCCCCCTACGGTGTGCCGCTGGTGGGCATCAACCAGGGGCGGCTCGGCTTCATCACCGACATCCCGTTCGAGCGCTTCGCCGCCGTCTTGCAGCCAATGTTGCGCGGCGCCTACGAGGAGGAGCAGCGGGCGCTGATGCAAGCCAGCGTCTGGCGTGACGGCGCGTGCATCTTTCAGACCATCGCGATGAACGACGTCGTGGTCAACCGGGGCGGCGCGCCCAGCATGGTGGAGCTGCGCGTGGAGGTGGATGGGCATTTCGTGGCCAATCAGCGCGCCGACGGACTCATCATCGCCTCGCCCACCGGCTCCACCGCGTATGCGCTGTCGGCCGGCGGGCCGCTGCTGCACCCAGCCATCGCCGGCTGGGTGATGGTGCCCATCGCCCCGCACACGTTATCCAACCGCCCGATCGTGCTGCCCAGCGACGGCGAGATCGCCATCGTGGTGGTGGCCGGGCGCGAGCCCAGCGCGCATTTCGATATGCAAACCTTCACCAGCCTGCTGCCGGGTGATCGCATCGTGGTGCGGCGCTCGGCGCATACCCTGCGGCTGCTGCACCCACAGGGCTGGAGCTACTTCGACACACTACGACGCAAGTTGCACTGGAACGAGGGAGTGGTGGCATGAGCTGGCGGCGCCTGACGGTGCGCGACTTCGTCATCGTTGATCGGCTGGAACTGGAGCCCGGGCCGGGTTTTACCGCCCTGACGGGCGAAACCGGTGCCGGCAAGTCGATCCTGATCGATGCGCTGCAATTGCTGCTGGGCGGCCGGGCCGAAGCCCAGGTGGTGCGCGAAGGCGCCGCGCGTGCCGAGGTGGCAGGCGAATTCGAGGTCCCCGCTTCCGCCCAAGCGTGGCTGCAGGACCAAGGGTTCGATGCCACCGAGGACGAGCCGCTCTTGCTGCGGCGCGTGGTCGATGCCCAGGGCCGCAGCCGCGCATGGATCAATGGCAGTCCGGCGACGGCGGCACAGCTGCGCGAGCTGGGTGCCTGGCTGGTGGACATTCATGGCCAGCACGCTTGGCAAAGCCTCACCCGTCCCGACGCGATGCGCGCCTTGCTCGACCGCTATGGACGCATCGACACCAGCGCCCTGCAGGCGGCCTGGACGGCGTGGCGCGCGGCGCAAGAGACACTGCGCGAAGCCGAAGCCGGCCAAGCCGCGCGCGAGCAGGAGTGCGAACGCCTGCAGTGGCAGATCGACGAGGTCGCACGGCTGGCCCCCGGCGACGACGAGTGGCCCGAACTCAACCGCCAGCACGCCCGGCTGGCCAACGCGCAGGCCCTCATCGACGCCGCCCAGGCGGCGCTGGACGCGCTCGACACCGGCGAGCCCAATGCCCGCGCGCTGCTGGCGCACGCCATCGGCCGCCTGCGCGAGCACCAGCACATCGAACCGCGCTACGGCGAATGGGTCACCGTGCTGCAACAGGCGCTGGATCAAGTGGGCGACGTGTGTCGGGACGTGGCCCATGCCGCACAGGGTACCGAGCTGCAGCCCGAGACCCTGGCTGCGCTGGATGAGCGCCTGGCACGCTGGCTGGCGCTGGCGCGGCGCTACCGCTGCGCGCCCGAGGAGCTACCCCAGCGCTGGCGCGCGTGGCAGCAACGGCTGCGCGACGTGCAACGCCAAGGCGACGTGGAATCGCTGCGGCAAGCGGCAACCCTGACCGAACAGGCGTTTTTGCAGGCGGCGCGGCAGGTGTCGCAACAGCGCGTACCAGCGGCACAACGGTTGCAGGCGGCCATCACCGACGCGATGCAGGGTCTGGGCATGAGTGGCGGCCGCTTCGTGGTGCAGCTGGAGCCGCTGGCACAGGCGCAGGCGTATGGCCTGGAACGGGTGGAGTTTTTGGTCGCCGGGCACGCCGGTGCCACGCCGCGGCCGGTGGCCAAGGTTGCCTCCGGCGGCGAGCTCTCGCGCCTGGCCTTGGCCATTGCCGTGGCCACCAGCGCGCTGGGCGAGGCGCCCACCCTGATCTTCGACGAGATCGACAGCGGCATCGGCGGCACCGTGGCGCACACGGTCGGCCGCCTGATGCGACGCCTGGGCACGCAGCGGCAGGTGCTGGCGGTGACGCACCTGCCGCAAGTGGCCGCCTGCGCGCACCACCACTGGCACGTCCGCAAACGCACCGTCGGCGGCGCCACGGTCAGTGACGTCACCCCACTGGACGGCGAGGCCCGCGTGCAGGAGCTGGCACGCATGCTGGGCGGCACCGGCACCGAAGCCTCGCTGGCCCACGCACGCGAGCTGCTGCAACCATGAGCGAGATCGCCCCCGCCTCTTTGCAGTTGGTGCTGATCACCGGCATGTCCGGCTCGGGCAAGTCGGTGGCGCTGCACGCGCTGGAAGACGCGGGCTACTACTGCGTGGACAACCTACCGCCGGAGCTGTTGGAGGCGTTCGTCGAGGTCGAACGCGCGCACCGGGTCGAGCACATGGCAGTGGCGATGGACGTGCGCAGTGCCTCGTCCCTGCCCGGCCTGCCGCAGCGCTTGGCAGCGCTGCGCGCGCGTGGCATCGATCTCACGGTGTTGTATCTGGACGCCACCGACGAGGTGCTGATTCGCCGCTACTCGGAAACCCGGCGCATGCACCCGCTGTCGGCGCGCGACGGCGGCGACACCCGCCGGGCGCTGGTGGAAGCGCTGGCCATGGAGCGCGATCTGCTGGCCCCGTTGCGCGAGGGCGCGCTGGTCATCGACACCAGCCAGCTCAAGGCCGCGCAGCTGCGCACCGAGGTCAAAACCCTGCTCGTGCGCCGCGGCGCACCGCTTGCCTTGGTGTTCGAATCCTTCGCCTTCAAGCGCGGCGTGCCGATGGACGCCGATTTCGTCTTCGACGTGCGCATGCTGCCCAACCCGCACTACGAGCCCGCGTTGCGAGCGCTGACCGGGTTGGATGCAGCGGTGGCGGCGTACCTGGACGCCGAGCCCGAGGTGGCGACGATGCTGTCGCACATCATCGGCTTTCTGCAGCATTGGCTGCCGGCCATGGTGCGCGACCACCGCAGCTACGTCACGGTGGCGGTGGGCTGCACGGGCGGGCAGCATCGCTCGGTCTATCTGGTGGAGCGCTTGGCGGCGCACTTCGCCCAACACTGGTCGGTGCAGCGGCGTCACCGCGAATTGGAGGGGCAGCTGTCGGACACGAGTTTTTGGAGCCAGCGCCGCACCGGCGCCGGCAGCCCCAGCGACAGCGCTTGTGCGGGCGACCACCACGCCCCCTGATCGGGCGCGCCCACCTCGGCCGGCAGCGCAGGCGGCGAGCCCCGGTCGTCTGGCCCGCGTCCCCACCCCCACCGACACCGCAGCGGATGCAGCGTGAGCTCGCGGTGCGTCAACGCGTGCCGAAAAGGCGTCTCGGCCCGGACTTCGACGCCCGCCTGCCGCCAGGCCGCCAGCGCGGGCGCCGCGGTCAACACCGGTGGCGCCCACAACCCGGCCCAGACCCCGCGCCCTGGGCGGCGCTGCAGCCACCAACGTCCGTCCGGCGCTTCGAACAGCGGCAGCCACCATGTCAGCGACTGGCGCGCGGTGGCCGGGCGCGGCCGCGGCCACGCCTCGGGCTGCCCCGCACCGTGCGCCGCACACCGATCGGCCAGCGGACAGGCACCGCAACGCGGCCGGCTGCGCGTGCACACGGTCGCCCCCAAGTCCATCAGGCCCTGGGTGTAGGCGGCCATGTCTTCGGCGCTGGCCGTCGGCGCAATCGCGTCCTGCGCGGCTTGCCACAAGCGACGCCGTCCGGCAGCCGTGGTGTCGTCCCACGCCCACAGGCGCGTCAGCACACGGCGTACGTTGCCGTCCAGGATCGAGCGCCGCTGGCCGAAACAAAACGCCGCGATGGCCGCCGCCGTCGAAGGCCCGATGCCGGGCAGCGCCGCCAGTGCGTCGGCGTCGGCGGGAAAGCGTCCGCCATACCGCTGCACCACCCAACGAGCGCACGCATGCAAATGGCGCGCACGGCTGTAGTAGCCCAGCCCGCTCCACAGCGCCAGCACCTCGTCCAGCTCGGCCGCGGCCAGTGCCTGCACATCGGGGAAGCGCTGCAAAAAGCGCTCGTAGTAGCCCCGCACCGTGCGCACCTGGGTCTGCTGCAACATGATCTCCGACAGCCACACCCGATACGGGTCGCGCGTGCGCTGCCAGGGCAAATCGTGGCGGCCGCAGCGGCGCTGCCACGCCACCACGCGGGCGAACAGGTCGCTGGCGGCGCCGCCCGCCGTGACATGGTCGAGGGCCAACCGACCCACCTGGCCGTCGCCGTGCTCGCCCGCGACCGTGGTAACAGGTTCGTTGGTGCCCATCACCAATCGAACGTCGTCACGCTTCAGCGCGGCTGGCAACGGGGGCAATAGAAGGTCGAGCGCTGCCCCAGTCGGATGGCGCGGATCGGCGTGCCGCACACCCGACACGGCTCGCCGGCGCGACCGTACACCCACAATTCGAGCTGGAAGTGCCCGTCCTGCCCGTTGACACGGAAGTCGCGCAACGTGCTGCCGCCGACATCGAGCGCCCGCTGCAACACCTCGCGAATGGCGGCGTGCAGGCGCGCCACACGGGTGCGGCCCAGGCGCGAGGCCGGTGTGGTGGGCCGAATGCCGGCGCGAAACAGGGCTTCGCTGGCGTAAATATTGCCCACGCCCACCACCACGTCGCCCGCCAGCAAGACCGATTTGATCGGCGCGCGCCGCCCACGCAGCGCGGCATGAAACGACACCGGTTCGAACGCCGGCTCCAACGGCTCCACGCCCAGAGCGCCCAGCAGCTTGCGCGCCCGCGCATCCTCTGCGCCGTCCACGTACAACACGGCCCCGAAGCGGCGTGGATCGTGCAGGCGCAGTGTGCCGCGGTCGGTGCACAAGTCGAAGTGGTCGTGCCGGCCCGGTGGCGGCGCATCGTCCCACCATGCTAGGCTGCCCGACATACCCAGATGCAGCAACAGCCCGCCGTGGTCGAGCTCGATGAGCAAATATTTGCCGCGCCGCCCCACCTGCTGCACCCGCCGCCCCACCAGGGCCGTCGGCTCGATGCCCAGGGGCCAACGCAGGGGCGCCCCCAGGCGTACCCCGGTGATGCGGGCGCCCAGCATTGGCGCCACGATGCGGCGGCGCGTGACCTCGACCTCTGGCAACTCTGGCATGGGCGCTTCTCTGTGCAGAATGCAGCGTGGCGATGGGTCGATTATCATCGACGACCACCCGACCGATGGACCCCTGCCATGCCGCGCCTGCGCTCCCTCGTGCTTCCCGTGTGCCTGAGTCTGGCGCTGGCGCCCGTCGCGGCTCAGGAGCCCCCCCGCACGGCTGCGGATGGCGGCGCAGCCGATGCAGTCACCGTCGCCCGCTCGGCACTGGACGCCGAGTTGTTCTACCAACTGCTGCTGGCCGAGCTGCAGCGGCGTGACGACCCGGGCAGCGCCTATTCCCTGGTGTTGGACGCGGCGCGCCGCACGCAGGAGGCAGCCCTGTTTCGGCGCGCGGTCGAGATTGCCGTGCAGGCGCGCGCGGGCAACGCCGCGCTGGAGGCGGCGCAGGCCTGGGCGCGTGCGCTGCCCGGCGACGACGACGCGTGGCGCACCCAGCTGCAATTGTTGTTGGGTCTGCAGCGCACCGACGACATCGGCCCAGTGCTGCGTGACTGGATTCGCGCCACCGACGCCGAGCGGCGCCCCACCATCATCGGGGTGGTGCCCTTGATACTTGGCCGCGTGGACGAGCCCGAGCGGGCGCTCGCGGCCGCGCGCACGGCGCTGGAGCCATGGCTGCGCGGCAACACGGCGGTGGCTGCCGCCGCCTGGGCGGCGCTGGGGCGGGTACAAGCGCAAAAAGGGCGCACGAGCGAGGCGCTGCAATCGGCGCGGCGTGCGCTGCAGGCCGATGCCCGCTCCACGGCAGCCGCGGCACTGGCGCTGGGGCTGCTGGAAGCGTACCCGCAAGAAGCCGAAGCCTTGCTGCAGCGCCACCTGAGCGCGGCGGGGGCGCAGACCGAGGTGGCCGTGCGTATCGCTTACGCCAATGCATTGGCCGAACGCGGGCGCCTGGACGAGGGTCTGGCGCTGTTGCGCGAGCCGACGCCACGCACGGCCGACGACCGGGCGCGGCTGCGTCAAGCCGAAGCGCGCCTGCTGCGCGACCACGACCAAGCGCTTGCCGCCTACGAGGTGCTGGCGGCCGCGGTGGCGGCCGACCCTGAGCAAACCGACCTGCAATACGATCTGGCGATGCTGGCCGAGCGGCTCGACCGCCTCGACGAGATGGAGCGGCTGCTGCGCGACCTCATCGCCCGCCGCCCGGACGACCCCCACCCCTACAACGCGCTCGGCTATGCACTGGCCGACCGCGGCGTGCGCTTGAACGAAGCCAAGGCGCTGATCGAAGAAGCGCTGCGCCGCGCCCCCGACGACGCCTACATCATCGACAGCCTGGGTTGGGTCGAATTTCGGCTCGGGAACTTGACCGAAGCGCGCCGCCTGCTCACCGATGCCATGCGGCGCCGCCCCGATGCCGAAATCGCCGCCCACCTCGGCGAAGTCTTGTGGGTGCTGGGCGAGCGCGACGAGGCCCGCGCCATCTGGCGCCAAGGCTTGGAGCTGGATGCGCGCCACCGCACACTGCGCGCCACCCTGCAACGCCTCGGCGTCGAGCTCTGACCATGCTCGGTTGCCGCTTGCGTCGTGCATTCCTCGCGGTGGCCGCTGGGCTGCTGGCAGCCTGCGCCACACCCCCGCCCCCCACACCAGCGGCGACATGGAGCGGGCGCCTGGTGCTGAGCTTGGCCAGCGACCCGCCGCAGCGCTTCAGCGCCGTCTTCGAACTGGAAGGCACCGCGCAGGCAGGGGTGCTGCGCTTGTTTGGGCCGCTGGGCGCGCAAGCCGCCGAAGTCCGCTGGAGTCCAACGGGCGCCTGGCTCGACCGCGGCGACGGCCAGCCCGCGCCCTACCCCGACCTGGCCGCGCTGACCGCCGATCTGATCGGCGCCGCGGTGCCCGTGACTGCCGTGCTCGACTGGCTAGCCGGTCGTCCCCATCCCCTGCCGGGGTGGGAGGTGGACTTGAGCGAACAGCCGCAGGGGCGGCTGCGGGCCCGACGCCTGACCCCTGCCCCCGAGGCTGATCTGCGCCTGCTCTGGCACTGACCCATGCTGCGCCTGCTCGATATCCCCGCGCCCGCCAAGCTCAACCTCTTCCTGCACGTCACGGGCCGTCGCGCCGACGGCTACCACGAGCTGCAGTCGGTCTTCTGTTTGATCGATTGGGCCGACACGCTGCACGTCGAACGACGCAGTGACGGGCGGCTGTCGCGCCAAGATCTCGGCATCGAGGCCGACACACCGGCGTTACCCACCGATGACCTGTGTCTGCGCGCCGCACGCGCGCTGCAAGCCGCCAGCGGCTGCCCGGATGGCGCGCACATCGTGCTGGAAAAACGCATCCCGCAACAGGCCGGCTTGGGCGGCGGCTCCAGCGACGCCGCCAGCACCCTGTTGGCGCTCAACCGCTTGTGGGGCCTGCATTGGCCAACCGAACGCTTGTTGCGCTTGGCGCTCACGCTCGGTGCGGACGTGCCGTTTTTCGTCGGCGGCCGCACCGCCTGGGTGGAAGGCATTGGCGAGCGGCTGCAGCCCATCGATTTGCCGGCCCAGCGCTGGGTGGTGGTCAAACCGGCGACGGGAGTACCCACGGCGGCGATTTTTTCCGCCCCGACCCTCAAACGCGACACGCCCGCTGCTACAATGGCCGACGTTGTCGCTGACTCAGACGCCTGCGCGGCCATCGCCCGGGGGACCTGGGGCAGCAACGATTTGCAGTCCGTCGCCACCCGGCTGTGTGCCGAAGTCGATGACGCGTTGCAACGCCTGCGCGGCCTCGGTTTGCAGCCGCGCATGACGGGTTCCGGCAGCGCGGTCTTCGCGGCGTTGCGCTCGGCCGACGACGAAGCGGCACTGCGTGCCGCAACGTGGCCGGCCAATTGGCAGGTGCGTGTGTGCAATGGACTGCAAGAACATCCGCTGCTCGTGTGGCAAAAAGGATGCTATAATTTGAGTCTTGCTGCTGAACACGAGTAGCAACACTGCATGAGGTCGATCGCGTCAGCGGTTGTCCTGTGTAGGGGAGTCGCCAAGTTGGTTAAGGCATCGGATTTTGATTCCGACATGCGAGGGTTCGAATCCTTCCTCCCCTGCCAAAACACCCATCCCCGTGCCGGTAAAGTCCATGGAACGCTCGACGCCAGCGCATACCCCTGATTTCATGCTGTTTACCGGCAACGCCAACCCAGTGCTGGCGGCCGACATCGCCCGCTACCTGGGCACCACGCTCGGCGCCGCTCACGTCGGTCGCTTCTCTGACGGCGAAGTCACGGTCGAGATCGGGCAAAACGTACGCGCGCGCGACGTGTTCGTCATCCAGCCCACCTGCGCGCCCACCAACGAGAACCTGATGGAGCTCGTCATCATGGTCGATGCGCTCAAACGCGCCTCGGCCGCGCGCATCTCGGCCGTCATCCCCTACTTCGGCTATGCGCGACAAGACCGCCGTCCACGCTCCAGCCGGGTGCCCATCAGCGCCAAGGTGGTGGCCAACATGCTGCAGGTGGTGGGCGTGGAGCGCGTGCTGACCATGGACCTGCACGCCGACCAGATCCAGGGCTTTTTCGACATTCCGGTCGACAATATCTACGCCTCGCCCGTGCTGCTAGGCGACTTGCGCCGCAAGCAATACCCGAACCTGCTGGTGGTGTCGCCCGACGTCGGCGGCGTGGTGCGCGCGCGCGCGCTGGCCAAGCAACTCGACTGCGACATGGCCATCATCGACAAGCGCCGCCCCAAGCCCAACGTCTCGGAGGTGATGCACGTCATCGGCGACATCGAAGGCCGCCACTGCGTCATCATGGACGATATGGTGGACACCGCCGGGACGCTGGTCAAAGCCGCCGAAGTGCTCAAAGCGCGCGGAGCCGAGAAGGTCTTCGCCTACGTCACCCACCCCATCTTGTCCGGCCCAGCGGTGGAGCGTGTGGCCAAGGGCGATGCGTTGGATGAGCTCGTCGTCACCAACACCATCCCGTTGAGTGAGGCGGCGCGTGCCTGCCCCAAGATCCGCCAGCTCGACGTGGCGCCGTTGTTTGCCGAGACGATCGCGCGCATCGCCACGGGCGAGTCGGTGATGAACCTGTTTGCAGAAATGGAAAACGCCGCCTGAGGCCGACTTCGGCCGCAGGCGGCGTGTCCTGCCGAAGTCCGCGCGCCCCCCGGTGGGCCACGGAGTTCGACCGTGCCGCATCCCCGGTGGACGCCGGCGATGCGGTTTTTTCGAAGACCCGGGGCGTGTTGGTCGCGACCGCCCCAACTTTGGAGTGATTGCAATGAAATTCGTCGCTTTCGAGCGCCAGACGCAGGGCACGGGTGCGAGCCGCCGCCTGCGCAAGAGTGGCCGCACCCCCGGTGTGGTCTATGGCGGCAATGCCGCGCCGCAGAATATCGAGCTCGACCACAACGCGCTGTGGCAGGCCGTGCAGAAAGAGGCCTTCCACACCTCGATCCTGGAGATGGAGCTCAACGGTCAAGTGACCAAGGTGGTGCTGCGCGACGTGCAATACCACCCGTTCAAGCCGCAAGTGCTGCACGTGGATTTCCAGCGCGTCGATGACAGCACCCGTCTGCGCAAGAAGGTGCCGCTGCACTTCGTCAATGCCGAGCAGTCGCCGGCGGTCAAAGCCGACAAGTGCCTCATCAACCACGTGGTCACCGAACTGGAAATCGAGTGCCTGGCCACCCAGCTGCCGGACTTCATCGAAGTCGATCTGGGCCAGCTGCACAAGGGCCAGAGTCTGCATGTCAGCGATCTGAAGCTGGCGCCGGGGGTCAAGGTCGTCACGCACGGCAAGCCCAACCCCACCATCGCCACGGTGGTGGAACCGATGGAAGAAGTGGTGGCTGCCCCCACCGCGGCGCCGGCCGACGACAAAAAAGGCAAAAAGGGCAAGAAGTAAGCCAGCCGGCTGCGACGCGGCCCTGCGTGCGCCGCTTCGGCGGCTTGCCGTCCGATACGGCGCATGCACGGCTGGCGGCCGCGCCCCCGTTGGCAGTCACGCCACCGCGCGTGACGTGCACCCGGTCGATGTTGCCGGGCGATGGCCCGCTGCGCGCGGGCCTTCGCTTTTTTGCGGTGCACACCAAGGCAGCGCACACGGACGGTGCATCCGGCACAATGTCACCCTGCCATGCTGAAACTTCTGGTGGGCCTGGGCAACCCCGGGCCGGAATACGAGGACACCCGGCACAACGCCGGATGGTGGTGGATCGACCGCATTGCCGCCGATCTGGGCGTGACCCTGCGGCCAGAGCGGGCCTACTTTGGGCTCGTCGGGCGCACCAGCGTCAACGGGCAACCGCTGTGGCTGCTCAAGCCCACCACCTACATGAACCGCTCGGGACAGTCGGTGGCGGCTTTGGCGCGTTTTTTCAAAATCGCGCCCCACGAGCTGCTGGTGGCGCACGACGAGCTCGATTTGCCGCCGGGCGATGCGCGGCTCAAACGCGGCGGCGGCCACGCCGGGCACAATGGCCTGCGCGACATCCACGCCCAGCTCGGCAGCGCCGACTACTGGCGACTGCGCCTGGGCATCGGCCACCCCGGCGTCAAACACGAAGTGGTGCATTGGGTGCTGCGCACCCCACCAGCCGCTGAACGCGCCGCCATCGACGAAGCCATCGACCGCAGCGCGCGCGCCCTGCCGCTGCTGCTGGCCGGTGAGGTCGCCCGCGCCACTGCCGCCATCCACACCACAGAGCCGCCGCGCCCCAAACCGCCGCGCCCGGCAGCGCCTGCCACTGCGGCGCCGAACGCCCCCAAGCCCTCGTCTGCCTCGGGGCAGCCGGCTCCCTAGTCCGCCCCGGCGCGGCTGGGCAACCCTGCCTTGCCCGCTTGCAGGCGGCGGTATTTCTGCCAAAGGGTCTCGCGGCTTTCCACATGATCGGGGTTGATCGGAATGCAGCTCACCGGACAGACCTGCACGCACTGCGGCTCATCGAAATGCCCGACACATTCGGTGCAACGGCTCGGATCGATGACGTAGTGTTCCTCACCCATCGAGATCGCCTGGTTCGGGCACTCGGGCTCGCAGACGTCGCAGTTGATACATTCATCCGTGATCATCAAGGCCATGATCGGCTCCCGTGATCGGCGTCCAACAGACGCCGATCTTCGATTGGCTGCAGAGCGCTCGGCGGGTGTCGAAGACAGACGATCGCCGGCTCACGCCAATACCGCATCGGCATACCGGTGGTCGGCCCGAAACGGGCATCGCGGGCAACGCCGGCGCGTCACGCCAATCACCCTTGGCACAGCGCGCGCAAGCGCTGCGCGACCCCGGCGCTGACCATCTGCGACACATCCCCGCCCAGCCGCGCGATTTCACGCACCAGCGTACTCGAAATGCACTGCCACTGCGGCTGCGGCAGCAGAAACACCGTCTGCACCGTGGGCAAGAGCTTGGCGTTCATGGCGGCCATCTGGGCTTCGTAGTCGAAGTCGGTCACATTGCGAATACCCCGCACCACGGCCTGCGCCCGGTGCACGCGGCAAAAGTCCATCAGAAGGCCATCGAACGGCAGCACCTGCACCGCCGGGCAATCGGCCAGGGCCTCGGCCACCATGGCCAGCCGCTGCGGCAAATCGAAGAGTGTGCGTTTGTGGTGCGCCACCGCCACCGCCACGATCAGACGGTCGAACAGGGTAGCGGCGCGCCGAATCACATCCTCGTGTCCGAGGGTGATGGGGTCGAAGGTGCCGCTGTAGACACCGATGCGAACACAAGCGGATGGCGCCATTGAAGATGAGGTATCGCTCATGGCGTCGCATTATCGGCCCGCCACAGCAGATGGGCATGCACCTGTCCGGCCCGCAGATGCCGGTGCAGACGCCAGCCCAAAGCGTGCAGCTCCGCCTCCGTCCAGGGGCGAGGGGCTTCCAGATAGACCCAGCCCTGCGGCCGCAGCAAGCGCTGCGCGGCTCGTAGTGCGGCGCGGGTCAAGCGCTCATCGCCCGTGCGCGCGTCTTCGAAGGGCGGATCCAAAAACACACCGTCCCACGCCCCGGCAGGCAACAGGGCCAGGGTCGCCAGGGCATCACCGCTGATCACCCGCACGCCTTGGGCGTTCAAGCGCTGCACAAGGGCCTGCAGGGCGCGCGCCAGGGGCGCTTGACGTTCGCACAGCACCACCTCCACCGCGCCGCGCGAGGCCGCTTCGAGGCCGAGCGCGCCGCTGCCGGCAAAGGCGTCGATGCAGCGGCAGCCGCTCAAGTCCTGCCCCAGCCAGTTGAACAGGGTTTCGCGCACACGGTCGGGCGTGGGACGCAAGCCGGGCACCGGTGCCACCGGCAGGCGGGTGCGCCGCCAGCACCCACCGATGATGCGCACCTCTCCGACCGGCCCCTGCGCGCGGGCGGCGGCCTGAGCGCGCGGGCGCGTCACGGCGCTGCCCCCACCACCACCGTGACCAGCCGCTGCGGATCGATGACGCGCCGCCAGGCACGCCAGACGGTGTCGCGGTCGAGCGCCGCCACCCGTGCCGGCCAGGTGTCGAGCTCATCCAGCGGCAAGTTGGACCACGCGATGGCGGCCACCTGGTCGGTGATCTTGCGGTTGCTGTCCAGTCGCAGCGCGTGACTTTGGATGAGTGCGGCCTTGGCCTCGGCCAACTCGGCCTCGGTCGGACCGCGCTCGGTGAAGTCGCGCAGCACCTCATGCACCAGCGCCACCGCCTGCGCCGCCTGGTCGGGACGGGTCTGCACCGTCACCGTGTAGGCGCCGGCGTGCCGCCCAGCCAAAAAATAGCTGTACACCCCATAGGTCAGGCCGCGGCGCTCGCGCAGCTCGCGCATCAACCGCGACGTGAACCCACCGCCGCCGACGATGTGGTTGGCCAGCTGCAGCGCCAAATAATCCGGATCGTGCCGCGCGATACCCGGTTGCCCGACCAGGATCTGCGCCTGCGCTGCCCCCGCAAAGGGCAGCTGCTCGGTGTGTGCGTGCGCCAACGGAGCCACCTCGGGCAGTGCTGGCAACGGCGCGCAGCCGTGCGCCTCCCATCCCGCCAACAAACGCCGCACCAGCGCATCGACCTGTGCGCGCTCGATACGTCCCACCACGGTGACGCGCGCGTCGCACGCCTGGGCATGACGGCGGTAGAAGGCACGCATGGCTTCCGGCGTGATCGCTGCCCAGGTCTTCGGATCGGCCTGCGCGCCGTAGGGGTGGCCGCGATAGATGGCCTGCGCGAACGCGCGCGCCGCCCGCGTGTCGGGCTGCAGCTGCGCTTGCTGCCAGGCGGCGATCAGCCGCTCGCGCTCGCGCGCCCACACCGCCGCGTCGAAGGCCGGCTCGGCCAGCTGGCGTGCCGCCAGCGCCACGGCGCCGTCCAAGATCTCGGGCGTGGTGAGGGAGCGCAGGGCGACGCTCAAGCGGTCCAGCGTGGCCGTGGCCGACCACTGCGCCCCCAGCTCGGCCCAGGCCTCGGTGACGGCATTTTCGTCCAGCGCCGACCCGGCCGGACTGGCCGCCACACCTTTGTCGAGCATCAGCGCCACCGCGGCGGCCAAACCGGCCTGCTGCGGTGGGTCGCGGCGGCTGCCTCCGTCCACCTCGATGCGCACATCCACCATCGGCAGCGCCGGGCTGTACACCCAATAGATGCGCGCGCCGCTGGCCTGCACCCAGTGCTCGATGGGCAAGGCAGCATGGACCACCCCCGCCACCCACAGCAGCGCCAGCGCGGACACGGCGCGCCAGCGCCCCAGCCCGACGCGAGCGTGGTTCATCGCGCCTCCTCCTGCGGCCGCATCACCGCCACCGTCAGTGTGTCGTCGCCGAAGTAGCGCACCGCCACGCGCTGCACATCGGCGGGCGTGATGGCGGCCAGCCGCTGCAACAGACGCTCGTTGGCGTCCAGCGGCCAGCCCAGCGCCCAATGCATGCCCAGCTCGCGCGCCTGGGCAAACAGCGAATCGCGCTGAAAGACCTCGGAGGCCGCCCATTGATTGCGCACGCGGCGCAACTCGGCATCGCTGACACCGTCGCGCGCGATGCGTTCGATTTGTGCCCGCAGCGCCTGCTCCACTTGCGGCACGGACACACCGGGACGCACCGTCGCCGCCAGCATGAATTGCTGCGGCCCGCGCCCAGCCAGTCCGTACGACACCGACACCGAATCGGCCAGGCGCGCACCGTCTTGGCCTTGTACCAAGGCGCGCCCCAGGCGCGCCGCCGCGTGGCCGTCCAACACGCCAGCCAGCAGCAGCAGCGCCAGCGCGTCGCGCGCCTCGGGCGTGTCGGCGTCGGGGGCGTCGAGGCGCGGCACCGGCCACCCCATCAAAAGCGTGGGCTGTGGCACGCGGCTGCGCCACTCGACGCGACGCATGCCGCGCTGCTCGGGCTCGACCAGCGGGGTGCGCGGTGGCACCACGCGCGCCGGCAGCGCGCCGAAGGTCGCCTCGGCCCACTGGCGCACCTGCTGCACATCGACGTCACCCACCACCACCAGCGCCGCATTACCGGGCACATACCAACGCTGCCGAAAATCACGCACGGTGTGTGCCTGCATGCCCTGCAGGCTGCTCATCCAGCCGATCACCGGCCGCCGGTAGGGGTGCACCAGCCATGCCGTCGCCTGAAACTGCTCGAACAGTTGGGCAGACGGCTCGTCCTCGATGCGCTGACGCCGCTCCTCACGGATGACGTCCAGCTCGCGCGCCAGCGTCTCGGCACTCCAGGCGTTGTGGGCAAAACGGTCGGCCTCCAGCGCCATGGCCTGGCGCAGCTGGGCGGCCGGCAGCTGCACGTGGTAGGCCGTGACATCGCGGCTGGTGAAGGCATTGTCGCGGCCGCCCAGAGCGGCGATACGGCGTGAATATTCACCTTCGGGCACGCTCGGGGTGCCCTTGAACATCATGTGTTCGAGCACATGCGCCACCCCGGCCTCGGCGTCGGTCTCGTCCATCGATCCCACCCGTACCCACAACATCTGCACCGCCGTAGGCGCGCGCCGGTCGGGCTGCACGATGACCGTCAGTCCATTGGCCAGCACGAAGGTCTGCGCCGCGGACGCCGACGCAGCGCTGGCAGCGCTGGCGCGCCCGTACTCGCCGCAGCAGCGGCCCGCGGCACTGGCGAGCTCGCCCGCGGCGGCCAGCCCCTGCGCCGCTTCGCCAGGTCGATGCACCGGCGCCGTATCGCTGGCCATGGCGCCGGCGGCCCACCAAGCCAGCGCCAGCGCGCACGCCGCCGCGCGGCCGCCGCGCCACGCTCGGTCCGCCAACGAGGCTCGCCGACGCCCGTCGGGCGCTCGGCCCCATGTTGCGCACCAAGACATATCGGGTTTCATAGAATGCGTGGGATTTTAGAAGCCCACCCTATGTTCCGTTTTCTCAAGCAAAAGTTCTTCGGCGCGCGAGACGCCACGCCGCCTGCGGACACGGATTCCCGCCCAGAGCCTGCCGGCGCAGCAACGCCGGCTGCGGGCCCCTCGGCGGCGGACGCGGTCGACCCGTTGGGTGCCGATCGCACGCCGTCGGCTGCATCTCAACCGGCGGCGGACGTCGCACCCGCACCCGCACCCGCACCCGCACCCGCACCCGCACCCGCACCGGCTGCCGGTGCCGCGCAGCCCGCAGCGCCCGCCACCGATCCCGCTGGCCCCAACCATCCGCCCTCCCCGTCCGCCGGGCCGTCAGAAGCGAAGACGCACGACAGTGCCGCCACCCGGCAAGGCTGGCTGGGTCGGCTGGCGGCCGGCTTGCGCAAAACGGGGCAGAGCCTGACGTCGGTGTTCGTTGGCGCGCGCATCGACGATGCCTTGTACGAAGAGCTGGAGACGGCGCTGTTACTGGCCGATGCCGGTACCCAGGCCACCGCCCATCTGCTGCAGGACTTGCGCCGCCGCGTCAAGGCCGAGCGCGCCGGCGACGCGCAACAGGTGCGCGCATTGCTGATCGATGTGTTGGCCGACTGGCTGCGCCCCTTGCAAAAACCATTGGCGGTTGGCGCACACGGCGACGGCCCCAGCGTATGGATGGTGGCCGGTGTCAACGGCGCGGGCAAAACGACGACCATCGGCAAACTGACTTGGCATTTGGCCCAGCACGGCGCCACCGTGCTGCTGGCTGCCGCCGATACATTTCGCGCCGCGGCGCGCGAGCAGCTGGGGGTGTGGGCGCAGCGCAATGGGGTGGACATCGTCAGCCAGGAGGGCGGCGACCCTGCAGCGGTGGCATTCGACGCCGTCAGCGCCGGGCGGGCGCGCGGCAAAGACGTGGTCATCGTGGACACCGCCGGCCGCCTGCCCACCCAGCTGCATCTGATGGAGGAGCTGCGCAAAATCAAGCGCGTGGTGCAGAAGGCCGACCCGAGCGCCCCGCACGAGGTGCTGTTGGTCATCGACGGCAATACCGGCCAGAATGCGCTGGCGCAGGTCAAGGCGTTCGATGCCGCGCTGCAGCTGACCGGACTCATCGTGACCAAGCTCGACGGCACCGCCAAGGGTGGGGTGCTGGCCGCGATCGCCATGTGGGCACGGGAAAACCACCGCGACGTACCGGTGTATTTCATCGGTGTCGGCGAAAAACTGGAGGATCTGCAACCCTTCGACGCGCGCGAATTCGCCACCGCGCTACTGGGCTGAGGACGACGCCAGCGACGGGGCGGCCTGCGGGTTGTCCCGGTGGTGGGCAGCGAACGGTGGCGCTAAGCTCGAACCGACGGAGGTTTCGGTGCAAGCTTTCGGCGCAGCATGGCGGCCGTGCCAAGCGCGTCGCTTTGGCGTCAGGCGATACCCCTAGGATTACTACGGATTGTTTATATCAGCACGACGTGATATACCTTCCCCTTGTTGCGGTCCCGGTGCCGCATCACCCCAGAGGAGATCATCCGCAATGAAAATGAAAACACCCCTCGCAACGGCGGTCCTGCTCGGTGCCGCAGTCCTCGCGCACGCTCAGGTCGATCAAGTCAAGGTATGGGCGGCGGCGTGTGCCAACTGCCACGGCACCAACGGCCACGCACAGCCCGGCATGGAGGCCTTGGCAGGCAAAGACAAAGACGAACTGCTGCAGAAGTTGCTGGACTTCAAGAGCGGCCGCAAGCCAGCCACCGTCATGCATCAGCTCTCCAAGGGCTACAGTGATGACGAGCTGCGGGCACTGGCCGCCTACTTCGCCGCACAGAAAAAATAACCGCCGAACCAACAGGAGACCTCATCATGATGCAACGTCGCCAATTCGTTCAAACCGTGGCCGCCGGCGCGAGCCTCGGCTCGGTGGCCTGGCTCAGCGGCTGCGCCTCGGTCGGTTCGGCCAGTGGCCCGCATGTGGTCGTCATCGGCGGTGGCTACGGCGGTGCCACGGCCGCCAAATACACGCGGATGTTCTCTGAAGGCAAGGTGCGCGTCACGCTGATCGAACCCAACCCGACCTTCATTTCGTGCCCTATCTCCAATCTGGTGATTGGCGGCATCAAAAAGATCGAGGACATCACCATCCCCTACGACAATCTGGAGAAGCGTCACGGCGTCAAGATCGTGCGCGACCGCGCTACGACCATCGACCCCGACAAGCGCATCGTCAAGCTGGCCAGCGGCGGCGAAATCGCCTACGACCGTTTGATCGTTTCACCCGGCATCGACTTCATGTGGGAGACGCTGCCCGGCATGGCCAAACCCGGTGCCCAGGACAAAGTGCTGCACGCCTGGAAGGCCGGCCCGCAGACCGTGGCGCTGCGCAAGCAGCTCGAAGCCATGCCCGACGGCGGCGTGTACGCGCTGTCGATCCCGCTGGCACCCTACCGCTGCCCGCCCGGCCCCTACGAGCGCGCCTGCATGGTGGCGCACTATTTCAAGAAGGCCAAGCCCAAGAGCAAGGTCATCGTCTTCGACGCCAACGACGACGTCACCTCCAAGCCGGCCCTGTTCAAAAAGGCCTGGGACGAGCACTACAAGGGCATTTTGGAGTACCGCCCCAAGCACCGCGTGGTGGACGTCGATGCGGCGACCAACACCCTGAAGTTCGAGTTCAACGACAACTTCAAGGGGGATGTGCTCAACGTCCTACCCAACATGCGCGCGGGCGACATCGCGGCACAGGCGGGGCTGGCCACGGCCAACAAACGCTGGTGCGACGTGGACTTCCTGACCTTCGAGTCCAAGGCCGTCAAGAATGTGCACGTGTTGGGTGACGCGATCCAGATCGCGCCGGCCATGCCCAAGTCCGGCCACATGGCCAACCAGCATGGCAAGACCTGTGCGGCGGCCATCGTCAACCTGCTGATGGGCAAGGAGCCGCCGGCCACGCCGCTGTACGCCAACACCTGCTACAGCTTCGTCACCGACGAGGACGTGGTGCACGTCGCCAGCGTGCACCGCTACGACCCGGAGAAAAAGACCATGCTGACCGTGCCGGGCTCCGGCGGTGTGTCGGCGCGCGCCAGCGAATTGGAAGGTCGCTACGCCTTGGCCTGGGCGCGCAACATCTGGGCCGACACGCTCGCCTAAGGAACCACGCGGCAACGCGACGGGTTGTGGCGTCGCCCACCCGAAGTGCGACGTCCTTTTCCAATGGTGACCCCATGGCCCACTGGTCGTGGGGTTTTTTCGGCGGTAAATATCATCGTATTCGTAACCAATCATCATTACGGCCCCATGAAACCTCGCGCTCGCTTTCTTTCTGCACTGGTTGTGGCCACCCTGGGCGCGGCGACTGTTGCCCCCGTGGCGCACGCGCAGGCCGACGAGGCCCGCGCGCGCAAGATTGCCAATGGCGTGTGTGCCATGTGCCACGGCGACAATGGTGAGTCCACCAGCGAAACCTTTCCCCGGCTGGCTGGCCAGCACGCCGAGTACATCACCAAGCAGCTCAAGGCATTCAAAAGCGGTGAGCGCAAAAGCACCGCGATGGCCGAAATGGTGGCCAAGCTGACCGAAGACGAAATGCTGGCCCTGGGGCGTTACTACGAAAAAATGACCCCGACCCGGGAAAGTGTAAAAGACACGGGTTTGGCCGCGGTCGGCGCTTACTTGTACCAAAACGGCAACAAATTCAGCGGTGTGCCAGCCTGCGCTTCATGCCATGGACCGGATGGTCATGGCGCAGCCAACCTGCCGCGCTTGGCGGGACAATTTCCCGGTTATTTGTTTACCCAGCTCAAGCAGTTCAACAAACGCAATCGCACCAACGACAATGTGGTGATGCACACCGTGGCCGAGAAGATGACCGAACTCGAAATGGCCGCGGTCGCCGAATATTTGAGCACCAAGTAAGCCTCGTTGCCCATTTCAGGCGCCGTCGGCATGCAGCTTGGCGTGGATGCGGCGCGTCAGGCGCCACACGCCCCACAGCACCACGGGCATCAGGGCGCCGGCGGTCAGCTCCGGATGGATGGGCAGGCCGGCTGATTTCAGCGCCTTGGCCCCATACAGCGCCAAGCTGATCACGTAGTACGAAATCGCGGCGATCGACAGGCCCTCGACCGTGCTTTGCAGCCGCAGTTGCAGGGCCTGCCCGCGCGTGAGCTTTTCCAGCAACTGACGGTTTTGCTCCTCGCGCGCAATGTCCACTTGGGTACGCAACAAGGCCCCGGTGCGCGCGATACGCTCCGACAGCGCCTCCAGGCGCTGCTCCGTGGAGGCCACCGTGGCGATGGCCGGCGACAGCCTGCGCTGCATGAATTCGCTGATGGTTTGGGTGCCGGGGATCGCCTGCTCACGCAGCTCCGCCATGCGCTGCTGCACGATGCGGTCGTAGGCGCGCGTGGCCGAAAACCGGTAGCCGTGCTCGGCGATGGCGCGCTCGATGCGCGCTGCTAGCGCCACCAGTTCGTCCAGCAGCACCTGATCCGACGTCGCTTTGGCCTCCATCTGGGCCGTCAGATGGGCCAGCCGTGCCTCGGCCTCGGCGATCGGCCCTGCCAGCGCCTTGGCCACCGGCAAGCCCAGCAGCGCCATCATCCGGTAGGTCTCCAATTCCAGCAGACGCGCCGAAACGCGGCCGGCGCGCGTCTCACTGGTGTGGGGGGAAGCCACGAACAGCATGCGCTCGAAGCCGCTGTCGCGCAGCGCAAAATCGGTCACCACCAACCCATACGCTTGCCGCCCAACCAACGACGCCACCACCGGCCGCTGCCCAAACCAGGCGCGCGCCTGTGCCAAGGCCGCCGCCGGCTCGGCCAGATCGCCGATGACCAAGGCCAGTTTGATGGCGCAGATGGTGCGGCCTGGGATCTGGGCCCACCAGGATTCGGACAACAGCAGCGCGGGCAACAGCGCGGGGTCTGACGCCCCCAAACCCGCCTCGGGCGGCAGCGGCTGCACCAGCGAATAGCGCGTGAATTCGGTGTGCCGTTCCCATTTCAGGGTGAAACCACCCGGACAACGCAGGCGCAGGAAATTATCCTGTAACGCATCCAAGGTCAGCCCCGCCTGCCCTGGCAGACGCTGCAAATGGGCCAGCTCCTGTTCGCGCGTCACGCCCTCGTTGAGCACCGCCACATACACCACCAAGGCTGGCAGGCGGATACGCGCGGGCGGACGGGCGTGCACCTCCTGATGCAAGGCCAAGCGGCGCGCATCGTCGGGCGGCAGCACGGTCACGCCGGTGTGGTGTTCGCTGTGGTCCATCGAAAGTGAAACATACCACACGCCCCCGGGTATTTCGCGTGACAGGGCGCATTGGGCACTGCCATCGGGCCTTGCCCGTGGCACACCCGCCCTTGCCTCCGCTAACATAGCAACCCAACGACCCTGGACCGACCATGTCTGCGCCCCCTGCCTCCGTGACACCGCTGCGGCCCGCGCCGAAAACGCCGCCTGGGCGCGGCCACGCGTGGCGGCGCCGGCTGTTGGCCACGGCCGCGTGGGGTGTCATCTGCCTGGCATCCGCCAGCGTCCAGCCGCCGGCCATCGCGGCGCCGATCGACCTGCCCGCGCCGCTGCAGCAACATGCGTTGCCGATGTGGCTGATCGATCCGACTGACGGCACGATCGTGGGCGCCAATGCGGCCGCACAACGTCTCTACGGTTACCCGGAGTTGGCGGCGGGCACGCTCAACATCACGCGCATCAATCAGCTCAGCGAGGCCGAAATTCGCGCCGAGATGGAACGCGCCAAGGTCGAGGGCCGGGACTTTTTCCTGTTTCCGCACCGCTTGGCCTCGGGCGAAGTGGTGACGGTGGAGGTGCACAGTTCCCCCGTGGTGCACGAGGGGCGCTCCCTGCTGCTGTTGGTGCTGTTGCCGGAAAGCCGCAGTGCTGTGCTGCAGCACGAATTGCAGCGCTACCAAACGCGCCTGGAGGCGCTGGTGGCGGAGCGTACCGCGCAGGTGCTCAGTGAACAGGCGCGGCACACGCGTCTGTGGCAAGCGTCGCTGGCCGGCGCGCTGGTGGCGCTGGTGGCGCTGGCAACCGCCGTGGTATCGCTGCAACGCAATGTGCGGCACCGGCGTGCCCTGACCCAGGAGCTCGAAGACACCTTGCGCGGTGCCCGCCTGACCCGTTTGCGCTGGGATATCGCGCGCGACCGGGTGACCCCGTGTCCGCGGCTGCGCGAGCTGCTCGGCCTGGACGACAGCGTGCCCACCGACATCCCGACCGCGTGGTGGCAACAGCGCATCCACCCGCAGGACCTACCGGCGGTACAGCGCACGCTGCGCGCGCATCTGCGCGGCGAGACCGACGCCGCCGACCAGCGCTATCGCATGCAACACCGCGATGGCCACTGGATCTGGTTGCAAGCCTGGGGGCGCGTCACGGCGCGCGATGCCCGCAGCGGGCAGGCGCTCGCCATGGCCGGCGTGGTGCGCGACGTCAGCGCCGAAGTGGCGCTGGAGCATTCGCGCGCCATTGCCGCCAGCGTCTTCCAAGACGCCGGCGAGGCAATCGTGATCACCGACGAACGCGGGGTGGTACTGGACGTCAACGCGGCGATGGAGCGCATGAGCGGCTACACGCGCGAAGCGCTCATCGGCCGCGCCGACCTGCCGTGGCGCCCTGTGGATCGCCAAGGGCATGCCGACTGGACGAGGCTGCGCCAGCGCCTGTTGCGCGAAGGCCGCTGGCGTGGCGAGGCGTGTTGGCGGCGGCACGACGGCACCGAATTTCCCGTCATCGAAACCATCGCTGCCGTGCGCGACGAGCACGGGCAACCGATCCGCTATGTCGCCATCGCGCAGGACATTTCCGAACTCAAAGCCCAGCAGCGCGCGCTCGAACATCAAGCCTACTACGACGCTCTCACCGGGCTACCCAATCGCATCCTGCTCGGCGATCGACTGGATCTGGCCATCGCCACGGCGCACCGGCACCAGCGGCGCGTCGCGGTGGCCTATCTGGACCTCGACGGCTTCAAATATGTCAATGACACGCACGGCCACGACCGTGGCGACTGGGTGCTGCGCTTGATGGCGCAGCGCTTGCAGGCTGCGCTGCGCGAGGGTGACACGCTGGCGCGTGTCGGCGGCGACGAATTCGTCGCCATTTTGTGCGACCTGGATGACAGCGACCGTTGGACCCGTGTCGTCGAGCGCTTGTTGGCGGCCTGTGCCCAGCCGATCGAGCACGGGGGTGAGACCCTGCGGCTGAGTACCAGCATTGGCGTCACCCTCTATCCGGATGACAGCGCCGACGCCGAGGTCTTGCTGCGCCATGCCGACCAGGCGCTGTACCGCGCCAAGCGCGAAGGCAAAAACCGCTGGTGCCTGTATGACCCGCGGGAAGACCGCAGCGCCGCAGCGCACGCGGAGCTGATCGCCGATGTGCGGCGCGCCCTGCGCAGCGGCGGCGAATTCCAGCTGTACGTGCAACCGCGCGTGCGCTTGAGCGATGGCGCCATCGTCGGCGCCGAGGCGCTGTTGCGCTGGCAACATCCCGAGCGCGGACTGCTGCCGCCGGGCGCGTTCTTGCCAGCCATCGAGCACGACGACGTGATGGTTGAGCTGGGCGACTGGGTGATCGCCGAGGCCCTGCGCCTGCTGCAAAGCTGGCATGACCGCAACGCGCCCTGGGCACTGTCGATCAACGTCGCGGCGCGGCAGCTGCGCGCGCCCGAGTTCGCCCACCGGCTCGAGCACCTGCTGGCCCGCCACCCGGGGCTGCCACCCAGCCGGCTGGAGCTCGAAATCGTCGAGTCCAGCGCCTTGGAAGGCATCGAGACGCTGGAGCAACAACTGCAGCGTTGCCGCGCGCTGGGCGTTTCACTGGCCATCGACGACTTCGGCACCGGCTATTCGTCGCTGGCGTATCTGAAGCGGCTGCCCGCCAATGTCGTCAAGATCGATCAATCGTTCGTGCGCGACGTCTTCGACGACATCAGCGACCTGCGCATCGTCGAGGGCGTGGTGGCGCTGGGGCAGGCGTTTGGCCTGCAGGTGGTGGCCGAGGGCGTGGAGACCTTGGCGCACGGCGAATTGCTGTTGCGCCTGGGCGCGGATACCGCCCAGGGCTATGGGGTGGCGCGCCCGATGCCCGCCACCGCCTGGGATGCCTGGGTGGCCGCCTGGCAAACCCCACCGTCGTGGCTGCGTTGGCGCGATATCGCACGCTCCCCGTGGTCGCGCGCGCTGGCGCGGCTGGAAGTGGAACACCGCCACGTGCTGATACCGCTGCTGCAGCGCGAACGAGCGGCCGGGCCGCTCGAAGCCTGCGCCCTCAATACGGTGATGCTGGAGTATCTTCCGGCTACGGCGCGCGCTTGGCCGGAGTACGCGCGGCTGCAGCAGGCCCACGCCGATTTTCACGACAGTGCGCATCGCTGGTGGAGCCAATCGCCGGTCGAAGCCAACGACGCGGAGCTGCAGCGCGCCCACTGGGCGCTGATGGAGGCACTACACGCCTTGCTCCAGCGCCTGATCGAACTGCCCAACGGCAGCCAGTCTGAGACGAGCGGCTCGGTGTCGACACCAGCGCCGCCGCCTTAGCTACTCAACGGCCAGCTGACGTGACACCTCGTCAGCGCAGGCCCCGCACGCACGGCAGGGCGCAGCCGCAGCGGAGGGCAAACGAAGCGATGACCTGGCTTGGAAGCGACAACCACACATGGGCCACAGGTGACGACTCGCCACCTGCACTGACGCATCGCCCCACGCCAACCAGGCGTCGCGCGCCACTGCGCCCTGGCCAGCCAACCGCACGCACGATCGCCACGCCGCCGCGCGCCAAGCGCGCCGGCCGCCACCCCGACTTTACGCGCCCAGTTTTTCCTTGATGCGCGCCGCTTTGCCGGTGCGGCCACGCAGGTAGTACAACTTGGCACGGCGTACGTCACCGCGGCGCTTGACCTGGATGCTGGCGATCAGCGGGCTGTACAGCGCAAAGGTGCGCTCCACCCCTTCGCCGTTGGAAATTTTGCGCACGATGAAGCTGGAGTTCAGGCCACGGTTGCGCTTGGCAATGACCACGCCCTCGTAGGCCTGCACGCGCTTCTTGTTGCCTTCGATGACGTTGACGTTGACGACCACCGTATCGCCGGGCCCAAACTCGGGAATCTGCTTGTTGAGGCGAGCGATTTCTTCCTGCTCGAGGATTTGGATCAGATTCATGATGACACCCTGATCGTGTCCGCGCTGCACCGTCGCACGAAGTGACGCCCTTGCACCACCCCGCCCAGGACTCATCGACCCAGCCCCGAAGCCGGACAGAGGATCAAAGCTTTCCATTATATCAAACGACGGCGATCGGCCCGCCATCCAGGCGGCAACCGCCGTTCTCCACCCACCCGCCGCGCGGCGGGCGGGGTCGGCATCGCCGACACACCCGCTTTTAGCGCCGCGGCTCTCCCCCAACCGTGTGCGGCGCCGCCTCTTGCAGCCAACGCTGCTCCGCCGGCGTCACATGGCCAGCCTGCCAGGCGCGATCGAGCAACTCAGGCCGCCGGCGTGCGGTGGCCAGCAGCCGTTGCTGGCGCCGCCAGACCGCGATGTGCGCATGGTGCCCGGATAGTAGCACCGCCGGTACATCCACCGGCCCCGCCGGCCCCTGCCAGACTTCGGGGCGTGTGTAGTGGGGACAGTCGAGCAAGCCATCCAGTGCCGGGTGAAAGCTGTCCTGGGTCGCGCTGTCGGCGTCGCCCAGCACCCCGGGCTGCAGGCGCGCCACCGCGTCCAACAACGCCACCGCCGCGATTTCACCACCCGATAACACGAAGTCGCCCAGGCTGATCTCCTCATCGACACAGGCATCGATGAAGCGCTGATCGACCCCTTCGTAGCGGCCACAGATCAAAATCGCACCGGGTCGTTGGGGCTGCGCCCAACGCGTCACCACGGCATGCGACAGCACCGTGCCGGCCGGCGAAAACAACACCGTCGGCACATCCACGTCGGCACCGGCTGCGCGCACCGGCGGCAAGCCGCGGTCGGCACGCACCGCTTGCCAGCAGCGGTACAGCGGCTCGGCCATCATCACCATGCCGGGCCCGCCGCCAAAGGGCCGATCATCGACGCGGCGGTAGTGCCCGTCGGCAAAATCGCGCAGCGCCCACAGGCACACCTGCACGATGCCGCTGGCAAACGCGCGCCGCGTCACGCCGGTGTGCAAATACGGCTCGATGAGCTCGGGAAACAGCGTGATGACGTCGAAACGCATGGCGGCAGGCCATGGGTGCGGGCTGACGGCCTCAATAGTCGGGCTGCCAGTCCACCGTGATGCGCCGCGCCACCAGATCGACCGCATCGACATAGGCACCCACGAAGGGGATCAGGCGCTCCAACGGCTCGCCTCCGGCGTCATCGCGCACACACAACACGGCGTGCGGCCCGGTGGACAACAGATCGTCCACCACACCCAACGCCACGCCCTGGCGGTTGACCACTGCCAACCCGATCAGATCGACCCAATAGTACTCGTCCGGGCCGTTGGTGGGCGGGAAATCGGCGCGGGCAATGTGGATACCGGCGCCGCGCAAGCGTTCGGCGGTGTTGCGATCGTCGACGCCGTCCAGTTGCGCCACCAAGACGTCACCGTGCCAGCGCGCCTGGGTCACGCTGACTTCGACTGGCGTGGCGAAAGCATCGAAGGCACGCGCACGTGGCGCCGATGGGTCGGGAGGGGTCAAGAACCAGCGGCGCGCATGACGCAGGGCGTCGCCGCTGGCGCTGAGGCTGTGTATGCGCAGCCAGCCGCGCACGCCCCAGGCGTCCTGGACATGACCGACGGCCACCGCATCGGCCGGCAGCGCGGCGGCGCGCCAAGGCTGCGCCTCGGTCATGGCCTGCGCCGCATCAGGCCGCAGCAGCCTCGGCCGCCACTGGCTTCGGAGCCTGCTTGATGAGGCGCTGCACGGTCTCTGATGGCTGCGCGCCCACGCCCAGCCAGTAAGCGAGCCGGTCGTGCGCGATGTTGAGCGGCACGTCGTTGCCACGCGCGATCGGGTTGTAAAAGCCGATGCGCTCGATGAAGCGGCCATCGCGCCGGCAACGCTTGTCGGCGACGACGATGTGGTAAAACGGGCGGGCCTTGGAGCCGCCACGGGCGAGTCGGATGACGACCATGGTTTATCCTTGCGTATGGTTCGACGAGACGGTCATGGCAACGCTCAAGACACGGCAACTGGCCACCCGGCCAGCAAAACGTTGCAAACCGGCCATTATACCCAGCCGTCCGTCGCGCCGCCCCGCGTGGGGCGCGTTCGTCCACCGACCGACAGCCATTCGACGTGAACTCGACTTTGTTGATCCGACCCAGCCGCGACGAGGACCTGCCGGCCATCACCGCCCTCTATGGCCACCACGTGCAGCACGGCACCGGCACCTTCGAGACCGAGCCGCCCAGCGAGACCGAGATGGCGGCGCGGCGCGCCGATGTGCTGCGCAAGGGTTTGCCTTGGCTGGTGGCCGAGCGCGCCGGGCGCGTGCTCGGTTTTGCCTACGGCAACTGGTTCAAGCCGCGGCCAGCCTACCGCTATTCGGTCGAAGACTCGATCTACATCGCCCCCGACGCGCTGGGGCAAGGCATGGGGCGCGCCCTACTGGCCGAGCTGCTGGTGCAACTGGAGCAACGCGGCATTCGCAAGGTGATGGCCGTCATCGGCGACTCGGCCAACGCCGGCTCGATCGGCCTGCACACGGCGCTGGGCTTCGAGCACGTGGGCACGGTGCGCAGCTGTGGCTGGAAGTTTGGACGCTGGCTCGACATCGTGCTGATGGAAAAAACCCTGGGCTGGGGCGACCGCACGCCACCCGAGCCGCCGTGCGCCTGACGCCGTCAACCGCGCCGGCGGCCACCCGCCTCTTCCATTCGTTCGCCCCTCCGACGATCATGTCCAACGACTCTCTTACCCCCATCCGACGCCACCCGCGCAACAAAACCGTGGCGGCCTGGCTAGCCTTTCTGACCGGCCCGCTGGGTGGACACCGCTTTTACCTGTATGGTTGGTCTGATACCTGGGGCTGGGCCCACGCCATCCCGACCGCCCTGGGACTGTGGGGGGTGGACCGGGTACTGACCTTCGGCCAAGACGACAAGCTGTCGTGGGTGCTGCTGCCGCTGCTGGGATTCAGTCTGGTGATCGCCTGCCTGGCGGCCATCGTCTATGCGTTGATGCCGGCCGAGCGCTGGAACACCCGCCACAACCCCATGCTGCCCCCGGACGCGCCCAGCGGCGCCACCCATTGGTGGACGGTGCTGGCCGTGGTGCTGGCCCTGATGGTGGGAGCCACCGCCTTCATGGCGTCGCTGGCCTTTGGTTTTCAGCGGTACTTCGAATATCAGATCGAGGAAGGTCTGCGCATCAGCCAATGAGGACGCCGGAGGCGCTGCGCACCGCTGCGCGCTGACTCGTCGGCGACCGCCGGCACTGCCGCACGCCAGGCGCACGCCGGACGATCGCCCCCAGACCGAGCGCGGCGATGGCCAGACCGACCGCGCACCCGTGACGCACACGCGGGCTTGGACGCGCCTTGGGGCGCGTCCGGTGACGCGGCCACCATCGGGCCGCGTGGCTAGGGTGCCATCGCCCGCGCGGTGTCTGACGGTGCGCCCATCGCCAGCATCACGATGCTCAGTGTCAACAAGGCGAGCGCGGTGGAGACGGCGGTGGCGGCCGTGACTTCGGCTTGCGCGACCCGATAGCGCTGCGCGAACAAAAAGACATTGGCGCCGACGGGGACGGCTGCAGCCACCACCAGCACCGTCAACGGCAAGCCGCGCAGCCCCCAGGCCCACGCCGAGGCGGCCACCAGCAGCGGCACCACCACATTTTTGGCCAACGCCACACCCAGCGCCTCGCGCCAGCGGCCGCGCAGCGGGGTGTGCGCCAGGCTGATGCCCACCAGCACCAGGGCCAGTGGTCCAAACGCCTGGCCCAACAAGTGCAGGGGGCGGTCCACCACCGCGGGCAGCGCCAGCCCTGACGCTCCCCACAGCAAGCCACAGGCGATGGGCAGCGGAATCGGGTGAATGATCGAGGCCCGCATCGCCGCCACGCTGGCGCGCCACAGGCGCTGGCGATCCAGCGGCTGGTCGAGCGCACGCTGGCGCGCATCCGCCAGCTCCAACGCCACCGATGCCACCGTCAGCAAAATCAGCGCGTGCACTGCGATCAGGGTCAGCAGCGTCACCAGCCCGGCTTGACCATAGGCCAGGCCGACGAGCGCGATGCCGATCATCACCAGATTGGAAAACGTGCCCCCCAAGGCCAAGACGATGCCGCGCGGGGTGAACCCGTACCACAGCACCTGCGCCCCGAACCAGGGCAGCACCGCACTGAAGTAGGCGGCGATGGGCCGCCAGTCCAGGCTGTCGAGCCGCACTTGGCTCATGGTGCGAAACAACAGCGCCGGGATGAGCAGCAGAAACACCAGGTTCGACAGCTCTTTGATGGCCCCTGGCCCCACCCAGCCACGCCTGCCCACGAATACCCCGGTGCCGATGAGCAAAAACACGGGCACCAGGGCTTGGAAGACGGGATGGTCGGCAATGCTCACGCCCCGCAGTGTAGCGGCGCGTCACGGCGCAGGCGTCTCACGCCGCATCGGCCCCGGGCTTGAGCCAGCTGGCAAAGCGCTGGCGCAGTTTGGCCACTTTGGGATTGACGACGGCCACACAGTAGCCATGGTGGGGATGGCGCGCAAAAAAGTCCTGGTGGTAGTCCTCGGCCGGCCAGTAGTGGCGCAGCGGCTCCACCTCGGTGACGATGGGTGCGGCGAAGACGCCTGCGGTCTGCAGCTCGGCCATCAGCGCTCGCGCGGCTTGTGCCTGCAGCGGCTCGGTCCAATAAATGCCACTGCGGTACTGCGTGCCGACGTCGGCTCCTTGCCGGTTGGGGGTGGTGGGGTCGTGGATGGCGAAAAAAATCGTCAGCAGTGTGCGCTCGTCGATCACCGCCGGGTCGTAGCGCAGCCGCACCACTTCGACGCAGCCGGTCATACCGCTGCACACCTCCTCATAGCTGGGGCGCTCGGCCCACCCATTGCAGTAACCGGATTCGACATCGAGCACGCCGCGCACGCGGTCGAACACCGCCTCCGTGCACCAAAAACAGCCTCCGCCAAGCGCCCATTCACGTACCGTCATGGCGCGAATTGTGCTACGGTCGGGTCACCATGACGGTGTTACTGGATTTTTTGGCGCTGCCGCTGTTGACGGCCTCTGCTTTGCTGCTGGTGAGCCTGGTGGCCGGGCTGTTTTCCGCGCGCCTGGGGTTTTCTTTTCTGCTGGTGTTTTTGGTCGCCGGCATGCTGCTCGGTGAAGACGGTCCGGGGGGCGTGGCGTTTTCGGATTTTCGGCTGGCGTTTTGGGTGGGTAACGTGGCGCTGGCGGTGATCTTGCTCGACGGCGGTTTGCGCACCCGTTACGCCACGTTTCGCACAGGGTTGCGCCCTTCGATTTTGTTGGCCACGGTGGGGGTTGCCGTCAGCGCGGCGCTGACCGGGCTGGGGGCGTGGTTGTTGCTCGGCCTGGACTGGCGGCTGGCGCTTTTGCTGGGCGCCATCGTCGGCTCCACCGACGCGGCAGCCGTCTTTTCTCTGCTGCAGACCTCCGGGGTGCGACTCAATGAGCGCGTGGCCTCGACGCTGGAGGTCGAGTCGGGCCTGAACGATCCCATGGCGGTCTTTCTGACGCTGGCGCTGATCGAGCTGGCGCGCAGCGCCGGGGCGATGTCCGCCCACTGGGGATGGCAGGCGCTGCTGGCGCTGGTGCAGCAATTCGGTTGGGGCTTGGCCTTGGGCGCCGGGCTGGGGTGGGCGATGGCCGACGGGCTGCGGGCGCTGGCGCGCCTGACCCGACCCGGCGGCGGTGTGCGGGCGCTGTTGCTGCTGTCGGCTGGACTCGCGGTGTTTGCCTCGGCCACCTGGATGGGCGGCTCCGGCTTTTTGGCCGTTTACATCTTTGGTCTGGTGGTGGGCAACCGCGCTCGCGGTTCGGTGGCCCCGGCGCTACAGGCCATGGACGGCTACGCCTGGATGGCCCAGGCCGGCATGTTTTTGCTCCTGGGGCTACTGGTCACCCCGTCCGAGGCGCTGCGTTCGCTGCTGCCGGCGCTGGGAGTGGCCGCCGTCCTGATGGGAGTGGCCCGTCCGATGGCGGTTTGGCTGTGTCTGCGGCCGTTGCGCTTTCCACCGCGCGAGATCGCGTTCATCGCGTGGGTGGGTCTGCGCGGTGCGGTACCGATCGTGTTGGCTGTGTTTCCGGTGATGGCTGGCATCGACGGTGCGCGCACCTTTTTCGACATTGCTTTTGTCGTGGTGCTGACTTCGCTGCTGCTGCAAGGCGCCACCCTGCCCTGGGCCGCGCGACGCGCCGGTGTGGTACTGCCAAGCCGCGACGACGCGGCTGCGGCGCGCCATGTCTTTGGCGATTTCGAGGTCACCGCAGACACGCGCATGGCGGCGTTGTGCGCGTTCTATGGCTGGCCCGCCATCGACGACGACACGCTCACGGTCGGTGAGTGGTTTCATCGCACCAGCCAACGCCCGCCGGTGGAAGGCGACCAACTGCGCTGGGGACCGGCGAAGTTGAGCGTGCGCCGCACGCGCGAGGGGGTGATCGAGCGAATCGGGATTCGCATCGAAGGCGGTATGGACGAACCAACGTGAGCCCTGGCCGCGCCCGAGACCAACCCACGGCCGCGCGGGCCTACGCCCGAAGACGCTGCACCGACCGCTGCAGCGCATTGGCCAGCAGCGGCGCCAGCGCCACCGTGTTGCTGGCATGCGGCACGCTGTCGGTACTCCACACCTGGCCGACGCCGCTGTCCTGCAGTACCGCCAGCGCGTCGCCGATGAACAGCGCGTGCGTCACCGCCACGTCCACCGATGCTGCGCCCACAGCGCGCACCGCTCTGGCGGCCTGCGCCACCGTGCGGCCCGTGCTGGCCATGTCGTCCAGGATGACCACGGCGCGCCCACGCATGTCCAGCGCGGGCAGCTCGACGCGCACGTCGTGGTCGCCGCGCCGGACCTTGCGACAGACGGCCGTCGGCAACCCGACCGCAGCGGCCGCCTGCTCGACCCACTGGGCGGACTCCGTGTCGGGCCCGAGCAGCAGCGCCCCCGGGCGGCGCGCGGCGATGGCCTGCGCCAGCAACGGTGCCGCGCTGAGGGCTTGCGCGTCCGCCAGCGGCACCGCCTCGGCCAACGTCGCCACGCGGTGCAGGTGGGGGTCGACCGTGATCAGCCCGTCGAACGTCGCGGCCAGCCACCGCCCCACGTGGCGCTGGCTAACCACTTCGCCGGGGGTGAAGGCCGTGTCCTGCCGCATATAGGGCAGGTAGGGCGCCACCAGCCACAGGCGCCGGGCGCCCAGCTCGCGCGCGGCCGGAGCCGCCAGCAGCAGCTCCACCAGCTTTTCGTTGGGCTGATGCAGACTGCGGTAGAGCGCGACGACCGGCGGCAGCCGAGCCGGCAGGCGCAAGCGCCATTCGCCGTCCGGAAACCGGTGGCGCTCGATCACCGCCAAGGTCCAAGGCTCGTCGGCGGCCGCTGCGGCCGGCGCCGGTGGCAGCGCCTGCAGGGCCGCCAACAACCGCTGGGCCGGCGCGGTCTCGTCATCGCAACACAGCAGCACTGGCATGGTCAAAATTCCACGAACAAATGCGGCAGCTCGTCGGGTTCGCCGATCCGATAGCCGCTGTGACGTTGGCTCGCTTCCCAGGCAAATTCGCGATCGGCGGGATATTCGGCGTACACACGATACAGCGCTTCGCCAGCGCGCACCGGCTCGCCCAGCTTGCGCGCCAAGTCCACCCCCGCGCCGGCCACCTTCGGCGCGCCGGCCAAGCGGGCGATGCGCGCGATTTGCACGTTGTCGATGGCGGTCACGACCCCATCGCGCGCGGCCGTGACCTCGAAACTCAGCCGTGCCAGCGGTGGACGCTCGGGGTCGAACGGATGCGCGCCTTGAGCGGCGATCAAGGCCATCATTTTGTCCAGCGCACGCCCGGAGTCCAGGATGTCGCGCGCCACCCCGTAGCCATCGCCGCCGCGGATGTCGGGATCGCACTCGAGCAGGCGCCCGGCCAACCGCAACGCTTTCTGGCGCAAGTCAACCGGCGCCAGCGGGTGATTCTGCAGCACCCGCATCACATCGCGCGCCTCCAGCACCGGGCCAATGCCTTGGCCAATCGGCTGACGCCCATCGGTGATGACGACATCGACCGAGATGCCCAGACGGCGCGCGACGTATTCGAACAGGCGGCGCAGGCGCTGCGCCTCGGGCATCGAGCGGACCTTGGCGGTGGGCCCGACCGGGATGTCGAGCACGATGTGGTTGGAGCCCGCCGCCACTTTTTTGCTCAGGATGGAGGCCACCATCTGGCTGGGTGAGTCGAGCGACAGTGGACGCTCGACGGCGATGAGCACGTCATCGGCCGGCGACAAATGTGCGGTGCCGCCCCACGCCAGACAGCCGCGGTGCTCGCGCACGATCTCTTGCAGCCGCCCGATGGGCAGCTCAACCTCGGCCAGCACCTCCATGGTGTCGGCGGTACCAGCGGGCGAGGTGATGGCGCGCGATGAGGTCTTGGGACAGACCAAGCCATGCGCCGCCACGATCGGCACCACCAACATCGAGGTGCGGTTGCCCGGAATGCCGCCGATGCAATGCTTGTCCACCACCAGCCGCTCGCGCCAGTCCAGCCGCTGGCCAGCCTCGATCATGGCTTCGGTCAGGAAGTAGACTTCCTCACGATCGAGCTCGCCCGCCTGCGTGGCGACGACGAACGCCGACAGCTCGATTTTGGAATAGCGGCGCTCGGCGATGTCTCGCACGATGGCGTGAAATTCGTCGCGTCCCAGGCGCTCGCCACTGATCTTGCGGTGCAGCGCGGCCATCGAGGCCGCCGGCTCGGCCTGCGCGATGGTGGCGGGATGTCCAGGCGGCACCCCCATCTGATCGAAGGCGTCGATCGACAGCCCGATCTCGTCGCATTTGACGATACGCGGGTCGAGCGTGACGTTGAGCGTGGCCAACACGCGGCGCCCGTTGGCCCGCACCTCGACCTTGGACAGGGCCTGAAAACCTTCGGCACGGTAGATTTCGCAGTCGCGGTGCAAGTAGGCGACGTTTTCGCGATAGGTGTCGATGGCCACCCGCCGCAGCTTCAGCGGCACCCGGCCATCGTCCGCCGGCGGCACCGGGGGACATGGGGAAAGCTTGAGGGATACCGCGGAATCCGGGGTGTCGGCAACAGGGGACATGGTTTTGCCTCGGTAGGGGTCGGGGGGGTACGCGCGCACGCCAGCGGCAAAATATCCAACGCCCCCCCGGCGTCAATGGTAGCCCGATGGTTGGCGGGGGCCAAGCGCGATGCTGCCCCGCGGGTCTGCCGGCGCTCAATGCGCCAGCGGATCCGGCGGGCCGGCGTACAGCCACGGCTGGTCGAGTAGATATGGGCCGCCCACGGCCAGCGCGCGGTTGCGCGCCCAGCGCAGGACGCCGCTGGCATGGAACACCACACCGTTGCGGCGCGAGCGCGCCTGCACGCGCGCATTGCGCGCCCACCGCTGCGCCGCCCAGCGCTGCAGTAGCGCCGGCCAATCGGGCCTGGGCGTGCCGGCAGCCTGCAGCAGCCGCCCCAGGGCCCAGGCGTCCTCCAGCGCCATGGCCGCGCCCTGCGCCAAATACGGCCGCGTGGGGTGTGCGGCGTCTCCCAGCAAGGCCACACGCCCGACCGCCTGCTCGCGCGGGCCCGCCATGGGTTCGCGCACGAACAACGGCCACAGGCGCCACGCCGGCACCGCCTCCACCAGCGCAGCCAAGTCGGCAGGTACGGCGCCCAGCGCCTGCCGCAGGGCCACCGCATGGGCGGCATGATCCCACGATGGCGCCGCGTCGCCGGGCAATGGCCCTTCGACGAAGATCACCACGTTCAGCCACGCCCCCGCCCGCACGGGGTAGTGCACGGCATGCATGCGTGGCCCCAACCAGACCACGACCTCGGGCAAACGCAGCGGCGCAGGCACATCGGCCATCGGCACCAAACCGCGGTAGGCCAGATGTCCACAGTACACGACAGCGCCGTCGCCCAGCAGGCGCTGGCGCGTGCGGCTCCACACGCCATCGGCAGCCAGCAACACGTCGCCACGCCACTGCGGCCCCTGCTGGGCTTGTACGGTCACGCCGTCGGCCTCTTCCTGATGGGCCAGCACTTCCGTTGCGGTGTGCAGGGTCACCGTCGCTCGCCCCCGCAGTGCGTGCAGCAGCAGCCCGTGCAGATCGGCGCGGTGGATCGTGGCGTAGGGTTGGCCGTAGCGCGCTTCGGCCCGCCCGGCCAGCGCCAGTGTCCCCAGCACCGCTCCATCACCGGCGTCGCGCACACGCAGCTGCCGTGGCCACGCGGCGCAGTCCTGCAGCGCTGGCCGCAAGCCCCAGTCGTGCAGTACACGCACCGCGTTGGGGCCGAGCTGGATGCCGGCCCCCACCTCGGAAAACGCCGGGGCGCGCTCCAGCAGCGTCACGTGCAGGGCAGGCTGGGCGCGGGTGCAAGCCAGCGCCGCGCCCAATCCACCAATACCGCCACCGACGATGAGGGCGTGCGGTGTGCTCATCACCGCCACGCCGGCGCGGCCGCCCGCGCTGCCTGCCACAGCCCCTGCGCCGCACCGGAGCCAATGCGGCGCGCCAGCCGTTCAGCCACGCTTTCACGCTGGGTGTAATCGACGATGTCTTCGGCCTGCACCACGTCGCGCGCCACCGCATCGACGCTGCCCAGCCCATCGGCCAGGCCGATCTGTACCGCACGCTCACCGGTCCACACCAGGCCGCTGAAGGTCTCGGCGTCCTCTTTCAGGCGCTCGCCGCGCCCCTTGCGTACCACGGCGATGAACTGCCTATGGATCTCGTCGAGCATACGCTGCGCGTGCGCGCGGTGGCGTTCGGTCTGCGGGCTAAACGGGTCCAGAAAGCCTTTGTTCTCCCCCGCCGTCAGCAAGCGACGCTCCACGCCGAGCTTGTCCATCAGTCCGGTAAAACCAAACCCATCCATCAGCACGCCGATGCTGCCCACCAGACTGGCTTTGTCCACATAAATGCGGTCGGCCGCCGCCGCCACATAATAGGCCGCCGAGGCGCAGGTCTCCTCCACCACCGCATACACCGGTTTGTCGTACTGGTCCTTCAGACGCCAGATCTCGTCGTTGATGAGGCCGGCCTGCACCGGGCTGCCGCCCGGGGAGTCGATCAGCAGCACCACGGCCTTGGCTTGTGGCTCGGCAAACGCCTCCCGTAAGGCGGCCATCACTTGTGCCGCATTAGCCTCTTGGTCAGCCCCGATGGGGCCGCGCACTTCGATGAGCGCGGTGTGCGGCGTATGCGCGGGGGTGGCCGGCGCGACGTCGCGCAGCAACACCACTGCCACCATGGTCGCAAACGCCAACCAAACGAAGCGCCAAAACAGCCGCCAGCGACGCGCCGCGCGCTGCTCATCGAGCGCCGCCAGCGCCAGCCGCTCCAAGAGCTGTCGTTCCCAGCCCGGCTGCGCGCTCGGTGCCGAACCGTGCCCAGCGGGCTGAGCGCCTGCAGCCGCGCCGGGTGCGGGCGCGCCCACCGTCGCCGGGCCTGACGCCGCCGGCACCGCGGAGGTGTCAGCCGTGGTGTGGCCCGACTCGGGAGAGGGGGACGGAACGGGTGCGGTCATGATCAGATATCGGAAAACGTATCAAAACAACAGGGGTTGCACATCGACTTGTGACCGCCACCACACCACGCCGCCGTCCTCGCGCACGCCGATCGTCACCAACGGACCACGGCCGGGCCCGCCGACACAGCGCCCACTGCGCGGGTCGAACAAGGCGCCATGCGCCGCGCAGACGAGCCACTGCCCGGTCACGTCGAAAAAGCGGTTTGGCATCCAGTCCAGCTCCAGCGCCACGTGACTGCAACGATTCAGATAGGCGTACACCTGGCCATGGAACCGGATGGCAAACGCCCGGCAGGCTACGCCGCGGTAGCGCACGTCGAACGACACGGCGTCGCCACCATCGCTCAAATCGCTGCTGCGGCACAACACATGCCAAGCCTCGTCGTGCCCATCGGGACCATCGGCTTTGTGGGGCGTGGCGACCATATGATAAGCATAGCGCGTTTGCCGCCAAGCCAGCGTAGCCACACCCAACCGCCCCACACGGTGTCCGGCTACGACCCCCATGCGGCCATTCGCCCCCGTGCGGCCATGGCCGTGCGCCGTGGCGCGCGTTGCGGCCCAGCTGTACGGTAACCACTCGCCGCTGCCGCGCGCCCCCATCGGGCGCCCGCAACGGCCCCGCCTAGGGGGGGCGATACCGGGTATGGGGGTGGGCTTCGGTGCGGGCTCGGTTGCGGGCGTGGGGACGGCTGAGCCGACAATAGCGGCTTATGATTACCCCCGCCTCGCCCCTGCCCGCCGATGCGCCTGCCGCGCGCATCGTGCTGGCCTCCACCTCACCCTACCGGCGCGAGCTGCTGCAGCGCCTTCGTCTGCCATTCGACATCTGCGCGCCACAGGTCGATGAAACCCCGCACCCGGGCGAAGCGCCGGCGGCACTGGCGCTGCGCCTGGCCCGCGCCAAGGCCGACGCCGTGGCGCGGCTGCACCCGCACGCCCTGGTCATCGGTAGCGACCAGGTGGCCGATCTGGACGGCACGGCGCTGGGCAAACCCGGCACACACGAGCGCGCGGTGGCGCAATTGCAAGCCATGCGCGGACGCACCGTGGTTTTTCACACGGCGGTGGCCGTGGTGTGCCACGCGCGCGGCTACGCCGCACAAGAGGCTGCTGCCGTGCAGGTGCGCTTTCGCACCCTGAGCGACGAGGAAATCGAACGCTACCTGCGGGCCGAACGTCCCTACGATTGCGCCGGCAGCGCCAAGAGCGAAGGGCTGGGCATCGCGCTGCTGGAGGCCATCGTCAGCGACGACCCCACCGCCCTGATCGGATTGCCGCTGATCCGCACCGCGCGCTTGCTGCGTGCCGCCGGGGTGGCGTTGCCATGACCGCTGCCGCCACCCGCGCCACCGGTACCCTTTATCTGGTGCCGACCCCACTGGATTTCGGCTGTGACGACGCCGCCCAGACCCCGTTGGACGCGAGTCTGCCCGCCCTGACGCTGCAGACGGCGGCACGCTTGACGCACTGGATTGCCGAGAATGCGCGCAGCGCCCGCGCCTTTCTGAAACGCGTGGGGCAGCACCAGCCTTTGGCCGCGCCGCTGCCGGCACAGTCCATCGTCGAGCTGCCGCGCGCCTGGCACAAACACGGTGACCTGACCCACGCTGACGCCGCCACACAGGCGCGGCGCTGGTTGGCGCCAGCGCAAGACGGCCACGATATCGGCCTGGTGAGCGAGGCCGGCATGCCCGCCATCGCCGACCCCGGCGCCGCGGTGGTGCGCGCCGCGCACGACCTGGGGCTGCGCGTGGTGCCATTGCCGGGGCCGATGTCACTGGCGCTGGCGCTGGCCGCCAGCGGCATGGACGGCCAGCAATTCGCGTTCGTCGGCTACCTGCCGCACGAACCGGCGGCGCGCAGCCAGCGCTTGCGTCAGCTCGAAGCGCATGCGTTGCGCAGCGGACAGACGCAGCTGTGCATCGAAACCCCTTATCGCAACGCCGCCTTGCTGCAGGCACTGCTGGCCACCCTGCAGCCCACCACCCGGTTGGCGGTGTGCTGCGGCCTGACGCTGCCGCAGCAGGTGGTGCACAGTGCGCGCGTGGCCGACTGGCGCCGCCACGCGCCCACCCTGCCGCTGGCGCTGCCGGCGGTCTTCGTGTTCGGGCGCTGAAGGCCTCAATGGCGGAAGTGGCGCACGCCGGTGAAGACCATCGCCACGCCGCGCTCGTTGGCGGCGTCGATGACTTCCTGGTCGCGCACCGACCCCCCGGGCTGGATGATGCAGGTCGCCCCCGCGTCCACCACCACGTCCAGCCCATCGCGGAACGGGAAAAATGCATCGCTGGCCACCGCCGTGCCCTGCAGACTGAGCCCCGCCGCCTGCGCCTTGATGCTGGCGATGCGCGCCGAGTCGAGCCGACTCATCTGGCCCGCGCCCACGCCCATCGTCATGCCGTCCTTGCAAAAGACGATGGCGTTGCTCTTGACGTACTGCGCCACCGTCCAGGCAAAGAGCAGGTCCTGCAGTTGCTCGGGCGTGGGTTGGCGCTTGGTGACCACTTTCAGGTCGCTCGCGCGCAAGACGTGGACGTCGGTGGTCTGCACCAGCACGCCACCGCCGACGCGCTGCAGGTGCCAGGCGTTGCGCGTGGCGGCCGCGTCGGCCGGCAGTGCGATGCGCAGCAAGCGCACATTGGCCTTGGTCTTGAAGACGGCCAAGGCCTCGGGCGTGAAGTCGGGCGCGATCAGCACTTCGACGAACTGCTGGGCCACCGCCTGCGCCGTCTCGCCATCGACGCTGCGGTTGAAGGCGATGATGCCGCCAAAGGCGCTGGTCGGATCGGTCTGAAACGCCTTGCGATAGGCCTGCAAGGGCCCCTCGCCCACCGCTACGCCGCAGGGATTGGCGTGTTTGATGATGACGCAGGCCGGGGCCTCGAAGCTCTTGACGCACTCCCAGGCAGCGTCGGCATCGGCAATGTTGTTGTAGGACAGTTCCTTGCCCTGCAGCTGCTGGGCGGTGGCCAGCGCGCCCGCCGGCGCCTCGGGATCGCGGTAGAACGCCGCCTGCTGGTGCGGGTTTTCGCCGTAGCGCAGGTCTTGCACCTTGGTCCAGCAGGCGTTGAACTGCCCTGGGAAGGGGTGGCGCGGCGGTGGCGCATCGACGGCGGGTGCCCCAGCCGACAGATCGATGGCCGACAGATACTGACTGATGGCCGCGTCGTATTGGGCAATGCGGTTGAACGCCGCCACCGCCAGTCGCAGGCGGGTGGTGTCGCTCAAGCGGCCGCTGTCACGCAATTCGGCCAATACCGGCGCGTACTGGGCGGGGTCGGTCAGCACCGCCACGTCGCGCCAGTTTTTGGCTGCGGAGCGCACCATCGCCGGCCCGCCGATGTCGATATTTTCGATCGCGTCGGCCAGGGTACAGTCGGCACGCGCCACCGTGGCCTCGAATGGATACAGATTGACCACCAGCAGGTCGATGGGGGCGATGCCGTGCTGCTGCAAGGCCGCCATGTGCTCGGGCCGGTCGCGGCGTGCCAGCAGACCACCGTGGATCTTGGGATGCAGCGTCTTGACGCGGCCGTCGAGCATCTCCGGAAACCCGGTGACCTCGGCCACCTCGGCCACCGGCAAGCCGGCGTCGGCCAGCAGGCGCGCCGTGCCGCCGGTGGAAATCAGCGCCACACCCAGCGCATGCAGCGCGCGCGCCAGCTCCAGCACGCCGGTCTTGTCGGAGACGGATATCAGGGCTCTCATGGGGGGTTCATCCTCGAAAAAAGTGGCAGGAAATCCAGGGTGACGCATCACGCGTCGAGCAAACCGTGCTCCAGGAGCTTTTTGCGCAGCGTGTTGCGATTCAGGCCCAGCCACTGGGCGGCGCGCGACTGGTTGCCGCGCGCGCGCGCCATCACCACCTCCAGCAGTGGCTTTTCCACCGCGCACATCAGCATGTCGTGCAGGTTGGCGGGCTCGGTATCGCCCAGGTCGGCGAAGTAGGCCTCGAGGTTGGCGCGTACGCAGTCGGGCAAGGCAGGTGGGTTCATGCGGCCAAGGGCAGGTCGAGTTGGTCGAAATAGGCGTCCACGGCGCGCAACTGGGCAGCGCAGGTTTCGGCTGCGATGACCGTGTCGCGCAAGCGCTGACGCGCCGCCTCGCTGCCTGGCAGCGCCCGCAAATACCAAAGCAGGTGCTTGCGCGCGCTGCGCACGCCGCTGAATTCGCCGTACAGCGCGTAGTGGTCGCTCAGATGCTCGCGCAACCACAGTCGCAGCTCGGCCGGCGTCGGCGGCGGCGCGTGCCGTCCGGTTTGCAGATAGTGCGCGATGTCGCGAAACAGCCACGGCCGGCCCTGCGCCGCGCGCCCGACCATCACCGCATCCACCCCGGTGGTGCGCAGCACGTGTGCGGCGGCCTCGGGACTGTCGATGTCGCCGTTGGCCACTACCGGAATGCGCACACTGGCCTTGATGGCCGCCACGGTCTCGTGCTCGGCCTGGCCGCGGTAGCCCTGCTCGCGCGTGCGGCCATGGATGGTGAGCAAGCGCACGCCAGCGCTTTCGGCCACCCGCGCCAGCACCGGGGCATTCTTGGCCCGGGCGCTCCAGCCGGTGCGCATCTTCAAGGTCACCGGCACACCGTGCGGCTCGCACGCCGCCACCACCGCTTCGATGATGGCGGCGGCCAGCGGCTCGTCTTGCATCAACGCCGAGCCGGCCCATTTGTTGCACACCTTCTTGGCCGGGCAGCCCATGTTGATGTCGATGATTTGCGCACTGCGGTCGATGTTGTAGCGCGCCGCCTCGGCCATCATGGCCGGGTCGGTGCCGGCGATCTGCACCGCGATCGGCCCCGGCTCGCCGTCGTGGTTCACGCGGCGGGCCGTTTTCAGGCTGTCGCGCAGCTCCGGGCGCGAGGTGATCATTTCACTGACCGCGTAGCCCGCACCCAGGCGTTTGCACAGACGCCGAAACGGCCGGTCGGTCACACCCGCCATCGGGGCGACGAATAGCCGGTTTAGCAGCACGTGGGGGCCAATGGCCAGACCGCCAGACATGGAAGAGGGACGATGCGGGGGTTGCACAGCGGGGCGGCGCCGCGCATGCAGCGACTTGCCGAAAAAACAGGCACGATTGTATCCCCGCTGCCCGCGATGGCGACCGACTGCGGGACCACGCGCTGCCGCGCGCCGTCATGCCCTACCCCTATACTCGGCAGCGTCGTTTCCCGCACGTTGCGACAACTCCCAGACCGGGCGCGCGCACCCGACAGGTGCCCGTGCCCGGTCTGGGCGACGGTTCTCACGCAACCCCATGGATGTCTGGCTCTCGTCACTCCTGCACACCCTCAGTCTGCCCGAGGTGGGGCTGACGACGGTGTTCGTGGTGGCCTTCGTTTCCGCCACCCTGCTGCCGATGGGATCGGAGCCGGCGGTGTTCGCGCTGGTCAAGCTCAACCCCGATTTGTTTTGGCCGACGGTACTGGTGGCCACCGTGGGCAACACCCTGGGCGGCGCCGTGAGCTGGGCCATGGGCTATGGCGCCCACGCCGCCATCGACCGCGCCCGCGGCTCCCCGACCCACCTGCGCGCGCTGGACTGGCTCGAGCGCTTCGGCCCCAAGGCCTGTCTGCTGAGCTGGCTGCCCGCGGTGGGCGACCCGCTGTGCGCTGTGGCGGGCTGGCTGAAATTTCCGCTGCTGCCTTGCCTGTTTTACATGGCGATCGGCAAATTCGCCCGCTACGTGTTGATGACGGCGGCGCTGCTGTGGTTGCTGCCCGGTGACTGGTCGTCCTGGCTGGGCTGAGCGCCATCGGGCACCGGTGCGCCCTCAAACCCGCGCTCGGCCAGCGCGGCGGCGATCAGCGGCGGCAGCGCGCGCACCAGCTCCGACTTGTGCACCACCGGCACCCCCTGCAGCGCATGGGCGCAATCGCGGCGTGCCTGCTCGTCCAGAGCCGTCACCACGATCAAGCCGCAGCTGCCACACAGTTCGTGGCGGCGCAGCCCGAGCAACATCGAGGCGCCGTCGATCCCGGGCAGCAGAATATCCACGATCAGCAAGTCCGGCTGCAACTGGCCGAACGACACCAGCCCGGTGATGCCGTCGGGCGCCACGTGCAGCTCGGCACGCGGAAAGCGCTGCCGCACCAGCAGCTGCACCAGGTGCTGAAAGTGCGACGAGTCCTCGATGAGCAGGATGCGCGGCGGCCGTGGCGAGCGTGCGGAACTGCGACGCGGACGCGCCACGCGCTGCGCCGCCGGCGGCACCAGGCCCGCCCGGCTGTGCGCCAGCCAGCGCTGCAGCGACTCGGCGGTGATGCGCCGGTGCCCGCCCGGCGTCTTCCACGCTTGCAGCTCGCCGCGGTCCACCATCAGTTGCACCGAACGCACCGCCATGCCCAGCATGCGCGCCACCTCCAACGTGGTGTAGTACGCATCGCTGCTGGGCGTCAACGGGTTGGACATGCTCACCTTTTTCATTCTCGCCATTTTGGCGTGAAATGTAGCATTGTGCACGCGCTCACGGCGATGGCCCGTCGCCGGCCAGCAGCCGGCGCCACCCGTCGGCGCCGAGCTGGCGCAGGGTGCGGATATTGCGCTCGACGATGAGCTCGGCTGGCTCGCCCTCGTCGACGGCGCGCGCCACGCTGTCCTCACGCAACAAATGCAGCGTCGGGTAAGGCGCGCGGTTGGTGGCGTTGGCGATGTCGTCGGGCGCGCTGCCCTCGAAGACGAAATCCGGATGAAACGGCGCGACCTGGATCACACCCTCCAGGCCATGCTCTTCGATGACCCGATCGACGACGTCCAAAAAGTCGTTGAAGACGAAGAAGTCGGCAAACAAGGTCGGGTGCACCAGCAGCGTGGTGTCCAGTTGGTCGGCTGGGGTGTCGCGCAGGCGCAGCAGTTCGGCATCCAAATCGTCCAAAAAGCCATCCAGGTGGCGCGCCTGGCTCACCGCGATGCGCACCTGCCGTTTGACCCACGCCGCCTTGGCGTACGGGCACAGGTTCAGCCCGATGACGGCGCGCTCGATCCAGCGCCGCATCGCGGCTTCGACTTCAGCCACCGTGGGCGGTGGGGACACGGGTGTGGACAAGGCAGGCGGCGCGGTCATGCTCAGGCCAACGACTTGAAGCGCACGCGCTTCGGGCGCGCACCTTCTTCGCCGAGCCGGCGCACCTTGTCGGCCTCGTACTCGGTGAAGTTGCCGTCGAAGAAATACCACTGGCTGTCGCCTTCGTAGGCCAGGATGTGGGTGCAGATGCGATCCAGAAACCAGCGGTCGTGGCTGATGACCAGCGCGCTGCCCGCGAACTCCAGCAGCGCTTCTTCCAGCGCGCGCAGGGTCTCCACGTCCAGGTCGTTGGAGGGTTCGTCCAGCAGCAGCACATTGCCGCCTTTGGCCAGGGTCTTGGCCAGATGCAGGCGACCGCGCTCGCCGCCGGAGAGGTCGCCGACGCGCTTTTGCTGGTCGTTGCCCTTGAAGTTGAAGCGGCCCAGGTAGGCGCGGCTGGGCATGACAAACTTGCCCACCGTGATGTTGTCCAGGCCGCCCGAGACCTCTTCCCACACCGTCTTGTTCGGGTCCAGGCAGTCGCGGCTCTGATCGACGAAGGCCAGCTTGGCGGTCTGGCCGATGATGATCTCGCCGCGGTCGGGCTTCTCCACGCCCTGGATCATGCGAAACAGGGTCGATTTGCCGGCGCCGTTGGGGCCGATGATGCCAACGATGGCCCCCGCCGGCACGGAAAAGCTCAGGTCGTCGATCAGCAAGCGGTCACCGAACCCCTTGCTGACGTGGCGAAACTCGATGACCTGCGAGCCCAGGCGGTCGGCCACCGGGATGAAGATTTCGTTGGTCTCGTTGCGCTTTTGGTATTCGACGTCGCACAGCTCCTCGAAGCGCTGCAGCCGCGCCTTGCTCTTGGCCTGGCGCCCCTTGGCGTTGGAGCGCACCCACTTGAGCTCCTCCTTCATGGCCTTGCGGCGCGCGTCCTCGGCCTTTTGCTCCTGCTCCAGGCGGCGCTCCTTCTGCTCCAGCCACTGGGAGTAGTTGCCCTTGTACGGGATGCCCATGCCGCGGTCCAGCTCCAAAATCCACTCGGCCGCGTTGTCCAGGAAGTAGCGGTCGTGGGTGATGGCCACCACCGTACCGGGGAAGCGCTGCAAAAACTGCTCCAGCCAGTGCACACTCTCGGCATCCAGGTGGTTGGTCGGCTCGTCCAGCAGCAACATGTCGGGCTTGGACAGCAGCAGACGGCACAAGGCCACGCGGCGTTTTTCGCCACCTGAGAGGTGCCGGATCACCGCATCCCACGGCGGCAGGTTCAGGGCGTCGGCGGCCAGTTCCAGCTGCAAGTCGGTGTTTTCACTGCCCGCAGCGGCGATGATGGCCTCCAGCTCGGCCTGCTCGGCGGCCAGCGCGTCGAAGTCGGCATCGGGCTCTGCGTAGGCCGCATACACCTCCTCCAGCCGCTTCTTGGCCGCCAGCGCGCCGCCGATGCCCTCCTCCACCGTCTCGCGCACGGTTTTGTCGGGGTCGAGCTGCGGCTCCTGCGGCAGGTAACCGATTTTGATACCGGGCATCGGCACCGCCTCGCCCTCGAAATCTTTGTCCACCCCTGCCATGATTTTGAGCAGAGTGGACTTGCCCGCGCCGTTGAGGCCGAGCACGCCGATCTTGGCGCCAGGAAAGAAGCTCAGCGAGATGTCTTTCAAGATCTGCCGCTTGGGCGGCACGGTCTTGGAGACCCGGTTCATCGTAAAAACGTACTGCGCCATACTCGAAAAAACAACAGTTCGACAAAAAAGGGGCCGGGCTCTGGGCCCGGCGCTGCGCCGAATTATCGCAGTTATGCGACAATTGGCGCCAACCGGGCCCAGCAGTCGCGTCCCGGTTGGCATGAAGCCCGGGCACGCGGGCTCACGCAGGTGCTATCAACGTTTCTCTCGCACCCGGCGGCCGCTGCCCATTTTCCAGACCTCATCTGCCCTGGACTGAGTCACCCGCGTGCTGAGTCACCACTGGCTCGAGCGCCGCATCGGTGACATGGGCCGATGCCGTGCGCCCCGGCATGGGCGCCCGATCCCAAACACATGACATTCGAAGATCTCCAATTGCTGCCGGCCCTCGTGGAGGCCGTGCGCGAACAGGGCTACGAGACGCCCACCCCCATCCAGGCCGAAGCCATCCCAGCCGTCCTGGCCGGCCGCGACGTATTGGCCGGCGCCCAAACCGGTACCGGTAAAACGGCCGCCTTCACGCTGCCCATGCTGCAGCTGCTGGCCATGCGCGGTGAGCCACCCAAGCGCGGCGTCTTCCGCCCGGTGCGCGCCTTGGTGCTGGCGCCGACGCGCGAGCTCGCCGCCCAAGTCGAGGAATCGGTCAAGGCCTACGGCAAACACCTCAAGCTCAAGTCCGCCGTGGTGTTCGGCGGCGTGGGACTGAAACCGCAGATCGACAAGCTGGCCAAAGGGGTGGATATCCTGGTGGCCACCCCCGGACGGCTGCTCGACTTGGCCGACCAAGGCCACGTCAACCTGGGCACGGTGGAAATCCTGGTGCTGGATGAGGCCGACCGCATGCTCGACATGGGCTTCATCCACGACGTGCGCAAGGTGCTGGCGCTGCTGCCCGCCAACAAACAAAGCCTGCTGTTTTCGGCCACTTTCAGCGACGAGATCAAGGAATTGGCCGCGGGGCTGCTGCGCGACCCGCTGCACATCCAGGTCACCCCGCCCAACACCACGGTGCAGCGCATCCGCCAGGTCATCTACCCGGTGGCGCGCGACCGCAAGATGGCCCTGCTCAAACACCTGCTCGACACCCACGGCTGGAACCAGGTGTTGGTGTTCACGCGCACCAAGTTCGGGGCCAACCAAGTGGCGCAATTCCTCAACGAACACGGCATCAGTGCCATGGCCCTGCACGGCAACAAAAGCCAGACGGCGCGCACCCAGGCGCTGGACGGCTTCAAGAGCGGACAGCTGCGCGTGCTGGTGGCCACCGACATCGCCGCGCGCGGCATTGACATCGAAGACCTGCCGCACGTCATCAACTACGACATCCCCAACATCGCCGAAGACTACGTGCACCGCATCGGCCGCACCGGTCGCGCCGGCGCGCAAGGTGAGGCGCTCAGCTTCGTCAGCCTCGACGAAGAAGGCTGGATGATGGCCATCGAGCGCTTCACGGGCCAGCAGATTCCGGTAGAAGCGCTGCCGGAGTTCATGCCCGGCCCGGACGAAAAGGCCGAACCGATCGCCATGGGCCGGCAGGTGCTGTGGGGCGGCGCCGGCAAGCCGCCAACGCGTGAAGTGATGGCAGCGGCTGCGCGCGCAGCACGGCGCGAGCTGCAAGAGCGCATGCATGCGCGCAAGGCAGGCGAAGCGGCGCGCCCGGCGGCGCCGGCAGCCCACGCCGCGTCCGGCGACGCGGGCGCCGAATCCGACGCCTCACCCTCGGCACCCGCTGCCGACGGCATGGAAAGCCGCAATCGCATCGACCCCGAAGGACGGCGCAACCGCAACCGGCGTCGCCGCAACAAAAACAAGGCGGCCGGCGCGCCCGACGCCACGGCCACTGCGCGCCCCGATGGTGCCAACCGCGCTCCCCGCGACGGGCGCTCAGGCCAGATGCCAGGGCCACGCAAGGCGCAGGGGCCCGCACCGGCGCGGCAACCCGATCCGCTGCGCACCGGCATCGATGCCCTCAACGACCGTGGGCGGCGCAGTCGCAACAAAAACCGCCCGGGCAAGAGCGGCGGCGGCATCGACCCGCTGCGCACCAGCTTTGGCCGTATTCAATAACCGGCTCATCCTGGAGAGACCGCGATGCGTATCCTGCACACCATGCTGCGCGTGGGCAACCTGCAACGCTCCATCGATTTCTACACCCGGGTGCTGGGCATGCAGCTGCTGCGCACCTCCGACAATCCGGAGTACAAATACTCGCTGGCCTTTCTGGGCTACGACGGCGGCAACCCCGGACAAGCAGAAATCGAGCTCACCTACAACTGGGGCGTCGAGTCCTACGAACTGGGCACCGCTTACGGCCACATCGCCATCGGTGTGCCGGACGTTTACGCGACGTGTGAGCGCATCCGCGCCGCGGGGGGCACCATCACCCGCGAACCGGGCCCGGTCAAAGGCGGCACCACGGTCATCGCGTTCGTCACCGACCCCGACGGCTACAAGATCGAACTGATCCAGCGCGACTTCGACGCGCCGGGCGCAGGCCTGCGCTGAGGCGCCCGCCGGCAGGCGGGCGGACGGGCTGTCACAACACCTCGGCGCCGCCCAAATACGGACGCAGCACTGGCGGCACCGTGATGGTGCCGTCGGCGTTTTGGTAGTTTTCCAGCACCGCCACCAGCGTGCGCCCCACCGCCAAGCCCGAGCCATTGAGCGTGTGCACCAGCTCCGGCTTGCCCTGCGCGTTGCGAAAGCGCGCCTGCAGTCGGCGCGCCTGAAAGTCGCCACAGTTGCTCACCGAGCTGATCTCACGATAGGTGCCCTGCGCCGGCAGCCACACCTCCAGGTCGTGCGTGCGCGCCGCGCCAAACCCCATGTCGCCGGTGCACAGCAACACCACGCGGTACGGCAGCCCAAGCTTTTGCAAAATGGCCTCGGCGTGGCCAGTCATCTCCTCCAGCGCCGCGTGGCTGCGCTGCGGGTGCACGATTTGCACCATCTCCACCTTGTCGAACTGGTGCTGGCGAATCAGCCCGCGCGTATCGCGCCCCGCCGCCCCCGCCTCGGAGCGGAAGCACGGTGTATGCGCCGTCAACTTGATTGGCAGCTCGGCCTCGGCCACGATGGCGTCGCGCACGAAGTTGGTCAGTGTCACCTCGCTGGTGGGGATCAGATACAGCGCCGCCTCGTCGCCCTCGGCACCGCCCTTTTTGGCCGCGAACAGGTCGGCTTCGAACTTGGGTAGCTGGCCCGTGCCGCGCAGCGTCTCGGCATTGACGATGTAGGGCGTGTAACACTCGGTGTAGCCGTGCTCGGTGGTTTGCACGTCCAGCATGAACTGCGCCAACGCCCGGTGCAGGCGCGCCAGCGGCCCGCGCAGCACGGCAAACCGCGCCCCGCTGAGCTTGGCGGCGGTCTCGAAATCCAAGCCTAGGCGCTCGCCCAGCGCCACGTGGTCGCGCGGCGCGAACGGCAAGGGTGCCGGGTCGCCACCCAGACCGCCCTGCGGGCTCCAGCGGCGCAACTCCACATTGCCGCTTTCGTCGGGGCCCACCGGCACCTCGGGCTGCGGCAGGTTGGGCACCGCCAGTAGCAAGGCGTGCAACTCGGTCTGAATCTGCTCCAGCCGCTGGGCACAGATTTCCAGCTCGCCCTTGAGCTGCGCCACCTCGGTCATCACCGCCTGGGCGGCGTCGTGCTCACCCTTGGCCTTGAGCTGGCCGATCTGCTTGGACAGGGCGTTGCGGCGGGCCTGCAGTTCCTCGGTGCGCACCTGCAGCGATTTGCGCTCGCCTTCCAACGCGGTGAAGGCCGCCACATCCAAAAACGGTTGGGGATTCTTACGGGTAGACAGCCGCGCGACGACGGCGTCGAGGTCGCGGCGCAACAAAGCGATATCGAGCATGGTGGCGCAATTGTAGGCGGGGGCTGCGCTAAGAAACCTCTGCACAACCCAGCCTATTCGTTCCAGAGGACGCGGTGATGGTAGACTTTGTTTCACATGACGGGATCAGGGGCAGATTTTGAGTTATTTTCCGCTCCAGAAGCCCCTTTCGTGGGCCTC